>JAZRLF010000076.1:0-20229 GCA_045646695.1 Lachnospiraceae bacterium
AGTAAGATTATCATTGAAAGGTATATATGTGATTATAAACACATTTAAAAACCTTACACAAGATGAAAAACTGGCTATCTATATGAGGTTATTAGAGTTTATCAATAAGGAGAGGTATGCCAATGAAAAGACAGAATGCAATCTATGCAAGACAATCAATAGACAAAAAAGAAAGCCTAAGCATTGAAGGACAAATTGAAAAATGTCGAGAAAAAGTCCCTAAGGCTATTATTTACGAAGACAAAGGTTATAGTGGTAAAAATACGGAGCGTCCAGCACTTCAAAAACTTATTCAGGACATCGAAAGCGATAAGATAGAACTGGTCGTTGTTTATAAAATAGACCGAATAAGTAGAAGTATTAAAGATTTCTATGATTTATGGGAAGTGATGCAAAACCATAAATGCAATATTGTTAGTGTAACAGAGCCAGTTGATACAACCAATCCATTTGGCGAGAGTGCTATGGGGATGCTTGCAATATTTGCTGAAATGGAACGCAAGAATATACAAAAGCGTGTAAAAGATAATTACTATTATCGAACTGCACAAACTGGAAATTGGGCGGGTGGGCCTGCACCTTTTGGCTTTAAGAATGGAAGAAACGAATATAACAAGCCTACACTTATACCGATTGATAAAGAAATTGAAGCAGTATGTGCTGCTTTTGCTTTATATGGTGGTGTTGATAGTTGTACGCTTGGCGAGGTTGCCCGTTGGCTAAATGATAAAGGCTACAAACCACACAAACGAGATGTATTTGATAGTGTAACAGTATCAAAGATATTACAGAACCCGATTTATGTTGAAGCAGACCAAACACTATATGCCTACTTCAAAACAAGAAAGATAAACTTCTTAAATGATGAGGCACAATGGGACGGAACACGAAGCGCCCACGTTATTGGTAAAAAAGTAGGTAATGCCAATATAAGAAAATACACCACAATGAAAGAACAAAGCATATATTTAACTAATTTTGAGGGTTTTATTCCTAGTATTGCTTATATCAATGTCCAAAACCGCCTTGCAAGAAATGAACAGTTTGCAAGAGCCAACGCTGGCGGTGTGTTGGAAGAATTAAGTGGAAAATTAAAATGTAGTTGTTGCGGTTATGCTATTAAGTCATATAGTAAAAGCACCAACGGAAGACCATATTTAGATTGTTATGGAAATCGTAGCCTACACACCTGCAAAGAAAAATATAATAAGATTGACTTCTATGATTTACAAGTAGCGGTTGGCAAGGAAATACAAAAGCAACTTGATAATATGGAAGAATTACGATATAAAAAGGCGGTTGAAAATGCTGAAATTGAAGAACAAATGGAAGTTATCAAAGCCGATATTGATAAACTGATTGAGTTATCTTTGCATAGTGAATTAACCGCCGAAGCGGTTGCTTCTGCGATTGAAAAGAAGCAAACAGAATTAAATCAACTAGAATTGAAGCACCAAATGAACAAAACCGCCGCAAATGTAACAAAGGCTTATTTTTCTTCTAATATAAATATTAGGGAAGAATTTGAAAGAGGCATTGTTTATGAAGATTTGCGTGAAGATCAAAAACGCGAAGTTGTGTCTTTGCTGATTGATAAAATCAAATTGACAAATGACATTAACAATTTTGAGATTATATGGAATATTTAAAATGATGAAAGCAGAGGCATAAAAACCCCTGCTTTCGTTTGTTTAAAGAAGAAAAGAACCAAAAGAAGAAAGCGGGGGACACTCTGCGGTTTCCCCCTACCCTTTCAGCGTTGAAACTTCACAAGTTCAGTTTCAACAATCATTTTCTTTTAACCAGTAAAACCGACCTTTTCGCCTAGTCAAATAATGAGAGAAAGTCTTGACCACTCGCAACCAAAAATATAAAAATATCTATACTTTTTACGATTGCGAATGGTCAAGTCTGTAATAAAACAATTTTCGCCTGTGAGTGTGTTTAACCCCGCACACTTCGGAGATGTTTCATTTTCTATACATAACAGTAATATGGCGATACCACCAAAGTCGATCATTTAATTACTATACGCAACGTGCCCTTGTTTTTCATATGTACCAGACTGCATTACACTTTTCATATAATGCACACGTCATCCAATGCCGTAGCCGTTCATTATCTTTCGATAATCAAGTCGCCCTCACTTGGTTCGGCATTATTTTTGAGGCTGTCCGCCGAAGACATTTAACATTTTGTTTCGTTTGGGTGATGTTTCTTCTTATCTTACACCCATTAAAAAAGTTCCGATGTGGTGAAGCACATCAGAACCATATATAAAAAACTTTACAGTTTAGAACTGTCTTTGTCCTTGTAATTGCTTCACCAACTACCCCCACCAAAGCGGTGGCTTTTTTAATTTATTTACTTGTCATAAACAATATGACAGATGAGAAACAGTTTTGAACGAAAACTTTTAAAAATTTTATTGTTTTTTTTGAACGTATCGAAAAATGATTTTTTTGAGGGTATAAATTTTATACCTTATCAACAAGCCAAAAGGCATACTAATAGTAAGGAGGTGGAATAAAATGGGAAAATTAAAAGAATGTGATGATGATACTTTTTACAATGCTTCTATTGATTTTTTAATTGAAGCATTATCACAAGATTGTATTGAAGAATGTCAAAAGCAACTTCCAACAGATACAGAAGATAATTTTGATAAAGTGGAATTATACCAAAGAAAAACAACAAACGAAGAAAGATAACCCGCACCTTGACCAAAGGCAAGGTATAGCGGGTTACACCTTGAAAACAAGATATAGAAGTTTAGGCGGTCTTGTTTTCGGTGTTGGAAAGGAGGAATTTTATGGCTAAGTTTAGTTTTCACTGTCAAAACTACAAGGCAAGCCAAATATGTGCGATTGATAAACATAACAGACGCATGAACAAGCACTATCATAGTAATCCTGATATTGATACTGAAAAAAGTGCAAACAATCGCATATATGTAGCACCAAAAGAAACGCTTTTTAAAGATTGTAAAAATCTTATTGATAAAAAAGTTGTTGCTTATGGTGGTAGAATTACAAAAGCAAGTAACTGGCTTACGGAATGCATATTTTCTTACCCCGATGAACTTCCCGCAGATAGAATAGATGAATATAACAATCTTATTCTAAAATATATGGGAGCAAGATTGGGAGAAGATAATATTCTTGAATGTATTTTTCATAGCGATGAAGCGGGATTAGGACACCTACATTTATGCCTATGTCCGATAATTGATAACAAACTAAGTTCTAAAACCTTGATAACAAGAGATTTTATTACATCAATTCATAAAATAATGCCTATTATCTTGCAAAATCACGATTTTGATATTGAAAGTTATGAAGAAACAGAAACTAAAAAAGGCGGTAATTTATCGGTAAAGGAATATAAAAAGGCTATGGAAAAGGAAAAAGAAGAACTTAACCACAAACTTGATGATATGGTTAAAGAATACAATGAACTAGCGGAACAATATAATAAGTTGCTTGATGAAAAGGCTGAACTTGAACGCAAGAACAGACAAAAGGCTTATGAGGTCATAAATCAGCAAGAAAGAAGCCGATAAAAACGGATTGAATAATCGAGAAGATTTGATATAATAGATTTTATTAAATTTGAAAGTGGAGGTTATTACAATGTTTTTAGATACTACATTTTTAAAGAATGACGAGATAAAACTAGTTTTAGAAAAGGCAGTTGAAGGAGATACAGAAAAAGGTTGGGTGCCAGCATACCACTTTGCTATTTGTAATCATAATGGTACAAAAATGGGCGTTTGTGATTTGCGTATCGGTCATAATGATAAACTATATTTTGGCGGAAATATTGGTTATAGTGTAGATGAAGAATATCGTGGTCATCACTATGCAGGTAAAGCCTGCTTATTGTTATTTGAATTAGCAAAAAAACATAGTTTAGAATATGTTATTATCACTTGCAATCCTGATAATTATGCTTCTAGAAAAACTTGTGAATACGCAAAAGGAGAACTTTTGGAAATTGTAGAATTACCACAAGATAGTGATATGCGTGATAGAGGCGAAACCGAGAAATGCATATATAGATTTGAATTATAAATATATAGAAGTATTTAGATGCTGTTCTTCTTGGGCAGTATCTTTTTCTTTGAAAAACATCGAAGTATTTCGATGAAAATAACCCCAAAATAATTATCTTTACTTTTATATCTAACCGTGACAGCCTGGACTGGAAAGATTACGGCACAGAATCCATTGTCAATACAGTTACCAAGCATAAACATCTGAGCAATGGCAGTATCATCCTTTGCCATAACGGTGCCAAATACACCGCTGCTGCACTGGATACCATGATCACAACTCTGAAAGAAATGGGGTATGAATTTGTACCGATTTCCCAACTTATTCACAGGGAAAATTATCATATGAATCATGAAGGCAGACAAATTCCGGATTAAACAAATCGGAATAAGTGCCACTACTCCTTCATGATGTACTATCTGCCACAAAAGGGGCTATCCTTCCCACCGGTGCTGTTTATCCAACCGGATAACAGACTGAGGAGGCGATGCCCCTTTTTTTATTTTGCTTCTCTATGTTTTCTTTATTTTTTACCGCAAAATCAGAAATTCTTCTTTTGGGGTATAGTATTGCAGCAATAAGGATACCACTCGATTGTAGCTGATTTTGCCGTCTGTCACACCATTTACTTTTAAGGTGGTGTCTACCACTATGTCAGATACCTTGTCCACCGTTTCCGTGTCAATCAAAGCTTTGCCGTTAATACGGTCCCACTCCTCCCGGGTCACAAAAACATTATCTGTATGCACCTGGGCAAGAATCACCGGTTCTGAAAGATACCTCTCCCTGTCTTTGCCAATGGCCTTATAAAAATCATTATCCAGGTAATTTAACACGCTCAGATACCCACTATATTGAAATATAATATCCTCAGACTGAATGCAGGCCAGAAAACTGATAAAATTGGCTTCATCTTCAAAAATATACCCCTTCAAATGTGCCAGTTCATGACACATGGTGGACGGCTTGTTCATCAAATACATCACCTGATTATAATTAGCCTCCATAGAAAAAGGAAAATAATAACCACACATATACTGCTGACTAAAGAAATCAGACATATATAAAGGCTTCGGCTGGGGATAATATCCTGCAAGCCGGTCATAAGTCTGACCCAGTTGCTGCATACATAGAACAGCCCTCTCCCCCATATCTTCATTGTATATGATACGGCCTTCTTCATCTCTTTCTACCAAAGAAGACAGACGATTACACTCCTCCACTACCAGGTTTCGCACCGCAATCAATTCTTCCAGACTGTAATCTTCATAATTCCGCCCAAAATATGTCGCGGAAAAAGTAGATGCATGATACAAAATAAAGCAATTCAGGGTCATAATCAGGCTTACTCCCAGTACTACCCAGGCCACAAACACATAAAATCTCTGCACTGCCCTTTTAAAACGCTTCACAAAAGCGAAAACCCACAATACCACTGCCAAAATAGCAAGCACTGCCCCCAGTACCAGCATAATCTCACCTACGGAAAAAGGGAAGAGTCCCGTAAGCCTTCCGTATGTATTCACCCAAACAGGAAAAACTGCAGCAATGTAAGCATCACAAAAGTCAGTGCTGTTCCAGGCTATTATATTTAATAGAATGACACAAAAACTTATCACTGCATATAATAAAATCCACTTATTCTTCCGCATATTCAAAAATCTTTTCATTCACACGCCATTAAATTTCGATGCTCCAAACATTGTCATAAGCTGCTCCGGCTTCCAGCTTAATAAGCCCCGGCTGGGTGGCTAAATCCTCCACAATACCCTCTCGGGACGGCAATGCTCCCCATGGTTCTATACATACAAAAGGGGCATCTGTACAGTTTGTATGCCAAAAGCCCAAATAAGCCATGTCCGGGCTCTCCACTCTTACAGCCTTACTTCCTTTATCAGACTTCAAAGTCACCTTTAATTCCACGTCATGAAGCACAATAGCATCATCATCAAACATACTATGATGAAGTGGCAATTTATTGCCATCTTCTAAGGAATAAGCAATTGACTCTCCGGTTACATATTTATTTTCTGAAAAGCATATTCTTTTCGGCTGAGAATCCTTCTCAAACTCCAGATAATAATCTGTAAATTCCAATCCTTCTTCTAAAGGCACATTGAATCCCGGATGTCCTCCGATTCCGAAATACATAGCTCTGTCATCCTGATTCTCTACATGGAATGTGATAATCAGCTTTCTGCCTTCCAACTTATATGTAATATCAAACAGGAAATGATACGGATACTGCTCTAATGTCTCATTGCTGTCCTTCATTCGAAGGGTTACGGAGTCCTTCTGCTCATCCAAAATCTCAAATTGAGTATCCTTGGCAAATCCATGAATATTCATGGTATATTCCTCCCCCTCTAACATATAACGTTTACCTGTCATTCTTCCAACGTATGGGAAAATATTAGGTGATCTGTCTTTCCAATATTGGCCATTCCCCTGCCACAGGTATTCTGTCCCATCTGCCATGTCCTTGATAGACCACAATGTGGCACCATAAGAATTAATTTGCACTGCTAATTCTCCATTGGAGATTGTGAATAAACTTGCTTCCATATTCGTAAAAGTCCTTTCCTGGAATTTGGGCTAAATAAGGAAAGTACCTGAGTCCGACAGGCACCGGATCCAGAACTTTCCTTACGCTATTTTCGTATTATTTTAACAGAATATTTTGAAAATTTCAATTAGTTAACAGGATTTTACCCATTTCCCCTTTATGGAATTTTCCCTATTCCACCTTAGGCACAAGCCTTACTCCAAAGGAGAACTGCTCCGTATTAAGTCGGTAAGCCTCTGCAAGATCCGGGCCGCAGCTGTTAGAACCCACACCGCTTTGGCAATAGTCAATACACAGCACAGTATATGGGGACTCCGCCAGTTCATAATTATGGGCCTTTGCCGTCAGTTCTTCCTGTGTATATACGGAAGCATTAAAGGAAAAGGTCTGCTGTCCTGCTGCAGTCAGTGATACCTTATCGTCTGTTACAGTTACATAGTCACAATCATAGTGGCTGCCATTTTCCTGAGGACGCAAATAATCTTCATGTAAGGCCTTTACATCTGTGTTAAAGAGTCCATGATAGCTGGCATGCCTCTTGTCGATATAGCTTTCCACCGGACCAAGACCACAATAAGTCACCCTGCTCATAGATTTTGGAAGGAACATACGCAGACCGAATCTAGGCAGGAACGGAAATTCAGGATTCTTGGTTACATCCATAGCTACATCTATGCAGCCATCTCTACCAATGGTCCAGACAGCAGTAATATGTAATATTCTCTGGATATAAATTGCTGTCAGAGAAAGGGTGGTAGCTATTTTCACACAATTGCCTTCTTTGCTGACTTTGGTCTCATATCCTCTGGTGATAGTGCGGTCATATTGGGCACGCATCCACTCATCTTTTACATTTCGTTCATTATCAATAGGTGCTCGCCAGATATTATACTCCATCGGCCGCTTTAACAGAGAACGGTTTTGATAAACCATTTCCGTTAACACACCGGTAAATTTATTGTATACATATCGGAATGTATCCGTACATACAGTCACATAGCGGTCATCCTCTTCTACCACCGGTTCAAACTTCCGCTCCCATATCATTTCATCTGATTTCTGCGCTGCATCACAAGTATTGATTGCTTTGTCTACTCCTAACACAGTTTCATAAGACTGTGCTGTATCCACCGCTGTCAGTCCACTCTCATCGGTCTCTACTGCTTCTGCATTATTGTAAAACAACGCTTTGACAGTCTGATTTACATTTTCTCCGGTCTCAACAGCTATCTCTTCGAAGCCCAGCACCCAACCTGCCGGAAGCACCTCTGTAGCCTCCTTTTGGAAGTAAGTAAGCTTCAAGAAGCATTTACCCTTTTCAGGCACCGCAAAAGAAACCGGAACCATTCTCTCCTCATGAGCAAGAATATCCAGATAATTTTCCTCAATACTTCCATGGCCTACAACAATACCATCGCAGCTCACCTCATACTGCATAGTTACATAATCCTTCAGATTTACAAAATCCATGTAATTGTGCAGCATAAGCTCCTGCTTCGTCTGATCAAATGCTACTGCCCGAGCAGGACGATGGACATTTTTAAATTCCAATAAACCGGTATGCGGTGTACGATCCGGATACACCAGACCATCCATACAGAAATTATCGTCATGAGGATATTCGCCGTGGTCACCGCCGTATGCATAAACCTTTTTACCATTGATGGCTTTTCCCATATCAATAGCATGGTCACACCATTCCCAGATAAATCCGCCACAGGCACAATCGTATTCATGAATCACCTTAAAATAATCCTCTAAATCTCCCGGGCCATTACCCATGGCATGGCAATATTCACACAATAAAAGGGGCTTTCTTCCGTCCTCTTCCATGTACTTACGCATCTCATCCACACTAGGATACATGCGGCTATAAGTATCCAGATTGCTGTAATCAAAATCATGGGTGTCTCTTACATAACGAGCACTTTCAAAATGTGTCAGACGAGTAGGGTCAAAGTCCTTTGTCCAGCGCAAAGCTTCCTCAAAGGTACACCCATATCCGCACTCATTACCCATGGACCAGATCACTACACTTGGACGATTCTTGTCCCGTTCCACACATCTTTGCGTTCTGTCTACCGTAGACTCTGTATATATAGGATTATCTGCAATAGCCTCACCCCAATTTGTCGCATTTTCAAACCAGGTCTTACCCAGTTTAAAATAAATTCCATTAGGTCCATGACTTTCATTGTCCGCTTCGTCAATGACATAAAAACCCAAACGATCGTATAATAAATAGGCCCAAGGTGCATTCGGATAATGACTGGTGCGAATACCATTGATATTATGCTGCTTCATCAAAATAAGATCCTTTTTCAGCTGCTCCATGCTGATAGTAAAGCCGGTCACCGGATCGCTGTCATGACGATTGGTACCATGAAATTTCACCTTCACTCCGTTAATGTAAATAACACCATTCCGGGCACAAATATCACGAATACCTACATAATCTGTAATCACTTCTTCTTCCGTTTCAATAACCAGGGTATACAGATATGGCTTTTCCGCATTCCACAGGCATGCATCCTCTATTTGGAATGAAATCTTGCCGCCTATAACTTCACCCCGGGCCACAATCTCCCCTTGATTATTCAGTAATTTAACTACGGTATCCACAGACTGGTTCTGATAAGTGAAGCTGATATCCACATTTCCACTCTTGTAATCCTCACCAGGCAGTGCTTTCACAAAATAATCAAATACACCCTCCTTTGGGCGTCTCAATAAATATACATCCCGGAAAATACCGCTCATACGGAATTTGTCCTGGTCCTCCATGTAGCTTCCGTCGCACCATTTCAGCACCAGCACCGCCAGTTTATTGGTTCCCTCTTGCAAATAATCCGTCACCTCAAATTCACTGGTAGAATGAGACACCTGACTATATCCCACAAAGCTGCCATTTAGCCACATATAAAAACAGGAATCCACACCTTCAAAATTCAAAAATGCTTTCGGTGCAGCCTCATCCTTGTAATATGTAAAAGTATGCACGTATGCTCCGCAAGGATTCTCATAAGGAATATATGGCGGATCCATTGGAAATGGGTATCGGATATTAGTGTACTGATGGCGGTCATAGCCATAATTCTGCCATACTCCCGGCACTGTTACGGTATCAAAGCCTGCAGTGTCATAGTCAGCCTCATAAAAAGCTTCCTTCATATCATAAATGCTTTCAAAATAGCGGAACTTCCATTGTCCATTCAGTAATACAAAACGTTCTGACTCGCCCCGTCCTTCCACCGGATTTGCAAGCTGCTTAGAAGCAGGAATGTAATACGAACGATTTGGCATGGTATTTAAATGCAGTACCGATAAATCTTCAAAATACTTTGGAATGAACATAGTAATCTCTCCTTTTCAGGTCAAAAGTAGGCAATTGTAAACACCGTAGAATGTAATCCCATAAAGTGCGTATTCTACGACATTTATCCGCTGGCCCTATTATATTTATTATAATAAATTATTCGCAAAAAACCATATCCAATATTGGACAATACATGCACAAAATGATACAATAAGAAAAATACATGTAATATAGTTACGCATTCTGGCTTTTAATATATGGAGAAAATCGGAGGGATATATGTATTCCATTACAGGATATTTAACAGAAGACATTGATATTGTAGATGAGGAGCATCCATTGGTAGTAACCAGCTGTGGTATTTACCGGCTGATGCACCGTAAGTTTGCCCGCACCACCCGGCCTCTGGGACGTAAAGATTATCAGCTGTTGTATGTAGCTTCCGGAAAGGCTTATTTTTATTTTGATGGGGAAGAATTGGAAGTACCGGCAGGACATATTGCACTATACCGGCCGGGCCAGGTTCAATATTATGAATATTTTCTCGAAGACCAACCAGAAATTTGTTGGATACATTTTACCGGTTGGGAAGCAGGACAGCTTTTAGACCATATCGGTTTTGATCGGGCACACGTAGTCTCTTGCGGCAACACTGTTAATTGTATAGACATTTTTAAACATATAATCCAGGAACTGCAGTTAAAGCGTCCATGTTACGAAGAATTGCTGGTGCTGTATTTCCGCCAACTCCTCACCAACGTGCAGCGCAGTCATCTGGAAAACTTATCCACCAAATACAATCATGCCACAGAAATCGAAGAAATTGTACACTATTTTAACGAATACTATGCTCAGGATATCTGCATAGAAGACTATGCTGCCAACCGACATATGAGCGTCTGTTGGCTAATTCGTATTTTTAAACGTTACATGGGTGTGACACCTTTACAATATATTGCTTCTGTGAGAATTAATAAAGCTAAAGAACTATTAGAAGGCACCGATTACTCCATTCAGGAAATCGGCAATATCGTAGGATATAGTAATCCGCTGTACTTCAGCCGGATTTTTAAGAAACTGGTGGGCTGCTCTCCCAGCCGTTATAGAGATAAGGAATAGATTTTCTTCCCGCGGAGATTTTCATTTACATAGGAATGAACACTTTCTATGCAATAAAAAAAGCGGGTGATGGGAATCGAACCCACGTGACCAGCTTGGAAGGCTGGTGTTCTACCATTGAACTACACCCGCATAAAAACTATGAATAATATCAGAAAAGGAAAGTCGGGGTGACAGGATTCGAACCTGCGACATCCTGGTCCCAAACCAGGCGCTCTAGCCAAACTGAGCCACACCCCGATACGTATCTTATGTAAATGAATTGCTTCTGCAATCCACAACCCACTTCGTAAAAGAAAAAGCGGGTGATGGGAATCGAACCCACGTGACCAGCTTGGAAGGCTGGTGTTCTACCATTGAACTACACCCGCATGAACTCGGGGTGACAGGATTCGAACCTGCGACATCCTGGTCCCAAACCAGGCGCTCTAGCCAAACTGAGCCACACCCCGTTCTCGTTCCTTTTACTCAGAACATTGTATAGTATACGATATGTTTTGCTAAATGTCAATAACTTTTTTAAAAATTATAAATATTTTATTTGCAGGTCCCAGAAATCATTTTGATCAATAGTAAGTATAATATAAGATGGTCTGCGATTCGCCTGACGGGGATAACTCATACTGCCCGGATTGATGCAAAGTACCCCCGCTTCTTCGATTAATGGCCTATGGGTATGTCCGAACATGACTACATTGACCCCCCTAGCCTGAGCCTCCTCTGCAATAATGGCGGTATTGAGAGTCACGTAATAATTATGTCCATGGGTCACCCATACTTTTCTGCCGCCCAATTCAAACATAACCTCTCTGGGCAGATCACCAAAAAAATCATTATTGCCAGCCACAATCTGACTGTGACAACCAGCCGCCTGGCTGATCAGATATTCTCCGCCCTCTGTATCCCCGCAATGAATCAGCAGGTCAAAAGGTCCTTCATTTTCCACTACATCAATAAAATTACTGTGTTTCCTATGGGTATCACTGCAAATCAAAACTTTCATGCCTATTTCCCCATGGCTTCTGACAGTTTCAACTTCATCGCCTTCAATGCCTTGCCGCGATGACTGATTGCGTTTTTGGCTTCTGCTGATAATTCGGCTGTAGAACAACCATATCCAGGCACCATAAAAATAGGGTCGTATCCAAAGCCGCCGTTCCCCCGCTCTTCATATCCTATATAACCTTCGATGGTCTCCTGTGTAGTAAGCACGTTGCCATCCGGCAGCACTGCAGCAATTGCGCATACGAATCTTGCTGTACGTTCCTCCATCGGAATTCCTTCCAGACGGCTGATAATATTGGCATTTTTGATACTGTAAGGAGTATCCTCACCCAGATATCTGGCACTGTAAATTCCCGGCTCCCCGTTCAGCGCATCAACCACCAGACCGGAATCGTCGGACATCACAATAGCATCCGGTACTCTGACTGCAATATCTCTGGCTTTTATAATCGCATTTTCTATAAAAGTGGTACCGTTCTCTTCTGCCTCTGCAGTAACACCGGCCTCCTTCATAGAAATTACCTCCATCCCTAAATCTGCAAGTATCACCTTCACCTCTCGAAGCTTACCTGCATTGCCTGTTGCAAATATAATCCTGCTCATTTATCTTCCCTCTCTCGGTTTCTTGGGCGGCTTCGGTCCCATATACTGATAAAAATAAGTCTTCATCATACCATTATAAATCTTGCGGTTCTTGTCTGCCTTACGGCCAAATACCTTTTCCGCATCTTCAAAGCCTGTGATCAAATACAAACTCCAACTATCCAACTGTTCATATCGCTGCCATATAGTCTTGTACAATGGCATCATAGCCGCTTTGTCCTCCAGACGCTCACCGTATGGTGGATTGGTAATAATAAAGCCGTACTTCTTTGGATGGCTGAGTTCACTGACACTTCTTTGTTGAAAATGAATTAACTTATCCACTCCTGCCAGCTTGGCATTGGCTCTTGCAATCTCCACCATGTGGGGATCCAGGTCATATCCCTGAATGTCCGTATCTATCTGCAGATCCACCTCTTCTCTGGCCTCGTCCACTGCATCATACCACATGGACTTAGAAATAATATGTCTCCAAGCCTCAGCCAGGAAATGTCTATTCATACCGGGTGCCATTCCGGCTGCCATCATGGCTGCTTCAATAGGAAAGGTACCACTTCCGCAAAAAGGATCTACCAAAATACGGTCCCCGTGCCAAGGAGTCAGCTTGATCAGGCCTGCAGCCAAGTTTTCTGCAATAGGTGCCTTGGCCGTAAGCTTACGGTAACCACGCTTATGCAAACTGTCTCCGGTAGTATCCAGACCAACGCAAACCTCATCCTTTAACAGAAACACTCGTACGGGATAGCTGGCGCCATCCTCCGTAAACCAGCTGATGCCATGGACCTGCTTCATACGTTCCACCATAGCCTTTTTCATAATAGACTGAATGTCGGAAGGGCTAAACAGCTTACTCTTAATACTGGCCGCCTTGGCAACCCAGAACTTACCATCGACCGGGATATATGCTTCCCATGGAAGCTCCTTCGTCCCCTGGAACAACTCTTCAAAGGTCTCCGCATGAAAGCTTCCCACCTTTATCAAAACCCTCTCTGCTGTCCTTAAGCATATATTGGCACGACATATTGCCTCCTCATCGCCTTCAAAGGTAACCCTGCCGTCAGACACCTCCGTCACATCATAGCCTAAATCTATAATTTCATTCTTTAAAACCGCTTCCATGCCAAAATGACATGGTACGATCAGTTCCATCCTCTTCATCATCACACCTACTTCTTTCTCAGGTTCTAGTATTATCTTACTAAATGAAGGGGGCATATGTCAACTCCATTCTAACGCAAAAGAGGCGTCCATAGACGCCCCTTCTGCCAACCTTTTACTGTAATTAGTCGTTGTACTTATTCTGGTTGTTGTTCTGATTCTTGTTCTGGTTGTTATTGTTCTGATTCTTGTTCTGGTTGTTGTTCTGATTGTTGTTCTGATTCTTATTCTGATTGTTGTTCTGGTTGTTGTTCATGTTATTATTGTACTGATTAGACATACTGCTTCCTCCTCGTAATTTGGTTACAAAAGTAGTATGTCCTACTGATGATGTCTTATGCATCAAAAATTGTTTTTAAAAATTTGAACAACAAATAAAACGATACATATAGGTAGAATGAACGGAGCCAAAGCTGTAAATACTGATATTACCAAGCTTATTACAAAAAAGAAAATAAGTCCGGTAAACAGCAGCATCATCCAACCCGGTATACGAAATCCCTGTATATTCTCCACCCATCTGCTGGAAGTACTTCGAAAATCCTTCTCTTCATGCACTGCATCACTATAATCCGTATGATAAGCATTATCGCCTTGGAATTTCTCAGCCTCCAGAATTCCCTTTACGATTAACTGTGGTCCGCCTAAAGATGCACAAATCTCTTCTTCGCTTCTGCCCTTACGCATTTCCTCTGCAAAGTACTGCTCATAATAATAAACATTCTCCTGAACCGTACCGGCAGAAACCTTGCCGCTCAAACCTGCTTTTAATTTATCTATAAATTCTCTTTGTGTCATATAATCATCCTTTTCGCCAATCTGCTTGCTCATTCTTTATATAACGATTATAATATTACAGTATACCCCCGTCAATGAAGAGAAATGATAATTTATAAAACTTTTACAATAATTGCTATTTAAAAACCATCTGTGCAAATATTGCACAAGATTTGTAAAAGATTTTCACTAGCTTCATGCAAAATTCATGCGAAATTTTTATTATTTTTAAAATTTATGTATTGACATTTGTGTAGGAATATTATATACTAATTTTTGTTGTGAGGAACATCACTCGTGTGCGTTTAGCTCAGCTGGATAGAGCGTTTGGCTACGGACCAAAAGGTCGGGAGTTCGAATCTTCTAACGCACGTATTTAGGCAGTTGTTAAGTCAACTGCCTTTTATTTTTTAATTTGCAGGAGGATTTATTTACCATATTTTTGCCCAATAACTCCTTCTGCTTTATCACCAATCACATTACTATTTTGAGGTACCAATATGAACCCAGAACTTATTGTCAAAGCTGCTCTGGATATCGGAGTTGCCATGCTAAAAGCCGGAGCAGAAACGATACGCGTAGAAGATACTATTACAAGAATATGCCGCAGCTACTATAATGGACGTCTGGAGGTCACATCTTATTTAAGTGCTATTTTTGTCAGTATGGAGGTAACCACGTCTGACAGAACTGAAGGATGTCCTCTTATCGTTACCCAGCACCGCAGAGTATCCGCTGTTTCCAATAATTTAGATAAGCTGGAAGAATTGAACTCTCTCTCCCGTTACGTATGTCAGTACACTCCGGAACCTGAGGAAATTGAAAAAAGGCTTCAAGTGATACAGGCTTCAGCACCAAGCATGCGGAGGACCTTACTCGGTTATGTTTGTGCCACCTTCGGATTTACCATTTTTTTTGGAGGTTCTGCACTGGATGCTGTCTGCTGCAGCTTTATCAGTATATTGCTGTATTTCTGGGAAAAACATTTGAAAAACCGATTAAACAACGACCTGATGCATTCCTTCCTCTTATCTCTCTTTACCGGACTGGCTGCTTGTATTTTACAGCTCTCCCCTCTCCCGGTACATATGGACAAGATAATGATTGGTATTGTCATGCTGTTAATCCCAGGTGTAGCTCTCACGAATTCTCTTCGTGATCTTCTGACAGGTGACCTTGTTTCCGGCTCATTAAAACTATTAAACAGCATTCTACTGGCAGTAGCCATTGCAATGGGCTTTGCTCTTTCCATGATTATAACCGGTGTCTAAAGGAGGAGAATTACCATGATTGCAAATATTATTCAAATACTGGCAGGCATTCTGGGCAGCATAGGATTTGCTCTGGTTTTCAGTCTCAAAAAAGACAAACTGCCTTATATTATCATCGGATCCGGATTGGGCTGGACCATTTACTTGATTTGTTATCACTACACACAAAATGTTTTTCTTTCCAATGTCGCCTCTTCTGTATTTTGTACCGCTGCGGCAGAGTTTCTGGCCAGATGGCGCAAAGCTCCGACTACACTGTTTTTGTTGATACATATTATTCCGCTAGTACCCGGAGGCAGCCTCTACTATACTATGCGCAGTTTTGTAATAAATGATAAACAAGCATTTGCTACCCACGGCATGAATACGCTCTACTCCTCAGCAGGAATAGCGGTAGGCATTTTAATTGTCACCTCATGTATTTATATTTTAAATTCCTATCGAAACTCAGGACAACACGATTAAATCCTCAAAAGCCTGCTTGGAACTTTTAAGGATTCCTCATTCCTATGTAAGAACAAAGCGGAACAAGGCCCTCAACAATTGAGGAACTTGTTCCGCCTTATGTACGAACCTGCGGCTGCGAAGTAGCCTTCCTTAGCACATTCTGCGCATCGCTTTCTTTTTATGATTTCTTTATTCTGCCCGATAATAGGCTGCAAGCTTAGCAAAAGCCCCCATAGAACGTTCTATCATATCCTTGTCCACGCAATAGGATATACGTACATATCCCGGACATCCAAAACCATCAGCTGCAACCAGTAATAAATCCATCTCCTTGGCCTTCTCACAAAAAGCAACTGAATCACCACCCATGGCTTTTACAAACATATAAAAGGCACCATCCGGCTTCACACACTCATACCCCAATTCTGTCAGCCCTTTGTAAAGAATATCTCTATTCATCTTATATAAGTTCATATCCCCGGTCTGACCGATGCATCTTGCTACAACTTTCTGGAACAAGCTAGGAGCACAAACGTACCCCAGCACACGACCCGCACCACAAATTGCATAATATAGATTACCGCTATCGTATGCCTCGTCAGGGATCAACACAAATCCAATACGCTCTCCCGGCAAAGACAGTGACTTGCTATAGGAATAACAAACAATAGTGTCTGCGTAATACTTGGTGACATAAGGAACCTCTACACCATCATATACAATCTCACGATATGGCTCATCAGAAATCAGGAAAATCGGATGACCGATTTCTTCTGCCTTAGCCTTTAACAATGCTGCCAACTCCTTTATAGTATCCTCGCTGTAAACTACACCGGATGGATTATTAGGAGAGTTGATAATAACGCCCTTGGTATGTACATTAATAGTAGCACCAAGTTCTTCCATATTGATCTGGAAACACGTAGTATCCGGCTTCACCACCTTCAAAGTCGCTCCTGTTCCCTCCACAAAAGCCTTGTACTCCGGGAAAAATGGTGCAATAGCAATAAATTCGTCCTCTTTAGACTCTGTAAGTGCTCTGAAAGTAATACACAAAGATGCGGCAGCACCACAGGTAATATAAAAATTATCTGCACGAAAACAGGTTTGGTACGTTTTGTTGTAATACTCTGCTAATGCAGTACGCAGCTGTATATCTCCCTGAGCAGAGGTATAACCATGCACCTCAATAGAACTGGATGTATCCAACAGCTCTCTCACCGAATCCTTTACACATTCCGGTGCCGGAACCGTAGGATTTCCCAAACTAAAATCATATACATTTTCCTTTCCTACTATAGCAGCTCTTTGTTTGCCATATTCAAATAATTCTCTAATGGCAGAACGCTTGCTGCCCAAATCATAACACTGTTCAGAATACATATTTATGACCTCCCTTATATTACTAGTCATTTTATTACTTTTGTCAACTTAGTGCAATAGCTTTTTGTCAAAAATATCCTTTTCGTAACTTTTGCTGCTTCTAATAAGCTTCTGTCATCTTTTTATTTACTGGTATGTCACCTATAACTCATCGGCCTCATATTTTAAGGCCCTGTTATGCACTACATAAATTTTCTTGTATCCGGTACACTAAATACTCCGTAGAATAAAGTCTCACCTATTCACTTTCAATATGACATATATCATCAATCGGAATCCTCGTAGTATCTGTCATAATAACTACCCGCTCATATTCATCAACTTGCTTCACACAACCTATCCGTGTAACATATGCTCCGCCTTTCTTTTTCTTGTCGGGCAAAAAATAAATAATTGTAACCTTTGGCTTCAAATGCAGCTTGTCCATTATACTTAGCAGTTTCTCATTTAGTTCAGTCTTGGCATCCTCTGTAAGTTCTAATTTACCTTCTGTCATACGTTCTGTTTCCTGAAGGGCAGCATCATGCCCTGTCAGCGCCGCAAATGGTGAAAATTGTGCAGCCCGATCTGACAAACTCATGTGCACTCTGCTTCCAGACTGATGATGCGGCAAATGAAGGATGTCATCATAACCGTGTATATCTCCTTTATATTTCATAGCTCTCTATCCTTCCATTTTGATTCTGTCACGCTTTATGGCCGCCAATCTGGGAATTTCTATCTCTTGCAGTTGCCCCTTCCTCCAGATTCATGCCTCTCAAAACAGCATTTTTGCCATACTTCTTTTTGATGCTAAGTAAGGCATGCTGTACTCTCTTTTCCCGTTCTAAAGCTTCTTTCTCTTCTGCCTCTTTTTTTTGAACCGCCTCGTAATCCGTAAATAACTCTAACTGCTGACAGTCATCCTTTTGTGCAATCAAAGACTCTTTCACAATATGATTAGCAGTGATATTAAGCCTTCTTACAAGCAAATTTTTATCAACAATTTGATCAAACAAATCTGTTACTATCTGCATAATCAATCTGGACGAGGATGTTGGCCTGTCAAGGTTGGCAGAACCATGAGCATGCTTAGGAATACATCTGCCATAATGGTCCACCGTAATCTCTCCTTTGTAAAGACTTTTCCGCTGAATATCTGTCAAATTGTCAATGTCATATCCTACCGTAATCACAATCTGATCTGTTACAAGCTCTTTATCTACCAAATCCAAAACCAATAAATCTGCCATTTCCCTTATAATTAACCGAGCTTTTTCAAAAGCGTAAGGACAATGTAACACCTGTCCGGAGCTAAGACTGTTACTCTGAGGCTTATATGCCTTAATCTCTTCCATAGTACAGGGCTCCCACCCCCATGCATGGTCTATCAACAACTCTGCATTCACGCCAAACAGCTTATACAGTAGATCTTCGTTATAATATTCTCCCTGCTTTCCCAAGGAACATCTGGCAATATCCCCCATAGTAAACAAGCCGCACCCCTCCAGTTTTCTGGCATATCCATGTCCCACGCGCCAAAAATCTGTAAGCGGTCTATGGTTCCATAGCAGCCTACGATAAGTCATTTCATCAAGCTGAGCTATCCGTACTCCATCCTCATCTGCTTCAATATGTTTCGCCACAATATCCATAGCAACCTTACACAAATACAAATTGGTACCTATACCTGCTGCTGCAGTAATACCGGTTGTACGCAAGACGTCCATAATAATTATTTTGGCAAATTCACGAGCAGTTATCCCACGAGCCTCCAAGTATGCTGTAATATCCATAAAAACCTCATCTATGGAATACACGTGCATATCCTCAGGAGCTACATATTTGAGATACACCTCATAAATTCTTGTACTATATTCCATATAAAGAGCCATTCTGGGCGGTGCAGCAATGTAATCAATAGCCAGCGCAGGATTCGCCTGCAGCTGGGTATCATCATAGCTTGTTCCCACAAATGTATAATTAGGAGCTTCCCATTTACGTTTTGCATTGACTTCCTTTACCTTCTGTACTACCTCAAATAACCTGGCCCTCCCAGAAAGACCGTATTTCTTTAGTGAAGGAGAAACTGCCAAACAAATAGTCTTCTCAGTGCGCTCCCTATCTGCTACCACCAAATTAGTCGTAAGAGGATTCATATTCCTCTCCTTACACTCTACAGAAGCATAAAAAGACTTTAAATCAATTGCAATATATGTTCTCTTATCTGTCACTTTGTGGGCTCCTTTCTTACAGTCTTTAAGCTTAATCTGAAATTCCGGCTCCTTATCTGATCTATGTTATTGTTCTCATAGATATTTTACCATCTTTATAATTTCCAACACATACACTCTTAAAACAGAAATTTAAACGGTATTTAAGAGAATTCAAATTGGTTTATTAATAAACACAGATCAACTGAAATGCAATAATACAGACACCAGCTGAACTTAAAAATACATTTAAGGTATCTTTAAGTCTTACCTAATTTGGTTTAATAATGTTCAAATTCGCTTAAATCATTTCGAACATCTGTTCTTTTTTATTTTA
>JAZRLF010000077.1:0-16598 GCA_045646695.1 Lachnospiraceae bacterium
TACCCAATTATATTTTGCAAGCCTCTATACTTTTCAATCACTGACTGGAAAGGAATATTCCAATCGCGATTTTTACCGATTTTCTAGAAATTTTCATAATTTCCTACATAATACTATACCCCGAGATGCATATATTTGTCAAATGTTTCTGAAGCTATTTATTAGCTCAGTCTCAGAGATCATACATTACTTTTATATAAAATCCCTTACTTTTCGAAGTTTGGGATTTGTTTTCTATAGAGCAAAGCGGACAAGTCCACTTCCAACTCCATGTAACAAAATGGAGCTGCGGCACTAACTAAGTGAATCATCAGTTAAAGCCGCAGCTCCCATTTAAAATTAAAACTTTAATCGAGTAAAAGTAACCATTACTTGATTAGATTATGTACCAGATAATTGCAAGGATCGTGCTTGTTAAACCAATCATTGCTTCGTATGGAATTAATTTCATACGATCGTTAATGCTCATTCTTACAGAACCACCTGTTGCGTGGAAGAAGGAACCATGTGGAAGGGAGTCAAGTACGGTTGCTCCGGCATGGACCATTGCAGCTGCAGAAATTGCCGGTACGCCTTGTGCCACAAGTGTTCCACCAAATGTCTGAGAAGCAATGGTTGTTCCGGCTGTTGTGGAAGCTGATGCAGCTGCCATTAAAACACCTGAGATTGGAGCAAGTACGAATGCAGGCATGTTCATGGCTTCAATGATTGTAATTACATCATATTGAAGTGCAGAAGCTTTGATGATCCCGGCAATAGTACCTGTACCAATTAATAAAATAGACACACCGATTACTTTGCTAAGACCAAATTCTGTAATAGAAATTGTGTCTTTTACATTCCCTGTTACTAATATACACACAAGACCACCTAATGGAAGTGCGATCAATGGATCAATGCTGATGTCACAAATAGGACGAAGAGCTAATAATATGATAACTACTAACGGACCTGCAAATGCAGCCATAAAGCCCGGTAAAGCCCCCTTTTCTCTTGCTTCTTCTGCCGGAATAGTATCTTTGCCTTTCTTTGAAAGCATAGTTGAAAGAATAACCGTTGCGATCAACGCGCCTACTGCCGGTAATGCATTTTCCATGATCAATGCGGTTAAATCCACACTAAATGCTTCAGAAGCAGCAATTGTATTTGGGTTTGGTGAAAGAATGTTACCGGCTTTACCACCACCAATCATAGCAAGAAGAATGCTGCTGTTAGTAAGACCAACTTTTCTGCCAATGGCAATTGCAATCGGAGCCACTGTAATTACTGCGATGTCGATGAATACACCTACTGCACAAATGATCATTGTTGCAATGTTAATTGCAAAAAGAGCGCGTTTTTCCCCTAATTTTGCGACTATTGTTTCTGCAATTTTTTCTGCAGAGCCGGTTTTGATAAGGGCACCGGCCAAAATACCTGATGTCATAATACGAAGTACGGAAGACATCATACTTGATGCACCTGATACCATTGTGTTAACTGTTGTTACAAGACCGCCGCCACCGATAATACCACCGATGAGAGCACCAAGAATCAAGCTGTATGCCGGAGAAACTTTTTTGATAATAAGAATGATCGCTACTACCAGCCCTACGATCGCGCCTAACGTTGAAAAATCATACATATTAAATACCTCTTACGTTTATTAATCGAAATACCTGTTCTACTGTGGTCATCATATTTTCTCTTGCGATAGAAGGATCCATTGCTTCTTGCAATGACTGTATTCTTCTAAGGATTGGGAAGAATGCATCGATACCGTGTTCATTACATGCAATTGCATCTTCTGTTACAGCACCGGCGAATGCCAGAACTGTTTTGTCATATTTCTTTGCTATCTTTGCAACTCCAATAGGAGCTTTTCCGAATACCGTCTGGCCATCCAATCTACCTTCGCCGGTGATAACAATATCTGCATCTTTCACATAGTTCTCCAGCTTTGTTTCTTCAAGAATGATCTTGATACCGGATTCTAAAACTGCATTTGTGTAGGATAAAAATGCAAATCCAAGTCCGCCGGCAGCACCGGTGCCGGGATATTTCGCATTTGCTTTTTCATATTTTTCAGAAGTTAATTTGGCATAATATGCAAGCCATTTGTCCATCTGAAGAATCATGGTCGGATCAGCACCTTTTTGCGGACCGAACACTGCGCTGCATCCAAAATCTCCGCATAATGTGTTAGTTACATCACATGCAATACGGAAAGAGCATTCCTTCAATTCAGGGATTACATAATCATCTGTGATTGTTTCAAGTTCCTTTAAGCCTTTTGCACCAAAAGGTACTTGTTTGCCATCTTTATCAAGCATTCCATATCCTAATGCTTGAAGCATTCCAATTCCGCCGTCATTTGTTGCACTTCCGCCGATTCCAACGATAAAATGGCGACATCCCTTAGAAATAGCATCTTTAATTACTTCGCCAACTCCATATGTTGTGGTATGCAGGGGATTTCTCTTGGAATCCGGAACCAGTGTGATTCCTGCAGCACCGGACATTTCGATAATAGCTGTTTTGCTCTCCTCCAGAATTCCGTAAACACAGTCCACCGGCTCTCCTAATGGTCCGGTCACATTCACAGTTACCAGTTTTCCGCCCATACCAAGAGCAAGTGCCTCTACAGTTCCTTCACCGCCATCTGCAAGAGGGCGCACACATACTTCTGCATCCGGAATCGCTTTTAGAACGCCTGCCTTAATGGATTCGCCTGCTTCTAAAGAAGATAAACTGCCTTTTAATGAATCAATTGCCACTACAACTTTCATCGCTCGTACTCCTTTCATTTGTTAACCTAATAATATCACGTTATCCCTTAAGCAACTACGTTCCGAGTACTAATTATATATTGAAATTACATTAAATATTTGGTATAAATAACATATATTGGTAATTAAGGAGAAACTTATGGCATTATCTATCAAACAAGATGTAGCACAGCAGATTGTTGAAGCTGTTAAAGACGTATGTTCACATGATATTAATTTTATCGATTCTAAAGGAATTATATTTGCCAGTACGAATACTAAGCGTATCGGTGATTTTCATGAAATCGGTCTGTGCGTTATGAAAACAGGAGAAACGCTGGAAGTTAATACCGATGACAGTTTCTTAGGGACACAAAAAGGAGTTAACATTCCTTTTATTTATAAAGACGAGATCAGTGCTGTTATCGGAATTAGCGGAGAACCTGAAGAAGTGCGAAAATATGCATACTTGGCTCAAAAAATCACGAAGTTATTGCTTCGGGAACATGAGCTGGAAATTCATGAGCATAACCAAAAAACACAGTTGACTTATGTTATTCGCTCTATTATTTTCCACGACTATATCAATCCGGACTTTTTACGTAAATTCTTGAAAAAGTATAATACAAGCTTAAACACCAATTACCGTACGGTCACCGTAAGATTGGATTCCAGATATAATCCCTCTAATTTATCTATGATAGAGCATTATATCTATCGGGCGTTTGAGTTTACGGGATCGCAGCTTTATACATTTATTTATCCAAATGAATATATTTTATTAATAGAGGAAGATAAATTTCAAAAGTGCCTGTATGTGTTTGAGCAATTAGGTGAAAAGCAATCACCAATCATTAAAATTGGCATTGGCAATGTTGAGCCTCTCTCTCAACAGCACATTTCATATCAATCTTCAAAAATTGCAATCAACAGCTTGTTTTCAAATGAATCATTAGCTGTATTTGACAAGCTTGATTTGGAAATATTATTAGGAAACACTTCCAAAGACAGTAAAAGCTTTTTCTTGAAAAAAACATTATCCAATTTAAGCAAGAAAGATCAAATGATATTACAAACGTATTTTTCAGTGAATATGTCATTAAAAGACGCGGCAGATCAATTATACGTACACAAAAATACTTTGCAATATCAGTTGGATAAGATTTGGAAAAACACCGGTTACAATCCCCGTGAATTTAAAGATGCCACAATTTTATATATCGCGCTAAAACTTATTTCTTATGAGTCATAAGGAACAAAGCGGATAAGTCCGCTTCCCCCTAATTTCCTGTGTAATAATAACAAAGCTGCCGCACTGAATGCATCATCAGTCAGTGCGACAGCTCATTAACTCTATTGATTTATTTTAGATTTCCGGAATCTCAATTGTAACTTCACGGCCAAGCTCTGCAGAGCGTACCAGACCGTCGATAATTGCCTGATTGTATAAAATCTCTGCACTGCATACTGCCGGCTTACCGCCATCCTTTACAGCATCTAAGAAAGAACGGATCTTCTTGTAGAACAGCTCACCCATTGGCTCCAGCGGAATATCATAAGAAATCTGCTTGCCTGCTACAGTCTTGTAAACAGTCAATGGTCTGTTAAATTCACCATTCCAGCATTCATCTTCCTTAGCAGGAATTCTAAGACCACCCTTTGTACCAAGAATCAATGCATCACCCATGGTATCCATGTGCATTGCCCAGGAAATCTTAAAGTCTAACATAATGCCGCCTTCTAAGCGAATGAAACCGGCTGCAAAATCATCTACGCCGAACTTCTCTGCATATTCCGGATGACCTGCATAGTAATTCGGGTCAGTACCAAAATAATTAGCAGTATAGCCTGTTACTGTAAGAGGCTTTGGATAGCCTACTGCATTTAACAGCATATCTAAAGAATAAGAACCGATATCACCTACTGCACCGATACCACCTGTTTCCTTCTCGATAAAGGTTGTGCCATAAGGTGTCGGAATACCTTTTCTACGACCGCCGCCTGCCTGAAGATAATATACATCACCCAATTCACCGCTTTCTACGATCTTCTTGATCATCTGCATATTAGCGCTCATTCTTGGCTGGAAGCCGATAGTCAAAAGCTTACCGCTCTTCTTCTCAGCACGCATAACCTCAACAGCTTCCTCCAAGGTTACAGTAAACGGCTTCTCTAACATAACATTTACGCCATGCTCTAATGCATCAATTGCACAGTTTGCATGCTGGCAGTTGTATGTACAAATGCTGACTACATCCAATTCTTCAGCTTCTAACATAGCATGACCGCTTTCATAGCAGCGTACGCCTTCTACACCATTGTCTTTAAAGAACTTCTCAGCCTTGCCCGGAACCAAATCAGCACCTGCTACCAATTCTACATCCGGCATCTTCTTGTATTCATTTACATGTGCTTCTGCAATCCAGCCTGTACCGATAATACCCACTCTCAGCTTCTTGCCAGTGTCAATCGCACGTTCCTCTTCTACATTGCCCTGAAATCTGTCTAAAATATTCTCTGCCATTTTAACCTCCAAAATCCTTGTTATTTATTATTATATAATTACTTAAGGTAATTTTCTTTCAAGTACTGCATACTCATTGCTACACATTCCAAAGATGTCTTACCCAGGCTAGGACTATCCTGCTCTACGATAATCCATTTTGCACCTGCATCCTCTGCTGCCTTGGTAATAGAAGCTACATCCTGCAAACCGTAACCAACCGGACGGAATTCAAATTGTCCTTCAGAATCCTCTTTTGCGGTATCTGTACCGATTAAAGCATACATATTATCGGATTTCTTGCCTGCAAAATCCTTTAAGTGAACGATAGGAGCCTTGCCGGTGTACTTTCTTACATAATCATCCGGCTTCTCGCCACCTACATTTACCCAGCAGGTATCTAACTCTGTCTGAAGCAATTCATCAGGAATTTCACTGTAGAAGGTATCCAGAATGTACTTGCCATCCACTTTTTCAAATTCAAAGTCATGATTGTGGTACAATAACTGCATGCCTTTTTCTTTGCAGCGTGCACCGATAGCCTTGATCAGAGCAACAGATGCTGCAACCTCCTCTGTAGTAGCCCCTGTCATCATCCAAGGAATGGCGATGTATTTCATGCCTGTTGCAGCATAATCAGCCAATGCCTCGTCCTTTTCTAACTCTACTACCGGTACGTGAGCAGATACTAACTCCAGCCCTACTTCATCCAAAATCTGCTTTACCTCCACAGCAGTATGACCATACAGGCCGGCAAGCTCTACCCCCTGGTATCCCATAGCCTTCACCTGCTCCATGGTACCTTTAAAATCCTTTTCCGCATAATCCCTTACAGAATAAACCTGTAATGCAATTGGTAATGCCATTTTTTGTTCCTCCTTTTATTGGTTTAATTGATTTATTTGTTTATGGCAGCATCCAAACTGCCTGTTTTATTATTAAAAATAAGACATCCGATTATATTACTGATCAGTACTAATGTCCAAGAAATCAGGAAACATCCCATAAGCATGTCAAAGGTTTCAAACAGCGGATATATAAATGTCATCCATACAAATCGAAAGCCGCACACACCAAAGATAGAGCAAAGAGATGTATACGCTGCATATCCATGTGTCTGAATAGAAGCCCCCAGTACACCATTTGCACAAGCTATAAAGTAAAATAAAACAACGTAAAACATCCTGACCATACCATATCGGATACCGGCTTCATCTCCCGGAATAAAGAAGGAAAGCCAGAACTCTCCTGTCATATATATGCCCGCTCCCAGAATCAGGCCCAACACACAAGTGATGACCAGACAGTACCAAAAAGAACTTTTGGCACGTTTTTTCTTGCCTGCCCCCAGATTTTGCCCAATAAATACAGTTGCTGTGGAAGCAAAAGAGCTCGAAAACGCACCCGGTACGCCTTCTATGGAACCACAGGCAGAATTAGCTGCTATGGCAGACACACCAAAGGTATTAATGGCAGATTGAATCTGCAGATTTGCCAAAGGATACAACGCCATGTTAAGAGCAAGCGGTAATCCCTGCTTCATAATCTGCACAAAGGAATGAGCATCATATTGAATATTGCTAAGCACCAATCTGCCGTCCCCTTCCATACTGCATAGACGTCTGATAACCAACAGCGCTCCTACTAACTGGGAAACAGCTGTAGCTACTGCTACTGCGATAACTTTTTGAGGCAATATCAGACAAAGCAGGATATTCAATACCACATTCACCAAACCGCTGATAATAATATAATACAACGGCCTTTGGGAATCCCCTGCGGAAGTCAGCACCGCGGATCCAAAATTGTAAAGCAAAATAGCAGGTGCAGCAGCTAAATAAATCCGAATGTAAATTACAGCTCCTGCAAAACATTCCGCAGGACAATTGGTAAGATGCAGTATGCCAGGTGCCAAAGGAACACCTAACAGTGCAATCAAAACTCCTCCCCCTACTGCGGTAAGCATGGCTGTATCCACCGTTTTCTTAATCTGTGCGCTGTTTTTGGCACCAAACTGATGTGCCAGAATAATCTTGCTGCCACCTACGATGCCGATAAAGCTACTTACCACCAGATATGTGATAGGTGACGCTGCCCCCACAGATGCTACAGCATCGTAATCTGCCATATTGCCCAAAACCATAAGGTCAATGGCGCTAAAGCAATTCTGTACCAATGTGCCGATGATCAGAGGAATCGCATACAACACAATAGATTTCCATAAGACTCCCGTTGTTGCATCTGTTTTTTGTGAATGAAACAAGCGCATAACACGCCTCCATATTGCCGTAACTAATTAATTTTCAAACGACCTTTATTCAAAGCTGACAACCTGTTCTTTGTTTGCAGATTCGAAAATCGCCTCCATCAAGCGCATAACTCTTGCCACCTCATCTAATTTGATGCGGCTCTCCTCTCTGCCCTCTATAACAGCCATCACATTCTGGTAAAATTCCTTGATTTCTCCCTTCATCTCAGGAAGATCTTCCGTACAAATAGTATCCTCTCTTCGAGGAGCCATGGTCTTGGTTAAACCTGCTGCGGTAATAACCGGTACCACATCCCCTTCATCCACACCGCTGGCGCGCACAATCTTGCCGTGGCAGTTAAAGTCCTCTAAGACTGCTGTGCCGTCTGCGCCCAATACATACCATCTCGGCAAATTGACAAAATTACTGGTACCCACCTCAACTCTGACAATGATGCCATTATCAAAGGTCAAGTCAGTAGTAAAACCATCATCCACCAGCTGATTGGTTACATGGGTAAGGGTAGCATATACCTTCTTAAGCTTTACGCCCGGGAACAAAAGCAATGCCTGATCTAAAAGATGTACTCCCCAATCCAAAACCATACCGCCGCCTTTTTCCGGAAGCTGTCTCCAGTCACCTGGAATACCTCTGGAACCATGTACTCTGGATTCGATACGGAAAATCTCCCCCAACTTACCTTCTTCCAAAATCTTCTTCACGGTCAGGAAATCCTCATCCCAGCGTCTGTTCTGATGTACGGTAAGAAACTTGCCTGTCCGCTCTGATGCAGCTCGCATTTCCTGTAAATCTGCACTGCACAGAGTAACCGGCTTTTCAGAAACTACATTCTTACCGGCTTCCATAGCCTTAATGGCAATTTCCTTGTGTACGTCATTTGGCGTAGCTACTAAAACAATATCACTCTCAGGGTCTGCCAGTAAATCTTCCAGACTCGCATATACATGAAGTCCTTCCGCCTCTGCCAGATCTCTTCGCTCTTTGCGAATATCCCAGATACCCACAATCTCTAATCCCTCAATATCAGCAATGGTGCGTTTATGCCAGCCTGCCATGCCGCCAAAGCCTACTATAGCTAATTTATGTATCATTATCCTTTATTCCTTTCCTGTTGCCTGCATATAAACCCTTTATATGCAATAACTGCTGTACTGCCTATCCTCAGCCATACTGCATCATGTGCTTGTTCCGGTATACCTTTGCCGAAGCCTGCTGTTATGCCCAGAACATATTGCCCCTGTCTTCAAAAATCAAAACATTCTGCAGACACTTAATGGCCTTCAGCAGACCTTCTCTGCCACTCATCAAGCTGTCTTCATGCTCAATGCTGATAGCATAATCATACCCTGCCAGACGAAGCTCGGAAATAATAGCCTTCCAATAATCCTCGCCATGACCATAGCCCACTGCACGGAAAATCCAGGAGCGGTTGATTTCATTGCCGTAATGCTCTGTATCCAACACACCATTTAACGCGGTATTGATACTGTCCACCTTGGTATCTTTGGCATGGAAATGGAATAAGGCTCCTGCCTTGCCCAGCTCTCTGATACAAGCACATGGATCCATGCCCTGCCAGATCAAGTGGCTTGGGTCAAAATTGGCACCGATCTCAGGACCTACCGCTTCTCTGAGCTTCAATAAAGTCTTGGTATTATATACGCAAAATCCCGGATGCAGTTCCAGTGCGATCTTATGTACACCGTGTGCTGCAGCAAAGGCTGCCTTTTCTTTCCAGTATGGAATCAGTACTTCGTTCCACTGATACTCTAAAATCTCAGAAAAGTCATCCGGCCAAGGACAAGTCACCCAGTTTGGGGTCTTATCTTCAGGACTGCCTCCCGGACATCCTGAAAAAGTATTTACTACAGGTACGCCCAATTTCTCAGCCAATAAAATAGCATTGGTCAGGTCTTCATCGAAGCGCTTTGCCACTTCCTTATCAGGATGTACCATATTGCCATGGCTGCTGAGTGCACTGATTTCCAGACCATACTTGCTTATGGTCGCCTTAAAAGCTTCTAATTTTGCTTCATCGGCTAAAAGCTCTGCCGCATCACAATGGGCTTTGCCCGGAAAACCGCCGCAACCGATTTCTACCATCTGTACTCCGTTCTCTGACAAAAACCTGCAAGCTTCATCCAAAGACTCGTCGCCCAATACTACAGTAAGTGTTCCTAATTTCATAGCATTATCCTCCCAAAACATCCTTTTGTTGGTACTATTGTATAAATTAGCTTAAAACTTCCGAAAGCCAATCTACAGTTCTTATATACGTTCTTTACCTTCATTGTATAAAAAATAAAGCGGAAAAACTAGAACTTTTCCGCTTTATATTCATACGATTCTGCTATATTTTTAGTTGTTATTCTCAGATAACAAGAATTCCTGATTTTCCTTTTTGGTTTTAGTTTCCGTGGAAACACCACCATCTTTTAATATCCGGCTTGGGGTACAGCCATAAGCCCTTCTGAACAGTCTTCCAAAATGATTATAATCCATAATACCCACCTGTTCAGCCACCTCCGCAGGCGTATATTGTCCCATTTTTAATAAGTGCATTGCCTTTTCCATACGAAAACTGTTTATATATTGCAAAGGTGATATACCCATAACCTCTTTGAACAAATGATTAAATCTATCCTCTCCCAGATGCACGATTTCTGCAAGTTCACTATTGGAAACCGGCTCTGAGTAGTGAGCGCCGATATATCGAATAACCGGAGTAAAGCGCTCCAGCTTTTGTAAACGTCTGAAACTTTCCTTTTCGGTCAGTTCTTCCTTAATATAATATCTGGACAAATAGGCAAACAGCTGCAGCACGTACCCTTTTATGGTCAGCTGATATTCCAGATTTTTATCTAAATATTCCTGACGAATTTTCAGCATAAGTTCCTCAATGACGCTATCCCCGGAAATCAGAGGCTGAAATACAATATTACGTGAAGCAAGCTTACCGGACAGGATACTCAAATCCAAAATAATAACCATCTCTTCCCAATCCGGGCTATATATGCCATTGCCTGAATGAAGCACATTGCTGTTGGCAATACAAAAATCTCCCTGCTTCAGTATATATTTCTGCTGGTCTAAAAACACCTCCATCTCACCGGCTACTGTGTATCTGACCTCAATCGCCTCGTGCCAATGAGGATTAAATCCAAAATAGATATTATTGTGTTTGTAAATATTATTTTGCAGTTCAAAGGGATATTCCTTATCCACCACCACACGCTTTTCGTATAATTTGATATCCTGCTGCATTTGTCTGTCACCTCCCGGTTACGCGGTTCTATTTACCAATATCAATGTCTAATAAAATACCTAGTTGTCTGATAAATACGAATCGGTCTAAACGCAGAACATTCGCTTATCATAACAATTACTCAATAGAAATCACGATATACTCTTCAGCCTCTACAGCCTTCTTCAATATATCATTGGCTACTTCTGCCTGTAAAGTAACTACTGCGGTGCCGTTCTCATGGCTTACTGCTGCCTCTGCTACTTCCGGAATTGCTTCCAGTGCTTTTTTTACATGTGCTTCACAGCGTACACACATCATACCTTCGATTTTCATAGTTCTGGTCATATTCTTTTCCTCCCGTTTCTTTTTGGATTTTATTTTTTTGTCGTGACTTCCATCGTATACTTTACAAAAATTCAAACGCAGTGCATTGCTGACTACGCAAAAGCTGGACAAGCTCATGGCTGCCGCACCGAACATAGGATTTAATTCCCACCCAAACACCGGTATCCATAATCCTGCTGCCAAAGGAATCCCGATAATATTGTAGAAAAAGGCCCAGAATAAATTCTGGTGAATATTCCGTAATGTTGCCTGACTTAAACGAATGGCTGCCGGTACATCCCGAAGCCTGCTTTTCATCAGTACCACGTCTGCTGCATCTATGGCTATATCCGTACCTGCGCCGATTGCAAGCCCCATGTCTGCTCTGGTAAGGGCGGGAGCATCATTGATACCGTCGCCAACCATGGCTACCTTTCCTTTTTGCTTCAAAGTACGGATCACTTCCTCTTTGCCTTCCGGAAGCACTCCTGCTATCACCTCATCTACGCCTGCCTCCCGACCGATGGCCCTGGCTGTACGAGCATTATCTCCGGTCAGCATCACTACACGGATTCCCATACTTTTCAGTTCTTCAATAGCTTCTTTGGCATCCTCTTTTTGTACATCTGCTACTGCAATGATGCCTATTAATTTACCTTCTTCCCCAAAGTAAAGTGGGGTTTTGCCTACATCAGCAAGCTCCTCTGCCTGCCTTTTCACTTCTGCAGGAACAACACAGCCTTTTGCAATAAAATCATAATGACCGCCGGTGAGAGTCAGACCATTCCATACTGCTTTCAGTCCATTGCCCGGCATAGCTGTAAAATCTGTAACTTCCTCGGCTGTGAATCCCCATTCCTCAGCCTTTGCTACAATAGCCTTGGCCAGTGGATGCTCGCTTTTTTTCTCCAAGGCATAGGCTAAAGCCAATAATGCCTTTTCGGACATGCCTCCTACAGGAATCATATCTGTGACCTTGGGCTGACCGGTTGTAATGGTACCCGTCTTATCCAATACCACCGTCTCTACCTTACCTGTTTCCTCCAAAGAAACTGCTGTCTTAAACATAATACCATGCTTAGCGCCCACACCGCTGCCTACCATAATGGCAACCGGTGTTGCCAGCCCCAGAGCACAAGGACAGCTGATAACTAACACAGAAATTCCCCTGGCCAGTGCAAAGCCTACGCTTTCTCCTGCAATCAGCCAGATAACCGCTGTGATCACCGCTATCATAATAACCACCGGTACAAATACACCGGAAACTTTATCTGCCACCTTAGCAATAGGCGCCTTGGTAGCCGCCGCATCGCTTACCATTTGAATAATCTGAGACAAAGTGGTGTCTTCTCCTACGCGAGTAGCCTCACAGGTCAGAAAACCGGACTGATTTAAGGTGGCCGAGGATACCATATGGCCCGGTGCCTTATCCACAGGAATACTTTCCCCGGTCAGTGCAGCTTCATTAACAGCACTATTTCCTTTCAACACCACGCCGTCTACCGGAATATTTTCTCCGGGACGGACTACAAATAGATCTCCCTTTACCACCCCATCCACAGGAATCTGTACTTCTACACCATCCCTGATTACATTGGCAGTTTTGGGTGCCAGCTTCATAAGACTCTTCAAAGCATCTGTGGTCTTGCCCTTGGAACGGGCTTCCAGCATCTTGCCCACTGTGATTAACGTAAGAATCATAGCTGCCGACTCAAAATAAAACTCATGCATATAGGACATAACCCCTGCCATGTCCCCTCTGCCAAGGGCCTCTACCATGGCAAACAATACATAGGTGCTATATATAAACGCAGCACCGGAGCCCAAAGCAACCAAGGTGTCCATATTCGGCGCCTTGTGCCACAAACTTTTAAAGCCGCTTATAAAAAACTTCTGATTTATCACCATAATAGCAACGGTAAGCAATAACTGCAATAAGCCCATTGCTACGTGATTTTGGCTCAAAAACCGAGGCGCCGGCCACCCCCACATTATATGTCCCATGGAAAAATACATAAGCACTGCCAAGAAAACCAAAGATGCTGCCAAACGCTTCTTTAAACGTAGCGTTTCCCTGTCTGCTAAGGCTTCTTCTGCGGCCTGTCCTTTTTTCTCCGCCTGAGTTTGCCTGCCGGAAGCCTTCTCGCTGGCACCATAGCCTGCTTCTTCTACTGCACGTATAATCTCCGTTGCCTGAGCAGTTCCTTCTACTCCCATGGAATTGGTTAATAAGCTGACTGAACAGCTTTCCACACCGGGCACCTTGCTCACAGCCTTTTCCACCCGAGCACTGCATGCTGCACAGCTCATTCCCGTTACATCGTACTGTTTCATAAATGCTCCTTATTATATGGGGCGGCGTGCTGTCTACTCATGTCGACAGCACCTTATTATCTCTTCAATAAAGTTAGATACTGTTCTTTCTGCCCCATCCTTATTTCTATATTTTATATTACTATTATTTTCAGCCGATTTCAAGTTAGCACAAGCTAAATCAGCAAAAACTTAGCCTGAATCCGGAGAATTTTGCGACGCCTTCTTAAAAGAATACCCACTGTAGAAATGGAATTTATTGACTATAAACACGCAAAGTGTTATAATTGCAGATATTTGGAATACTAAATTCCACAAACGAATTCTTACTGCTTTTGTAGCAGCAAAGAGTGAAAGGAACCTGTACCGATGGATAACAAGATCAAAGATAAATTAAAAAAGGAAGACATATTAACCATACCGAATTTTTTAAGTTTTTTCAGAATATTGTTAATTCCGGTGGTGGTTCTTCTTTATGCCAAGGAACATTATTATATTGCAGTTTCTGTTATTTTTCTGTCAGGTCTGACTGATATCGCCGATGGTAAGATAGCTCGTAAGTACAATATGGTATCGGACTTCGGCAAATTTATAGACCCTGTAGCAGACAAGCTGACTCAGGCGGCTATGATTCTCTGCTTGATTTCCCAGTATTCCGGCATGCTTGCCCTTATTATACTGATGTGCCTGAAGGAAGGATTTTTGTTCCTATGCAGCTACATTGCCTTTAAGAAAACCGGAGTTGTCAACTCTGCCAAGTGGTATGGCAAGGCTACCACTGCCATCCTTTACGGTGTTATGGTCATACTGTTTTTGATGCCGGAGATTCCATTTGCTCTTGCCAATACTATGATTTGGATATGCGGTATTGTAATCTCCATGTCACTGATTTTGTATTGCAGACTGTTTTATCAGACTGTTACATCCAAATAAATTACCAGACATACGATTTTAATTTACATCAGAGCAAAGCGGAAAAGTCCGCTTCGAACTCCCTAAATCCCTCAATCTTTGAGGGACTTGTTCCGCTTTGTGTCCTTATCGCACATAGATTTCCTGGCCGGATTTGATCAAACCGGGCCCCGAGAAATTTTAATGGGATAAGGAATTTTTTTATCTTCACTGCTTTTACTTACTTGTACTGTTTTACTGACTAGATACGCTCCCCTAGAAACACTTCTTGATATGATATTTTATGCCCCAAATAACATCACGCGTTCTGCCACAAATACCGCCCCACATGCAAAAAGCGCCACTGTCAGCAGGCTCTTTTCTTTGTACGCCAGATACAGAGCCACAGCAAACCCGACAGCCCCGCTGACTATACTGGCAGTGGAGGTTAAGATTGCCGGAAAGGTCATGGCTGCCAGACAGGCATAAGGCACGTAATACAAAAAGGACTTTACAAAAGGGCTCTTTATCTCCTTGGTCCAAATAGCCAAAGGCAGCATACGAATCAGGTATGTTACCACTGCCATAACTAAAATATACAGATAAATATTATGCTGCATGGTCCTGCACCTCCTTGTCTTCGATTGGCAGGAAATATGCTGCCAGACCTGCCACCAACAAAGTAGTAATGATAATGACAAAGCCGGAAGAAACTTTATTTAAAACCGGTACAACTGCAAAAAGTGTGCTCACCGCCATAGCCCCCGCCACTACCTTCAATACATTGGAATTGGCCTTGGCCGGAGGTATCACGATGGCCAAAAACATGCCGTAAATAGCCACACTAAGGGCACTGGTTACGGCATCCGGTAAAATATTGCCAAGGACTGCTCCCGCCAGGGTTCCCAAGGTCCATCCCGGAATCGCCACACTCATAGCACCGTAATTGTAATAGGGACTGACTCTACCCGGCTGGCTGGCACTGACACCGAAAATCTCGTCAGTCACACCAAATGCCACTATATATCTATGTAAAGGATTTCTCCTCTTTTCCAGCTTCTGTGATAAAGAAAAGCTCATCAGACAATATCGCAGATTAATGATCAGCTGCGTCATGGCAATCTCCCAGTAAGAGCCTGCTGCCAACATAACATTCAGACCTGCAAATTGCCCGGCACTGGTCAGATTGGTCATGGAAATCAACACTGCCTGGCCAATGGTAAGCCCACCGGTAACTGCCGCCATGCCAAAGGTAAAGGATACGGCAAAATATCCAAGGGCAATGGGGATACCATCTTTCATGCCCCGTTTAAAGTTTTCGTAGTTCATTATTTCCTTGTATGATGTTTATAGAAGCAAAAACAACATATTCCCTTCATTTTAATATCGTGGTTTAATACATTCAGATACTGTGGACTATTGATTTTTTTCTGTAGCTTGACTACTCAACTGGAGTGTATTGCCGCTACTTTTATCTGAATTGTTTATAAGCTGGATGTTGCCGGAGTGTTTCACTCAGAGTACTTATTTCAATCAAGTCTACGATGATAATTGTTGGTGGACATCACGGTATCAGACTTTATGAAAGGGAGGTACAACCTCATGATTTATTTAGGCATTGATATTGCCAAACTCAACCATTTTGCCGCTGCCGTTTCTTCGGAGGGCGAAATTCTCATCGAGCCGTTCAAATTTACAAATGACTATGATGGCTTCTATCTGCTGCTTTCTAAGCTGGCACCACTTGACCAGAACAGCATCATCATAGGTCTTGAATCAACGGCACACTACGGTGACAACCTTGTTCGTTTTCTTATATGCAAGGATTTTAAAGTGTGTGTTCTTAATCCCTTATCGACTTCTGCTATGCGTAAAAACAAAGTACGCAAGACGAAGACCGACAAAGTCGACACGTTTGTTATTGCTAAAACCCTTATGATGCAGGATTCTCTAAGGTTCATCACCCTAAAGGATCTGGATTACATCGAACTCAAAGAGTTGGGCAGATTCCGTCAAAAGACTGTGAAGCAGCGCACCCGTTTGAAAATACAGCTGACTTCCTATATTGATCAGGTCTTCCCGGAGCTCCAATACTTTTTTAAGTCCGGTGTGCATCAGAACTCTGTCTATGCCGTCCTAAAGGAGGCACCGACACCTAATGCCATTGCTTCCATGCATATGACTCATCTTGCTCATCTTCTCCAGTTGGCTTCCCACGGTCATTTTGGAAAAGATACGGCCAGAGAATTAAGAGTTCTCGCACAGAAGTCTGTCGGCATCAATGACAGTTCTCTATCTATTCA
>JAZRLF010000078.1:0-20582 GCA_045646695.1 Lachnospiraceae bacterium
GACAATATAATAAAATAGATATAAAATAATCAAAATAATACCAAAGGCTATGAAGAGAAGAGTAAATGGTTAGATATGTTACAGAGAGTCTGATTTGGTGAGAGCAGGCACAGAAGGAGCTATTGAAAATGGTCTCGGAGCTGCGTACCGAAGCAATTATGCCAAGGCTACGACGGGTGCACCCGTTATAGTGATAGACTATCGAGGAATCATTTCTCCTCCGCAGTTGATAAGGCTTATATCGTGAGGTATAAGTGAATTTAGGGTGGTAACACGAAGCTTAGGCTCTCGTCCCTGAAAAAGAAATTTTTTCAGAGAGGAGGGCTTTTTTAGTACAAAAATATCAAATCAAGAAGTTTAAGCTTTGAAGTTTATTAACAAGTTATCACGAAAGAAATGAGGTAAAAATTATGAGAAATATTTTAGTTGGAGGGGCTTGGCCCTATGCAAACGGATCTCTGCACATTGGACATATTGCAGGATTATTACCGGGAGATGTAATTGCAAGATATCACAGGGCAATCGGGGACGATGTGTATTTTGTTTCGGGAAGCGATTGTCATGGCACACCAGTTGCTATTAGAGCAAAGAAGGATGGAAAAACACCTAAAGAAGTGAGTGATTATTATCACAGAGAGTTTACAGAATGTTTTAAAAAATTGGGTTTCAGTTATGATGTATATACAAAGACTTCTGCTCAGGAACACAAAGAGTTTGTACAAGAATTTCACAAGAAACTTTATGAAAGTGAGCATGTATATGAAAAGGAAGTCCCCCAAGCGTACTGTGAGCAATGTGATACTTTTCTGGCTGATCGTTTTGTGATAGGAAAATGCCCTAAGTGCGGAAGTGATGCCAGAGGTGACCAGTGCGATGCATGCGGTACGGTTCTGGATCCTGAAAATTTAATCGATTCCGTATGTGCGGTATGTGGCAAACCCATCAGTTTTAAGCTGTCTAAACATTTATACATTGCAATCTCCAAGTTGGAAAAAGAACTGAGGGCATTGGTAGACGGACATCCGGAATGGAGAAAGAATGCAATTTCTTTTACCAATCGTTATATTGATGAGGGGCTTAGAGATCGTGCACTAACCAGAGATTTGGATTGGGGTATCGGTGTACCACAGAAAGGATATGAGGCGAAAACTATCTATATTTGGGCTGAAAACGTGTTGGGATATTTGTCTGCAAGTAAGGTGGCAGCTGAAGACCGTGGTACAGATTTTAAGGTTCTTTGGGGTGAAAATGCCAAGCATTATTACGTGCACGGCAAGGATAATATCCCTTTCCATTCCATTATTTTACCGGCGTTATTGTTGGGAAACAGTACGGACTGGCATTTACCGGATCAGATTGTTTCTAGTGAATATTTGACGCTGGAAGGTCGAAAAATTTCCACTAGCCAAAATTATGCTATCTGGGTTAATGAACTTTTGGAGAAATACGAGGCTGATTCAATTCGATACTATTTCTTGGCAAATGGACCAGAGAAGAAGGATGCAGATTTCTCATGGAGAGAATATGTACACAGCCATAATGGAGAACTTTTAGGAGCTTACGGAAATTTTGTTAACCGTTCGTTGAGTTTTATTAACAAGTATTGGAATGGTGTAATACCGGAAGGCACTTATAATCCGGAAATAAAACAGCAGATTACAAGTGCATATGCAAAGGTAGGAGAATTGATTGAGAAGGGAACATTCAAGGACGCTATAAATGAAATCTTCGAAATTGTTAGAGCTGCCAATAAATTTTTTGACACTGAGCAGCCTTGGATCACCAAAAATACAGATGAGGTTGCATGTAAAAATACACTGTATAATTGCGTGCAGATCATTGCCAATCTTGCAATTTTACTGTATCCGTTCTTACCTTTTTCGTCAGAAAAGATTTGTAATTGGCTAAAGTTGAAAAATAAGTGGGAGTATCAATCTGTGAATACAGGCTATAAGTTACCGGAAGTGGAGATTCTGTTTCAAAGAATTGATAAAAAAGTAATCGAAATTGAATCAGAAAAACTAAAATCCATTTTGTAGATAAACGATTCTACAAATGAATACAGAGCCTGCTCTCAATAATGGGAGTAGGCTTTTTACACTTTGTTTACACACCTCAAGTCAGTGCCTTGAAAGCTCCTTTCTATGGGGGTTTTTGAAGTGGGACTTTTGTTCAAGTCCCATCCTTTGCAGATTTGGAGATACGTGATATTTCTATTGACATAATACACGTGAAAAGGATAATATAGATACTAAGCAGGAGGTCTTTTATGTGTGATGTAAAAAAATATTCTAGAATGTTCCAAGATATAAAAAAACTACAGCCGGAGGATACGTTACAGCTTGTGCTGGAGGCAGAAAATGAAGAAGAACAAGATTTTTTTGAAATGGTTGGGAATTTTTTGCTTCAGCAAAAACAGAAGCAGGTTATTGAAAGGAACCTTTTTTAATGAAGAAATATATACTGATTGCCGGCGTCAATGGAGCCGGCAAATCTTTAATCAAGAAACAACACTGTGTGGAGCAAGTATAATACAAAATATCAAATTAGCTAAGTCACTGGATTATAAGATTGAGCTTCATTATGTCGGAGTTGCTTCTGTTGATATTGCCAAGGAACGTATTGCCTATCGTGTTTCACAAGGCGGTCATGGCATTCCAGACGCAGATGTTGAGCGGAGATATACAGAAAGTTTTAACCGATTAAAAGAGCTTGTCAGTGTATGTGACCTGGTTGTCCTATATGATAATACAGAGAGCTTTAACCGCTTTGCTATATATCAAGAAGGCAAGTTTTGTAATTTGGCTGACAGCCGACCGGAATGGTACAATGAATTGAATATCTAAATGGGAGTAAAGCCACAATATATCAGTCTTTCTACTTTATTTCATCTATTTATTTAAAAACCCGGAAAACTACTGCACAGTGAGGCTCTACTGTACACACAAAGTCCTTGGAAGCAGGCATATCTGTTTTAGTCCACAGATTTCGCACAGAAACATACTCTTCCAAATCCAGTACCTGGGTCACTTCTTCATCAGATGCATTAAAAATGGCAATTGCTGTATCTCCGTTTTCTAACTGACGTTTATATACAGTCACATCTCCCGCTTCATTTTTACTATGTAAGCTTGGGTAATCAGCCAAACTGTCCTGGTTGATTTTGATGATTTCTTCATTACAGATTAAGTCATATTGAAACTCCGTCAATCCATCTATGAAACAGCTTAATTGGATTGGGGACAAAAAGAATGCCCGCATAGTATACGCAAAAATCTCCTCATTTTCAGTCAGGCGGGATACACCATCATTTCTACGCGTGCCACCGATTTCCAGCATGTCCAAATCGTAAAAATGGCCCTGGAATACAATATCAACATCTTTCCATTCATTTACCGTACTCATGTAATATTTAACTTTATCCCATATATCAATAGAATCTTCGTTGCATCTCCATGAGCAGCAGTTCTTTTTCCAATACTTTTGATAACAAAAGTCAGCATCAACAGTTACACAAAAAGCAATCTCTCTATTTGCTTTCAACAATGCCTTTTTCATATAGTCTGCATTAATAGGGTCGCAAGGTCTCCAATCATACTTCAGATAATCAAAGCCCCACTGTTCCCACTGTCGAACGTTATTTTCCTCCAGACGCTCCGTGCCGATTCCATCCCCCAGAAAAGTATAAAGAATATCAGCCTCTCCTCTTGTGCAGCCGGGTATTGACTCGAATTCCTCAGGGCAGCCCCACGCACTCTTCATCGGCGTAGAATAAATACCGCATTTTAAACCCATAGCATGCATTTTGTCACAATAGCCCTTCATGTCCGGAAACTTATCATTCGGCATAACTGCATCGAATTCTCCGCCGTATTCCTTTTGCCAACCGGAGTCTATATTCATATACTGGTAACCATAATCGGCAATACCTTTGGATATGATGTCCTCTGCAGTTTTTTCCATTTGCTCTTGTGTCACTGCACTGCCAAAAGCGCTCCAGCTGGTAAATCCCATAAGTGGAGTTAACAGCATGGTATCTTCAGCAATCTTAAATGTAACTTTACACATTGATTTGCCCAATTCATTTTCTGCACAAATCTCTATAGGGAACTGACAGTCCTCCTTTACAATGCCGGTGATAATGCCATTTTCCAGCATCAGTCCCTGCACCAAGCCGGTGGCAGTGATGTGAATAGGGCGTTTTCCTGTTACCGGAATTCTGCATCGTATTTCTTTTCCGGTACAACCGCCATACACAGAAGGCATATGAATGCTGGGTTTTCCTTCAAAAGGTGTAGCTTTGGCAATCTTCATACTCATTTTCCTCTCTTTCTTAACCATTGTTTTTCTATTTTCTTTTATTTTACGAAAATCCGTTATTCTTGTAAATTGACATTTCATACTATTACATGGTAAAATCATACTACCATATATGGAGGAACTTTATTATGAGCGAGTATCTGCCTGTAGCATATCACACCAATGACCATCTATATATTAAATGCTTTGGATATGAAAATAACCCGGCCCTTGCACATTGGGGACCAGGTTATAGAAACTGTTGCATTTTACATTATGTTATCAGCGGAAGTGGTTATTTTAACGGTCAGAAGATCTGCGAAAATCAGGGGTTCTTCATCTCAGACAATGCATTACATGAGTATCATTCTGATGCTACGGATCCTTGGAATTATTTCTGGATCATTTTCTCACCGGAAATTGCCGAAAAATATGTATTACCTGTCTTAAATCTAAATGCTGATAATATATTTTCTTTTCATTTCAAAGGCAAACTGATGAAAATGTATCAGAGTTTGTTCCACGAGCATACAGTTCTGACTCACATACAGTCATTCGGCTTTTTCTTCAAGCTTCTGTCTTTGCATGAATCCATGCTAGATTTCCGGTCCTGTGTATCTGCTCACTATGTAGAGAAAGCCAAATTATATATTGAAAATAATTTTAACAAAAACATAACCGTAAGCGATGTGGCCCGTGAAATATACGTGAACGAACGATATTTGTATAATCTTTTTATAAAATACGAAGGTATTTCTATCAAAGAATATATCAATATACAGCGTTATTCTATGGCCTGTGAATTATTAACCGGCACCTATTTATCCATTAGTGAAATCGCTCAATCGGTTGGATATAGTGATGTGCTGGCCTTTTCCAAGTTTTTCTCCAAAAGAGCAGGGAAATCTCCGTCTCAATACAGAAACACCCTATAGGGGCGTAGGGGTAACCCTTCTTACGCCCCTTCTTAAATGTGCATAACATATAGTAAAATCACACGAGAGGTTACTCTTTACACACCTGCTCCATAGTCAGCTTCACCCTATCGGAGATTTTTACTTTGCCCACGCCAAATATAGTGGTATACAAAGTATCCCTAAAAGGTTCGCTCCAATATGCCGGGATATGTTTCACACCATATGCCATGCCTAGGATAGAACCTACAGTTGCCCCATTACAATCGGTATCAAAGCCGGTTTCTACTGCCATACAAATAGACTTACCAAAATCTCCTTTGCCATAGAGAAGGCTTGCTGCCACGATCATAGCATTGGAAATAGTATGACACCATCCGTGGCTTGTATATTCGTCATATTTTTCATGAATCATCCGGAAACATGCTTCCTGTGAAACACCCTGTTTATACCCTTCATAAACCCACATAATAGCTTCATGAAGCCTGGATGTGCAAGGAATTTCTGCAAGACCGCCTAATATAATATCTTCTATGTCATTGATAACAGCCGCCACTGCCAGCATAGCAGCCACAAACATTTCACCATATATGCCATTTTTCACATGAGAGATAGAAGCATCTCTCCAAGCCATTTCCGCTGCCTTTTGCGGATTGCCCGGATTGATATATCCAAAATAGTCACCGCGAATCTGTGCACCGATCCATTCCCGATATGGGTTCTGATACATTGCTGACTGAGGCGGTTCATAACCCTTTACAAAATTACAAAATGCCACACGCTCAGCAGTACAGTATGCCTCCTTACATTGATACTTCAGCCAGGCCTGAGACACATCATAAGGGGTAAAATCCTTCCCGTAATTCTCGATAATCAGCTGTGCCAACACTACATAATTGGTATCATCATCTGCCGGCATACCGTCTATGTTATCTACATAGTCTCTTTGTGCAAAACCAAAACTATATTTACTGCAAACCCGTTCACTGACTTCCTTTTTGTAAATATATCTGTGCATAGGGTAATTTTCGGTTTCCTTCAAAAACGGAATTAATTCATTTGTTTTTATGCCCTCCACGGTTTTGCCCAGCATACATCCGCAAATTCTGCCCAGCCATGCTCCGTGAATCTTGCTTTCCAGCTGACCAAAGTTCACACTGCCGGATATCGGGTACGGTTTTCTTGCCGCCTTAATCCCATCCAGATCCGAAGGTTCTGTATATTGGTAATCTTCCTTCTGCTTGGCATTTATTACAACTTCAAACAAAATATCTCCAAACTTCTTCTTGATTTCGTTCTTGGGAAGTCTGGCAATGGCAGCAAAAGTATCCTTGTATGCCTCAATATCCAGACCCTCCTCAACAGATTGCTGATATTCTGTTTCCAAGTCAGAAAAATAGGTTTCCCAAGGATGCATACTGGCATATTGAGGCTGCATGATATTATTATAATTCATCACCTCTACCGCGCGATTGTCACGGTCAAGTATCAGGGCATCAAGAGAAATATCGAATTGCTTTGATATCTCTATAATTTTAGCAAGTTCCGGTGCTGCCACACCGCTCTCCCACCGCTGAACTGCTTGTCTGGACACTTTAAACAAATTTGCAAACTGCTCCTGAGACATTTTTGCCCCTGTTCTCAGCTTGTAAATCATATTACTTATAGTCATAATCCTTTCCTCCATCTATAAACATATATTTATGTAGATAAATAGATTATACCTTGAGATGACAGTGTTTTTCAACCAACTCCATGCAACAAAATATGCAATCTATGGTTGACAACCATTTATCCCCCCATTTATCTCCATCTAATCCAACAAATCCCCAAAACTGAAACTCAGCTTTGGGGATTTTCACCTGAAATATTAAATATAACTGTCCAACATTATTTACCTAACAAAAAACTTGTAAACTGTAGTGGACTCAAATACTTCACCAGGTCCGAATACACAGCTTGGGAAAGCCTTTTCATTGCAAGAATTCGGGTAAAATTGTGTTTCAAAGCAAATTCCACCCTGTTTTTCATAATACACTCCGCCTTTACCCTTTTTATGGTCAAGGAAATTACCGGTATATACTTGCATGCCGCATAAATCCGTCCATACCTCCATGGCAATTCCGGTCTTTGGGCTTCTTGTCCATGCTGCTTTGCGGAACTGCTTGTCATTTGGCAAAATATAATTATGATCATAGCCGCCTGCAAATACAAGTGGCTCATAGTTTTCCTGAATTCTCTCTCCTACTAAATGCATCTCTCTAAAGTCCATCGGAGTTCCTTCTACCTTGGCAATTTCTCCTGTAGGAAGCAGATTTTCATCACTTAAAAGAAATTCATCAGAGCAAATCACTAATTCATGTGAAAGGATGTCACCACTGTCATGACCTGACAAATTAAAATACGAATGGTTTGTAACATTAATAACGGTAGTTTTGTCACTCACCATATTATACTTAATCTGCAGTTCGTTGTCCTTTGTTAAGATGTAGCGGATTTTTTGCTGCAAATTGCCTGGGAATCCCTGCTCCATATGTGGGCTTACTCGACTGAATTCCACATATTCGCCCTCTGCACAACAACCTGTTTCTGCATCATAAAACTGATAGTGGGAACGATTGCTTCCGCTATGCAGGTTATTGCCTTTACTGTTTGCTTCCAATTCATAGGTAACACCGTCTAAGGTCACCTTTGCTTCTGCAATGCGGTTTGCATTTCTTCCAACATAGGCACCAAATCCACAAGAATTATCGTAATACTCTTCCAATGTGTCATATCCTAACATGACATCTATCATATCACCTTTTTGGTCCGGTACTTTGACAGTCAGTATAGAAGCGCCAAAATCACTTAATACTACTTCCATTCCGTTTGCATTCGTCAAAACATATTTTTTTGCAGCCTGACCCTCTCTTGTGTGGGCCCAAAATGCTTCCTTTACCATTTTCTTATAGTCTCCATTCAAAATTTATTTTTCTGTCTTTAAAATAATATTCCTTATCGTGGTCATTAATCTCCCGCAATACCTTACACGGATTGCCCACCGCAACCACATTGGACGGAATATCCTTGGTTACTACACTGCCTGCGCCGATCACGGTATTATCGCTAATGGTAACCCCCGGCACAATGATGACCCCGGCGCCGATCCAGCAGTTTTTGCCGATACGAACCGGGAAATTGTACTGATACGCCTTTTCCCGAAGATCAGGCAAAATAGGATGCCCTACGGTGGCTACTACCACATTTGGCCCAAACATAGTATAGTCACCTACGTAAATGTGTGTGTCATCTACCAAAGTCAGATTAAAGTTGGCATATACGTACTTACCGAAATGACAGTGTCTGCCGCCCCAATTAGCGTGAAACGGCGGCTCAATGTAGCAGCCTTCTCCAATCTCAGCAAACATTTCGCCCAGCATCTTTTGCCGCTTTTCCTGCTCCGTAGGACGTGTCTGGTTGAAATCGTAAAGTCGGTCCAAGCATATGGACTGCTCCGCCATGATTTCGGCGTCTCCGGGGAGATATAATTCGCCTGAGTGCATTTTGTCTTTTTGGTTCATAACGCTCTCCTTTTTGATTGTATAAGCTCTGCTACTTCCTTGCAACATTTCCAGCTATTCTTCTATGCTCCCTAATTGCTATATTTGATTTTAACCTTTTTACCTATATTTGTAAAGTTAAAACGCCCTGCAGGTCAATACCATTCAAATCCCGAATGGCTTTGCCCCGCCGGCGCTTTATTTCTCATGTATAACTTATGTCCAATTAATATCTCTGCTCTGTTCTCTGAATAATATCGTCCTGCAATGACTTGGACAAAGTAGTAAACAGTGCACTGTAGCCCGCCACTCTGACTACCAGATCAGAGTACTGCTCCGGATGTTTCTGGGCATCCAACAATGTCTCTCTGCTGACTACATTAAACTGTACATGACTACCCTTTTTCTCAAAGAATACCTGTACCAGCTGAATAAATTTACGTATACCATCTTCGCCCTCTAATGCTGACGGATGGAATTTCTGATTGAACAGAGTGCCGTTAGAGGCCTTGTAATGATCTAACTTGGCTACAGAATTGGCAGCGGCGGTAGGGCCGTTTACGTCACGCCCTGCTCCCGGAGAAACACCGTCTGCTATAGGGGTTCCTGCCAGTCTGCCGTCCGGTGTGGCGCCTGTCTGGGCGCCTAACGGTACATTGGCAGAAACAGGGTAAAGGCCTGCCTGATACTGTCCGCCTCTTGGATTGGTGTACTTCTCCACCTCTCTGGTATAGGTATATGCCACTTCTCTTGCAAAATAGTCTGCTTCATCTATATCATTACCGTACTTCGGCACTTCCTTAATCCAGTCTAAAATCTGCTGATAAAAAGCAGAATTAGACCGACCTGCAAAAGCATCTGCAGAACCACCTGCCGTAGCATTTGTGGAAGTACCTGTCAAAGCTTTTGTCAAACCACCTGCCGTGGCATTTGCGTTAGCACCTGTCAAAGCTTTTGTCAAACCACCTGCCGTGGCACCTGCATATTCTGCCACGATACGTTTGGTAATACTCTCCACATCTGCCTCACCTACGTTCAGCCCGCAACTCTTCATGCTCTCCAGGACCTGCCTGGTGGTCTCTGCCACAGCCTGTACCATTGCCTCGGTCATAGCCAAAGCACCAGCAATTGAACTATCCATAGCTGAATTCTCTATATGTGACGTGCCTGTAGCTAAAGTGCCTAAAGCCCCGGTTCCCATACCGAAATTGTGCTCCAACGCATCCTTATACTCTGCCAGCGTTAGCTTATGCTCCTCAAAAACCAGCTGACGCACTGCTAATAAGGAATCTGTCACATTGGCGATACCAAAGCCCTGAGAACCTGTAAAGTTGTACACAGCACCGCCCTCCTGCACGCTCATACCTCTGCCGATACAATCCTCTACCATACAAGAAAGGAATGGCAGTGGCGCACGCTCCTTGTGGGCATAATCCACAGCATTATCTGCATTAACCATAAGCCCTATAAAATGAGTCATCTGGGCATTATAAGCCTCCCAAACCTTTTCAAAGCTGTCCAGGCTCTCTATACTGCCTGTCTTTGGTCCAATCTGCACCCCCTTGTCCACACCGTTTGAAAATACCAATTCCAGTGGTCTGCACATATTAAAGAATGCGGCATCATGCCAGCCATCAGTCTTGCCGGACTTCTGTGGCTCTACGCAACCGATAATATTGTACTGTCTGGCATCCTCAATGGTAAGACCTCTGTTTACCAATGCCGGAACAATCACTTCGTCATTATAATAAGCCGGCAGGCCCAGACCCGTCTTGGTAAGCTCCGCCGCTTTTTCCATAAGCTTCCACGGTGTCTTATTCCACACGCGGATACTAAAGGAAGGCTGAGGCAGTCTCACATGCATACAAGCCTGAATACACATATAAGAAAGGTCGTTGGTAGCATCAATGCCAGCTCCGTCCTGTCCGCCTACGATCAAATTCTGGAAAGCACCGTAGCCTGCAAAGCCGGCTGCGGAATCTTTATCTCTAACCTTGCTTAAATCATTAAATTTTACCCAGATACAATCAATGAGCTCCTGCGCTTCCTCTGCAGTGATCAGTCCCTTTTCCACATCCTTGCGATAATAAGGATACATATACTGGTCAAATCTGCCCGGAGAAATGGAATGACCGTTGCTTTCAATCTGGATCAACTGCTGTACAAACCAGAAGGACTGGCAAGCCTCATAAAAGCTGGTTGCGCCCTTTAACGGTACATTTTCACAGTTGGCTGCAATCTGGTAAAGCTCTTTCTTTCTGACAGGATCCTGCTCCTTTTCTGCTTCTTTGCGAGCCAACTCTGCGTATCTCTTAGCATAAAGTACAGCTGCCTCACAGCTTATGATCACCGCATTCCAGAAGTGGGAATGACCAGGGTAATCCGGCTCCGTCACCTTAGCCTGGGCAAGCTTTGCTCTGGCGGCCTCTGCAATGCCCCCAAAGCCCTTTTCCAAAACCAAAGCATAGTCTACAGTGACGTGACCTACACCGTTATATAAATAATTACCTACTGTAAATATATTGTGGTCAATAGCCTGCAGGGTATTCTCAGTCATATAAGAAAGCGCCAACTCACTGGTGGTTTTGCCTCTCCAATATTGATGAGCCTCCCGCAGTACTGCCTTGTCCTTTTCTGAAATCAGAAAAGGGTCTGCGCTTCTGGTGAAAATAGTATCAAATTCATCCTCCAGCCACTGGAAAGAAAATTCCGGATAGGTCTGGGCACTGCGTGGATTGACCGTAGTGCTGCCTACGATCAGTTCATCAGGACGAATCACAATCGGTATGTACTTCAAAATATGTGCAAATGCCTTAGCCCTTCTCAGGATAGTCGGCTGTCCTTCCGTAGCCTTGTAGCTTGCGGTCAAAAGTCCGGCTCTGGCACTCTCTATCACAGGCTTTCCTGCAAATAAATCTCTTTTTAATCTATCAATTCTGGCAGTCTTTTTGATTGCACTTATCTCCATCTTTACGCTTCCGCCTTTCTGTCATCTGAGCTAGTACATCGATTTCTAATTAGCCGGACTCAATTGCACTAGTCCAAAAATATTTACTGTTTTTTTAATAATTCCTCAATAACAGCCTTTACAATCTTGTCCACATCATAATTGGAATAAGCTGCCTTACCTACAGAACCAAAAAGCTCCAGCTTTTTGACTACTTCTAACTGAATCGCCTCTACTGCAGCAGGAATCAGATCTATAATACCCTTATCCATGGAGTTAAAAGCACTGAACTGAGCCTTTACTGCAGCCACGTTAATATCTGTAAAAATATTTACCTTGCTGATACCCTTTTCAATGGCTTTCTTAAAATCATCATCTGTAAGACCGGAACCGCCGTGTAATACCAATGGCACATCTATTGTATGAGCAATCGTCTCAATACGCTTAAAATCAAGCTTAGGAGGAAGCTTGTAAGCCCCGTGAGCATTGCCTACCGCAATAGCAAGAGCATCTACCTTGGTCTTCTGTACAAAGTCCTTAGCTAACTTAGGATCTGTAAAATATTTGGATGGATCTGCCAGATGAGAGCTTCCTTCTGCGGAACCCTCATTATCACCTACGTGTCCCAATTCACCTTCAATGGTAGCACCATAGGAATGAGCAATTTCAGCCATTTCTTTTACCTTTTCTACATTTACCTCATAAGGGTCTGTAGAACAGTCATACATAATAGAGGTAAAGCCCAGCTCTAAAGCCTTGATACAGGTCTCTTTATTTAAACCATGGTCCAAATGAACAACTACCGGAACATTGGCCTTCTTGGCCATAGGAATCAGATAATAAGATACCTCCTCCAGCGGTCCGTATGGTAAAAGCACCTCAGCTGTTCCCATAATAACAGGGGACTGAGTTTTCTCAGCAGCTGCAATAATACCCCTTGCCAACTCCAGATTTACTGCGTTGAACAGACCAACTGCATATTTTCCTTTTTGTGCCGTTTTCAGTACGTCGTTCATATTGACTAACATGTTATTTCCTCCTGATTTGTCTTATCATAATTAGTTACTTTCTGCTTTCATTGAACCCGCAAGCTTTTTAAAAAAAACAACCTGCAAGATAAAACCTTCCAATGTCGACCCCTTTACTGTGGAGTTATAATTCATCATGAATACTTCTTTTTTATTTTACATTATTTTGGCAAATTTGCAATATTATTTTCAAATATATTTGAAACTACCTTCGATCTTTTATGTTTATTTTCATTCGAAACCCACTAGGACTTACAATGTCCAATTGTATTTACTACGACAACAGACGCTTGGTGGTCCCCTTTAAATATACCGGACAAATCTGCTGAGAAGCCAGGCGTGATAATGGCCCACTATAACGAATAACCGGCACCTTTTACAGTGCCGGTCTTTTGCTTTATATTATTTTACTACGCCCTTTTGCAGCATTACATTGGCATATAATGCCCCTCGCATGCGGCAATAATAGTATTTTTAATTTATTTGTACATTGGTCCGTAAGTTGCACATGCTCTGTAATCTGCTGCTTCTTTGTCCATTCCGAATGCATCCCATGCCTTTGGTCTGAAAATTTTCTCAGCAGGAACATTGTGCATACATACAGGAATTCTCAAAATAGAGCAAAGGGTAATCAAATCTGCACCGATATGACCGTAGGAAATCGCACCGTGATTAGCGCCCCAGTTATTCATAACTTCATAAGCGCTCTTGAATGCAGAGCCTTCCTTGCCGTCACATCTTGGTGCAAACCAGGTACATGGCCAGGTATAGTCGGTTCTCTTCCAAAGAGTATCAGATACCTCTGCAGGCAGTTCCACTGTCCAGCCCTCTGCAATCTGTAAAACAGGTCCCAAGCCTTTTACCAGGTTCAAACGAATCATGGTTGCCGGCATAGTGGCCTTAGTCTCAAATCTGGAAGAATAACCGCCTCCGCGGAAATAGCCGTTATCAGCCGGATTCCAGGTAGTATTTGCCATAATAGCATCCTGGTCAGCCTCTGTTACTTCATACCAACGCTTCATTACTGCATTGCCGTCAGCATCCTTTGCTTCGCCGTTGGCATCCAGACAGCAAGCACCGGAATTGATCAAGTGAATTACACCGTCCGCTTCCTTGGCACGGCCCTCAATTTCATAACCGGTTACGCGTTTAATAGCATCACCACTCCAATATGTACGTACGTCTGCAAACATCTGCGCTCTGTTGGTCAACAGCTTCATAAACAACATGCTCAGACCGTTTAATACGTCATTTTCTGTCGCAAGAATGTATGGTTCTCTTGCACCATTCCAGTCAAAGGAGGTATTTAATATTGCCTCTGCAAAGTCACCGTTTGGATAAAAGTCTGTCCACTGTCTCTGACCCTGGAAACCTGCAGCAATAGCATTGTGGCCTACCATTTCTTCCTCACAGCCTACTGGCAAGTTCTTATTGCCGTTCATCAAATCCTTGATGATAACAGCCATCTTTACCACAAACTCAAACTGCTCTTCCTTTACTTCGTCGCTGTTCTTTGCAAAGTCAGGGTTCTTGTCAAAGCCAATGATACATTTTTCCTTAGCCCATGCAAGTGCTTTCTGATACTCTGCCTCATCATAAATACCCTCAGTCATACGGCGGATAATTTCCACCTCATCTACAGACTCTACTCTCAAGCCAAAATAAGACTCTAAGAAATCAGAATCAATGATGGAACCACCTATACCCATACAGATAGAACCAATCTGTAAGTAGGACTTGCCTCTCATAGTAGCCGCTGCAACTGCTGCACGACCGAATCTTAATAACTTCTCCTGAATATCTTCGCCAATAGTAGCATCATCCATATCCACTACGTCATGCCCATAGATACCGAATGCAGGAAGGCCCTTCTGTGCATGGGTTGCAAGCACGCTTGCCAGGTAAACTGCACCCGGTCTCTCTGTTCCATTTAAGCCCCAAACAGCCTTGATGGTATTTGGGTCCATGTCCATAGTCTCAGAACCATAGCACCAGCATGGTGTAACGGTAAGGGTAATAGCTACGCCTTCTCTTCTGAACTTCTCTTCACAAGCTGCTGCCTCTGCCACACGACCGATTGTGGTATCAGCAATAACAACCTTTACCGGTTCACCATTGGAGTATTTTAAATTCTCCTCGAATAATTTCTTTGCGGCCTTGGCCATGCCCATGGTCTGGTCTTCCAGGCCTTCACGAACCTTTAACGGTCCTCTTCTTCCATCGATAGTTGGGCGGATACCGATTACAGGGTAGCCACCGATTAATCTGCTCTCTGCCATAATATAAGCTCCTTTCTTTTTTAGGTGTTTGTTTAGGTGTTAGCGAAACTCAAATATGGCTCCGTCAGACAGCCGTCATATTTTACAAACCACTCTAAAGTGCATGTTATTATTATTTTATCATCTTTTGTATACATATTCTTGTATAATACTCTCTTGAAATAGAACTATATTCACTTTTCATCATAAAATTTAAAGAATATAAGCAAAATAAGCTATATGACATGAAACAAAATACAATGCAGCAATAAAATGCACTACGGTAAAGCAAACAGGAACTTTAATAAATTGTTTGGAAAGGTCTGACATAAAATATAGCAGAACAAAGAAGAACGTTTTTATTACCTAGGAAAGAGTGCTTTCTTGTGTAACAAAAAAAGTCCCTGAGATTCAAGGACTTTTAAAGTAGCGAGGAAGGGATTTGAACCCCCGACACTGCGGGTATGAACCGCATGCTCTAGCCAACTGAGCTACCTCGCCATATTCAGTTAATCGGTTAAAGAAAGGAAATGGGACCTACAGGGCTCGAACCTGTGACCCCCTGCTTGTAAGGCAGATGCTCTCCCAGCTGAGCTAAGATCCCGTTCACTTGTCGCAACCGACTTGATTACTATATCAGATGTATATCACTTTGTCAACACCTTTTTCAAAAAAATTGTTTTTCTTTTGGGATATTTTATATTTTTATGAAAAACACAAAAAATTTCCTTTGGTAAAACTATATAAAAGCTTTACCAAAGGAATCTTACTTAATTAGTCTAATGTATACACATTACCGTGAAGTGCTTCGAAATCTTTCTGAGTCTTTGGAACAACAATATCACCGGACATGATTTTTGCTTTAATGTCTTCAACTGCAGTTCTGACTTCGTCAGAAATTAAATCGCAATCTGCATATCCTACACCTTCATTGGACAAATCATATACAGTAACACCTGCCTGGAAGCTATCACTGATAACCTGCTCGCATACCATATATGCCACTTCATTTACCTGCTTTAATGCAGAAGTGATTACATGCTCAGGCGCCAGATAATTCTGGTCAAAGTCTACACCAATTGCATAGATATCAGATTCCTTACATGCCTCGATCACACCAAGACCTGTACCTGCGGCCGCATGGAAAATCACATCAGCACCGGTTGTAATCATAGAAGTAGCCAAAGACTTACCGATTGCAGAATCCACGAAGGAATTTGCATTAGCCATCTGGATCTTTGCACCAGGATTAGCCGCTAAAACACCTGCAGTGAAACCATAACCAAATTCATGCATTACCGATGAAACCATGCCAAGCACGAAACCTACATTGTTAGATTTTGTTGTCATGCCGGCAATGTAACCTACCAAATAAGACGCCTGCGCCTGTTCAAACATCAAACAAGCCAAATTAGGAAGCCCTGCATGTGTGCTGTCATCAATAATTACAAATTTCTGTTCCGGGTATGCTATTGCAGCTGCAGCGATAGCATCTGCCAACTGGAAACCAACACCCATAATCACATCATATTCTTCATCCACCAAGGTTTCGATGTTAGATGCGTAGTCAGAATCTGTCTTAGATTCCAGATATGTCACCTCAACACCTAATTCCTTTTCTGCTTTGGTCAGACCTTCCCATGCAGACTGGCTATAAGAGCCATCATTTACACCACCTACAGATGTAACCATACCCACCTTAAAAGTACCATCTGCCGCAGTATCCTTTGTACTGCCACAACCAATCATGCTTACAACCATGATTGCTGCCAACATTGTGCTTAAAATTCTTTTTAACATTTGTATCTCCTTTTTTACATAGAATTTTATATATTATACACTTTTTCACTTCACAAGTAAATGTTTTTTATTTTATACAATAATCTTCTTGCTTTTTTTGTTACCAAGAACACCTAGCCTTCTTATGACATGTTCCTTTTCATTCCTTGCAGCTCCGATGATCAGAACAAATCTGCAATACGCTTTACCTTGTCCATATCTCCGAACACCCTCAATCTTCCAACCGCAAAGGCTAACATAGGATTCAAAAAGCCCTGGCAAATTTCCAAATATGTATTGCCGCTAGCCACAAACAAAGCATCTCTGTCGTAGTACTCGTAAGGTTCTACCCGCATACGGCCATTTTCAATTTCTACATAAAAAACCCCTTCCGGATTCCCCTGTACCTGAAATTCAAATGCTACGTGTTCTTCCATCTGGCTTACATCCAGCTTCATCAATGTATCTCGAATGATAAAAAATAAGTTTTCAAACAGCATACCCACTTCCTCCCCCAAATACAATGCTCATAAAATATATGATTTTATTTCACTTTATATTCACTATTCTTTATCATTATACTGTATTGCTTCTCCTGCTTCAAGTCAAATTAATTTCTTCATCCCGGAAAATTCCCTTTACAATCAGCTCATAGTCTCTGAGGGAATTCACCTTACGGATTTGCTTGGCATGTTCCTCCTCCCAGCCGGTAAACAAGGTTCCCATATAAAACCACAATTCCTTCATCTTGAACAAAGTAGGTCGCTCCCCGGGCATAACATCACGATAATCACTGTATAGCTTATCATGAAATTCCTCAAGCACAGATTTTTGTGGCATATGTCCCTTCTGCACCAGATCCAGTAAACCCGGATTATGTAAAATTCCTCTGCCCAACATTACTCGTTCCACCTTAGGCTCTTCTTGTTGAAGCTTTACAATATGTTCCTTCAAACTGATATCTCCATTGTAACAAAGCTTGTGCTGCGACCGCTCTGCGGCTTGATGGAATACCTCTCTATGAGGCGTACCACTATAAAATTCCTGCCTAAGTCTCGGATGAATGATCAACTCCTCCAATGGAAATCGTTCAAAAATATTCAATATCTGTTCAAATTCCTCAGTTTCACACATTCCGATTCTGGTTTTAATCGAAATCCGCATATCCAAAGCATCAAATATCTCTGCCAAAAACAGCTCCAGTTCCTGAGGTTTTGCCAAAAATCCCGCGCCCTTATACTTGCTCACCACTGTTCCTGAAGGGCAACCCAAATTTAAATTCACCTCTTCATATCCCAAATCCTTTAACATTCGGGCTACTCGTATAAAATCTCCGGCTTTGTTACTCAAAATCTGGGGCACCACATACAATCCCCGGTTATTCTCGGGAGCAATATCATTTCGCTCTCTGTGGGTCAACTTTTCCTTCTCCCCATGAGGTGACAAAAAAGGCGTAAAATATTTATCAAACTTTTCAAAATACCTACTGTGCGCATTTCTGTAAATATATCCTGTAATCCCTTCCAATGGTGCCATATAGTATTTCATAATTTCTTTAGGTATCCTTTCTCAAAGTACACATCTTGGTTATACTTATCACAGTCACAAGTTGCCTTAATTCCTGTTTATTTTATCACAAAATGAGCAAACAATCAAATTTTCCTGTAAATTTGATAATTGAGAAAATTAAAAAAACTTTTTTCAAAAAAGTGTTGACAACCGTCAAAATATCGTGTATAGTACTATTTGTTCACAGGAACACATGCGCGAGTGGCTCAGCGGTGGAGCACCTCCTTGCCAAGGAGGGGGTCGCGGGTTCGATCCCCGTCTCGCGCTTTTTTTATTTGATGCGGAAACCTTTATTTTTAAGGGTTTCCGCTGTTTTTGTGTGTCTGAAAAGTTGTAGACAGCTGTAGACAGCTATTTTACAGAGCATTCACAATCAAATGAAAGGTTTCTGCTTCTGTAAGTGGATTGTAGATATATCCCAGCGTGGTACTCAGGTTGTTATGCCCCAAGAGTTCTCTAATACTATCAAGTGGTACACCCTTTTGACTAAGATTACTTGCATAAGTCTTACGCATTTTGTGGGTGCTTTTGGTTGGTACTCCCTGACGTTCTGCATACTTCTCCAGAACATACGCCACCTGACGTGCTGTGATACGCTCGCCATCACGCATGAAGATATACTGCCCCTGTCGGTCTATCTGTGACAGGATAGCCTTTGCCTTGGGAACAACTACCACAAAGCGGTCTGTATGCGTTTTGGTATGGTCTACTATGTGATAGGTATTCTGCTCTTGGTCTCTGATTTCCTCGCGAACAATATGTAAATGGTTATCATTACACCAGTCATCCCAACACAGGGCAACCAGTTCCCCCACTCTCAAGCCTAACAGGAAATTCAGCTTAACTGCCAAGAAAACAACATCACCCGTCTCCGCATACATACCATCCAAATATTGAATTAAGTGCTTTAATTCATCCGTATTATATGTTTCGGTCTGTCCTGTTTTCTTCTGAATCTGACGGAATTTTACAGTGATTGTCACATTTTCCATCAGATTCTCGGTCAGGTATTTCTTTTTGTAAGCATAGGTGAACATTCCCAGTAAAATAGTTTTCAGATTCGTCCATTCTTTTCTGGAAAGCTTAAACTCTTTTACAATGCGGTTGCATTCTTTTTCAAGCAGGAGTTCATCTATTCTTTTAATACTCATTTCATGCAGAACAGAATTTTCAAGATATTTCCTATAATGCTGTTTATGACGCAGTATTGTGTTGGGGCTGTCGGTGCAGGTTTTCTTGTATTCCAACCATTCCTCATACAATCCATAAAATGTCAGCTTGTCAATGTGCGATTTAGAAAAATAGATAGGAATCAACTTATCGAGCAATTCCTCTTGTGTCTGTGCCTTGATATTCTTTCTTTTGCCTTTTTCATCCTTGTAGCAGGTCTGCCATCTGCCACCCTCGATAGTAGGCGGTGTCAGTGCATACGGGTGTAATTTTTTGACTTGTTCTCTTTTATTTGACATATACATATCAAGTACACTGTCTAGGTTTATTATACCGCAGTCTACGGCATTTCTCAATAATTCTATCTGATAACGGTTGCTCTTATCATTGTTGTTCATGTACAGTTCATAATGCGCATTTTTCCTTTCAAAATATTTATGGCCATATAAAAGAATCGCTTCTTCTATACAGCCAGAATATAAAAAGTTATTTGATGGTATCTGTCAAAATTTTTTTCTCAAAAGATAATTCTTCCTGCGGAAAGGGAAAATCATATGGGAAATGGGAATTTGCGGATTCCCTAAAAGATGCTGATATAATCAGGGTTCCAGGATATTTGGGAAAATGAGCCTTTGTGGTAATAGTATGGCACAAAGGCTCCATGGCTAAAGCCATGGCAGCAAGCTTGCTTACGTCCGCACTTCGCCTGTTCCGCTCGCCGCTCCACCGTCTTCGTTGCTGACGGCAAGCTTGCAGTAGTATGATTCTAAAGTAACATGAGGATTTTCAAAAGACTGTATTTGTGGTAATATAGAAATCAATTAGTATGAATTTGTGAAGGTTTATGATACTTACAAAGAATGGATATATAGTAAGAACTACTATTTATTGAATAGAGGAGGAAGCAATGAGTAATATAGCATATAGAAATGCGACTGTAGAAGATTGCTACTCAATAGCGGAATTAAAAGGTATTGTTTGGAACACTACATACAAGGGAATTTATCCAGATGAGAAGTTAAGCGGTTATGATGTCAAAAAAAATGAACAAATAATGCAGAACATAGTATGCAATT
>JAZRLF010000079.1:0-27274 GCA_045646695.1 Lachnospiraceae bacterium
AATATATGTTCTGCTTCATGGACGCTCCCGCTCCATGAAACTCTGCAGCAGTACTAAGCTCAAGTGCGGCTTTCAGCCTTCTTTCGCTAAGGACTGGCGAGTTTCAAGGTCCTCCAGCCGGAACATATATTGCTCCGTCCGGTAGCCATCGAGTTTTGCAAATGCTTAACCGAAGTGAAAGAGAAAAGGAGACAAGCTATGCTTAAAATAGGAAAAACAGGTACAGACAAGGATTTGGAGCTTATACGAGGCTACGGATATGAAGCCATAGATTATCAAGGCTTTGTTAATACGGAAAATGCTCTTTTTCAAAAGAATATCCGGGAGTTTGAAGAGGATTTAAAAGAACAGAGAAAAGCAATAGAAGATGCGGGGTTATATGTTCATCAGGCTCATGGACCATGGCGTTTCCCGCCTCAGGATGCTACCAAAGCAGATCGCAGGGAGCGTTTTGAAAAAATGTCTCGGGCTATTCAGGGGACTGCTGTCCTTGGTTCCAAGCATTTTGTCATACATCCGATCATGCCCTTTGGGATCAATGACAAAGGGCATGAAAAAGAGACATACGAAATAAATCTGGAATTTATGGCCGGATTAAGCCGTGTGGGACAGGAAAATGGTGTTATTGTATGTTTCGAAAATATGCCATTCCCGGACCTTTCTCTGGCCAGTGTTCCTTCCATCCTACACCTGGTGAAAACCATCAACAGCGATTATTTTAAAATGTGCTTAGACACAGGGCATTGTACCATGTTTGATCTGTCATTACCGGATGCTGTACGATTGATTGGCAAGGATTATTTGTATGCATTGCATATGCACGATAATGATGGAGTGAATGATTTGCATTGGAATCTTTTTAACGGTGTGATCAATTGGACAGATTTCGGCCATGCACTCCACGAGATCGGTTATCAGGGAGTGATTTCTCTGGAAACCAGTGTTTCCGGCAATATTCCGGATGTGTTGCGAGAACATGAAGAAATTGGATTGTTCAGAAAAGCCCGCTATGTAGCAGCACTTGCCGGCGGGGAAGCTTTCTGAATGGGCGTTAATTCTTTTTGAAGTATTGCGAAGGAGCAACACCCGTCTGCTGCTTAAACATTCTGGAAAAATAAAACTGGTCACTGAATCCGCAGGAAAAGGCGGTGGTTTTCACCAGAATACCTCGCTTTAGCATTTTACAGGCCTGTCGGATGCGGTATTCATTCAGGTATTGTACCGGTGACTGTGAGAGGCTATTTTGAAATAAACGATATAAGGTGACACGGTTACAAGGAATCATGTCACAAAGCATTTCTATATTGAAGTAGGCATGATGATAATTAGCCTGTATCAGCATCAGCGCAGTAGACAGTCTGGGGTCTGATTCGGTATGATTTTTATTGTCAGTTGCAGGATAGAAGTCTGCGTAAACTCCTAATAGTGCAAGGAGAATACCGCAGGCTTCTTTTTGGTTGGTACGGTAAATATTTAATTGCCTTAGACGTTCAAAGAGGGGCATGATTTGGTCAGCAGCAATAGCCGGGCAGATGGGATGCTCCCGGTTCATACTGCCTGCTTCCAGATACCGTGATACCTCCTGGCCTCTGAAATCTACCCAGGTATACTCCCAAGGGTCCTTGGGGTCAGGATAATAGTAAGCAGTTACATAAGGACAGATCAAAAAACTCTCCCCTGCTTTGATATAATGGCGCTTGTGGTCACACTCTAAAAAACCGGCCCCCTTTATGACATAGTGGATAATATAAATGGGTCTGGCAATGGGGCCGTAGGAATGCATATCGGAGCAATCCTTACGGCCATAATTAATAAGCTGAACGGTGTCTTTGGTATAAAGTGCCATAAAACCTCCTGCAATGAAACAAAAGTCCATGGATATGAAACATAAATGTATGTTTCCAAATCAAATCTACATATATAATGATGTTACTACAAAACAATACGGAGGTCAACCATTATGATCAAAATTACTTTTATGGGTGCAGGCAGTACTGTATTTGTCAGAAATGTACTGGGTGATTGCATGTGTACACCGGCACTTTGTGAGAGCGAAATGGCTCTTTACGATATTGATGCAAAGAGATTGGAAGAGTCCAGAGTGATTCTGGAAGCCATGAACAAAAATGTAAACGAAGGCAAAGCTGTTATCAAGACATATTTGGGAGAAGAAAACAGAAAAGAAGCCTTGAGAGGAGCAAATTTTGTTATCAATGCCATTGCAGTAGGCGGTTATGATCCTTGTACCATCATCGACTTTGAAATTCCCAAAAAATACGGCCTTAGACAAACGATTGCTGATACATTAGGTATTGGCGGTATTATGCGTGCTTTGCGTACCATTCCGGTAGTGGAAGCTTTTGCCAGAGATATGGAAGAGGTTTGCCCGGATGCCTGGTTATTAAATTATACCAATCCTATGGGTATGCTGACCGGATATATTCAGCGTTATACTTCCATTAAGACTATTGGTCTGTGTCACAGTGTACAGGTTTGTTCCAAGGTTTTATTAGAAGAATTGGACATGACAGACAAGCTGGAAGGACGCCGTGAGTTGATCGCCGGTATTAATCACATGGGCTGGCTGTTAAAGCTTCAGGATAAGGATGGCAATGACTTATATCCTGAAATCCGTAAGAGAGCTGCCAAGAAAAATGCAACTGAAAAGCACACCGATATGGTTCGTTTCGAATACATAAGGAGACTGGGTTACTATTGTACAGAGTCCAGCGAACACAATGCGGAATACAATCCATTCTTTATTAAGTCCAATTATCCGGAATTAATTGAGAAATACAATATTCCACTGGATGAATATCCAAGAAGATGCGTAAGACAGATTGAACGCTGGGAGAAGGAACGTGATAATATTCTGGACGGCGGCAATATTACCCATACCAGAAGCCATGAGTATGCATCCGGCATTATGGAAGCAATTGTAGAAAATAAGCCATATGAGATCGGCGGTAATGTTATTAACAACGGATGTATTGAGAATCTGCCGGCAGATGCTTGTGTTGAAGTACCTTGTCTGGTAAACGGTGATGGTATTCATCCGTGTCATGTAGGTAGATTGCCGGTTCAGCTTGCAGCTATGAATATGACTAATGTTAACGTGCAGCTTATGACCATTGAAGCAGCCAGAACCAAAAAGCGAGAGCATATTTATCAGGCAGCTATGTTAGATCCACATACCGCAGCACAGCTTAGCTTGGATGATATTGTAAGCATGTGTGATGAGCTGATTGATGCTCATGGAGAATATATGGCCATGTATCAATAATGCCTGTTTAATGAGAGAGTCAAAAATGTAATTTGCATTTAGATATTTACAAAAACTTGCGTCTGTGGGTGGAACAAGTCCTAGAATAATCATAAAAATATCAAGGAGTGGCTGTTAATATCTAGCCACTCCTTGATATTTTATACTTCAGCAATTAATTCTACTTCACAAAGTACATTCTTTGGTAAAGTCTTTACAGCTACGCAGCTTCTGGCAGGCTTCTCGGTCATATACTGAGCATAGACTTCGTTAAATGCTGCAAAATCTCCCATATCTGCAAGGAAACAGGTGGTTTTTACAACCTTGTCGTAGGATAGATCGGCAGCTTCTAAAAGGGCCCCGAGATTTTTCATGACTTGATGGGTCTGCTCCGCAATGGTGGTGCCTACAATTTCTCCGGTAGCAGGATTTAATGGAATCTGGCCGGAGGTAAATAATAAGCCGTTAACAATGTAGCCCTGGGAATATGGGCCGATAGCAGCAGGTGCCTTGGTGGTTTCAATTTTTTTCATAATGATAATCTCCTTTTTATTAGTGCATATTATTTTGGTGTTTTAAAAGGCTTAATTTCATATTATTCTGTCAGCAATCTGTGGATTTCTTCTTTGTAAGGTGCAATTTTATTGCCTTCCTTTTCCGGATCATCTATATATGGCGTCTCCAAAATCTTTGGAATATTCATAAGCTTTGGATGGTGAACAATGTATTTCAGTACATCAAAGCCTAAGTTGCCGTCGCCGATATTGGCGTGGCGGTCTTTGTGAGCACCCTGAGGGTTTTTGCTGTCATTGATATGAATAGCAGCAAGCTGATCCAGTCCAATAATACGGTCAAATTCTGCAAGAATTCCGTCAAAATCGGTACTTACAGGGTATCCTGCGTCAGACATATGACAGGTATCCATGCACACTCGCAGCTTTTCCGGATGTTCTACGCCGTCATAGATTGTTTTTAATTCTTCAAAACGACTGCCGATTTCGCTACCTTTTCCGGCCATGGTTTCCAGGGCGATATACACTGGGGTATCTGCTGTTAAAACCATATTCAGCCCTTTGATAATCTGGTTGGTACCGGCTTCTAAGCCTGCATCCACGTGAGAACCCGGATGAAGTACCAAAATCTGACTGCCCATAGCAGCAGTTCGCTGAATTTCTACCTTAAGAAAGTCCACTGCAAGCTCAAAGGTCTCCGGTTTTACCGTATTGGCCAGGTTGATAATGTAAGGAGCATGAACAATAAATTGAGCAATACCGGCTTCTTGCATCAGAGCATGGGCTTCCGGGATACGTAATTCATTGACATCTTTGCGACGGGTATTTTGAGGAGCGCCTGTATATACCATAAAAGTGTTGGCACCATAGGATATGGCTTCCTTGACAGAACCCAAAAACATATCCTTGCCGCTCATGCCAACATGGGAACCTAAGTAAATCATGATAAATCCCTTCCTATTAAAATGTGGATAATTTGTAGTTTCTGTAATAAAGTTTGATACAATCATTTGAAAAAATTATTTGAAACAAGTATCATCAGTGCTTATCTGAAAAGAATAAACAGTAAAAACTGAAGAAAATGACCTGCAAATAATAACGTACAAACATTTATAACAGTTATAGTATAACTGATAATGCAAAAATATGCTATACCATTTCTGATTTCTTTATAAAATTACAAATTATGCGCTGATAATATACTTGAGGGCAAGAATAAGGCCTATTGTAGAGAAATTTATAAAAATGATACTAGAAATGACATGTGTATCATATGAAATTGACATCAGTATAAGGCAAATATGATGTGGATAACTTTGTGGATATTGTGGAAAACGTCATGAGAATAATTATATTTTATGACAGTTGTGTCGTAAACGACATTTAAATTTGCTCAGTGACAGTAAATTTTTATGGGCTGACATATAAATTTATCGCAAAAAACAACAAAAAAGGTGTACAAATTTAAAAAGGTAAAGAAATTATTAAGATTGCATTACCTTATTGACATAATACCCCAAATTTAATATATTGTATTTAGAAGTATATTATACGATGTATAATATTGTTCGTATATACAATATTATATGATGTTTGGGGCAAAAGATGCCGGGCGGATTGTTCCATGCTTTGCACTCCCACAATCCTGCCCAATATTCGGATATCGTAGGCTTACGCCCCACTTTTATCCTCATATCGAGGCGGGTCATAAAGCCATAAAACCACTCCTGTGCAAGCACATCGTGGTTTCAGGCTTTTGACCCTGGCATCATTATATTAATCTATAAAAAGAAAAGACAGGAGATGTAAAACAACAGAAGCTGTCTTATGGATAATAAGGAGGTACATATGGTATTTAATACAGGCGCCGCCCTGTTGGATGCTATTGTTTTAGCGGTGGTATCCCGAGATATCAATGGTACATATGGTTACAAGATTACGCAAGAGGTGCGGGAGGTTATTGATATTTCGGAATCTACGCTGTATCCGGTATTGCGGAGATTGCAAAAGGATGAATGCCTGGAAGTATATGATATGGAGTTTGCAGGCAGGAACAGGCGATATTACAAATTGACAGAGCGAGGCAGAGTACAATTAGGGCTATATGAAGAGGAATGGAATAGCTATTCAGTAAAGATATCCGGTATGTTTATGAAGAGGTAGGGAGTGTCATTATGAGAAAAGAAGAGTATTTACAGAGCTTGGAGCAGCTTCTGCACAATATTCCTGCTGAGGACAGGGAAGAGGCTTTACAATTTTACAGGGATTATTTAGAGGATGCAGGCCCGGAAGTGGAGGACGAGGTACTGCGCAGCCTGGGGACGCCTCAGGAGCTGGCAGAAAGCATCAGAAGGGCATTGTATGGGGATAATGCCCAAGGGGATTACACCAGAGTGTACCGGGATCTACCGGGGACAGAGAGGGTGATATTTTCTACAGGAGGAGCCTTTACAGGCGGCGATTATGGTAATGGTACATATACCGGAGGCAGCTATCAGGGCAGTACCTTTGGGCGTGGCCACTATGACAATAGTAATGCCTCACATGGTTCGGCAAGTCAATCCAAAACCCACAGAAAGGGTAGACTGTCAGCAGGACAGTGGATTTTCTTCTTGATACTACTTTTGTGCGCGTCACCGGTGATTGTATCTGTATTTGCCACTATCATAGGGATTTTACTGTCCGTAGTAGGTGTGCTAATAGCCATCCTGGTGGCACTTGGGATTGGCGGCATTGCTTTGGTAATTGGGGCTATTGTAGTCATTGTAGTAGCGCTGGTGAAAATGATGTTTTCGCCTTTCTCTTCTTTGCTGATGTTGGGTGGAGGTTTATTGATGATTGGCCTGGGCCTGGTAGGAATTTCCATTGCCGTATGGATTGTTTCTAAGGTACTGCCGGCCATTTTTAGGGGAAGTGTAAACTTCTTTTCTCGATTATTGCATAGAAGTTAGTATAACGTAGGGTTTGCGAAACTCAGTGTCTGTCAGTGGTCGCATTATATGTTCTGGCTGAAGGGTCTTGAAAAGCGTCGGTCCTTAGCGAAGCAAGACGATAGTCGCAGTCTGAGCTTAGTACCGCTACGCATTTTCATGGAGTGAGAACGTCCCTGAAGCAGAATATATATTGCGCCGGCAGACAGACACAGAATTTTGCAAACACGTAGTGTAGTATTTTAAAAGGAGGAGGTATATGGGTAAATTTTTAAAAGTATGTTTAATTATCGGTATTATTTGTATCGGTATCGGTGTGGCAGCGTCTGCAGCGGGGATTTCGATGGGCGGATTAACCCAGCTAAAGGATCAAGTGTTAAAGGGAGAATGGTCGTATAATCTGAAGGATATCTTGGGAGAAAGCTCCGGTATAGACATAGATATAGAGCCTTTTTTTGAACTGGAGCAGCAGCCATTTTTTGATGATCAGGTGGAGGTGCAGGAAGATATTCAAAAGCAGGAATTTACCTTTTCTGCAGAAGGCCTGACAGACATTCATGTAAAAAGCGCCGGTGTGACGGTAAAATTCATGTCACATAACGGCAGTGAAATTCTGGTGTATGCTTCCAAGACCGGAAAATATCAGAATTATGTAAGAGAGAATGAACTTTCTATTATTGCCAGCGGTCACAGTGAAAAGAATTTAGGCGAGGGTGTTGTCGAGATTCTTGTACCACAGAGGCTTTTGGATGCGTCAGGACTGGACATAGAGGTGAGAGCCGGTGCCAGTGTGATTGAAATGGGGAACTTTGCAGTAAAAGAGGCAGAATTTGAGGTGAATGCCGGTACTGTCACTTGGGAAGGACTCTCCGCAAGAGAGTTGTCCATAGACATGGCTGCAGGAGCTTTAAACGGTAAGAATACCTATGTCTTGGGCAACACAGAAGTAGATATGAATGCAGGCAGCGTGGAGCTTTCCGGAAGCCTTGGAAAAGAGACGGAGATTGAGATTTTAGCCGGTAAAATCAGTATGACTTTGGACAATGCTTACACAGATTTCAACTATGATATCAGCTGTGCAGGCGGCAGCGTCACCATCGGAGAGGAACAGTTGCAGGGCTTAGGTAAAGAATTAAAGCAAAATAATCAGGCACCAAACAGTATGGACATTGAATGTTCTGCCGGTGTTGTAAATATTCAATTTCAATAATTTCAGGAGGATAATAAGATTAGTAACGATTATAAGGAATTAAGAAAAAGCGCCACCAACAGAACACTTTGCGGCGTTTGCGGTGGCATTGGTGAGTATTTTAAAATCGACCCTACTTTGGTCAGACTTTTATGGATTTTGATCTCTTTAGGTTCCTTGGGGCTGGGAATCATCGGCTATTTTGTAGCCGCAGTGATTATTCCTGAGGGGACACAAGAGTAGGCAGCAGCAGCTCAAAGCAGGTGCCTTCTTTGACAGGCAGATGATATTCATCGGATAGCCTGATACATTCAGCCACAAACCGGGCAGCTTTTAAAACACCTTGTTTTAAAGGCTGTCCTTTTAATATGCAGGAAATCAGTACAGAACCGAAGATATCGCCGGTACCTGGGCGAGCATTGCCTGCCACAGGCAATGCCACGGTATCTATGTTGCCGGGTGCTTCCGACAAATAATTCACCAGCATATTGCCTTGACGAATACCTGTAATGATAATATGGGAAGGCCCCAGAGCATGGAGCTTGTCTATAATAACTGCAATTTCCGGCTCAGTAAATTCTTCCTTATAATCAGTGTCGGTCAAAATACAGGCTTCGGTAATATTGGGAAGAAGATACTGTGCGTGTGCTGTCAATTCCCTCATAGCTGCTACATGTTCAGGGGTAATGGCACTATAAAGTCTGCCATGGTCACCCAGAACAGGATCCAGGAAAAAAGTAGACTCAGGGTGCGCTTTTATGAGGTGTAACAGGGCCTGAGCCTGTGTGCCGCAGCCCAGATATCCACTGTATATGCCGTCAAAGGAGAGTTCCAGCCGATTCCATGCCTGAACATATTCCTCCATGTGTTCTGTGGTATTAAACTTGTACCAATCCGGAAAACCGGTATGATTGGATAAAATGGCGGTAGGCAGAGGACAGCCTTGGATGCCCATAGCAGAGACAACCGGAAGAATGACAGACATGGTACTGTGACCAAATCCGGACAATGCGTGAACCAAAACTAATTTATGCAATCCCATAAAAACATTTCCTTTCGTTAAAAATCAGGATTAGACGTTTGTGAAACTCGATGGCTGCCGGAGGAAGTGATATATATTCCGGTAGAAGGGCCTTGAAAAGCGCCGGTCCTTAGCGAGGCAAGGTGATAACCGCAGTCTGAGCTTAGTTCACGGAGCGGAAGCGTCCCTGAGACAGAATATATATCACTTCCACCGATAGCCACAGAGTTTCGCAAACACCAAAAAATTAGAATAATCACAGTGAGGTGAACAGGCCTGATTTCTTGAGCACAGGACGCAGGGCGTTGTAAATGATAACAACCACAATAGTACCTACAATGGCATTGATGGTAGTAGCACCGGCAGCCCAGGTACTCATAATCTTGGCAGCAGGACTTGGTACACCCAAAATGTAATTTTTGTAAAAATATCCTACGATGGGGTCTGCAATGACGTTAAAGCCGAGACCACATACACTGGCAATTAAGCTCCATTTAAAAACATAGCCTTTGGAGTGGTCTTCCGAAATATGTGCAATTTTGTGTGCAATAAATCCTGCAATCAGACCGATCAAAAACTTCAAAATGAAGGTTTTCGGTGCACTTGTAATATATCTTGGGTCTAAAAGGTCGGCGATTGTCATGCCTAATGAACCTGCCAGACCACCATATACACCGCCCAAAAGCAGGGCAGCAAGTACGCAGAAGGCATTGCCGATATGTAAAGCTACATTGTCGCCTCCGGGAACCGGAATAGGAATCTGTAAATAAGTAAAGGTAACGTAACACAGGGCAGCCATCAGGCCGGTCACTGCTATTTTGTATATTTTGTTGTTTTTCATGATAGTAATGCTCCTTGTAAATTTTCAGCTGATATATATAGTATATACAAATTTGGCATTTTAAAAAGCACCAAAAACGAATAATTTAACCATACCAGTTTGGGGCTGGAAATATCATGTATGATTTGAAGAAAAATGCAAATTATATAGAAGACAAGGATGATTATTGGAAAAGGAAAATCCCACTATGAACAAAAAGCTTTTTTTAAAATGTACAAATCACGCCAAGGTAAATCGCGGGAAAGTGGTATTAAAAGATATAGCAGAAATATATTGTGCAGAAACTTCTTTGAAAAAAAAGGCCGGTACCATAGGTGTGACACATCTTCACAAAGAAGGGGAACGAAAGGTCCTTAGTGTGCTTTATGTGATGGAGCAGATTGAAAAAGAAATGCCAGGGACTGTGGTGGAGAGCATAGGAGAAACGGATATCATAGTGGAATGGGAAAAGCCGCCAAAAGCAGAAGCAATTAAAATTGCAGCAGTCAGCCTGATTGCTTTTTTCGGTACCGCCTTTACCATTATGGCTTTTCACAATGACATTGGTATTCGTTCTGTATTTGAGGAAATATACCATTTGACATCAGGAACTGCACCGGAGGGGGTAGGTATAATTGAGCTTTCGTATTGTGTAGGGCTGTTTCTTGGAATTACCATTTTTTTTAATCATTTGGGCAAAAAGAAATTTAATGATGATCCTACGCCGATAGCAGTGGCTATGCACAATTATGAAAAGGATGTCAATCAGGCTATTTTAGAAAATGCAGAAAGACGGTGCATAGAGGAAAGCGAATAAAGTGGGCATAGTGAGGAACGTGCGTATAGTGAGCAAAAACATGCACCTGACAGAAGATTGCAGGAGTTAAAAGGTGGGTAAAGTAAGATGTGGAGTTCAATTTTTCAAGGCATAATAGGATCCTGTTTTGGTACACTGGCCGCCTCAGGCGTCCTGACAGTATTGGTGGCGGTTGGTCTGGTTCCCCGATATGTAGGTCGTGTTCATGAAGCCAAACACATAACATTGTTTGAAAATATGATTATTTTGGGAACTATGGGCGGCACGATCGTTTCCCTTTTTGGTGTATTGGCAAATGATAGCGGTCTGGGACTTTTGGGTATGGTGCTGGAAATATGTTATGGGGTGTTTTCCGGCATCTTTGTAGGAACGTTAGCCCTGGCTATTGCAGAAATGTTGGATTCTTTTCCTATTTACTTCCGAAGGGCAAGGCTTGGTGGAGGCTTGCGGTGGATTTTACTAGCCGTTGCTGCAGGGAAAATGGTGGGGGCATTTTTGTATTTTTATTATACCATTTATGAAACGGTACCGGGGTGAGGCTTGTAGGTTTTTGCAAAGATAAGAAGGAGGAAAGAGAAATGGAGAAAAAAGAGCAACAGGAATATGGGAAATATATCAAACAAATTACGCCCACTCACAGTCTGGGTAAGCAAATGCTTTATGCATTTATTTGCGGGGGTATTATTTGCGCTATTGGGCAGGCTATTACCAATATGGCGCTGGGGCAAGGCTTTGACAAGCAGATGGCAGGCAGTGTTTGTTCGTTGATCTTAATATTGATCAGTGTGCTTTTGACCGGTTGGGGCGTATTCCCCAATATTGTAAAATGGGGCGGTGCCGGCGCTCTGGTGCCGATTACCGGATTTGCTAATTCCGTGGCAGCACCGGCCATCGAGTATAAGGCCCAAGGCTGGGTGTTCGGTGTGGGATGTAAGATTTTTACCATTGCCGGGCCTGTTATTTTGTATGGGCTGTTTTCCAGCTGGGTGCTAGGGCTGATATATTGGATTGGGAAGATGTTAGGAGTGGTGTAAGCCACTCCTTTCATTTTGAGGGAAAATTTATAGGCATTTGCGAAATGCTGTGCTGCCGGCCAGAGCAATATATGTTATGCATCATGGACGCTCCCGCTCCGTGAAACTCTGCAGCAGTACTAAGCTCAAGTGCGGCTTTCAGCCTTCTTTCGCTAAGGACTGGCGAGTTTCAAGGCCCTTCAACTAGAACATATATTACTCTGGGCAGCAGCTACCGAGTTTTGCAAATGCTTATGAGGAAAAATGTAGCTATGTAACTGACTAAATTAAAATGGCGAAAACAACTAAATTGAAATAGAGAAAATGACTGAACTAAAATGGCGAAAATGACTGAATGAGGATTGACATGAATGAAATATGTGGTTACAATGATAAAAAAAGGGAAGGAGAGAGGAAAATGCTAACACCTAACGGATATAGAGAACGATTGATAGATAAGAAAATAGATGAGTATATGAAGGGATTTGGAGCGGTATGTGTAGAAGGACCGAAATGGTGTGGGAAAACATGGACTTCTTTAAATCATGCAAATAGTGTGTGTTATATAGGGTCACCGGAAAATAATTTTCAAAATCGTACAATGGCACAAGTGAGCCCGGATTTGGTACTAAAAGGAGAATATCCCCGGTTGATTGATGAATGGCAGGAAGTATCGTCAATTTGGGATGCAGTAAGGTTTGAGGCAGATAAGGATAATAACAAAGGGAAGTTTGTTTTAACAGGCTCATCTACTCCCAAGCGAAAAGGAATTTTGCACAGTGGAGCAGGAAGAATTGGAAGGATTCGTATGAGCACAATGAGTTTGTTTGAAACAGGAGATTCAACAGGGCAAATTTCTTTTAAAGAAATTTTTGAACATCATATTAATCCAGCTATTACAGGCGATGTCAAATTAGAACAACTGATATATTATGTTGTTCGAGGCGGTTGGCCGGGAAATATGGGCGTTGATATAGAAACAGCTAAAAATTTGCCTTTCGAATATCTTAAGGCAGTGATAGAAGATGATATGTATAATACGGATGGAGTAAGACGGGATTCGCGTAAAGTCAAATCTTTATTACATTCGCTGGGAAGAAATGAAAGCACAATTGTTTCTAATAATACTCTTCGAAGAGATATGATGGCCTATGATGAAGTTGGGATAGATTCCAATACGATTTCTGACTATTTAGATGTTTTTGAACGATTGTTTTTAATTGATGATCAGCCGGCATATGCTGCAAATCTTCGGTCATCAAGAAGGGTTTTGAAGTCTCCAAAACATCATTTTTGTGATGTTTCATTGGCGGTGGCTGCTTTGGAAGCAACACCTGAGTTATTATTAAATGATTTGTATACATTTGGATTTTTATTTGAAGCTTTATGTGAACATGATTTGAAAATTTATGCGGAAAGCAATGGCGGAAAATTATTTCATTACCGGGATGAAAAGGATAACGAAATTGACGCAGTGGTTGAAATGCCGGACGGAAGATGGGGGGCATTTGAGATTAAACTGGGGGCAAATCAAATTGATGGTGCTGCAACAGAACTGTTAAAAATAAGAGATATTATGACTAGGGAGGGAACGGCACCGACAGTTTTGTGTGTGATCTGTGGTATGACTAATATGGCTTATACAAGGCCGGATGGTGTAATTGTTGTGCCTATTACAGCACTTAAGGCATAACTTGCATAAGAGGAAGGATTAATAGAGAAATGATAAAATTATTTAATATAATTCCATCCGGGTTTTTCAATTGCCTGTCCAGCGGCAGCAACCATCATATATATTCAGATTGTTTGCAGATAATTTATGAGCAATATGACAGAGAGATTTCCTATCGGATTGCCAGAAATCGTATCCGGGATGCCATTGCGGTGTATCTGCTGGAAAATCATGTGGATTTTGTAGAAGAGGGAGAAGACAAGGATAAGCAAAAAAGTCATAACGATATGGCGAACAGTATTATACGAAAATTCTGTTCTAAGGAAATTGGCTGGCTGGAAGAAGACAATGATGATGAGACTTATGAGAAGCATATTGTCATGACAGAACAGGGGATTTTGCTGGCGGAATTTTTGCAGCAGCTTGCAAAACCTGAAAGGGAGGAGTTTTCCAGTTACATTTTCAATATTTATAATATTCTGCGTAATGAGGAACAGTGGACTTCGGATCCCTATGTGGCATGTGTGAAAAACATTTATCGTAACGCAAAACAGTTGTCGAAAGCATTAAAGCGACTGGCGACCTTTATCAAAAAAATTATTGAGCGGATGATAAAGGAGGAGAGCATGGAAAGTCTGACAGAGAATATTTTGGAGTATTGTGAAGGGGATTTTATCCGGGAATATGCCAGACTTACTAAACAACAAAATATACATATCTACAGATCGTTCATCAGAACAAAGCTTGAAAATCTTCAAAATAATGTAGAGTTATTTGAACTGCTGGTGATAGGTTGCGCAGTTGAAGAAGAGTTGGAAGAACAAGACGCAAAAGAAATGGTTCTGGATATGTTGGAGAGTACAAAGAGATTCCTTTCTGAGGATTATGACCGGATCATGCGTGATATCAAGCATAAAATAAATGTGTATTTGCAGATTGCTGTAGGACGTGCCCGTTTCCTGCGAAACAGGGAGGCAGATGTAAGAGGCTGTGTGGAACAGACGTTGCGTTATCTTGCAGAGGAAATGGAAATGCTGGGTTGGAAAGAAGAACTGCCGAAGGAAATGGTTTCCTTATTTCCCCTGGAAAGAAATGAATTTGTAGATACAGGATCATTACGATTTCCAAGAAAAGCCCAAACAGTCCGCAGGGAAACCAGTGTGGAATTAGAGGAGATGACAGAGGAAGATATTCAAAAAACAAAGGAAGCTCAGGAGAGAGAGGCTTACAATCCTTTCTCTAAGGAAAGAATGAAGTTGTATCTGGATACTGTTATGGGACAAAGAAAGAATCTGGATTGTGAAGCATTGCCGATGGATAGTAAAAGGGATCTACTCAGTTCTCTGTCAGCAGTTGCGTACGGTGAGGAAAATGGCTATGTCATAAGTCCCATGGAAGGATATCTGGAGACAAATGGTATGATTTTACGTAGATTTCAGATTATAAAGGAGGAAGAATGGTGAGTATAGAAGTATTTTGGGAAGACTATACATCCACAGAGCGAGATTTATTTCAGAAGTCCTGCAGGAGGCTTTTGAAACAGACATTTATCGTGCGGGATAAAGATGAAGATAATAAAAAAGCCTATTATTTTATCTCTAAGAAGCCGGAACCATTTTCCGAATATTTTAGATATATTGGTTTTGACATCGTGGTGGATCGGGAGAATGGGGTGATCATGTTGCGCAATTGTGCGGACCTAGGAGAACATGGGAGAATACAGGCTAATCGTTTGATGCTCAAAAAGGCGGAAAGTGTTGTGTTATGTTGCCTTTGGACTTTATATGCAGATCGTGTTCGGATGGGAAGCTTGGCCCAGAACATTCTGATTACCATTACTGATTTGCGGTTTGAGTTGGAAAAATACGGGTTGAAGGAACAGTTTGACAATAAGACTTTTATGGGAGACATATTGCTGTTGTTTTCAAAATATAATTTGATCGATGTACACGGGAAAATTGGTGAGACGGATTGCGTGATTCGACTCTATCCATCCCTGCAGTTTGCATTGGATACGGAGGAGTTCAAAAGGTTTGTGGAAACGACACAAAAGAGAATGATGGAAAAGACAGGAGAAGAAACGGAGGAGAATGAGGATGCGGACACAGATGAATAGAAAAACGGCTACCAAGCTTAAGCTGGTGCAATGGTCCAGATTTCAAGACGTAACTATACGTTTGGAAGGGTCTTCGCTGTTTACCGGAGTGAACGGAAGTGGTAAATCCACAATCTTGGATGCAGTTACGTATCTTCTGACCGGAAATACGCAGTTTAATAAAGCGGCAAAAGATAGAGACAGAACGGTAAAGGGATATGTACGGGGAGATACCAGAAGTACAGGAACCACCCGCTATTTGCGAAATGGTGAGGTGGTCAGTTATATTGCTATGGAATTTTATTCTCCGGTAGAGCAGGATTATCTGGTTGTTGGTGTCTGTATGGAGTCAGGAAATGAAACAGATTGTAAGAGTAGTTGGTTTGTATGTCGTGGAGCACAGCTAGAACAGATGAACTTCGCCAGGGCTGAAAAAGGTATACTTCATATTACTCCCAAGAATCAGTTATCTGTAAGTGGAAGGGTGTTGAAGGCATCAGATTTCTGGGGAAGAGACAGAGGTGTTGAACAGGTTTTGCGTGCATTGGGGCTTCGTTGTGATGTGGTAAAATATCGTAATAAGCTTCTGAAGATGATGGCATTTAATCCGGAGAATAATATTGATCAATTTATCCAAGATTGTGTATTGGAGCCGGGAAAAGTGGATTCGCTCCAGGAACTGCGGGAACAGAAGCGCCAGTTTGAACATATCCGTCAGATGTACGAAAATCTGAAAGACAGTAAGACGCAGCTGGAAACAGTAGAGCAAAAGACGCTGGAATATGAAGCAAAGCAGCGGAATCTTCTTATTAGGGAACTGATGTTGACTTATCAGCAATTGCGGGAACGGGAAGAAGAAAACAAATCGCTGGAAACACAGATGGAGGCAATAAAGCATAGACGAAACAGTTTACAACTGCGAAAAGAAGAATTGATGCAGCGTCATAAGGCTGCCTTTGAGCGGTATCGAATCGCAGAAAATAATGATGTGTTCCGGGGAATGAATGATACCATAGGAGTATTGGAACATCAAGCCCAAAATTTGACAGATGAAATCAAAAATAGTGAAGAGCAAGTGGCTGATGTGAAAAAGCTGCAGTTTAAACTGCGTGATATCTGTACTTGGGCGGAGAAATATTTTGCTGTTACGGAAGAGGAAAAGCGGATATTAAGTAATCTGGCGGAAAAAGGGATTACAGAAGAAAAGAAAGTGCATACATTTCTTTGGTTTTCCCGGATGATAGAGGGGCAGGAGAAACTGTTTGAACGGGATGGAGTACACATAGAGGATGCCATAGAAGCGTTGGAAACGGAGCTGGATCAATTGGAGGAAAAGATTAAATTGCTGCAGGCCAATCAGGTGGTATTTCCGGAAAAAGTAGAACGGGCAAAGCAGATTCTACAGGCGGAATTAAGGAGGCTGGGTACTCAGTCGGAGGTGAAGATTTTTGCGGAATTGGTGCAGGAAATAAAAGATCCTCAGTGGCGTGCTGCCATAGAAACGTTCCTTGGGAGAAAAAGGTATCATATTATTGTGGATGGAAAAGACTGTCATATGGCTATGAAGATTTTGAAACAAAAGTCCATTCATGATGTACAAGTGGTGATTACAGATAAACTGCCGGATGTGCAGATAGTATCGGGATCTGCTGCAGAAGTTTTAACAATTCCTAATGTATTTGCCAGAAGATATGCTAATTACCTGCTAAACGGCATTCATTTATGTGAAAGTCTTGAGGAATTGCATGAGTATCCTAAGGGTGGTCTCATGAAAAATGGTATGTTGGCTAAAAGCTATGCGGTATCCTACATGGATATTAAGAAGACGGAATTCTGCATGGGCGAGGATGCGGTTCGTCATCAGTTGAAAAAAGCATTGGAAATAAAGGAAGAAAAGTTGGTGGTTTTACAACAGCAAAAAAATGGGTTGAAAGAGCTGCAAGCAAGGAGAGGACAAATCCGGGCATGTGACTGGCAAGTGGAACACTATCGGTTTGATGCTGTAAATTTGCTGGAAAATTTACAGCAAGAAAAGAGAAATAAACAGAAAGAACTGGATAAAATTCGCAAAAATCCGGATTTTGTAGCTGTTTTGCAGGAACAGCAGGATGCAAAACAAGAGTACGAGAATTTACAGAGTGCTGTTGGCGTTGTAGATAAAGATATCGGGAAATGTGAGACTAGTTGGGAAACCTGCAAAGACAGGCAAAAGCAGCTTTCTGGTGAAATCTATGAATTAAATCAGGAATTTTCCGGACAGTGTATACAGCATCTGGAATTAAAGCGCCCTATGCTGGAGGAGTATGAGCGATTATTAAGAGGGAAGACAAATGGTTGGCAGGCTATTACGCAAAAAACGGTCACTAATTTGAGAGGAGAATTGCAGGAGTGCATAAAGCAGTTAGAGACTGCTCAATGGAACTACTGTAAGCTGGCTGAAATTGATATTAATAAGCGTGGTGTAGGATACATTCCTTTTTACCGGGAAGAGTATAGAAATATTGCCAATATTAAAATAGAAGAAGCCAGCAATAGGTTGAAGGAGCAGGGGGAACGTCTGGAAAGTGCATTTATGAATGACTTTGTGGCCGAGATCAACGAAACTGTGCGTGAGGCAAAAAAAGAAATTGATGCTATTAACAGGGAACTTCGTCAGATTCCTTTTGGTAATGATACGTACAAATTTATTATGAAGGAAAAACCGGATCGTAACGTATTTTTTCGGATTTGCAAGCGTTTGGAAAGTTACATGGATTCTCCTGAGGTCTACATGAATTCCAATCGGGATGACGAGGAGATGGAGAGAGACATTCAGGAATTTATGAGTGTTATTCTGGAGGAAGAGGACGAGCAAGAATATACGGATTATCGGAAATACTTTGTCTATGATATGGAAATTGTCAGCAGACAGGGAAAAGAGGAAATTACTTCAGAACTGTCTGCAAAGCAGGGTTCTGCCAGCAATGGTGAAAAACAGACTCCATACTTTATTATATTAGCGGCAAGTTTGATGCAGTATTACCCTAGACAGGTCTGTTGTGCCCGTTTGGCATTTATAGATGAGGCCTTTTCAGCATTGTCACGGGAACGTATTGAACAGATGGTAAAGTATTTTGAGGAGAATAATTTCCAAGTGATTTACGCAGCACCACCGGAGAAAATCAATAGCATTGGTTCCTTTATCGGATCAACGGTAAGTCTGGTAATTACTGGACGATATACCAATGTAGTGGAAGGATTGGTAAAAAAGAATGATAATTATACTTCGTGAATATCAAATAAAACTTTTGAATTTACTGCTGGATAAGTACGAGGACAGTAAGACTTTTGCAGGAGAAAACAGGGTTTCTCAGAATTTTTCTGAGAAGCCCGGGAAGATATTCTCTGCCTATGACTCTGATTACGCAGACTTGGAACAGATACAGGACTTTGAAAATCAGATGGAGGAATTAGAGAGATTTGCCATGATTCATGTTCAGCGAGGTAGACGGGGAATAGAAAGGCTGCAGGCAAGACCGGAATGCCTGGAACAGTATTATTCTTTGCTTCAAAGAGAAGATAAGCGGTCATTTCAGAAACGGCAACGGGAGTTGTATCAGAATTATTTGGGAGTACACGATACAGTGGATGCTTATTGCAAGGAGCAGATCATGCGATTAGATGAGAATAAGAAACCGCTGTATGAAGATAAAGAAGCAGAACAAATTCTGCAGTTGTGCAACTTTATTTTATCAAATCAACAGGAAATTCTGGAGAGAGAGTTGTCTATTGCAGTCCTGGGAGACAGCAAACTTTGGGAAAATAAGTATCGCTCTATTGTGTGCAGAATCCTGCGGCGATATGGTGATTATGAGAACCTTTTGGCAGGTATGGAAGAAGGGGGGAGCAGTGAAGAAAAACGAATGATGGAACGCATCATACTTGCAGAGCACCTTGTGTTTGCAAACCCGTCTTATGTGTATTTCAAAGGCAATGCTGTATTTTCTTTTGTTGGTGGAAAGACAGTAAAATCATGCAGTCGGATTCCGTTGGCTTTTTCTTCGGATGCGCTGAAAAATCTGGCAGAAACCCGAATCGTAGATAATCAGGTTATGACGGTGGAAAATTTAACTTCTTTTAATCGAATACGGTCAGCCGACACATTTCTGATTTTTTTGAGTGGCTATCATAATTCGGCTAAGCAGGATTTGATACGGAAAATCTATGAAAATAATTCCTCTCTCCGTTGGATACACTTTGGAGATATAGATCCGGATGGTTTTTATATTCTGGAACATCTGAAACGCGGAACCGGAATTGACGTTGAACCTATGTATATGAACAAGACTTATCTGGAAAAATATAATAAGTTTACGAAAAAGTTGACAGAGAATGACTGTAAAAAGGCTGAACGATTGTTACGGGACGGAAAGTACTGTGAAATTATGAAATATATGCTGGATACAGGTACAAAGCTGGAGCAGGAAATCATTAGTTGGATGGAAAACCTATAGAAGCTATGACTTTTATCAGTTTGTTCTAACTTAACACACGCCCGGGGCCGGCCGACAAAGAGTTTCGTAAACGCAAAAAGAAAGGGGAGAAGTAAGTATGACAGACAGAGAAAAGTTAAGTGGTCGTGATAACAAATGGAACATTGGGCAGGGTGGCAGTATGCCCATAGGCTTTGGCCTTTTATTGGCTGCCAATGAAAAATCCATGGAAGCTTTTGCGGGAATGAGTGATGAAGAGAAGGCAGCTACAGTAGAAAAAAGCAGACAAATGCATACAAAAGCGGATATGCAGCGGTTTGTAAATAGCTTAGGGGAAGGTAGCGCGCAGTAATAAAGCGGAGCTTTTTTAATTACACAGGAAAGAGCATTTTCTTACGCAATAAAAAACGGTGCCGGGGCAATGCCTCGGCACCTTAAATTTATATCTGTGTCATTAGTCAACTGTGTAGTTGTCAAAGTAACCCTGAATGAAGATGATAGGAGTACCTTTATCACCGGAGCCACTGGTAAGGTCACACAAGGAACCGATTAAGTCGGTCAGCTGTCTAGGAGTAGTACCCTGGGAAGCCATATTGCCTACCAGATTGCTGTCCTTTTCCTTAATGCTCTTAGAGATTGCTTCCTTCAGCTCAGCCCCGCTTAAGCCTGCAAAATCATTATCAGCCAGATACTTAAGCTTTAATTCGTTTGGTGTACCAACCAGACCTGCTGTGAAGGCCGGAGATACAACCGGGTCAGCTAATTCCCAAATCTTGCCCTGAGGATCTTTGAAAGCACCGTCACCGTAAACCATAACCTCTACGTGCTTGCCGGTCTTTTCTAAAATAGCAGCCTGAATATTCTCTACTAAATCCTGACATTCCTGCGGGAACAACTTGATTTTATCTTCAGTGGACTTATTGGAACCGAGTAAGCCGTACTTGGCATTAAAGCCGCTGCCATTAATAGAAGCAGTCATAAGGTCATCTAAACCGCAAACTACCTTAGCACCTGCTGCTTTTAAAATACGCTTGGTACGTACTCTGGTGTGAATATCACAGTTAATGATACAATCTGTATAGTTAAGGATAGTCTTTGCCTGATTTGCAAAAATAACCTCTACCTCTGCACCTGCTTCTTTGATGATATTGGAGTAGTAATCTACATAATCAACACCGGTGAATTCATGAACATTTTCACCGAATAATTCGCGATACTTCTCCAAAGTCAAAACATCAGAGTAAGGATTAATGCCGGCGTCATCCAACTGATCCCATGTAAGCAGTGCATTACCAACCTCGTCACTAGGATAGCTGAGCATTAAAACAACCTTCTTGCAGCCCATCGCAATACCCTTTAAATTGATGGCAAAACGGTTACGGGATAAAATCGGGAAAATAACACCAACGGTTTCACCGCCTAATTTCGCCTTCACGTCTGCAGCAATATCTTGAACGGATACATAATTACCCTGAGCGCGAGCTACGATAGACTCTGTTAACGCAATGATATCTCTGTCTCTAAGGGCAAAGCCTTCGCTTTCGGCAGCGCCTAAAATACTATCTACAGTGATGGATACCAGATCGTCTCCCTCACGGATAATAGGGCAACGAATACCCCTTGAAATTGTACCAACTCTTCTTTCCATAATTGTACACTTCCTTTCAAAAATTGGTTCATATCGCAGGATGCCCTTAAATTATCAAAAACATGCCTATAAATAATAAAAAGTGATATGAAACCTATTACATAATACAATATCCCGGGCATATGTGCAATATTTTTTTTGCGTAGATAAATAGTAAAAATTGTATTTTTTTTGGTGTAAAGTCGGTTTTGAGTGGGTTTTTACTTGAACAATGATGCCGCAGAATATTTTTGCAAGCATTTTAACATACATAATTGAAAAATTAATTTTGGAGCAACCTTCGTGAAGTTTCCGCAGGGATAAGAGATAATTGACTTGAAAAACGAAAACAGTAGTGATAAAATTTATTAGATTTATTTATATAGACATATACTAAATGCATGAGACTTTATATAAAGAATGCTTGAGAACAGGCAGTTTTACATTGTACTTATGCATTAGAAGGGAACATGGTTGCAGCTTATGCATCATACATGAATCATGAAAAAAAAGGTAAATTGGATTTTGGCGGCGATAGCCGTTTCGGCTTTTGCAGCTGCGGTATATTTTACTGCGGATATTAACGTATATGCTACCTGGTGGGGATTAGTTCCGCCGGTGTTGGCAATAGCTCTGGCGCTGATCACAAAGGAGGTTTACAGTTCTTTGTTTATCGGTGTAGTGTCAGGGGGATTATTATATTCTCATTTTAGCTTTGAAGGTACGCTGGTACATGTTTTTGAAAATGGAATTATTGCTGCTTTAGCCAAGCCATGGAATGTGGGGATTCTTATTTTTCTGGTGTTTTTGGGTGCCATGGCAGTGCTGATGCATCATGCAGGTGGCTCTAAAGCTTTTGGTGACTGGGCTGCAAGACGGATCAAAAGTCGGGCGGGAGCTATGCTTTGTACCATTTTTCTGGGCATGTTGATCTTTGTTGACGATTATTTTAACTGTCTTACCGTGGGCAATGTGATGCGTCCGGTAACGGACAAGCATAAAATATCCAGAGCCAAGTTAGCCTATCTGATTGACTCTACAGCGGCACCGGTTTGTATTATTGCGCCCATTTCTTCCTGGGCAGCAGCAGTGTCCGGTTTTGTGGAAGGGGAGAATGGTCTGACCTTATTTGTAAAATCTATTCCATACAATTATTATGCTCTGTTTTCTATATTGATGATGTTCCTTCTGGTCATCTTTCAGTTTGATTTCGGACCAATGAGAAGGCACGAGGCCAATGCTTTAAAGGGTGACATATTTTCCGGAGGCAAAGAATATATAAGGGATGAGGCACCACAAAATGATGTGCAGGGTAAGGTGATTGATCTGTTGCTTCCGATTGGAGTGCTGATTATTTCTTGCATTATAGGTATGATATATACCGGTGGTTTTTTCAGCGGCACAAGCTTTTTGGATGCTTTTGCAGGCAGTGATGCGTCTTTGGGACTGGTTTTAGGCTCTTTCGTGGCTCTGGTTGTAACCATTATCTTTTATGTGGCGCGTGGTTCTTTATCTTTTAAAAAATGTATGGAATGCATACCGGAAGGGTTTCATGCCATGGTGCCGGCTATTTTGATACTGACTCTGGCCTGGAGTTTAAAGAATATGACAGATTCTTTGGGAGCTGCCCTGTTCGTAGAAAATATGATAAAGGGTTCGGCAGAAAGTCTTGCCTTGTTTTTGCCTGCGGTTATTTTTGCGGTAGCTGCAGCATTGGCGTTTGCAACAGGTACCTCCTGGGGGACCTTCAGTATCCTGATTCCTATTGTGGTTGCGGTATTTCAGCATACCGATTATCAGATGATGGTTATCTCTATTTCGGCCTGTATGGCAGGTGCTGTTTGCGGGGATCATTGTTCACCTATATCCGATACCACCATTATGGCCGGTGCAGGAGCTCAGTGTAATCTGGTGCAACATGTATCTACTCAGCTGCCTTATGCGCTGTTGGTGGCAGTTGTTTCCTTTGTAACATATGTGGTAGCGGGTTTGGTGCAGAAGATGCTGATTCCGCTCATTATCGGTGTGGTTTTGATGGTATTTTCCGTATATATGTTGAAATTACTGTACAGACACAAGAAAAAGTGTTAAGATAGAACCTAAAAGATAAGGATAAAAACAGGATTTTAGATGTTATCCATGGCTTATAAATTGATTTGCAGGCACAGCATAAGCTGGTGCCGGAACAGGAGTATATTATGGGAAAAATTTTTATACCGGAGGGCTATAAAAGTCCTCAGACCATCAAGGAAACAGAAAAGGCTATTAAAGAGGTAAAGGATTACTTTGAAAGAGCTTTGTCAGATGCATTGAATCTGACCCGTGTATCTGCACCACTTTTTGTAAAGCCTGAGTCCGGACTGAATGATAATTTAAACGGTGTGGAGCGTCCCGTTGCCTTTGGCATTAAGGAACAGGATGATGCTATGGTAGAAATCGTACACTCCCTTGCAAAATGGAAGAGAATGGCTTTGAAGGAATATGGCTTTGCCATGGGCGAAGGGCTTTATACCGACATGACAGCCATTCGCCGGGATGAAGAGACGGACAATATTCATTCTCTTTATGTAGACCAGTGGGATTGGGAGAAGATTATTGACAAGAGCGAGCGAAATGAGGAGACCTTGAAGGAAACAGTTTTCCGCATTTATATGGCGATCAAGCAGACGGAATATTATATTTGCGGCAAATACCACTTTATGGACCCATTCTTGCCAAGTGAGATTAGCTTTGTGACTACTCAGGAATTAGAGGACCGTTGGCCGGATAAGACAGCCAAGGAGCGTGAGAACCTGATTGCCAAGGAAAAGGGCGCAGTATTTCTTATGAAGATTGGCGGTGTTTTGGCGTCCGGTGAAAGACATGACGGTCGTGCTCCGGACTATGACGACTGGGAATTAAACGGTGATATTTTGGTGTATTATCCGGTGCTTGATATGTCCTTAGAGCTTTCCAGCATGGGTATCCGTGTGGATGAGGATTCTTTGGCTCGCCAGTTAGAGATTGCCGGCTGTCAGGACAGGGCAGAGCTTGCTTATCATAAGGCAGTACTTCAAAAGGAACTTCCTTATACCATCGGCGGTGGTATCGGGCAGAGCCGTATCTGCATGTTCTTTATGCAGAGAGCACACATCGGTGAGGTGCAGTCATCCATCTGGCCGGATGAAGTGCTGGAAAAGGCGAAAGCTAACGGAATACATATTTTATAAGAATAAAGGGGCAGTCTGCGTTTTGCAGTCTGCCTGTTTTAGTGCATTTAAGAGAGTTCCCGTGCTTATTTATTCTCGGGAAGCATGCGTATTTCGAAAATCCTTAGGTGTAGTGCCGGTCTGGGCCTTAAAGATTCTGGTAAAATAATTGGTGTCCAGTATTCCTACTTGAGCAGCCACATCACTAATAGATAATTTGGATTCTAAAAGTAATTTACGGGCTTTCTTTATACGCTCTTCACGAATGATTTTGGCAGCACCGCAGCCAAAGGCCTTTTGGAACAGTTGATATAACCCGGTGGAGGATATACAGTATTGGGCACATATACTGTCGATGGACAGTTCCTCCATCAGATGACTTGCGATATACAGTCTGATTTCCTGAGCCAGATTGGATTGATTCAGTTGAATAATATTATTTAGCCAGATATAATTGGCGCACATTTCAATCAGTTGGGTCAAGGCGGTGGTGTATTCCTTGTCCAAATATACGATGTGCTCTAATTCTTTTAAGGGTTCTTCAACAGCAAAATCATATAACGCAGCAACCTCCGTAATGGCCTTGGCTATATGCCCCTTGTCCGGGGTGTCTGTAAACTGGCCGATCAGAATATAACCCAGCAGAGTATCCCAAAACAAAATAGGGGAAGCAATCTCTACCAGGCCCATGTGACAGTGGTAAAGAAAAGGCTTTTTGGCAGTGTAACATTTGGAAAGTCCCATAATATCACAGTTGGTGCATAGCTTATTTATGCTGGCATTTTTGCGTATGGTGCTGCAAAAAGATGCATAGGGATCCGGACAGCTGGCTAAAAGATTTCGGTTGGCATCATAAATAGATATGGTTGTATTGCTTAAAATTCCAAAATTTCTTACAAGAGCAGAAAGCTCCTCATTTTTTGTATTGCCATAAAATACCTCCCAAAAAGAATGTGTTGAAAAATGCTAAAACATAGTTGATTATTGCTAACATAATAGCATTTTTGTGTGATACAATCAAGAAAAAGTGCTATTTTATAAATGAATTTGCAGAAGATTTTTTGCAGTGATATTTATAAGATGAAGGAGGTCATTATGTCATTGGTGAGGAAATTATTAGAAGAAGGTCAGGGCGTTTTGCGCCTGGCACCAACCTGGGTTCCCCGTTCCTTTTGCAGACCGGGTAAAAGAATCAAGTTACATCCCGATGATTATTATGTATTAGGCCTGGAAAGAGGCGGAATCGACGAGCGTTGGTTTGCGTCTACCACCTGGGCGGAGAATGGTCCGGCTACTCCGGAGGACGAAGGCTTAAGCTATATCGTATCCGCAGATGGCAAGGACCGCGTATTATTACGTGATGCAGTGGAGGAATTAAAGGGAGAGATCATCGGCTGGGAGCTTTGGAATAAGTATCATAAGTGGCCGATGTTTTCCAAGTTTTTTGATAATCTGGGACCGTTGCCGCATCACATTCACCACAGAGATGAACACGCTAAGAGAGTAGGCGCTGATGGTAAACCGGAGATGTATTTCTTCCCATCCCAGTGTAATAATCACGGTGGGGAGTTTCCATTCACATTCTTTGGTTTAAACCCGGAAACTACCAAAGAGCAGGTAAAGGAATGCCTGGAAAGCTTTACAAAAGGCGATAATAAGCTGCTTGATTTATCTCAGGCCTACAAGATTACCTTGGACACAGGCTGGGACGTACCGCCGGGAGTGTTGCATGCACCGGCGAGCTTGTGTACCTATGAGCCGCAGTTTGCAAGTGATGTATATGCCATGTATCAGTCCGTGCTGTACTATGAACATGCAGTACCATCAGATTTACTTTGGAAGAATTGTCCGGAAGAAGAATTGGGCAATTACGATTACCTGATTGATGTTATTGATTGGGACAAGAATGTTGACCCGGATTTCCACAAGAACAGATTTATGGCTCCGAAGGTAATCACACAGAATGAAGACTATGCAGAAGAGTGGATTTGCTACAAATGTAAAGAGGTAAGTGCAAAGCGACTTACCGTAAACCCGGGCAAATCTGTAATGATTAAGGATATGGCAGCATACGGCTTTATTTTGTTACAGGGCAGAGGCAAATTCGGTGCATGGGATATAGAGACACCAACTCTTATCCGTTACGGCGAATTGACCAACGATGAATTCTTCGTGACGGAAAAGGCTGCAAAAGAAGGTATTGTGATTACAAACACTTCTGCTACAGAGCCAATTGTTATGCTGAAGCATTTTGCGGAAAATCCGGAACTGAAATTATAATAAGGAAAAGAGATGGGTAATTTGTGAAAGTTGGAAATTGCCTGTCAGAAGTGAAATATATTTCGTCTCGGGGACGTTTCCACTCCGTGAAAAGCTGCAGCGGTACTAAGCTCAGGCTGCGGTTAGCACCTTGCTTCACTAAGGACCGGCGCTTTTCAAGGCCCCGCTACCGGAATATATATCACTTCTGTAGGCAGTCGTCCAATTTTACAAATATTTATATAAAGAGATGATAAAAGTCCAGCGGTGATATGTCAAGTATTAAATGATTAAAAAATCATATGGTTTTTAGTTGTTTAGGTTAAGGCAAAAAACGACCACCTAAGCCCTGTCGACCAAGGTTTTAAAATGAGCAGGGCGGACTCATCGGCAGAAA
>JAZRLF010000080.1:0-62863 GCA_045646695.1 Lachnospiraceae bacterium
TAATCGTACCGGTGAACAAATGAGTATCCTGCAGTACCATACGCAATGAACGACGTAAATCGTCCTTTTTGATACGCCTAATATTAATTCCGTCATAACGGATCTTACCATCCTGAATATCATAGAAACGATTGATCAGATTGGTAATAGTGGTCTTACCTGCACCGGTAGAGCCTACAAAGGCAATCTTCTGTCCCGGCTCTGCATAAAGCTTGATATCATGCAGTACCATCTTCTCATCGGTATAACCAAAATCCACATCTTCCATCACCAGGTCACCTTTTTGCAAGATATACGTAGGTTCTGTGCTGCCCTCTTCGTATAATTTCCATGCCCAACTTCCGGTGGTCTTTTCGCACTCTATGATCTCATTATCTACAACTTCGATATTGACCAATGTAACATTGCCTTCATCATTTTCAGGTTCTTCGTCCATCAGCTTAAATACACGCTCCGCGCCTGCCATAGCCATTACCACGCTGTTTAACTGCATGGAAAGCTGGTTGATTGGAGCGGTAAAGCTCTTTACCAACTGCAGGAAAGCAATCAAAGTACCTACTGTAACAGAGCCAAAACCATACAAGGCCATGATAGCACCAAGCACAGCACACAGCACATAATTCAGATTACCCAGCTGTGCATTTACCGGCATTAAAATATTGGCGTAGCTGTTAGCCTTACTGGTAGCCACACGCACCTCTTCGTTTAGACCTTCAAATCGCTCAATTGCTTTATCTTCATGACAGAATACCTTGATAACCTTCTGTCCGCTGATCATTTCTTCAATGTAGCCATTTAATTCGCCCAGCTTTTGCTGACGTGTAATAAAGTAAGCACCTGATTTACCGGTGATAAACTTGGCTGCATTGACAATAACTACCACCATACAGCATGCAATCAGTGTCAACGGCAAACTAAGGGTAATCATACTCACCAACGTACTGATCAAGGTAATGCTGCTGTTTAACAGCTGTGGAATCGTCTGACTGATCAACTGTCTCATGGTATCGATATCATTGGTATACACAGACATAATATCGCCATGTGCATGAGTGTCAAAATAGTTAATCGGCAAGCTTTCCATATGATTAAAAAGCTTCAGTCGCAGATTACGCATAGTACCCTGGGTTACATAAATCATCAATCTATTGTAGGTAAAAGAACAAATAACACCCAACAAATACGTCAGGGCTATACCCATAAGCGCCTTTAACAGTCCACCGAAATCCGGATTTTCCAAACCGATAAGCGGTGTAATATAATCATCTACCAGAGTACGAATAAACAAGGTACCTCTGACAGAGGCCAATGCAGCGCCCAAAATACAAACTGCTACTATCACCAAATGAAGCTTATACTCCTTTAATACCTGGCTCATAACACGTTTGATAATATCGCCCATTTTACCTTCCAACTGAGGTTTCGGACCCATGCCTCTTGGTCCGTGTCCCGGTCCGTGTCCCGGTCCCATCGTCTTAGGACCTGCTTGTGGTACTGCCATATCATTCGCCTCCCTTCTCTTCCTTAGGTTCATCAAAGTCTCCGCCGCCCTGGGTCTGACCTTCATAAACACTGCGATATATTTCATTATGCTCTAATAATTCTTCGTGAGTACCAAAACCGTTAATACAGCCATGCTCCATCACAATAATACGATCTGCATCCTGAATACTGGAAATACGCTGTGCTATAATAAACTTGGTAGTATTCGGAATCTCTTCACGAAAAGCCTTACGGATACGTGCATCTGTTGCCGTATCTACCGCACTGGTGGAATCATCTAAGATCAAAATCTTTGGTTTCTTTAACAGTGCTCTGGCAATACAAAGTCTCTGCTTCTGACCACCGGAAACATTGGTGCCGCCCTGTTCGATATGGGTCTCATATCCGGCAGGCATTCTCTGAATAAATTCATCCGCGCAAGCCATCTTACATACCTTGATACACTCCTCTTCGGTAGCCAGCTCATCACCCCAACGCAGGTTTTCTAAAATCGTACCTGAAAACAGTTCATTCTTCTGCAGGACTACAGCCACCTGATTACGCAGTGTCTCCAGGTCATATTCCCGCACATCCGCGCCACCTACGTATACACTGCCTTCGGTCACATCATAGAGTCTGCTGATCAGATTAACCAGGCTGGTCTTACCGCAGCCGGTACCGCCGATAATACCGATGGTCTCACCGGATTTGATATGGATGTCAATATCATTCAGTACATTTTTGCCTTTATGCAGCTTCTTATCATAAGAAAAAGAAACATGATTAAAATCTACACTACCGTCTCTTACCACTGTACGAGCCTGATCGGGGCTTACAATATCTGCTTCCTCTTTGATAACCTCTGCAATACGCTTTGCACTGGCAACAGACATACTCATCATAACAAATATCATGGAAAGCATCATCAGACTTATTAAAATATTCATGCAGTAAGTAAATAAACTGGTCAGATTACCGGTAGTCATGGTACCACCCACGATCATATGTGCAGACAGCCAGGAAATAGCAATCATACAGGCATAAACTGTTAAATTCATGACCGGATTATTGTATGCTACGATCTTCTCTGCTTTTACAGACAGATTGTATAAATTATTGGCCGCTTTACCAAACTTCTCTTTCTCAAAGTCCTCTCGTACAAAAGCCTTTACTACACGTATGGCAGATACATTTTCCTGGATGCTGGCATTTAAGTCATCATAACGCTTAAACATCTCGCTGAAATACTTCATGCCCAATCGGACAATAAGGCCCAATACCATTGCCAAAAAAACAATGGCAATCAAAAAGATGCTGGCGATCCTTGTATTAATGGTAAAGGACATCACCAACGCACTGATCAATGTAATAGGCGCTCTCAAACACATACGCAAAAGCATCTGATAAGATGTCTGCATATTGGTAACATCTGTAGTCATACGTGTTACCAAACCGGATGTAGAAAATTTGTCAATATTACCAAAAGAATAAGTCTGGATATTCTTGTACATAGTATCGCGAAGATTCTTGGCAAATCCTGTGGAAGCCACTGCAGCATAATGTCCTGCCCCTACACCCATAGCAAGACTGGCCGCTGCCAGACATACCATAAAAAATCCATACAAAAAAACCTTGCCCAAATCACCAGCCTCAATACCCTTATCAATAATCGCAGCCGTAACCAGTGGCAGAGCAATCTCTAATACTACCTCAGCCACAGTACAAAATGCAGCTATGGCAGAAGGCTTTTTAAATTCTTTTACTTGAGCACCAAGTGTTTTTAACATAAAATCGATTCCTCCTTTTGCTCTCTCTTAATATAAGCATTTTCGAAACGAAGCGGCTTCCTGCCAGAGCAATTTATGTTCTGGCAGGAAGGGCCTTGAAAAGCGTCGGTCCTTAGCGAAGCAAGGCCGCAGGCTGCAAGCTGAGCTTAGTACCGCTACGCATTTTCATGGAGCTGGAGCGTCCATGAAGCAGAACATCTATTGCCCTGACAGGCAGCCACTCAGTTTCGAAAATGCTTCTCTCTTAAAACGTTTATATTTTATTGTATCATTCCCACCGTAATTGTCAATGAATGGAAAATATCTTTTTATAAAAAATTATAAACAAAAAAGCAAATAAATATCTCATCCAATAGATTGATTTATTCATCTGCTTTTTTATTGTAATTTTATTTTTTTGTAATGAAACGCATTAATACAAAATCAATACTGTAAATTAATACAATATATATCAGCATGCCATATAAATACAATTGATTATGCAGTGCATTCAAATAATAAAAAGGAGGCAGCAAGCACTGTATGGCTCTCATTTTGGGTGCCCCCATAAAGATAGGACACACTCCCAACATGACCAGTAACAGCCCCGGTATGATCGCGCCCAGTCTGACAATGCTTCCACATAATCTGCGGATCACACTGCTAAAGCCTATCACCATAATTACATATAAAAACATGAAAAAAAGCTCAGAACCCCATCCGATAAAAACGCCTGATAAAGCCAATGCAATTACGGCAGCGGCTCCTACACTCAAAAGCCCCGGTAACAGATAGCCCCAGCTCCAAAGTACATTTGTATGAAGCGGAAGCCAGGTAAAGGTTCCCTTTGCTTCATCCTGTAAATAAAACATTCCGGAAGCCAACCCACAAAGCATAATGACCAAAGCAAGTAACCCCCTGACAGGAAAGGTTAGGTACGAGATACTCTGGTTCACTGTTTCCCCATCCTGGTATTTCATTTCGAATATATTACCTTCCACCCTTGTTTTGTCATAATGCTCCCACAATATAGCATCTGATAACGCTTCTCCCTTCAGAATCTCTTCTGTTACATAATGACGGTACAGGGAATAAGAAACATTGCCATATAATACGCCGAATAATTTTTCCCGTGCCAGCTGCAATGCCACATTGTCTTCTTTTGCAATGATGGTTACTGCAGACTCCCTTTTAAAAACATCTGCCGTAAACCGGTCTATATTATCCTGCAAATTTGTGTGAAAGATCCAGGCAGCGTCTGCCTGACCGCTCTGTACGATCTGTTTGGCCTCCTGCATGGTTTGTACATATAAAAATTGCATTACGCCGGGTTCTTCTGTTAAGCTCTCGATAAGCTCTAAAGCAAGCTCATCCTCTGCTGATTCCGTACATAGTACAATCTTCAATACTCCGCTTTCCTGCTCTGCCATCAGATTCACCCCTTGTACCAGTAAAGGAATACTGCACAAAATAACCAAAAAGCTGGGGTTTTTAAGCATTCGTTTATTTAAAAGCAAAAGCCACAAAAAGATTTTACTGATTTTTTTCATTTTAATTTTTCTCAAGCTTTCTGAAGCGCAGCAAATATACTGCTGCAATAAATAAAATCATATAGCCCGCCAAAGCAAGGCAAATCCCCACACCAATCTCTCCCCGAAGACTCTGTGAAGCATATTCTATCGCAACACCGGAAGGTAAAAACTGTCCCATCTTCTGTATCACGACAGGAAAAAATGTATTGGGATAAAAGCATCCGGAAACATATCCCATACTGACTGAAACCAAAAACTGAAGTAACATTCCGGAAATAAGATTTTCCGTTAATTCATGCAAACACAGAGCCATAGCAGTGAGCATACATGCCACCGGTATAAGACTTACACCAAATGACATCACTTTTGAAAACTCTGCTCTTCCCCACTCCGGAACTGAAAACTCTGTAATTTCACAAACACCGCCCAACAATGCAAATATGACTACCAAACTGACTGTCATCAGTAATAGGTATGCAATATACTCACTTATAATTTGCGGAAATGGACCCATTCCGTTTGTTTTAAGCATTTTTGCAAGGGACAAATCCCTTCTTATAAATAACGGACAACCATTAACTCCCCATATCATAAGAAAAAAAACGATCAAGCCTGATATATAATACCCTACCATGGATAATTGGTTGGCAACACCCAAAACTTCTACTTCAAAGAAATCTGCCCTGGACAAAATCATATCAATATACTTGAGATTTAATTCATTGGTTGCATCCCAATAAATATCGTTATAGCCATATTCTCTGCACAAGCTCTGCATTCCATATATGGCATTTTGTGATTTGGTAATGAAATCTGAAATAATGGCAGATAGTTCATTCATTAACATAGTACCAATACCCATCTGACTGTTTTTGGTATAATATGTAATTTTGAGATTTTCTCCACTTACCACAGAATCAACGAAACCTGCCGGTATTACAAGATACGCAGACAAATCACCTGTTGTCAGTGCCTTTTTTGCAGTTTCTTCTTCCATCACTTGAATATCAATGGAAAAACGAGAGGAATCCAGATGCTGCAATGCCATCACTCCGATACCTAAATAGCTGTCTGTCACATCACCTACAACACCTATTTTCACCATGCTTTTCTTGTCATCAGACAATTTTTCCTGAATAACTCCTTTTCCAACCAATCCCACTGCAGCAAGCAGAAGCAATGTCATAAAAAAAACTGCAGGAAAGCATCTAAGCACCCGCTTAGTCTGAATGATTAAATATCTCTCTGCTCTTTTCATAATTGCTCCACAAGATGACGTATATTTCCGTCATAATCATAAGGCACCAGCTTTCCTTCCTGCATCAGGTAGCAACGACTGCAGCGCTCTATCTCCTGCACATCATGGGTTACCAAAAGAATAATGCCGCCTTTGGCACGATAATCCGAAAGATAATCCCAAATCCGTTGCTTGCACACCAAATCCAATGCTGCCGTAGGTTCATCCAAAAGAAGTATTGGCTGCTTTCCGGCAACCGCACAGCCAATACTCAGTCTCTTTTTCATACCACCCGACATTTTGCTTACGGGAACATTTATAAATTCATGGATGCCCAACAACTCCAGCACTCCACCCTGCAATTCCTCCATCATGTTCTTCTTGTCGTACCATAGCCGGAGATTGTCTTTGGCTGTCAGTTCCTCTAACAGTGGTGTTCCCTGCGGCACATAGCCCACAATCCGGGAACGAGTCTTTTTGTTATTAAGCAATTCTTTACCATTCCAGGCAAAGCTTCCCCCATCTGCATTTAATGTTCCTGCTAAAATGGAGAGCAGCGTAGTTTTGCCGCAACCATTTCCTCCAAGAATCCCTATACATTCTCCGTTATTTGCCGAAAATGTAATATCCTGTAAAACAGGTTTGTTTTTAAATCCCTTTTGAATATGGTTGATCGTCAAATCCACAGCATGCCCTCCATTGTTACTTATAGCCGCCAGTATTTAAATTGAAATTAGTAATATAAATAATAAGACATTAAACTCTCCAAAGAGTCAATTAAGTCAGAATCAACTCCCACTTTATCTTCAAGCTTTTCTAACAGTCCGTCCCTATCAGCTTCATCCAGCCATTCTTCCAGATCGTCATAATCTGTACCATCCAACACATTCTTGTCAGCCGGAAGAGAAATCTTGCTGCCGGAACCGGTCTTTCCTACGATTGTCAGCTTTGCAAACATATCCTCACCGTCCATAACAGCAATAGACGCCTTGCTTTCCTTATCGGAAGATTTGATATCGAAAACCAAGTCATAATCCAGATATGCAGATAATATGGCAGCATCTGAACCTAATGCAGATGTAAGAAGTGTTCCGGTTGCCTTAGACAAACTAACTGTAAAGGTGCCGTTTAAATATCCTTCCTTCATAGCTTCCATATCATAATTTGCTACACTGATATCCAAAATACCGGAATTATTGTATTCTAACGCAAATTCACCAGTCAACTTATCACCGGAAATCTTACCGCTGCCTTCTAAAGTAACAGCAACCGGCTGATAACCACCATAATAAGAATATGTTTCTGTTTCTACAACGCATTCATAACCAAACTTAGAACCGTCTCTAGTCATTACAGAGCTAAATACAAGACCGTCCACTTCGATACTGCTGCCCATGATCTCGCTGTCACCATTTACCCATACGGTTACTACCATTTCACTGTCACCTAAGGCATAGAAGTAATCCAAGTCGTCCAGCATGTAATCGATTTCGTCAAGGAATGCATCATATAAATCGTCTCCATCAACACCTGCACCCAGCTCGTCAGCTGCTTCCGCTGTCTTGATGATCAGCTTTTCTAAATCCTTGTCCTCCTGCATCTCTTCTAATACAGCTTCCAGCATATCTTCAAGGGTCTTATCATCAATAGTAGCTTCAAGAACGGTACATTTCTGGGCTACTCCGCCTACCATGACGGTATCTTTGTCCTTGTCAACATCATCAATACAGTTCACTGCAATACCTACGTATTTGGCAAGTAAGCTCTCTACCTCTTTGCTTTCAGGTAATACAGCCGGCAAACCTTCCAGGATCTCCCATGCACTGTCATCATAATAGATATCAGCATCCCTAAAATCGAATCCGATATATTTTTTATTTAATTCAGGCACCTGTATGTAAAGTTCTTCTTCACTGCCGCTTGCAGCCAGATTTGCAGATAAAATATCTGTGCCATTTGCAGCGAGTTTTAAAGCTAAACCAATGGCTTCATTCTTGATATTGGCTTCCACTCCCAGCTTTGCACTTTCAAACCAAGATATATCAACGCCTGTAAATCCTATCAGATCTTTTAGTTCTTCTCCCAACTCCACTGTTACTTCAGCGTTCATGCTCTTATTGGTCAAGTCAATATTATCTACGATAAAGTTTTCATAATAATTGGTAAGGGTTGCTACAGCTTCATCTGCTTCCTTTTCCATTACATAGCTAAAATATTTCTCCGGTGAAGAAAAGGTTGCCCGTACAAAGTTGGTCATAGCAGAAGCACTAAGTGCACCAACCACTAAAACAGCCGCGCCTGCACCTGCGATTGCCATTCCTTTTTTGCCTTTCAGAGAAGCCTTTGCTTTAGGAGCCTTCTTCGGTGAAATATCCTCTGTAACCGGTGTCTCTGCCACACCCTGCTCCGGCACCTGACTCTCTGCATGAGCAGGTTCCTCAGGCTGAATCTCTGCTGCAGTATTTTCTACCGCTGCACTTTCTGCTGCATGATTCTCTACAGCCTGTTCCTCTTCATATACAGGGAATCCGCACTGTGAGCATACCTTATCGGTATCTTCCATCTTACTACCACAATTTTGACAAAACATATTGCTCCTTTCCATGCTGATATTGGCTTATCACTTTGCAGTACAAGCCATCTACCGCACTGTTGCATTATTTGCTGTTATTTTTGTTATATTTTCTTTTTAAAAGCTTTGCAATAAATATAAAGATCAGACCCAGAACTAACAGTCCTGCCGCTTCTAATATTCCGAACAGTCTGATCGGATTTAGCAGTGCATGATATAAATCCATGCCAAATGTCATTGTTTTATTGGCAATGCCTGCTAAAATAAAGGTTGCTGCTACTATTATAAGATGCAGCGTACCCGCAATGATAAAGGTTGCTGCTATACCGGCGCATGCATTCTGCTTATCCTTTCTCAGTACAAGCACCCAGATAATCAGCGCTGCTGCCACAGCCACCAAAATACCTTCTACGATTCCGGAAAACAGTATTCTGATCACAGAAAGCACATCCTTGTATTCCCTTTCGTGGGCAGCTAAATCAATAGCCTCCAGTATGCCCTCGCTTTCCATATCGTATCCTATTTCGTATAGGCCAATGTCATCTAAAGAACATCTTGCAGCTTTTTCAAAAGCCCGTCTGTTATCATCCAACAGTTCAGCAATATCATCTGCTGTAATCTTCCCATCACCCTTATCATAAAGTACAAAGGATACATAGTCAGACAACTCGTCGGCCACAAACTCCCTGATAAAGTCCTCATTCAGCAGATCCTCAATGCAAGGCCCACTGATGAATCTGTTATACGGAAATCCCATGTTATCATACACATATTCGGAAAGAGTCAGTGTATCCTTCTCTCCTTCCGTCAGAAATCCCACCTGAATGTCTGACACTTTGCCGTCCAATCCATCTGCCGCAATCTGTATGGCCGTTTCACTCAATGAAAACCGCAGCAGCAAGAAAAGACTGCCCAAAATCATAAACAAAGTTATGAAAATGCAAAGAAACCACGTGAATATTCTGGCGCCCCAAGAGACCCTCTTTCTGATCGGCTGTTCCTGCTCCATAACCTCTGCCGCTTCCGTCGTAATGGTCTCCTTACGTTCCGTATCTATTGGCGTGTCTATTACTGTATCTGCTACTGTATCTGATACAGGTTCACTCCCCCCTGTGGGCACGTCCCGGGCAGGGTTTGACTCTGGCTCCTCTATGTCTGCCGGAATACTCACGAATTCATTATGACCACACTGCGAACAAAAACGGCACTCATCCCGCAAAACCTTATTACAGGAAATGCAACGTTTCATTCTTAACCTCCCTCTCATCTTTCCACAAAATTGTCGAAAAATAACGAATTTTTAATTATTATAGTTCTATTTCAAGTAAATGTCAACGATATTGTAAGCAAAATACCGAAGCCAAATAGAACTTGCATTTTCAAAACCCATATGATATATATATATTTAAGAAGTAAAAAATTTATAATTTTTTATTGAAAATCCATAAACAAAGGAGAAAATGTATGTTTTGTAGAAAATGCGGCAAAGAACTCCCCCCTACTGCCAAGTTCTGTGTGGGATGTGGTGCTCCCGCACCGGTTCAGACGCCTCCTAATCAGCCTCAGAATCCGGCACCGAAAAACGTCTCCGAGACACCTGTTTCTAAGACACCTGTTCCCGAGACCCCTGTAAAAGAAGAAGCTCCTATTACAAAAGCTCCACTGACACAGGAACCACCAGTTAAGGAGAAGCCATCTAAGCCAAAGAAAGAAAAGAAGCAAAAGAAAAAATTATCCAAATTTAAAATCATTCTGCTGATCCTTTTGATACTGGTTTTAGCACTTGTGGGTACGGGCATTTATCTATACGTAGCTTCACCTATCGGAAGCATAATGACGGCTCTGAGAGAGGAAGCTTATGAAGATGCCGTAGATATTTACAATGATGATGCAGAAGACAATGCTATTTACAGTCTTGCATGCTCTTATTTATTAAAGCAAGAGATAACCTCTGCAAAGGACGACTTTTTAGCAGATAAAGTATCTTATAAAACCGTTAATAACATGTTGGTTTCTATGAGTAACTTATCTAATGAGGAACTGGCAGATGCAGCCAAGGAGCAGGCTGTTGTAATCCAAGAACTACATGAGGCACAGGAAACCTACAAGCAGGCAGAAGATTTATTTGAAAAAGGTGATTCCAAGGAAGCATTACTGCTTTACCAGCAGATTGGCGAAGATATGCCGGAATACGAAAGCGCTCAAGCACAGATTGCTGCATGCCGCGACGATTATAAAGAAAGCGTATTGAATCAGACCGCCACCGCTTCCACCCAGGAGGATTATCTGACAGCTATGGAGAATGTAACTGTTGCTATAGATGTATTGGGTGAGGATACAGACTTAAATCAGAGACTGACTGATCTGACCGATGGCTATCATGCCCTTGTAAAACGTGAGGCTATGCAGGAGGCCAATGCTGCAGCACAGCGTAAAGCATACCCGGATGCATTGGCAACGTTGGAAAAGGCTCTGAGCATTTTACCGGAAGATGCTGATTTAACTGCATTACATACTTCTATTTCAGATACTTATGCGGACATCCGCATAGAAGAAATCCGTAAGCAGGTAGAAGTCTCCATTGCCGAAAATAACTATATACAGGCTATTTCCATATTAAAGGAAGGCACCAGGGAGTTCCCTGACTCTACCCTGCTTTCTGATTTATATGCTTCCGTTTGCCTTACCTTTGATACTGTAGTTACAGATCAGGTAGTAGGCTTACTGAATAATTATGACTATGATACTGCTTTAACCGTATTAGAATCCATTATCAGCTCCTATCCGGACAGCCAGGCTATCAACAGTCTGTACGAAATTGTATTGGCGAATATGCCGGTTAAGCTCAGTGAATTTACTATATCTGACTGTGACAACTATTATGAAATTACCGGTATAGGTGTGGTGGAAGACACCATAGGCAATGTCTACAGCGCAGGCAACCTATATGAATTTGATGATTCATGGTACGACGGATACGCAGAATATTACCTAGGCGGAGAATACAGCACCCTCAAGCTGACTATTGCTGTTAAAAATACATATCAGTCCTACAAAACATCCAGAAGTATCAGCATCTATGGTGATAAAGAAGATGTACTGTACACTACAGGTAATATCGGCAGAACCACCGCTCCTATTGAGGTTACTGTAGACGTAACAGGTGTTCAGTGGCTCTATATATATTGCAGTGACAATGGCTCTAATATGATCACTCCGCTACTGGTTAACCCTGTTTTATTCAAATAAGGTTCTTTAGGAATATATAAATTTATTTTCTTTATAACGCAAACCCACCAATAAATACGGAGGAATGAACATGACACTTGATGATGTAAGCTTACCACAGACTGAGGAACAGCTTCTTTCTCAGATTGCGGATGCAGAACGCGGCAAAGATGACATTTTCCGTCTTCTCGGCAAGACTTATATGGATATGTACCCAAATGTTACAGAAGAGCCACTTTCTGAATACATTTGCCAGATACAAGATATTGACAAAAAGATATTTAAATATCAGCGGGAAATTATGGCACTGAAAGGAATTATATTATGTGAGAACTGTGGCGAAGAGATTATGGAAAACGCATTATACTGCAGTTCTTGCGGACACAAGGTACCGGCACCAAAGATCAAGCTGCCGGAAGATCACATCCGTTGCGAAAAGTGCGGTTACATATTAAGAGCAGGTGTCAAATTCTGCATTAACTGCGGCAATGCACTAAACGAAGCATTGGACGTTCAACCGACACAGATGGTAACGGAACTTACTCACTGTCCGATATGCGGCAGTGAATTCGAAGAAGGCGCACTATTCTGCACGGAATGTGGTGCAAAAAGATAAAACAACTTTAACGATAAATCAAATTTTTGGAGGTAACAACTATGAAATCTAAACTTGGTATTTCTGTAGGTATATTAGGTGCCCTTATGTATTTTATGGGATTATTCGCAGGATACACTGTATTATTATTAATGGTAGGCTATGTTCTTTTATTTGAAGACAATGCCTGGTTAAGAAGAACTGCTGTAAAGTCTTTAATAGTATGTGTATGCTTCTCCTTGATCTATGCTGTAATCGGATTGATTCCAAACCTTATCGGGGTTATAGACGACTTGTTCAGTATCTTTAATGCTTCTTTCAGCATCATTGTTGTCAGCAGAATTGTATATTTTATTCAGTCAGTTCTTTCCTTTGCTGAAACTATTCTCTTATTAATCCTTGGATATAAGGCACTCTCCCAGAAAACTCTGGTAATTAAACCGATTGACAAGATTATTACAGATCATATGAAGGATGAATAAAAGATAGCTGAACCAAATTTGCAGCATCTATTCCAAGAAACAACGCCATATAAACCGCAATGTGAACCGCCCTCTGTCAAGTAAACAGAGGGCGGTTCAATCATTTTATTCCTTATCAGTATTCTTTATTGCAACTTATTACCACAATTCATACAAAAATTCGAATCAGGTACTACAGCAGTGCCGCACATAGGACAAAATGCAACTGTTTGTGCTTGTACATTTTCTTCTTGCACATATTGTGCTTGTGCATTAGGGCCTTGTGCATTTGTACTTTGTTCTTGTGTCTCCTGTGCATTTGAACTATATTCTGCCGAATTCAGTGCGTCTTTCTTTTTTTTGCTGTTACGCAGCATGTTTTTTATTTTATGAATCATGATCCACAACAGGGTTATTACCAAAATGCATCCGGCCACTCCTGCTATCAAAAGCGCCTTATGCCTCTGCCAAAGAACCAGTGCAAAACTATACCATTCTCGCTCAAATACTATTCTGGACTTTTCAGAATCTTCTTTTACTTTCAGTTTGCCGGATACTGCAAGTCTTGGAATGGTCCATTCATACGTATCGGCTTCCATATCTTCCAGTACAAAGCACCCTTCATCATCCAAATCAAACTCAAAGAAAAATGCTCCGTCTTGATAAAGCTCAACGGTCTCACCGGAAAACTCATCACCAAAATCAGAGGATATATCCAGTAACGAAGCAATCTCAATCATATCAATAGAATCTATGATCGCATTGGACACCTCGGCGGCACTGCTTACGTCTGTGTAAGCACCTCCGGTATCTTCGGAAATTGCTTCAAAAAAGTCTATGGCATCGGCATTGGCTTCGGTTCCAATGGTATATACATTGATCATGCTTGCTTTACTGTCTGAGATTACCCTATCGTCAGATTGTTCCGTGTCAATGGTAATCTTAGCATCGTACAAGGCAGCCAATATGGCATCATATGTGTAATCCGTATATGGCTCAGGATCCAGTGGTGGGGCATCCCCCAACACAATGATAACCTTCTTGGCATTTGCTCTCCAATCCAGTGATAAAGCCTGCTCAATGCCGGAATAAACCGTTTCTTTATTGTCTCCGCCATATCCAAGGGTTAAGGCTTTAATGGCGTTCAATATTGCATCATTATCATTAGAAAAACCAAGTTGAATCTTTGCCGGATAATCATCTGAATCATAGGTTCTTTCTGGAAAATCACGATAATCAACAAGTGCTACTCTATAATCTCCACATTTTTCTGAGAGGCTGAGAAGAATCTCTTCCATATTGACTTTTGTATTCTCAATATCATCTCCCATGGAGCTTGTGGTATCCACAAGAAAGCATAGATCAATACCATCATTCGTAGTTTCTTTTATGACACTATTCACACTATGATCTCTCGTTTCCAGACTATATTTTACCGCTGCAGATAAATCTAACATGCCACTGCTGCCATTTTCATAATACAGCCTTCCATATGTAGAAGCGCATACGATTTTTTTCACCTCAGGACCACTCAGTTCCGGATTTGCCGCATATACCATGCCTGCGGCAGCGGTAACAAAGGGAGCTGACATGGAAGTGCCGTTCAGGTAAGCATATGACTTTACCACACAGCTATAAATTTTTTCTCCGGGAGCAATGATATCCACTCTTTCGCCTATATTAGAAAATTTGGAGTACTTGTATCTTGTTTCCTCATCGTTAGACTTTTTATTATCGATACCAGCAGAACCTACCACAATAATACGGCCTTTCACCTTTTCATCATCAATAAAACTAAGGAAGTTGTTATATTGGGCATCCGAACCTCCTTTTTCTCCGTTAAAAGCCTCCCATGGCCAGATATAACTTTCTTTATAGCCAAACTCTGCATTTTTATTTTTGTAATAGGTAGTATTATTACTATTGCCGGCAGAAACACAAATCACGAAGTCTTTATCACCTCGCTCCTCAATCCCATTGATAATCCTAAGCAACATAGCTTCCGCAAGATTTGCCTGAACTTCCAAATGACTGATGGCATTTTCATTGCCATGACTGGCAGCAAAACCGATAAGTCTACTTGTATTCTGGCTAATATTAATGCTCTGAACCCCTTTGTCAATCAGAGCACTAATTGCCTTCACATAATTATATGCATCATAATAGCCGGAGCCAGTGGAATTATTTGGGGTATAATATGCCGCACTGTAATATAAATCCGCTTTATCTGCCAAAACGCCCGAAACGCCCTTGTCATTCCATGTTGCTGCCATAATCCCGGCAACATGAGTACCATGATCTTGAGCTTTCACGTCATTGGGCGTAACTTGCAGTGTTGACGACTGCCCATCATCTATATCTGTAAAGGTAATATAGCAAGTACCTTCCAAATCTTCATGGTCCGTATTTATCATGGTATCAATGAGGCCTACTTTGACAGTATCAAGCTCTGAAAAATATCCCCATGCTTGGGGCGCTCTAACAGCTTCCATTCCCCAGTTAGCACCGTCCGGAACCTCTGTGTCCCAGGAAGCATTGGCCCATGGATCGGCCGGATATACGGGTTCCTTCTCTTCCACAGCCGCCTCGTCCTCTTCCACAGCCGCCTCATCTTCTTCCATGGTAATTACCGGATTAATAAATGCATCTTCAATCTCGCTGTATTCTTTTAATTTCTCGATAAGCCTGTTCATTTGTTTGAGAGAATATTCTTTGTTAAGTCTTACCTTATAGACTCCAATGTCCTCCATTGCGTCTATAATGGTACCATCAAAGTTCTCTACCACTGTTTGAATCTGCTGCAAATCCACATCCGCTGAAACCATAATAATGATCTCATTATTCATATAGATGATTCCACTGTCCTCAGCATAGGTGATATTTTCATTTTGGCTTTCAAGTTCATAAAAATATTCCTCCGGCTCCTTGGCATTCTGAACCTTATCAGATTTCTTGTGAAGCCACGTGAATACCGCAAGTATTCCTATACAAACAAGTATAATTACAAAAAACCAAATCATCACCCGCTTAATGATTTTCTTTGCTTTCTTTCCCGCATTTTTGATGGTTGTATCATCTTTAATATCTGACATTGTGCCCCTCCTATACAAGGTTGTATGAAACAAAACAGTCTCGACTGCAAAAGCCAAGACTGTTTTCTGTCACTATACTCTGAGCAATGAATGACATCTGCAAAAGGTGAATTCCTTTCTTCCACAGCTTCAGCAGAAGAAAGGATAGTCTCTCTCTTACATGTCTGACTCAAAATATATTTAATATGCAACTAACATAGATGAATATAAGAAATCAGAAATAAAGTCGAAGCATCCTTCGTCATCATCATCAAAGTATAAGCTTCCGCCTCCGATAAGACCATAGTATGTCCAGTCACCATTTACCTTCAATACTACAAATTCAACTGTATCGGTTTTCAGCTCATCCTTACCGGTTTTTACGATAAACTTACCCTTTACCTCATATCCTGCAGTTACCTTCATATCTTCATATGATGAATAATATTTAATGAAAGCCTTTAATGCTGCTTTGGCATCTTTTTCCTTGTAGTCCCATTCATCCGCAAAATCTTCCAGATCATCCTCATCTTCCAGGGTGTCTTCGTTGGAGTCAATAAAATACTCTAAATAATCATAATAATCATCCAATTCATCCTGGTAATCTTCCAAGTCCTTCTTGTCCAATTTTGTAGCCTTCTTCGTCTCGAAAGTAAGCTTCCACCTATCATACTCATCATTACAATCGTCATAACAATCTTCCAGATCATCCTTTTGATCTTCAATAAGATCTGCATAATAATCGGATTTCAGTCTCTTTGCATAATAGCTCTTGTACAGCTTAGCAGCAAAGTCCGGCATCAATGTGGCATTCAATTCCTGATAGTTGGTATTTTTCTTGTTAATCTGCTTCATAAAGTCATCTACCGGCTCCATATATCCCTTAGAACCGGAGAAAATCTTAATCAGTATAAATATTACAATTGCCAATGCTGCACCAAGGATAACAGTCTTTTCCTTGCCCTTTAATGGGTTAGTCTTCTTTGGTGCTTCCGGCTCTGTACCTGTAGAAACCTGTTCCGCTTCACCGGTACTCTCTACACCCTGCTCAACTACAACCGGGCTCTCTACAACCTGCTCAGCTACAACTGCGTCCTCTGCAGCCTGGGCATTCACTTCTGTACACGTACACTTCTCCCCATCCTGCAGCTGCTTTCCACAATTTTCACAAAACTCCATAATATTATCCTCCGTATAAGAAAATTATTTTTACATATTATACTATAATTCGACAAATTATTCAAGCTTGTCGACTGTATTTATTCGTAATTCACACTTATTATGACTTTTTTCTCATACTCGAATTTGCAAGTGAAAATAATCAGATAATATCACAACATCTTGCGCTTCTTCAATATAATCATCGTGATCACACAAATAAGCAGTGTGGCACCGCAAATAATACCAAAGCCCCAAGGACTTCCGGACAGGGGCATACCTTCCCCGGATACGTTCATACCATAAAGACCGGAGATAATGGTCGGTATGGACATAACAATGGTAATAGAAGCCAAATACTTCATGACATTATTCAGTCGGTTATTGATAACCGTACTCATCAACTCTCTGGTACCATTGATAATATCACGATAAATCTGGGTCATCTCAATAGCCTGCTTATTCTCGATAATAACATCCTCCAGCAATTCCTTATCCTCTGGATACTGCTTAATACGGCTGTATCTGGTGAGCCTCTCCAAAATCAGACCGTTAGCTCTTAAGGATGTGGCAAAATATACAAGGTTGGACTCCAATTCATGGAGCTCAATCAATTCAGAGTCCTCTGTAATCTCACTGATACGACCTTCAATCTGGGTACGCTTCTTATCAATCTTACGCAAGTCCACCTGAAACTCTACTGCATTGCGGTACAAAATCTGATATAAAAAGCGCATACGTTTCTTGGTGCTGAATTCCTTAATGCGCTTTGCAACAAAAGCCTTTAAAATATTGGTATCTCTGGCGCAAATAGTGATAATAACATCATCACACAAAATAATACCTAACGGAACAGTGGTATACTCATTGTGCTCACCACGCTTCTCTGTAACCGGAATGTCCACTAATATCAAGGTATATTCATCTTCAATCTCAATACGGGCACTCTCATCATTATCCAATGCCGCTTTGATATGGTCTATATCAATACCATACTTCTCGGAAATAAAATAGGACTCATCATTGGAGGGCGATGTCATTTTTATCCATATGTCTGTCTCATAATTCTCTAATTCTCTAATAACGCCGTTGTCTGTTTTGTATAATGTTATCATTATCGCATCCTCCTTCTTTGTCGTAATGTAATCTCCGGTAAGTACGTGAAATTCCCTACCTTTTAGTATAACGAAAAACAGCGCAAAGTACAAGCCCTTACGCCGTCAATTCCAAATTTTTCTTGAGTTTTTATGAATTATCAGAGGATGTAGGGCACTGACAAGTGCCTCCCTTTTTGCTGCTGTATGCACAGGTACCGGCATGTGGACAACCAATACATTTCACACCCTGCTTTTTTTCTTTTATGATGTAGACCACTGCTGCACCGATGATCAGCACAAGCACTGCCCCGATTAAAATATCCGTTATCATCAGTATCACCTTTCTCTCCGGAAAAAGGGTTATCATACCCTGTACATACCATTCTCAATAAAGCACCGCACAAGGCACCCATTCCATCCACTACGCAACTTTCCTGATTACAGTCTCAGCAACCATCTTCTTGTCATTTCTCTTAATGATGCAAATAACGATAGCTGCCATTACCAATACTGCTGTCAAGCCGGGCACAAATCCTGCTCCCGGGCGTCCCGTTACAATCAGAGTACCAATTTGATATATCAGGAAGGCTACGGTATAGCCTGTACCCATCTGCAGTGCAACACCGCCCCAGAACCATTTACCGCTCTGCATTTCAGCATTCATAGCACCTAAGGCTGCAAAACATGGAGGAGAAAACAGATTAAACATTAAATATGCCAAAGCTGCAGCCTTGGTCAATGCCATGGTGGCAGCCACTACATTACCGTCGCCGATTAATGCCAGCTCTTCTGTATCAATAAATGCACTGAGGCCGTAGCAAACTGCCAAAGTACCTACCACATTTTCCTTTGCAATAAAACCTGTGATAGCTGCTGCTGCCAACTGCCATGCTGCCACACCTACAATCGGAACTAATAATACTGCAATAGGAGAAGCAATGCTTGCAAGAATAGAGGTATGCGCTGCCTCCTCTTCTACCAGCTGCAGACTCCAGTTAAAGGTTTGCATCATCTGCACTATGGCATTGCAAACCAGAATGATAGTACCTGCCTTTACAATATAAGACTTACCTCGGGACAACATAGAAAGAGCTGCTCTCTTTAGGCTTGGAAATTTATATTCCGGCAATTCGATAATAAAAAAGGATTTCTTATATTTGTAACCGGTTATTCTATTTACCAGTAAGGCACCTAATAAAATCAATACGATACCTACAAAATACATCACCGTGCCAATCCAGGAAGCTTCCGGGAAAAATGCACCTACAAACAGCGCAATCACCGGGAGCTTAGCACCGCAAGGCATAAAAGGAGCTAACATTGCAGTGGCTCTACGTTCTCTTTCATTGCGAATCGTACGGCAGGACATAATACCGGGAATGGCGCAGCCGGTACCTACAACCATAGGAATAACGGATTTACCGGACAAACCAACCTTTTTAAAAATCGGGTCCAATACAACCGTGGCACGTGCCATATACCCACAGTCTTCCAACAAAGCAATCAAAAAATACATGACCATTACCAGTGGCAGGAAGCCCACAACAGCGCCCACACCGCCAATAATACCATCCACCAAAAGAGATTGTAAGAATGGATTGGCCCCCACTACAAGACCGGCCACCCACTCCTGAAAAACTTCGATCCAGCCAACCAGCCAGTCTGCGATCCAAGTACCTAATGTGGACTGTGAAATATAAAATACAAGAAACATGACAACCGCAAAAATCGGAATGCCCAACCACTTATTGGTAAGAATCGCATCGATTTTATCCTGAGAATTTCTGGTTCTGGTAAGCACCTTTCTTGTCTCTACTTCTTTGACAATTTTATTGACAAATGCGAAACGCTTTCTGTCTTCTGCTTGTGCTGCTTCCATACTCTGTAAAGCCATATCCCCCTGTGTGTAAGGGGCCTTCTGATAGGTGCCTATCACATCAATGGCCTTCTGTACCACCGCCTTTAAGCCGTTATCACCGCCGGCGGTAGAAATCGTCTCCATAACAGGACATCCCAGCTTTTCTGATAACTTTTGTATATCTATTTTATTGTCCTTTTTGATATTAATATCGCTCTTATTAAGGGCCACCACCACAGGAATACCCAATTCCAATAGCTGTGTCGTAAAAAATAAGCTGCGGCTTAAATTGGTAGCATCCACAATGTTGATCAGTACATCCGGCTTTTCCATTCGGACATATGTACTGGTAATGCCCTCCTCAGAGGTAAATGGCGACATAGAATAAGCTCCCGGCAAGTCAACCACCACCAGCTCTTGTGTGCCTTCATAATAAGTCTTCTTGATAGGGCTCTCTTTCTTGTCCACGGTTACACCGGCCCAATTGCCAACACGTTCTGTGCTGCCGGTTAAGGCATTGTACATCGTAGTTTTACCGCTGTTAGGATTACCCGTTAAAGCAATTCTCATTTCTTATTCCTCCCAAATAGATTCCTGCAATGAAATCTATATACCTTTTAAAATTATATTTCTGAACTAAAATCCTTAAAATTTGATTTTCGTGTGTTAGTTTAAACTAACCTTTTCGCAAATAGCAAAGCGGACACACCCATGGCGTACCTTGCGTAAGTCCGCTTTATTGATATTATATCAATATGACCTCTGCTAACTGATTATCAATATTATACCTGGCATCCTTAATGGAAACGACACAACTGCCCTTTAAATGTGAAATAACAGTAATCGGTTCACCACTATAGCAGCCAAGTGTAAAAAGAAATGAATTCAGTTCTTCATCATCTGTAAGAATATCTTTGATAATATACTCTCTCTCTACTTCAGCATCTAATAGATTCATGTGACCCTCCTAGGTATAAACACAGTTAGTATATTCTAACCAAATTTAATTTACCACTCAAACTAGAAGCTGTCAAGTTTTTTTACCAAAATTTCTCAGATTTTTAAAGGTTTTTAGGGAGGAAGGGTTTAATCCAGTCTAAATACCTGCTCCATCTTTGGCTGTGCACCTGTTTCAGGGTCCATTTCCAGCTCCAGAATATCATCCATGTACTCATTCCAACGGTCTACGATAGGACTGCCCGCCTGAGTGCTTTCTGCAAAAGCAATTCCCTTCTCGCACTCATAGTAGCCAAAAAGCTCATTGCCGTTAGCAAAAATAGTGTAATTGCAAATGCCGGCAGCTTTTAAAAGTTCTACCATTTCCGGCCAAATTTCATCGTGTCTCTTGATGTACTCCTCCTTACATCCTGGTTTGATACGTCCTTTCCAAGCTAATCTTTCCATAATAAAATTCCTTTCTGTTGTTTATATTTGTAAGTGCCTGAGAAAACCTGTTGTTTCTGGAGCAAGCAATATATATTATGCTTCACGGACGCTTCCGCTCCGTGAAAAGCTGCAACGGTACTAAGCTCAGTTACGGCTGCCGCCTTACTTCGCTAAGGACCGGCGCTTTTCAAGGCCCTTCAGCATGAATATATATTGCCTGCTCCATAAAACACAAGATTTTGCAGACAGTTAGTTTTTTTGCTGTGCTATAGCTTTAACTCTGTCATAATGCCATCCTTGCCGAATTCACGGGGATCCACCTGTAAAATATCTTCTATCAGCGCAATTACCGGTGAACAGGACCATGGGTGGCACAAACTGGTATTCCACTTTTGTTCCTTGCCCCATGCCTCAAAAACAGTGGTAGCTCCTTCTCGCAGCATATTGACCCAGGAATGCTCACTTTCATTTAATATCAAAGCCAGTTCCTCCTCGTAGGCCTCCATACGCCCCAAAGCCTTTAAAACAAAATAAGAAAACATGGTGCCGCACACCAGTCCTTTATCCATGATCAACTTTTTAATAGGGCTGTAGCTTTCTAACGGCGCAATGCCGTAAAATACCGGCAGTACATTGGAATGCAAAGCTCCATGTTTGCCGTCCGGCAGATCCGTAAAGAGGCCTGTTTCCTGACACCAAAAGGCCTTTATAAATGCTTCCTTGCGCTTTTTAAGCTTTTCCTCATCCGGTGTAATTCCCAAAATTCGCTGTATCTGCTCCAGATAGCCCAGGGCACCGATATAGTGAGCATTCAGCACATTGTGACATGGTCTCGGTTCTCTGTGCTCCGCTCTTGGAAGTTCATAATCGTCTCTGAGATTTTGTGGCCAGTCAATCAGATTCCATTTCTCATCTACATACTCTATCAGTCCGTCTGCTCTCTCAAAAGCTGCAAAATATTCTAAGATACCCAATACTACCGGATACAGATCACGCAAAGTATCCGTATCCCCAGTATATTGATAATAGTGTAACACCTGCATCGGATACTGTAAAGAAAAATCTGCAATTTCCTGCATCAGCGCTCCGGAGGAAACAGCCATAATCCCTTTACATATCCCGGCTGTCTGAGCAAAATCATATAAGGTCTTGCGATACATGTTACTGTCCCCGGTAACGTACATATGGGCCAGTCCGGTTACAGAAAAATCCCCCAAATACTGCCCTTTTTCTCTACTTGGACAATCCAGATAGCCTTCCTGGGTGCCCCATTTCAGACTATTGATACAAAGCTTCCAGATTTCCTGTGCCCAAGGGATAGAGCTTACCAGCTTACATTGCTCCGCAAAGAAATGATGTCGTACAATGGCACAGAAACTCCTTGTATTCAGATTGTCGTACTCTGAAATCACATTAACATAACGGAAGGCCTTGTAATCAAAAAATTCCAATTCCTCCTCATGGCCTGACAAAATACAGGTTTCATCATAATTACAATTACAGCGCATCTGACTTCTGACCTGATATGGATCTCCTTCTACAGTCTCTTCGCCGCACAGAATGCGAACCTTTTGCCCCGCAAAGCCCTTCATCTTCATGGAAAACTGACCGGTAAGTTCGGTGCCGAAATCTATAAACCAATGGCCTGCCCCCAGCTTCACCACTTCCTTAGGACCCATGATATAGACATCTAAAAGCTCTGCCGGCTCCTTCATAAAGTGATGGTCGTCTGCTTCTTTTACCACAGCATGTTTCCAGCCCTCTGCAGTAAAATCCAGATTTTTCCAATTCTTCTCCTTTTTACGAAAATCTATATACTCTAAAAATTGAGTATCATAACCGATTCTCTCCGGCTCTTTGCGTTCTGCGCCTTTCACTCCATCTTTCACGTTTGCACAACTTTTATCGGCACAATCTTTATCGGCGCAGGCCTTATCACCACAATCTTGTTCAGCCAGGTCCCGGACTTCACATTCCGGTCCGCCATACTCCATAGCTCTTGCATACAGCCATGTCTCGTCTGTCCCAAAAAGATATTGATCATCCGCCAGAATATCCGCAATGAGACCCATTCTATTATCGCCGCTGTACCACACCCGGTTAATCAAGCCCTGATAATATACATGGACTGCTATGACGTTGCTTCCTTCCTGCAGATACTCTGTAATATCTACCTCATTATAATTATAGTATTCCGGATAAGCAGCTGCAGGACCCTGACATACAAACTCATCGTTTATGTACAGCTTATAATAATCATCTGCCGAAATCCGCATGATGACCTGTTTTTCTCCGGATATGGCAAATACCTTCCTGAAATGTACATGATAATTGGTAAAAGCACTAGCCTCTATAGACACCTCTTCCAATTCCTTATGATATAACTCTATCGGCTGCAGGGACGCAAAATCCGGGGTTGTAATCCATTTTGACCGAAATGGTTTTACATATTCTTCTTTCTTCATATTCTCTGTTCCTCATGTTCTATGCTGAAATCGTAGAAACGGTTAATCCCCTCACAAGCAGTAAAACCTATATAAAACTCTTTTGGAAGCCCTTCCACCCGAAGCTGTGCCTTGTGTCCTTCTGCTTCGATTTCCAGCATATCATCAAGCACCTTCACACCCAGCACATGAGATTCATAGGCACTTACCTTAAACTCCAAAGCCATAAGCTTTTTCCAGTTCATGATACCATCATTTAAATTTAATTTCCATACATTAATACCATCCTCCCAAAGGACGATCTCATAATGAACTCCATAGTACCACTCTCCGTTCTCCCTCTTGCGCAAATCATCGGTTAGTACAATCAGTGGTGCACCGTAAGCCTCAAAAGAACAAGTAGTCACCGTTTTTACGCCGGTCTGACACTTCTGTTCTAACAGCATACTGACATAGTCAAATTCACCCTTTTCATCTATGCCATTTACAATACAGTCCTGCTCCTGTCTGATACGCGGAATAGGTGTAAAACGTGGAGAATAAACATATCGGAAGTCCTCCGGCTTCCATGCACCTTCTTTAAAATCAACCTTTCTCATAAGTCTCCTCTCTATTTTCCGGTACTATCTTCTGTAGACCCAAGAAATTTTACATCAGATATTCCATGAATCTGTGCCAATCCTCGCGGCTCAAATAATGGCTGCCACTTCTCTTGTGGTAGCCGATACTCCCTTCATGGAAGCACTCTCCTACCTCCGGCAATTTATCAGGGCTTATCAATCCCTTAAGTCCCAACTTCTCATACACCTCACTTGCTGCAAAACAAGCTAAAAACTCGCTGTCAGGATCTGCCCAGGTATCCTCTGCGGCACTGGCCACATATACCTTTCTCGGTGCCATAGCTGCAATCAAAAAATGCTGGTCAAAGGGCAGCTCGTCTTCGTTATCTGCATATTGGCGGTAGCTATCGCAGAACCAATGCGGAAATACTCTGGTAATCACCTCCAGACTCTCGCCTACCTTACCTCTGGAGATAGCTGCACCACAGCAACCTGAATCATTAGAAATAGCGCAGGTAAATCTTTCATCCAAAGCACCTGCCAAAAGAGCTGTCTTGCCCAGGCGAGAATGTCCCACTACTGCAGCCTTGGTGAAATCCAGGCAATCCAAAGTCATAGCATAATCCATGACTCTGGATGCCGCCCAGGCCCAAAGTCTGATTCTGCCGCAATGATTTGGTGCCTTTTCCATGTCTGAAAACAGGACATCATGTAAATCCATCTCATTGGTCACACCCTCTAAATCTCTGCCTAAATCCTTGGACACGTCCTGATAGCAGAAAGAAATTACTGCAAATCCCCTGTCTATCAGCTCCTCGCTAGGCAAATATCTGTCCGGCACATAATTTCTGAAGTTAATATGTATAAAAAACGGATACTTTCCGGTTTCGTTCGTGTTATCAGTTTGATTTGGTATTGTTGCATAAATCGGAAAAGAAAACTGCTTCTCTCCAAAATGCGCAGTAACTGTTACCTTACGCAGCGTGGCCTTACCGGCACAAAAACTCGTCTCCTCCGATACCGTTTCAAAGGTTACCTTGTCACAATCTACAGGCATAACGCCGTATTCTTCCTCACAAAGAATATCCAGCAATTTCCTTCTTCTGGTTTCCCAGTCCATGCCTTCCTCTGACCAAATAGGCATAAGACCACGTTCATCATATATTTCTTTTAACATTTTTCTCTTTCCTTCTTTTTATGTATAGTTGCAAAACTGAGCAGTTTTATTTCTTTTTAACGCCAAATGCGCTATGACGCCTCCATTTTCAGGAAGCGCCATAGCATATTATTCTTTTGATCGTTAAAATTATTTGTATGTAACTGTACCCCAACCGTTAAAGTCTAATACCGCCTTAGCAGTCTCTACAATACCGCTACCATGCTTGGAGTATACGCAAGGGCTGTCATATGTATCGTAAGGGAATGCTACCTTTGCATCATCTATGAATCTTTCATTACGATTCATCTTCATATTGGCATAAGTAAGAGTCATAGTAGTCTTATCTAATGCAGGTGCATTAGCCTTTACCATAGCCTTGAAAGCGTCCATGCTATCGTACTCAGCCTGTGGAGCTACCGTACAAACAACACCATGCTTCTGGCCATAGCTTCTTACTTCTACATCCAATAAATCCTCACGGCCTTCCTTTACGCCTTCAGAGAACCACAGCATTGCATAAACACGCTCTGCTTTGATCCATACGTAATTGCCGTCCATTTCTGCTTCCATGTGCTTAAACGGAACACGTGCATGGATAAAATGCTCTTCTGTATCAGGAATATCATAAGTTGCCATAGCGATATTCTTATCGCTGAAGGTCTGTACACAGCAGCAGCCTAAATCACCTGTCCAGTAGCCATGCTCCTTACCTTCTGTACCGAAGTGTCCCGGATGATGAGAGAAAATACGAAGCTCCGGATTTGGAAGAATGGAAAGCTCCCACTCATGCTGCTGATGATGTGCATACCATGCTGCCTCACTGTCTGCCGGATAATCATCCTGCCAGGTAACGCCGCCGATAATATAATCCGGTGTTACATAGGTCTGCTTGTTGATGCTGCCAGGTACCTGTGGAACCTGTTTGTGCGGAACAGGGCAGGTAATACTATGAAGATGCTTACACTCTCTGTTCGTCCATGTATCCGGTCTGTTATTTAACACATCATATACATAGTCTGCAGGCAAAAATCCGGAAACCATAGGCTCAAAGTCCATGTCGCAGTCATCCCTGTCACCAAAATAATACTGATAAATCTTGTAAAAGCCTACTGTTCTGAAGTCTGCAGTGCCGACCTCATAAATACGTCCATGGGCACCACCGTAATATCCTTCTTCTACAGAGCAGTCCATGATCATATCCATAAGCATTACGTTTGCAGACATCTCTGCAAGCTTGCTCATTTCAGGCTCACCGAAATCATACAAATTTAACAGTACCTTAAACACCTCCGGACCATAGCCGTAAGAGTCAAACTCTGCCCAGCCTCTCTGTGCACGGAAGCGGATAAATTCCTGCAGGAACTTGCGGTCAATTTCCACCGCCTCTGCAGCAGTCAACTGATACTGCTTAAAGTAAGCATCAGGGAACTTCAAGCTATATAAATATCTGGATTCATGGAATAAGAACATATGATTCTCTGATTTATATCTGCTCTCCATTTCCTGTTCTGTAAAGAACTTGTGAATATAAGAATAGGTTTCTTCCGGTAATTTATCTCCCCACTGGTATACAGCACGAATTAAAATGTGTGTAACAAAGTCCTGCTCGCCGTCCAAAAATCTGCCCGGAATGTTCGGGTAATCAAACTCAAACCAGCGTGCTGCGTGGTTGATCCTTTCGATAACCATCGGGTCTACTTCCTCTTCAAAGGCAAGTCTTGCTACGGCATTGGTACCATAAGTGCCCTTTGTCCACATATCCTCTGTTAAATATTTTTCTACACCTTTTTTATACAGCTTTTCGTTAATTCTTCTTTCTCTTATCTGGCTCATGATCTTCTCCTATCACCATTTACATTTACTAGGTGTTTGCAAAACTTACCCGCTTCTTGCCGTAGCAATTTATGTTCTGCTTCACGGGCGCTCTCGCTCCGTGAAATTCTGTAACAGTACCAAGCCCAAGTGCGGCTTTCAGCCTTCTTTCGCTAAGGACTGGCGAGTTTCAAGGCCCTTCAGCAAGAACATATATTGCTCCGGCGAACAGCAGTCGTGTTTTTCAAACAGCAATTCACATTTACTCTTCTAAATCCCTTAGCAATGCGCCGTATTCTGCGCCTGCTGCAAGGATAACGCCTGTGCCGTGATCATCATTGATAATGGTCGGAATAGTAAAGTAGTACTCTGCCTCCATTGCACAGCCGGAGCCCATACATACGCCGTATACATTACCCTCTGCATCTACGCTGTGAGTCAGGAGACCCTTCCATGCCTTTGCCATACAGTCTAAGAAATCTTTTTCCAGCCAACCAAACTTTACGCCTCTGGTAAATGCTAACAGGAACATACCGGTACAAGAAGTTTCAATATAAGAACCTTCGTCACTGCGGTTTAATACCTGTCTCCACAGACCACTTTCGCTCTGAAGTCCCATTAATGCATGAGACATATCGTAGAATAACTGTTTCTCTGCAGATACATCAATATGTCCCTCAGCATGCATCAAAAACTCAGAAAGAGTCCACATTACCCAGCCATTACCACGTCCCCATGGTACACGGTTTGCAAGGCCTGTATGTGGGAAGAAAATATGGGAGAACAAATGCTCATCTTCCATATATAAGCGTTTCTTAAAGCCTGCCAGCTGCTTTGCTGCCTTTTCAAACCAGGTCTTATCACCGGTCAATCTGCCCATACGTACTAAGAACGGACAGCTCATATACAAGTCATCTGCCCACATCGTATCCAGACGATAGTAGGTACCATCCTCAAATCTAGGAATAGTATCTTCTGCCTGATAACGGATTCTCTCGATAATAGGTAATAATGCTCTGTCATTGCTGTCAAGATATGCATCCACCAGGTTCATACCCATGGTACCGATATTGTCCAGTACATCCATTTCATAAAGTCGAGGCATAAATGCACTCATTACATGCTTCTTAAGGTCGTATTCTACATAATCAAAATACTTGGCAAGCATGCTCATATTCTCATTGAATAAGCGCTGTCTCTTGGTGTCTCCCAATAAAATCGCTGCATCGCGGATACCATAGAAGCCTACCATCAACGCGTAGAACCACTGTCCAAAGAACACGCTGTCCAGGTAGATGCGCAGCTCACTGCCATCGCAGAAGCTCCAGTAAAGCTGTTCGCCCTTGCGGTTCATAAATACCTTGGAAAAATCCCAATCGTATTCCGGTGCGTGGCACTGGGTACCATAGAAAGGTCCTACGTAAACTGCCTTATCACCAACACCTCTTGCTGACTTCAAAGAAGAAAATGCCAGATTTGCAGTATCTAAGGATAAGCCCCATGCTGCTTCGGTATTCTTACATCTGAATAATAACTTATCGCCGGCTTTTACAGCTATACTGCCCTCTGCCGCGCAACAATTACATGCGCATATCTCATCACTTTCACAGCAGCAAGCTTCACTGCTTCCATCGCAGTCACATGCACCATCATTCTCGCAGCAGCAAGCCTTACCATTGATCCAGATACGTTCTACGGTACCTGTATAATTCAGTTCATGATCGCTGACTGCCTCTGTATATACATAGCACACATCGCCTTCGCCGCAAAGAGCCTTAAAGTCAAATCCTTCCTCTTTAGAAATTACAGGCGGCCACTGATAGGTAAGCTCTGCTGTGCCAATATTTTCTTGTTCATATGTATCCTTTTTCAAAAGGCCTGAAAGTGCTACGCCCTCTTCCCCTGCTCTCTCTGCAATCGGAAGTACGCTGCGTGCCCAGAAAAGATAGTCATTTGCCCACATAAAAGGATATCTTTTTACGGAAACCAAAAATTCATAAGAGAAGTCTTTATCTGCTTCCTTTACGCAAAGAATACGTGCTGCATTTACAGCATCCTTCTTTACACAAATCGGCAAATGTACTCTTCCGTCTTCTTTGCCCGGAAGCGCTTCACCTGTATTGATTCCACCTTCTATTCCATCATAAATACACTCTGCATTGTACCAAACCTTTACGTTTGGAGATACATTCAGATAAATCGTCTCATCTGCTTCGCACACAATATGGAAATCAGCAAATACGCCGTCTCCAACCTGCGCGTCCGGATAAATTTCTGCCAGATTTACCAACTGACTGCTAAGTGTGCGTGTAAATCCCACACCCTTGCATGCCTGATATGGACGGTAATATACCTGCTTCTGCGGTCTGGTAAATAAAGCATGCTCCATAATCGTAGAAATTACTGTCTCTATATTGTTATTGGCCAGTATCATCTCCTGACCCTGTGCTATTTTTTCGTTCATTTTTTATTCCTCGCTTACTAGCTTGCCTGTGTCTGTTTTGAATAATTTTTCCTAAAGACGCTTGCGAAACTCGGTAGTTGCCGGCCAGAGCAATATATGTTCTAGCTGAAGGGCCTTGAAAAGCGTCGGTCCTTAGCAAAAACAAGGCGGTAGCCGCAGTTTGAGCTTAGTACCGCTACGCATTTTCATGGAGTGAGAACGTCCCTGAAGCAGAACATATACTGCTCTGGCCGGCAGCTACCGAGTTTCGCAAGCGCTTATAAATTTTCCTAAAGAAAAGAGGCGACAAGCCTGCCGCCTCTTCATCCAATTTACATAATTACTTATGAAATTAATTATTTGCCGTTAGCTGCTAACCAGTCATCTAACTGCTTCTGGTAATCATCGATAACATCCTGAAGACCAGCCTGCATTAAAGCAGCTTCGAATTCAGCATACTTAGCTTCGAAATCAGCGCCGTAGATACCCTTGTTGAATGCATCAATGTATTCACCCTTCTTAGCGTTAATCTGCTCAAGCTGAGTTGTAACGTTAGCGTTAGAAGCTACGAAACCATTGTGATCAGAAGACTGTGTTTCTGGAGCTTCGTTGAATGCCTTAATATTTTCGAACTGACCATCCTTTACAGCCTGGTTCTTGTAAGCGTAGAAAGAGTTACCAATGATCCACTTAAGACCAGCGTAAGTTGTAGAGCCACCACCCTGAGAACCATCGTACTCAAGAGTTGTAATTCTGTTAGGATCAGCTGCATCTACAGTATAATGTTCACCTTCAAGACCGAATACTGCAGTGTTGTAGATTTCCTTACCAAGCTCTGTACCTGTTGTTAAAGCTTCGATGAAAGCAATAGCTTCTTCTGGGTGTTCACAAGTAGAGGATACACCATTACCACCTGCACCCCAGCTGTTCTGTACATAGTCGTATTCCTGAACACGAATAGCATAAACATCAAAGCCCCATGCCTGAGAGTAAAGCTCTGCAACGTATTCTGGAGTACCAACCTGCTCCTTAGTTGTGAATACATAAGAAGTCTCGTTTAACATGTTCTGGAAGTAGTAATCAGCATGGTTTGTATCAGCACCGTCCGGAGAGAAGATGCCCTTTGTATACCAATCAGCATACTTAGCCCAGATTTCCTTGTATTCTGGCTTTAAGTATAAGTACTCAACTTTGTGCTGACCATCATTGTCAACTACAAAGAGGTCTGTTAAATGATCGTATGGCTCCATGAAGTAGAAACCTAACTGACCTTTGTCGATGGAAGTAATAAAACCAGCATACTTGCCATCGCCTTCACCTGCTCTAACAGCCATGGTGAATGCTTCCAAGTATTCTAACTTCTCAGTTACGCTCTTATCCCAGTCAGTCATAACCTTTGTCATTTCTTCGTAGTTGCCGTACTTGTCCATGTATTCCTTTGGAACGAATAAGTAACCAGCATTGAAAGCGTTCTGGTAGTTAGGAACCATGTAGATTTCACCACCTACAGAACCAAGCTCCCATAACCATTCAGGAAGCTCTGCCTTTAACTCATCAGAAATGAGGTCATTTAAAGGCATCCAGCTGCCGTCTTCTACGTGCTGACCAAAGTTTAAGTTAACAGTGTTCAGAATGTCGATCTGAGCGCCCTCTGTCTGAGCTAATGTTACCTGTGTAGCATAGTCTGCAGATGTAAAGCAGTTGATGTTGATAGAAACGTGCTCTAAGCCAGGATATTCCTTTAACAGCTCATTGATTCTTGCTTCTACCTTATCGGTATCTTCCTGCTGACCGTTACCTCTGAAGTACCACTCCAAAGTAACTGGATCTTTTACTTCCGGAGTTTCAACAACTTCAGAAGACTCGGTTGCTGGTGTGGATTCAGTACCAGCATTTGCAGGGGTATCATTACCACATGCAACAACACCGAAAATCATTGCTACTGACAAACCAAGTGCCAGTAATTTCTTTACGTTTTTCATAACGTCCTCCTTATATGAAAAGATTTCACTCTTAAAAAGAGTCAGAATAAGTATGTATTCCACTGTGTAGTATACTACATACTGTGCGGAATGTCAAGTACCATCATCCCTTTACGCCACCAATGGTCATACCCTTGGTGAAATACTTCTGGAAGAATGGGAATATCAAAAGTACAGGACCTGCAGCCAAGAGTGCCATAGCGAAACGCATGGTCTCGGAAGGAATAGTCTCACCGGATGTTAACATACCCGGATCAGCCAGCTGCTTGATCATATCCGCTTCACGAATCATTCTCTGTAACAAATACTGTAACATGTATAAGTCTGGTTTCTTCTTAATGTAGAGCATACTGCTTTCCCAACTGTTCCATCTGGTTACCATGAACAGGAAAGCTACAGATGCGATGCTGGCCTTGGTCAATGGGATCATAATCTTAAAGCAGATATATAACTCCTTAGCACCGTCAATCTTGGCAGCCTCTACCAATTCATATGGCAAAGAGTAATAGCTGGTACGGATAACCATTACATGGTAACCACTAACCAAACCACCTAAGATAAGCGCCCATACGGTATCTGTGATATGTAATACATTAGAGAACAACAAGTAACCCGGTACCATACCGCCGTTAAAAAGCATAGTAAAGAGTACCATGAAGTTTAATCCTTTGCCCCATACGAAGTTCGGTCTGGCCATAGGATATGCCAGCAATGAGATTAAGAGCACGGAAGAGATAGTGGATACTGCTGTAACGAAAATAGTAACAATATAACCATTAACCAGCTGTCTGGAATTACGCAGCACCATCTCGAAAGCCTCTGTACTAAATACAGAAGGTATAATACCGAAACCATTCTGAATCAGAGCTGTTTCATCTGTAAACGCACCGGAAATCAAAGTGAGCACCGGTACAATGTAAAGAACCATAAATCCGATAAATATAAGGTTCAATACAATCTGTCCTAAATTTTTCTTCTTTTTCATTCTGACTGTACCTCCCCTTAGAACATTTTATTTTCCGGACTAACTTTTCTGATAATCGCATTAGTAACGATAACCAGAACAAAGCCTGCAACGGACTGGAAGAAACCTACCGCTGCGGAACGGGCAAGATTACCGCTCTGCAAAGCACGGAATGTATATGTATTGATAACGTCCGTAGTCGGATACAAGATACCGATATTCTTTGGAACCTGATAGAACAGGTCAAGACCTGAACTGAACAAGTGTCCTAAGTTTACAATATTCTGAACTATGATAATCGGAATCAAATGCGGAATCATAACATGCCAAATCTGCTGTACTTTATTAGCACCGTCAATCTTAGCTGCATCCAAGAGGCCTTCATCCATACTCATCAGCGCCGCATAGTAAATCATGGAACCAACACCTACTGTACCCCAAATCTGTACAACTGTCAAGATAATCGGCCATGCGCCTACCTTGGTGTACCAGTCGACTGCTGTACCGCCTGCTGCTGTGATCACCTGATTGATGTAACCGAAACGATAGCTTAAGAACATTTCGGCAACGAATGATAAAATAACTGCTGATAAGAACTTCGGCATCAGCATAACGGTATTGTAGAACTTCAAAGCCTTTCTGTTCTTAACATGGTAGAACATCAGAGCCAGACCTACGGAACAGAATGTACCGATAATCAGCCACGCTATATTATACAGTAATGTGTTACGAAGAGTTCTGACAGCATCCGCTGATGTAAAGAAGAACTCAAAGTTCTTAAATCCAATCCAGTCACTGCCCCAAATACCCTTTAAAGGCTTAAAGTTCTTGAACGCAATAACAAGACCTGCCAATGGAATATAATTGAAAATAATCAAATATATAACACCCGGCAGTGCCAATAAGCCCATACTGATACTTTCTCGGTATGCTCTTTTGGAAGCTTTTTGTTTTTTAGTATTTTTGCTCATTTTTCCAAATCACCCTCCTGTTGTGTTTCTTTTACTATTATGCACCCGTTTGCGTTTTTTTTGTATCCGCATTTGATGCTTTTATACTCGTTTCGTGCTTCTTTCTTGCAATTTGATTTGCTTCTCTCCATTGACTTTTCTATTCAACTATCTTATTATAAATGTAGCTTATAATGATATCTTCCTATTATTATGTAATTTTATAGTTAATTTATGGTTGGCCTGTGAGGAACCGAGCGACATCACTCTTTTCCCCGGTGTTATATGCAGATATTATGACAAGCTGCCAATGATTCACAAAGGAACATGAGGATATACATATGTACAAGATTATGATCGTTGATGACGAATTAAGTTCCCAGGACATGATACAGCGTTACATCAACTCCAAACTTCCGAATTATGAGATTTCAGACATATGCAGTAACGGGCTAGAGGCTCTTTCTGCCTTTCAGCAACATCCTGCTGATATTGTATTAGTAGATATCCGTATGCCGGTTATGGATGGCCTGACTTTCCTGGAGCATCTGGGCAAGATAACCAGAGACTTTGTTGCCATCGTCATTTCCAGCTTCGGTGAGTTTGAATATGCCAAAACCGCCATGCGGCTCGGCGTTAACAATTATCTGTTAAAACCACTGGATTTTACAGAGCTGGCCCAGGCTTTGGAAGCAGCTACCCAGGCCTTAGATTATAAGCGCACTACTTACACACCGCCAAATCTCTTTTTAGAGGATATCAGAGAACTGTACTTCCAAAATATATTAAACGGCAGGTTTGCAAATTCACAGGCTGCCTTCCATGATTATACCAATGCCAAGCTGCCCGTATCCTATGACAGTACAAAAGGGCTATATATCCAGACAGATTTCTTGGAGACCCACAACTGGACCTATGGCCAGGACGCTTTGGTTACTGCAACAGGCAACCTGATCTCCCTGCTTTACCAGCCTTTATTTTTGATTCCTGTTATGAGCGAAGCCGACAGCTGTCATTATGTTATGTTTTGCGATGAGATACCGGAGGACATGGATGCTTTGTGTGAGCAGATGGAATCCCTTTTACATATTCAAATATCCGTCAAGCCACTTTGCTCTTTTGATTCCATAGAACACTTGCGTACGATCATGCTGGCCAATCCGCCTGCTGTGGTCACGGATTTATACATTTCAGAGGATATGATTTCGGAAGATGATTTTATAGACTTGCCGGAAGATATTTTACATCAGCGTATTGAGAATGCTATTGTTTACATGCATCGATACTATGGTACAGATTTGACCAGAGACACCGTAGCTGCTGCAGTTTACATGTCCGGTGCCCATTTCAGCCGTTGCTTTAAAACTATTACCGGTCTTTCCTATAAGGATTATCTGACAGAAATCCGCATGCAGAAGGCTATCGAACTATTGAAAACCAATATGAAGATTTCAGATATTTCTTCACGGGTAGGCTACCCTAATCCGAACCGCTTTAATATCAACTTCAGACATTATACCTCTTATACACCTTCAGAATACCGCGTTCATGTTCTGAAGATGCTGTAAGAACGGCGAGATATGATTATGAACAAAATACTAAAATTTATCAAAAATGCTTTTGTCCGCAAATGGTTTTTTACACTTTTGACCTTTGTTCTGGTGCTGTTTTCAGGATTTGTACTGTACACACACTACAATTCCATCAAGGCACTACAGATAGAGTATACTTCCTACAGCGAGCTGCAGACAGAACGTATTACCGCTGCATTAGATGATGATTTCGGAAGTGTCAACCGCATTACTTCTTTATTATCCATCAATAACATGATTCGGATTTATCTGTTTAATGACAATGCGGAGGAACTTTTCCCAGGGATGTACAACCAGATTCACAGTCAGCTGGTTACCTATGTGGAAAGTTTCCCCGCTGTGGATTCCATATATCTTTTTCCAGCTTACGGCAATGAAGTTTTTCTTTCTTCCCACCAGACTCCCACACTGTTGATCAAGGAATCAGATGCAGGCACTCTGTCAGCTGTAGAATTGCCGCAAGAAGCCATATTTGTACCTCGTAAAAAGGACGCCAGATACCCCTACCTTATGACACTGTGCCTTCCACTTTTCAGCACAGGAAAGCAGGCTCTGATCGCAATCAATATCGATACCGCTCAAATAGCTACATTAGTGGATGAAAAACAAGACTCTTTTCAGCATATATATATTGTTTCTGATGAGGGGAACCTGCTTTATCGTCAGGATCAGCGTGATATCCCGGAAGCCTTAGACACTGTACCGGAGCTTATCCATTTTGACTCCTCCAAGGATTTTTTCAGCAAATATATAGCAGACGATGAGCCATATATCTATGTGCAGCAGCACTCTAAGGAGTATGATTGGTACTATATCACAGTCACTACTCCTCAAAGCTATATCGGCAAGGGATACGACCTCTTTTCTTCTCTGCTGACATTGGTCCCGTGGATTTTGGTGTCGGCTGTGCTTATTGTTATCTGGATGGTTTGGTTGATCACCCACCCTGTACGTACCATTACGGACTTTTTGGACAATCCTCTCGCTGAGCTGCCGGAAACAATTTCAGAACCGGAAACTCAAAAAATCATCCGTCAGCTGATGATGTACATCCAAACCAATGACACCCTTTCCAAGGAGTTAGACAAACAGTTGGAGCAGCAAAATAAGGCTACCTATCATGCCTTGCAATCTCAGATCAACCCACACTTTTTGTTCAATACCTTAAATCTGATTCGGAATATGGAGGTGGAAACACTTGGCTTTGACCATAAGGCACCGGAAATGACACTGACCTTGAGCAGATTGTTACAATATGCCTTAGACGCCTCCCACTTAACAAGCTTAAAAACAGAATTTTATTATACCGAGCTGTACTTGAAGATTTTGAACCAGCGTTACAAAGAAAAGCTGCATTTTACACTGCAAAGTGATGCTGCTTCGGGAGATGTTATGGTTCCCAAACTGATTTTGCAGCCATTGATAGAAAATGCAGTCTTCCACGGCTGTTCACCTCAACTGGATAAGCATAATACGATTTTAGTCCAGGCTACAACTGATAGTGACTACTGTCATATTACAATCCGGGATAACGGCGTAGGAATGTCTCACGAAAAGCTGCAAGCCCTACAGGATAAATTAAAGGATTTAAAGAGCATTCCAACAGATTCCATTGGCTTGCAAAATGTGGCGGTGCGCATGCATCTGACCTACGGAGATGCCTTTACCATTCATATTGACAGTACTCCCGGCGAAGGGACCTATATCAGTCTTGCTATCCCGATCACAAAGAAATAACTCATACCTCTCAACATAATAGGCCTTTCACCATGCTTCTTTGCACGGTGAAAGGCCTATTTGCGTTCCATCTTATAAAAATTTAAATAAACGGTATCATCTCACCGGCATCCTCAAGTACCAGATGCGGTTTATCCTCTGAAGCTTCCAAAATCTGGCGGGTAGTCTCTCCACTCATTACTAAAACTCCCATAATTCCGGCATTCAGACCACTCTTAATATCTGTATATATTCTATCGCCGATTACCGCAGTTTCTTCCTTGGTATAACCATGCTCTGCCATAGCAAGCTGTGGCATTAATGCAGTAGGTTTACCGATTACTACCGGTCTTTTCCCTGTAGCATTAAAAATCATATCACATACACTGCCGCAGTCAGGCACGCTGCCATACTCTGTAGGGCATACGTAATCCGGATTGGTAGCAATATATGGAAGCTCTCTGCCCAGTAATAGCTTGCAAACATCCTCCAGCTTCTTAAAGGTAAGCTCTGTGTCAAATCCCATAACGATACAGTCCACTTCCTCCAATACTTCCGTAACGGTAAAGCCGTTTTTCCGAAGTTCTGTCTTTAAGGATTCTGTTCCGCACACATAAAGTCTGGCATCCTTATGATGGAGCTTTAAGTAATATGCAGTAGCCTGAGAGGATGTGATAAAATCCTCTTCTGTAGCCTCAATCCCCAGCTTTGCAAGCTTTTTCACATAATCTGCAACGCTTTTTGAGGAATTATTGGTCATGAAAAGGTATCTCTTACCGGCATCACGAATGGTGCGAAGCAGCTCTATCGTAAAATCATAAAGCTGATTTCCCAGATATAACGTACCATCCATATCAAATAAAAATAAATTAACCTTCTTAATATCTTCTATCTTCATCAGTTCTCGTTCCTATTTTATATTTAATTTGGGTTTTGTTTATATTTCTTCCACATAAGTGACGCCTTCAACAGCCTCTATCATATAAGTGAGCATGTTGCGCATCTTTTGTGAAGGTAGTTTCAGAGTAATAACTGCCGCAGACGTAGCAGCATCCGCTTTATCCACGCTTTCGGTTTCTATATCCATCAGCTTAATATCTTTTTCTTTGAAAAAGGCCGTTAAATTCTTCAGCGCAGTAATTTTATGAAATTCAACATACAGAAGTACAGTTCTGGCAGAAGCAGTAAGATGTTCGTCCAGACTATGCAGCCATACCATGGCAATAAAAATCATCACGGTACCCAAAATGGCACCTTCGTAAAAACCTACGCCAATTGCCAGACCGATACAGGCAGCGGCCCAAAGACCTGCCGCAGTAGTAAGACCTTTTACACGGTTATGTCCCGTGGTAATAATCGTACCTGCACCCAAAAAACCGATTCCACTAATAACCTGAGCACCCATTCTGGACGGATCTCCTGTCAGGTACTGCTCGCATATGTACTGATTGGTCATCATCACCAGTGTAGCCCCCAGACACACCAGCATGTAAGTACGAAATCCCGCCGGTCTTTTCTTACGTCCTCTCTCGATTCCCAACACACCGCCGCAGATAACAGCCAATACCAGCTTCAATGCCACCATCAGCAATCGTTCGATTTCCATCTCTATCAATGGCATACGTAAATCCTCCTTTATATACACTAGCGGACAGAGACTCCCAGTCTCTGTCCACGTGTATTTTACTTGGTTTTTACATACATTTTACATTAAATACTACTTTCATGCAACCCTTATTTTGCATTTGATATGTAATATTTTGTAACTATTCAGAGCTAAGGCAATTCGTTAAAAATATGTGAAGAATGCTGGCATTCATGAACATATTTTTATGCGAATTTATACTTTAGATTCGTGCAACTCCTGTTTTGCGTGCAGCTTCAATTACTGCTTCCGCAACCACTTTTGCTACTCTCTTATCCAAAGCCGGTGCAATGATATTTTCTTCGCTCAGCTCTTCATCAGAGATCAAAGATGCCAAAGCATAGGATGTAGCTACCTTCATTTCTTCATTGATGCAGGTTGCTCTGCAGTCTAACGCACCGCGGAAAATACCCGGGAACGCCAATACATTGTTAATCTGGTTCGGGAAGTCACTGCGTCCGGTACCTACTACACGGGCACCTGCTGCCTTAGCCTTGTCCGGCATAATTTCCGGAGTCGGATTTGCCATAGGGAAGCAGATTGCATCCTTTGCCATGGAAGCTACCATTTCTTCGCTCACGATATTTGGAGCTGAAACACCGATAAATACATCAGCACCCTTCATGGCATCCGCAAGATTACCCATCTTGTGCTCTAAATTGGTAACCTCAGCGATTTCAGCATGAGCTGAATTTAATTCAGGCATACCCTTACAGATAATACCGAAACGATCTACCATAGTCAGATGCTTCACACCCATATTTAATAAATGCTTGCCGATAGCAATGCCTGCAGAACCGGCACCGTTGATGACTACCTTTACTTCACCGATATTCTTCTTTACTACACGAAGAGCATTTAACAGAGCAGCCGCTACTACAATTGCAGTACCGTGCTGGTCATCATGAAATACCGGAATATCACAGATTTCTTTTAATTTCTGCTCTACCTCAAAGCATCTAGGTGCAGAAATATCCTCTAAATTGATACCGCCAAAAGAACCGGAAATCAGATAAATGGTGCGAACCAACTCATCTACATCCTTGCTACGGATACAAATTGGAAAAGCATCCACATCTGCAAAGGTTTTAAAAAGTGCACACTTACCCTCCATAACCGGCATGCCGGCTTCCGGACCGATATCACCTAAGCCCAAAATAGCAGTACCGTCTGTAATAACAGCAACCAGATTGTTGCGACGTGTTAATTCATAAGACTTATCAATGTCTTTATTGATCACAAGACATGCCTCTGCAACGCCCGGTGTATATGCTAAGGAAAGGTCATGACGGTCATTTACCTCACAACGGGCAACAACCTCAATCTTACCATTCCACTCGTAATGTTTTTGTAAAGATTCCTGTCTGATATCCATTTTATTATCCTCTTATATTTATTAGTCTTCAAATGGGAACTTGTACTGTGTAAGACCTAATTCATCACGTACTGCCATCATTTCCTTCTGAACAGCCGGATTGATCTTTACGCCGGTAACCTTTCTTTCACACCATGTAAGGTATTCCTTCTCGCCTGCTGTGTAAATTCTGTCACAACCAGGAGCCTTCTGGGAACCACGAAGGTCACGAAGAATGTCGCCACAAGTTTTCTTGAAGGATTCCAGACCCATGAAAGCTTCAGGATCGATAGCGATAAACCAGTGTCCTAAATGATATGGAACCTTCTCGCCATTTTCGCCGATGCCGGACAATGCTCTTAAGAAGTTACCCTGCTGAAGTGCTGCAGATAATACTTCTACTACAGTTGCATAACCATAACCCTTGTAACCTGCCAGGTCTTCACCGATACCACCAAGAGGAGCAAGTGCTGCCTGTGCTGTATTTAATTCATCAAGGATAGCAACAGAATCTGTATGTGCCTTACCGTCACGGCCTACAACCATACCTGCAGGAGTATCCATACCCATACGTGCATAGTATTCAATCTTACCACGCTGTGTAATAGATGTAGCACAGTCAAGAACGAATGGGAACTCTTCATCTGTAGGGAAACCAACTGTTAATGGATTGGTACCTAACATATTTTCTACACCAAATGTAGGAGCGATAGAAGGACGTGCGTTAGTACCGGTCATACCGATGAGTCCTGCTTTTGTAGCCATAGTTGCATAGTAACCTGCAATACCATAGTGGCAGGAATTACGAACTACAGTCATACCGATACCGTATTTCTTTGCCTTTTCGATAGCCATAGTCATAGCCTTGTGGCTGACAACCTGACCCATACCATCATGACCATCTAATACTGCTGTAGCTGCAAAATCCTTTACGATTTCGATTTCAGTAACAGGCTTCTGAATACCTGCTTTGATACGGTCTAAGTAAATCGGTTTGAAACGGTTTACACCATGAGATTCAATACCTCTCTTATCAGACTCTAACAGTACATCTGCACAAATTTCTGCATCTTCTCTTGGGATACCATAACCTACGAATGCATCAATAACAAAATTGGTAATCAGTTCCCAGTCAACATAGTTTCTTTTTTCTTCCATTTTGCTTACTCCTTTATCTAATGATTAATCTTTATTATAAAATACAGTAAACGACATAACTTTACGCCCCAATGAACCAGCTTCTTAGCAGTCGCCTTATCATCTGCAGTCCAGTCTTTACACACTGAATATATAACAAAATCAAAATGTAATCAATATTTTACAATCACATTGACAAAACGCTCGCAAATTGATTATAATAATGACAAATATGATTATTGGAGTGATAAAATGTCAGCTTACAAACGAGAAAATGATTACATACGTTTACTATCCGAACATGAACACACAGTTTCAGAGCTTGCTGCCAAACTTTTTATCAGCGAGCCCACAGTGCGCCGGGATATCATTGCTCTCAAAGAAAAAGACCTCCTTATTTGCAAAAGAGGCCTTGTTTCCCTGAAAACCAATTCTCCGGACAAGCGTATTCCATTGTTTATTCGAGATTTGGAGCACAATGACGAGAAGAAAGAGATTGCCATCAAGGCCGCTTCTCTCATCAAGGATGGATATGTGATCATGTTAGACGGTTCCACCACCGTATACAGCATCCTGCCCCACCTTGCCCAGTTTAAAAATCTGTTTATTATTACCAGCGGTGCCAAAACTGCCCTGGCCCTGGCCACCATGGGTATCCGCACCTTGTGCACCGGAGGCGAATTAACAGCTGATACCCTTTCTTACGTAGGCAATGATGCAGAGCGGACCCTGAATAATTACAACGCCAATATTGCCTTTATTTCCTGCAGAGGAATCTCCAAGGACGGCATTGCCTCAGATACCTCTATTATGGAAAATTCTATCCGTAAGATCATGTTAAAGAATTCCAAACGCAGTTACATATTATGTGACAAAAGCAAATTCGGCAAAACTTACTTGAACACTATTTGTAATACCAAAGATATTACCGGTGTGATCAGCGACTGATATTCCGTGATTGATTTCTTAGCTGGGATGTCTGATTTTCTATGTCGGATGGAGACTTTCCAATGTCGGAACTTTGATTTCGGTTTGATTTCCCATCTCGGAATACTTTACATATAAGACATGTTTTGGTATAATAATATAACTAGTTTCATGAACTCTATAAGGGTTTTACAGGGATCAAAGGAGTGGAGTATGTCTGGAATGTTTTTATTATTAGCAGGTGGATTAGTTATCATCATTGTAGCAGTAGTCATCGCCGTGGTTGCTTCTGTGGTTTCAGCCGTAGCAGCTGATCAGGCCGATGAAGAGTAATTTTACAATTTGAGAATATTCTTAAAGTAATGTAGCAGCATAACAGGGCAATCTGTTATACTGCTACATTTTTGATTATGTGATCCACATGTTTATGTTCATATTGTGAGAGAAAAGCTTATTCACTCCATTCTATCTCAATAACTATAGGCTCACTCTGAAGTTCGTCTATCGGTATCCCCTTCAAATGCAAAAACCTGGTTTCTGCCACTCCATTTGCATCGAAATATTCAGGAAGTCTTTCAACAGCAAACTGTAAAGTCTCCCCTGTGTTCATAAGACGTACAGAGCAAGGCAACGAAGTATAATTTTTCAGGTTGATCGCAGAGGATATAATCCCGTCATAAAAATGAAGGTATGTCTTGCCATTCTTTTTCGTTGCTATGCATGGATTATGAAGGGAGCAATAGTCAAAATCGTCTGCCTCCGCACATTCCAGACAACCCTCCATTCGGTTATACCAGTCTCCGATCTTTCTTAATCTTGAAGCGTATTCCTCAGTTATAACTCCGCGCCCATCCGGTCCAACATTCAAAAGATAGCTTCCGCCCATTGACATGATTCTGTCTATAGCATAGGTAAGGTGACGTATGGAATAAAAATCTTCCTGTTCCCGGTAGCCCCAGCTTTGCTGGCCTACGGAATTACACGCCTCTGTCATTCTGGTAAATCTGCTCACTCCGGTTGCCTCATACTCTCGCTCAGGCGTAGAAAAATCGCCTTTATCCCAGCCCCTGTCGTTTATATAAATATTCGGCTGAAGTTTACGTACCAGCTCGTTTAACGATGGGTCATCGATTTTCGGTGGTATATCCCAAAACAAGGTATATATCGGACCATAATTTGTTAAAAGCTCAGTTATTTGGTTTTTAATGTACTCACGATACTTTTCAGTGTCAGGCTCCTCCTTGTTTACGGCTTTCCATTGATGCGTGGAATTAGGATTGTAGCCGTAAGGGCAGTTCCAATCCGGATTGGAATAATAAAGTGATAAGAGCATACCATGCTTTTGGCAGGCTTCTGAAAGCATTTTTAAAACATCCTTGCCGTAAGGAGTATTCATTATGTTATAATCTGTGTATTTTGTATCCCACATACAAAATCCATCATGATGCTTGGTGGTAAAGCAGATATATTTCATGCCGCAGGATTTTGCAAGCAATACCCATTTTTCCGGATCGTAGTCTACCGGATTGAATTTCTGCGCAAGGGGTTCGTATTCCTCACGCGGCATCTCGTAACGAACAAAGGCCTGCTCTTGAAGTCCCAAAATCGCATATATACCCCAATGAATAAACATACCGAATTTATTTTCATGTGTTAAATTTTGCATAGCTTTAACCTATCCTTTCAGCCCTTTAAAAGCTAAAGTCACTAAAATAATTATTTCAATAATTTCATCATAATCTCATTGCTTCTGGCTACAAACTTGGCCATGTCTTCAGCCTCTAACGGGCTGTGCTGAAGCTTCGCCAGGTCATAAAGCTGCTCGCAAATCATCTTGGTGTCGTCCCCTTCCTCATGGGTCAGCACATAATCAACCAATGGATGACCTGCATTAAGAACCAGTGTCTCGCCTTCCTTACCAAACATACCCATATCCATACCATTTGCAGCGTACATACGCATCATATCCTGCATACGGCGTGCCTCCTCGGATACAGTAATCACGGAAGCAATCTTGGAATTGCGAAGCTTCTCAACCTTTACGGTAATATTGTCCTTTTTGATAGCTTTCTTCATAATCTTGCCCACAAGCTCTGTCTTGGCTGCCAGCTCCTCCTGGGTCTTCTTACCCGTCTTGGCCTTCAGACTGTCTGTTAAATCCGCATCGATTCTCATAAATTTCACGCCCTGATTCTTCATCTCTAATTGAGAAACAAATGGCTGGTCGATATTGTGATTTAAAATCACAGCGTCCATCTTGGCTGCCTTAAACATCTTGATGTACTGGGACTGCTGACGTTCGTCGGTTACATAGTAAATAGTCTTCTCTTTCTTCTCATCCTGAGCTGCATCTTCATCATCTGTATCTGCTTCCATGCCGTCTGCTGCATCTATTACTTCTGCTTCTACGGTATTGCCATTCTCATCTGTTGCAGTTTCCACTGTGTCGATAGGTTTTACTTCCAGGCACTCCGGCAATGTCATGTAGATGCCGTCCAGATTTTTAAACAGAATGTAATCTGTCATCTTTTCACAGAATTTATCATCCTTTAAGCAGCCAAACTTAATAAACGGACTGATGTCGTCCCAATACTTTTCGTAGTTTTCCTTATCGGTCTTACACATGCCGGATAACTTGTCAGCCACCTTCTTGGTAATGTAATCACTGATTTTCTTAACAAAACCGTCATTCTGAAGAGCAGAACGAGATACATTTAATGGTAAATCAGGACAGTCGATCACGCCCTTTAACAGCATCAAAAATTCCGGAATAACTTCCTTGATATTGTCTGCAATAAATACCTGATTGTTATATAATTTAATGGTGCCTTCGATAGAATCATATTCTGTATTGATCTTAGGGAAGTACAAAATACCCTTTAAATTGAACGGATAGTCCATATTCAGATGAATCCAGAACAAAGGCTCTTTATAATCATGGAATACACTTCTGTAAAATTCCAAATAATCTTCCTTGGAACATTCATTTGGGCTCTTGGTCCAAAGTGGATGGATCTCATTTAACAATTCAGGACGACGCTTGATCTTCAGTCTGTCCTCTCCATCCTCCTTCTCTGCCTTCACTGTCTCAATCACTTCGTCATCAGCCAGTAATTCCTCCGGTTTAATGGTCTGCGTCTGCTTATCATTGGCCTTGGACAAATAAATCTCTGTAGGCATAAAGGAGCAGTACTTCTTGATCACTTCTCTTGCCTTGTATTCATTGCAAAATTCCAGGCAGTCCTCGTTTAAATAAAGAGTGATGGTAGTACCAACCTCAGTCTTATCTCCTTCAGTCATTTCAAATTCAGTGCCGCCGTCACAAACCCAATGCACCGGCTTTGCACCTTCTTTATAAGACAAAGTATCAATCTGTACTTCATCAGCTACCATAAAAGCAGAATAAAAACCCAGACCGAAATGACCGATAATCTGGTCCTCATTGGTCTTATCCTTGTACTTCTCAATAAAGTCTGTAGCACCAGAAAAGGCAATCTGATTGATATACTCTTCTACCTCTTCAGCAGTCATGCCCAAACCATTATCCTTAAAGGTCAATGTCTTCTGCTCCGGATCAACTATAACGTCCACACGTGCCTTGTAATGATCAGGTAAAGCATACTCACCCATCATGTCTAATTTCTTTAATTTGGTGATCGCGTCACAGCCGTTGCTGATCAATTCGCGATAAAAAATATCATGGTCACTATAAAGCCATTTTTTAATAATCGGAAAAATGTTCTCACTATTGATAGATAAACTACCTCTCATCTTATTGCCTCCAAATAACATTGTTCTAGTTGGTTAGGGTGGATCTGTGGGTACAAGTTGGAGCGCCCCACAAAGCCACCCTAAACGCCTGTGCAATGTATATTTTATCCCTTACATTCATACTTGTCAACACAAAATTAGCACTCACCTAAGGCGAGTGCTAATTTTTAATGGTTTGTTTATATTTTTTTCATGAATCCTTTATGACCTTTTCCAAACCTATAGAATTCTTATGGACAAATCTATTGGTATCATAAAGGATTTACCTGCTTATCAAAAGGATCCACTTCAACTGTATGAACCTACTCGAACATACCGCCCAGTTCCTCATCGTATACAGCAAAAAATTCCGCAGTATCCACTACCCTTCTATCCGGCAATGTAAGCCCAAGAATTAATTCGCTGTTGGCCCGTCTGTCCAGCTGTGCCACAAAAGCATTGTAGGTATCACCAAACACTTCTTGTTTACGGCTGATCAGGAGCTTTTCTTTATTCAGGTCGGTTTGTTCTCTGTCCAGAGTGGAGATACATTTGATGATATGGTATCCATGGCTGGTACGTACTACCGCAGATATTTCGTCTGTGGCAAGTGCAAAAGAAGCCTTTTCAAAGCTTTCCTCCATCTCTCCTACACCAAAGGAATAGGTCCCCTTGGAATCCTCGCTGTATTTGGAAATCAGGGTATCGAAGCTTTCGCCGTCCAGCGCCATGGAACGTATTTCTTCGGCTTTGCTGCGAAGCACTTCACCGGCGGAATCCGACAACTCCTCACGATTACCATGCTCGTCCACTGTATAAGTCTTTAGTAAAATATGCTGCACGGTAATAATACGTGCCTCATCATCACTGATTTCAGGATTTACGTCTCGAATCAAATAAGCATAAAGCTTGTCTGCCAGAAGTTTCTCGGAATATAACTGTTCTACTACAGCTCCTTCCGTAATACCAAGCGCCTCCTTCTCTGACTCCGACAGTGTGGCCAGATAAGCTGCAGCCGCTGTCCGGACAGACTCAAATTCTTCCTGAGTAAGACTCACCTCATGCTCTGCTGCCAAAAGCTTCATCACCTTAACCTGGGACAACTGAGCCAGCGCTGTTTCCTTTAAATTCTCGAACATAGTGGTATCCTCATCCACCTTCATGTTCCACAGTTCCTCACCATAAACCTGCTCATACTGATTGGCAATATTGGTTAAAAACAACATCATTTCTGTAGTTGTAGCCCGCTCGCTGCCAACCTTAAACACCTCATTGGTACCAAATCCGGTAGTTAATACTACCTTAGCACCACTTTCTCCACAGGCACCGATAGCTAATATGCAAAAAATAGCCAGTACCAACACACATATTTTTTTTATCTGGTTCATCATATAATCGCTCTATCCTTCTCTGAATCCTAAATATCGGGAACGCTCAGCGCAATCTAAAATATTGGAAAGCAGCCCTATGCAGTGCCACCTTTTCACCCCTTGCCGGCAACCACTTTTAAAGTGGAACCTATATTAGTTTTGCAGATTTCAATACGATTGTCAATACGTTGTTTCAAAGAATCCACATGTGAAATAATCCCTACCAGCTTATCCCCTTCCGTCAGCTGATAAAGGCTGTCACAAGCTGCCTGCAGTGCATCCTCATCCAAGGAACCAAAACCCTCGTCTACAAATAAGGTTTCCACCCGAATACCACCCTGATAAGCCTGAATTACATCACTCATGCCAAGGGCCAGGGAGAGGCTTGCGTGGAAACGCTCTCCTCCGGACAAGGTACTCACCGGGCGGGTTTTGCCAGTGTAATAGTCCACGATCATAATATCCAGATGATCCTTGGTCCGGGCATCTGTCACCTCCGCCTTACGTACCATCTCATACCGGTCCATCGTCATATGGCGAAAACGAATATTGGCGGCTGCCAGAATATCCTCAAAATAATTGCTGAGTACATATTGTTCAAAAACCAACCGTTTTCCATTATTGCCTGCGGCTAAATTCTCCAAATCCTTAATAATACCAAATTCCCTACGATATTCCTCAGAAAGCTTATGATTTTCCTGTATGGATTTCAGTCCATTCTTGATCTGTGTCTCTTGTAAAAGTACCTGCTGCTCTTCTCTTCGCACCCGGTCACGTTCTGTCTTTGCCAGATCATATGACTGCTCCACCGCCTCAATATCAAGCACAGGCATCTGTGCCAATTCCTCAGTCAGATGCTCTACAATGGCTTTCGCATGGGTAATCATTTCTTCCCACTTAGATACTTTCTCTTGGTAAGTTTTCTCTGCCTCTTGTGTAAGGCGCGCCTCCAAAAAATCCGCCTGGCTTACAAAGGAACTGGCATTTAGCTTCTCCAGCCATTCCTTTTCCCTTTCGGCATGCAGCTTTACACCTTCCTGCTGCTGTAACTCTGCTCTTTTATGGGTTTCCAGACAGGCTTGCACCTGACCATATACTGTAAGCTGCTTTTTCTTTTCTTTTTCATGTATTTTCTTCAGTCGTTCTACCTGCTGCAAATCCGGCACAGTACCATTTGAAACAAAGGGCATAGGATGCTCTAAGGAACCACATACCGGACATGGTTTTCCATACTCCAGCATATCCGCCACAATACCGATACTGGCTCTTTTGTATGCCCGGTCCGCCTGCTGCCAGTCTTCATAAGCCTGTCTTTCCCCTGCTTCTACTTCCAAATACTGTTCCCTGGCTGTTTCCAATTCCTTCCGGGCTTTTGCGGCAGCTTCCCCAAACCCTCGCAGCTGTCTGTCAGCTTCCTGCCTGTTTTCGTATTCTCGCTCCAACCCTCTGGCTTCTCTGCCTTTTATCAGGCGCATTTTGGCAGCTTCATACTGGTCCCTGGTATTTTGAAGCTGGCAGTAACGCTCTTTGGCTTTGCGCAACTGCTCCTGCTTGTTACGCTGCTCCTGTACCTGATTGTATACCGCATATTGCTTATTTAAAGCCTCCTCACAGATGGACAATTCCTTTGCCAGCCGCTTTTTGTCTGCCGCCAACTGTTTTTTACGCTGCTGCATAACTTCCTCAACGGTATCAAAATGAATATGCTCTGCATGGGCCAGGCTCTCCAGTTCCTGATCTCCTTTGGCATAAATCTTAATATCTTCCTTCATGCGGCTTGTATATTCGCTCACCTTGCGATAGGCAGCAGCCGACCGTACTTTTAGTACCTGGGTAAATAAATCATATTTTTCCGTGCCGAAAATACCCCGGAAAATCTTGGTTTTTTCCTGACTCGGGGCCGTTAACAGCCGGTCAAATTCTCCCTGGGCGATCATGGAAATCTGCTTGAACTGAGAGTAATCCAGAGCCATCAATTCCTGAAGCTTTTTATTTACCGTAGTAACACCCTCCAAGATATTGCCGTCCGGAAGCTTCAACACCGCATTTTCCTTCTCCGTAGTATAAGTCAATGCCCCTTCTGCATTCTTGCGCTTCCTTGGACGTTGATATTCCGGATTACGACGCACCTCATAAGTCAGCCCATTGTGGGTAAATATAAAATGCACATAAGTTGCCGTGTCCGGCTGGGCAAAATCAGAACGCAGGGTATTTTTTTCCCGCTCCTTTCCGGAGGTATCTCCGTAAATAGCAAAACAAATACCGTCAAAAACCGTAGTTTTGCCGGCTCCGGTAGGTCCGGATATTAAAAACAACGCCCCTTTGTCAAAAACCTCAAAGTCAATTGCAACCTTATCTCTATAGGGTCCCCATGCGGACAATTCTAAATATTTCGGTCTCATACACCCTCCACCTCTGCAACTACCTGCTGTACCACTGCCAGTCTTTCTGCATCCAACGGTTCTCCGGTAAGACTTTCATAAAAGCTTCCGAAAAGCTCTTCCATGGTCCTTTGATTACTCTCTGCTCCATGGAAGGCTAAAACATTCCCTTCTGCCAGTCGTTTTTCCAGTACGATCTGCATGGTGTTAGGATATACACTTCGCAGGCTTCCGATGGGATCTATTAATTCATCCCTGTCCGTAAGAATGGCCTGAATATAATCTTCCTTGCCTGACTCAGACTCATTGCCCCGGCTCATTAATTCAGAGAGGCTTCCCTTTATGATACGCATCCGGTGCATTGGATGAAGTATTTTGCGATCAATACGTACTTCTCCGGCTTCCGGCAATTCTATGATATTGACCCCTTTATCCGTGGCTGCCTCTGAAAAAGAATAACAAAGAGGTGAGCCGGCATAATACGTCTGTCCCCGCCTCATACATTGAGGCTTGTGAATATGCCCCAAGGCCACATAATCATAGTCTTCAAACAAAGACACATCTACCTGTTCCAAGCCCCCCACAAAGTTATGCACCTCAGAATCCGATAGTTCAGGCTCCTTTCCTCGGGCACATACAAAAAAATGACTCAATAATACATGCCTGTCAGCATCCTTCCATCCCGCCTTTAAAAGCTTCAACTGGCTGTCTACAGCCTCTTCACCGTTCCCTGCTCCCACCACAGCAGGCTTTACAAAAGGAAGCAAATGAATGGCTACCTTGCCAAAATCGTCTTCCACAAGCACTTCTTTCACCTCTTTGCCTCCGGCAATATAAAGGCCGCTTTTCTCAAGCAGGCTGGCTCCGAAGCTTAAACGTTCTGCACTGTCGTGATTGCCGGCAATCATAAATACCGGGGCTATGACAAGGGCCTTTAACAAAAACCATTCCAATAACTGTACCGCTTCCGTGCTTGGTACTGATCTGTCATAAATATCCCCGGCAAGCAAAAAACCATCTACTTGTTCTTCACGGGCAATTTGCAGGATTTCCTCTAAGATATATTTCTGGTCCTCCAACATACTAAATTCATAAATAGTCTTGCCTATGTGTAAATCTGCAGTATGTAATAATTTCATAATATTCCCTTCGTCCACAACGAGCATCCTGTCACAAAAGATACACTATTACATCTTGATCAGCTAATTGTAACAGAAGTGCATCTTCGATATAAAAAACATTAATCACCAGGGGATGCCCAAGTTTTGCAATTATTTATTTTCATTATATAACCTTCAAATAGTTTCGTAAAGTTTTTACGCTTTTGTTTTTGTGAGAAATTTTATCAAAAATTTTCCGCCACTTTCATGCTTTACTTTTCTGACAATTTATGCTAAACTAACAAAAGACTTTGGCTTAGTCAGGTCAATTTTTTTGGAGGTATCTTAACATGAATAAAGGTACAGTAAAGTGGTTTAACAACCAGAAGGGTTACGGCTTCATTACAGATGAATCCGGCAAAGATGTGTTCGTACATTTCAGCGGCCTTAACATGGACGGCTACAAGTCTTTAGACGAAGGTCAGGCTGTAGAATATGAATTGACAGAAGGTGCAAAAGGTCCTCAGGCGATTCACGTAACCAAATTATAAAAAGTACCCAAGTAAGCATGCTTCCTTAACCGGAACCCATTCCTTACTTGGGCTTTTTATTTTTTTGATGCCAGGGTCAAAAGCCATAAACCACGATGTGCTCGCGCAAAAGTGGTTTGATGGCTTAATGACCCGCCCCGATATGAGGATAAAAGCGGGGCGAGTGCACCACGATATCCGAATATTGGGCAGGATTGTGGGAGTGCAAAGCACGAAGCAATCCGTTAGGCATCTTTTGACCTTAAGATCATAATAATCAGGTGATTTAAAGCGTCCTTGCCTGCTTTGAGCTATAAATTATTTCATAAAATCCAACACCGCTTCAAAGGACATATGCCCTCCGAATAAGTCCAAGGCGCTGCCCACAGTCACGTCAATTTTATTTTTACCCAAGTTTCTCAACAATTCCAAATCCCGGAAATCATGTACACCCCCGGCGTACGTAACAGGTTGTTTGCCCCATTCTCCAAGCATCGCTGCAAGCTCCGCCTCAATACCGTTATTTTGTCCTTCTACATCCACTGCGTGTATCAGAAATTCCTCACAAAATTCCATAAAATAATCTAAGGTCTCATGGGTTAAACTAATATCAGTAGCCTTTTGCCAGCGATCTGTCACTATTCGGTAACTGCGGCCTATTTTTCGGCAGGATAAATCCAATACCAGTTTTTCTCTGCCCACAGCAGAGACCAGCTTTTTTAAATTCGAAAAATCTACCTGTCCGTTTTTAAAAACATAAGAAGTCACTATCACTTGACTGGCACCTGCCTCCAGATATTCGGGCGCATTATCTGCCGTGATTCCGCCGCCGATCATAAGTCCTCCCGGATAGGCCTGCAAAGCCTTTATGCCCTGGGCCTTAGTAGCTTCAAAAAATTCGCTGTCTTTATGATTTAATAAGATAATATGGCCGCCCTTTAAACCATAGCTTTGATATAGTTTTGCATAAAAAGCCGCATCATATTCACTTATAAAATTTTCCTTGGCATGATCGCCTGCGTCCTTTAAACTGCCGCCGACGATTTGCTTCACCGTACCGTTATGTATGTCTATACATGGTCGAAATTGCATATCATTTCCTCCGTATAATCCATTTCAAAGCACACATACTAATGTTGACCATTTAGACTGTCACGTCAAAATGGATTGTAACATTGAAATGGAGGTAAATATGAAAAAGTATCATTCACTGCATAAGGTGTTTACCCTTGCACTTATAGTATCTATGATCAGCTGCTTTACAGCCTGCGGCTGTGGTCGTTCTGTAGACAATACTACAGAAACAAATACTACCACAGAAACAAATCAAACCGGCACCAATAACGGTACAGAAAGTGGTAATACCACAGAAAGCGGTAATGGTTCCCAAACAGGCAACGGAACCACAACCGGTAATGGTAATGGCTCAACCAACGGTTCCACCAATGGCTCCGGTATGAATAATTCCGGTAATGGCACAAGCAACTCCGGTGGTATGATGGATGGCAATTCCGGTACCGATTCCGGCTCCGGCGTAACCGATACTACAGATGGTAGCGAAGGCATTATCGGCGGTGCCGTAGATGATATTATCGGCGGTGTAGAAAATGGTGTTAATGACATCACAGGTAATAACAATACCACAGAAAGTACCGGAAACACCACAAACAATAATCGATAACCTATCAAAAAGAAAATAAAACAATACCGTATTTTAATTTCATCCACGGAAAACGTTTATATTTCCGTGGATGAATTTATTTGATTCCTTCATACAGTCAGGATTGTGTTACCAATCTTACTGCAATATCAGCTATTCTCTGTGATCAGCCCTTCCTGATAAGCATATAATAAGCGCTCTATTTCTTCGATTTGTTTTTGGATTTCTTTTCCGTTATCGGTATCAGCTACCCGCTTCCGCACAGAATAGGTTTCTACTTCAATAGAAGCAGAAAAAATATCAGATTCCTTTATGATAGCAGCCTCTTTGGATTCAAATTCCTTGTGACTTACCAAGCGTAAGGCCTTGGAATTATTTACCAGCGTATACCCTGCAATACCTGTTTTTTCATGGTATGCCTTGGCAAATCCACCGTCAATAATCAAAAGTCTGCCACCGCATTTGATAGGTGACTCACCCTTTTTCTTCACCACAGGCACGTGTCCGTTGACAATATGACCGGTTTCCTTATCCAGCCCGAATTCTTCTAAAATATTTTTTATAATCTTCTCATTGTCGTACAGCTTATAATAAATGTTTTTGGTCTCTGTGTGGGTACTTTCATCCTCTACAAAGTATCGCTCAAATACGGTAAATTTATCTTTACCAAATACAGGGGAACCGGGACCGTTTCCGATGTACCACATCACATCCTGTCCCTTTAACCTTTCAGGTGTATTTTTATTGGAATAAAAACCCCTACGAGCATAGCTTTCCAGTACATCATAAAGGGCCTTTCCGGCATACTGCTTATCCCCAATGGTTACCTCTGTAAAGGTACCATCCTGATTCAGAGGTACACAACCGTGGTACAATAAATTACCATTGTATACCTTGTACATACCACCTTTGGAAAACAAAAACCGGGTATGCTTCTGCAGCTTATAACTTTTTGAAAATGCTTCCTGCAGCCGTTCCATCACCACGGCCTCTTCTGCACTTAATTCATAAGGTTTTTCCGGATTTATAGTAGGGAAATCCGTGTCCTTCATCCTATATTCCCTGCCATCTATGCACACGATTTTCTTTTCATAATCAATCTTATCCAAAAGCAGACGGTTTTCCATTTGAAAATCAGGATTACGCATAATGGTCTGACCTTCCAGCTTCAGCTGTAAAATGGTTGCCGCTTTATGGATCAAAGTATCAATATTTTGATCTGTATTGCCGTAAATATCGTCACTCTTGACCTGAAAACATTCACAATTAGTATGGTTGTAGGTCTCCATAACAAAAGTAACCAACGGTATCAGATTAATAGCGTAGTCATTTTCAATGACAGACATATTGCCGTATTTGGCACACATACGTATTACCGCTGCAATACTGGCCGGATGTCCGCTGGCAGCTGCCATCCAGACCACATCATGATTGCCCCACTGCACATCTACAGAATGATGGCTGCAAAGCTTTTCTATAATGTGAAATGGTCCCGGCCCTCTGTCATAAATATCTCCCACAATATGTAAATGATCCACAACCAGCCGCTGTATCAAATTGCTTAATGCAATAATAAAGTCATTAGCCTTGCCGATTCTGATAATGGTAGAGATAATGGCATTATAATATGCCTCCTTATCCTGTACCTCTGCCTTCTCCGTAATCAGTTCTTCTATTACATACGCAAATTCCTTTGGCAGTGCCTTACGCACCTTGGAGCGGGTGTACTTGGAGGATACATACTTGGCCATCTGCACCAGTCTGTGCAGCGTAATGGTATACCAGTCGATCATATTATCCTCTGTCTTGGCCACCAGCTCTAATTTCTCCTTCGGATAATAAATCAATGTAGCCAGGCTCTTTTTGTCCTTCTGGCTCATGGTATGTCCGAATTCTTCGTCAATTTTCCTACGCACCGAACCGGAACCGTTTTTCATCACATGTTCAAACTGTTCGTGCTCCCCATGCAAGTCTGTCAAAAAATGTTCCGTGCCCTTAGGCAGGTTCAAAATAGACTGCAGGTTAATAATCTCTGTACAAGCAGCATCCACTGTGGGATACTGCTTAGCCAGACTCTTTAAATACTTTAATTCACTATACTCCATCTCTCTCCTTAAAAGGGCTAATGCCCTATAAACCTTTAGCCGTTTATCACATGACTCATATTGTACATGCCGGCTTCTTTACCAGCCAAGAACTTAGCAGCTTCCACAGCACCTTTGCCAAATACCGCTCTGGAATATGCGGTATGAGAAAAGGTAATAACCTCATCCGCACCTGCAAAAATCACATCATGCTCTCCTACAATAGTACCACCTCGTACTGCAGAAATACCCATTTCCTTGGCATCGCGCTTTGCTCTTCTCTGGCTTCTGTCAAAGACATATTCGTACGCACCGTCAAATTCCTCATTGATAGAATCCGCTAAGGCAATAGCTGTACCGCTTGGCGCATCTAATTTCTGATTGTGATGCTTTTCTACGATTTCGATATCAAAACCTGCCCCTGCCAATACCTGAGCAGCTTCCTTTAAAAGCTTTAACATTAAATTGATACCTAAAGACATATTGGCGCTCTTTAAAACTGCTACCTTTTCTGATGCTATAGCTACCTTCTCTGTCAATTCAGGACTAAGACCTGTAGTGCAAAGAACGCATGGCACCTGCTTCTCCACACAATAATCCAAAAGCTTCTCCACAGCAGCAGCATTGGAAAAGTCAATCACAACATCTGCAGCCACATCACAAGCTGTAATATCTTCAAATACAGGATATGTATATCGACTCTGACCGGTAGGATCCACACCTGCCACAATCTGAATAGCCTCATCCTTTTCAATCAAATCAGAAATAATATTCCCCATACGTCCATTGCATCCATGCATAATTACATTGATCATCTCTAAACCCTCTCTTCTTGTAATAAAATAGGTAATTGCGATACCCGGCAGCTGCGTGCCGGAGCATTATATGTTCTGGCTGAAGGACCCCCGAAAGCGTCGGTCCTTAACGAAGCAAGGCGACAGCCGCAGTCTGAGTTTAGTACCGCTACGCATTTTCATGGAGCGGGAGCGTCCCTGAAGCAGAACATATATTGCTCCGGCATGCAGCCGCCCGGTTTCGTAATCTTTTTATAACAAAAGAACTGCCGCAAAAAGCCTTCAAGCTGTAACCAATACCATTTATTACTTAATGTACCGTGCCTGAAAATGCCTTTACAGCAGTCCTATGTAACTCTTTTTAATCTTATCCTACTGCAAATCTCGTCTCCTGTTCTATTCAGAATCTCGTCGACTTCGAGATTTGCCCAATAAATATGTACTTATTTCAAAATACCGTAATCTGTCATTGCTTTACGGAGTACTTCCTTGTGTGCATCCTCCATCTCTGTAAGCGGCAGACGAAGCGGGCCTGCACCCAATCCCATCATATTAAGAGCTGCCTTAACCGGAATAGGATTTACCTCACAGAATAACGCATCACATAAAGGAATGGCTCTTAACTGTTCCTTTGCGCTCTCCTTTACCTTGCCATCAAAATACAATTGGCACATATCATGTGTTTCCTTAGGGGCCACATTGCTAAGTACGGAAATAACACCCTTACCGCCCAAAGAAAGGATCGGTACAATCTGGTCGTCATTACCGGAATACAAATCAATCTCTCCGTCAGAAAGTGCCATGATCTTGGCAATCTGTGAAATATTGCCGCTGGCTTCCTTCACACCTACGATATTGTCCACTTCTCTCCAGAGCTTTACAATAGTCTCCGGAGCAATATTTACACCGGTTCTGCCCTGTATATTATATAAAATAACCGGAATCTTTACGCTGTCAGCAATTGCTTTGAAGTGCGCATATAAGCCCTTCTGAGTAGCTTTATTGTAATATGGGCTCACCAATAATAATCCATCAGCACCTAACTTCTCTGCCTCTGTAGATAAATAAATAGCAGTCTCAGTACTGTTGGAACCGGTTCCTGCCACAACAGGGACACGTCCTGCCACCTGCTTTACACAAAAGCCGATTGCATCCAAATGCTCCTCGTGACTTAAGGTACTTGCCTCACCGGTAGTGCCGCAAACAATAATCGCGTCTGTGCCGTTAGCAATCTGGAACTCAATCAGTCCAGCAAATTTTTCGTAGTTCATACTACCATCTTCATTGAACGGTGTTACGATAGCAACACCTGCGCCTGTAAATATAGCCATAACTCCGACCTCCGGAAAACAAAAATTTCTTATCAAATATATCTTAACATTCTGAGAATCAAGTGTCAATAAAAAGTAATGTAATATTTTAGCAATTTACTTTGGTGATATCTTAAATTATATTCTCAAACCAAGCATTTTATAAAAAAGAGTTTTTCTTATGTAAGCGAAAACCGGAAAGAGTCTTGACCCTTCCCGGTTATCTTTTATAACTATAAAGGAATTAGTATCCAACCTTTTCCCAGCACTCGAATGGAGCTGCCAGTTCTTCACTGATGTAAACCTGAGTCTTCTTAGTCTGCAGCATGGTGCTAGGCAGATAAGGAGTAATAGGACCATGAGTACACAGACGAGAAGTCATTCTCTGCCATGATGAGAAGGTACCGCAAGTAGCAAGTGCATGTACTTCAATACGCTCTTTAGCACGCATTACGTCTAAAGGTCCAATGGTTGCTGCGCATGGAGGTACATTTGCGATATCACCGGACTGACCGAAGGTACCATTCAAGGAATTCTGCATAATGGTCATAGGATGCAGTTTTACGATCTGAGCAGGCTGATTCAACCACTCTTCAATGTCACCGCTGCCGATGAACTCAGGAATAGGATCAACGAATGCCATATGTCCTGCCCATCCCGGAGAAGTGGAAGCAATATCAGCACCACCTTCGGAAATATCATTGATGATCTTTGAATAATCAGCAATGTTTGCGTTGGTAGGATAATGTACGTTTTCCATAGGCATACGCAATTTAGGATCGATTTGGTAGTACAGATACTTGATCATAGAATGTGCAAAACCTGCTTCGTATGTAATAGGGGCGATATTACCATCCTGATCTGCCCACTCATCCTCTGCAAAGAGATGAACCTTGGAACAGTCTACCTGGAAATAGTTGATCAACTGTGCTAATGGAATATAGGTATCAGGTTCAGGGTTACCGAGAATCATAGTAAAGGTCTTTCCAGCCTCAGAAGCTGCCTTCAGGCGGGAAAACAGAGTAGCAATAAGGACAGGATGAGGGTTCATCATAACCTTAACCTGGAACTCCGGATGCCACCATGGCTCACGCTGCTCCAATTCCTTTCCGCTCATCTTACGTACGCGCTCACATACTTCTTTGTCCTTAAAAGGCACAAAATCATGAGGCATAAAGTCAAACTTTGTTGCCGGATCAACAATAAAATCTTTCATCATTGTAATTCTCCTTTCAGAATAACATTTTTCACTTTCATATTATAATCAACCATTACCAGGTCAGCCCTCTTGCCCACGGCAATCTCGCCACGGTCATAAAAGCCCACTGCTCTGGCAGGATTATATGACGCAAACTGGAACACATTTACAATAGAAGCTCCTGTGTGCTTTATCATATTCCTGCAGGCAATATCCAGGGTCATCTTAGAGCCTGCAATTTCACCGGTATGGTCGAAATTAATATCATCCACATCTTCATAGCCCGGCGGAATAGGTCCGTCGCAGGCATATGCATCGGATATTAAGATAATTCTGTCATCGCCTTTTATTTTACGTACCAGACGAAGCATGTACGGATCCACATGGATACCACGGCTGTCGCAAATAAGCTCTGCATAAATTTCACGGTTGTAATTAACCGTTTCATCCACACAGACACCACGGCACTCAGGATACATCGGACGATCTCCGGTTGCATTGGTATGATGTGTGCCGATACACAAGCCGTATGGCATAATCGCCTCAATCTGCTGCGGAGAAGCCTCACTGTGAGCCACAGAAAATACTGCTGACGGATTCTTTGCCTTGACATCCAATACAAAGTCCAGGATATTCTCTCTTTCCGGAGCCATAGCCCAAACTCTTGCCAAGTCATAAGCTGCATCGATCACCGGCTGGTATCTGTCCTTGTCTACAGGTCCCTGCCACGGATTGGATTCCTTATCACAACCAAACTTCGGATTTAAATAAGGTCCTTCCATGTAAAGACCGCCGATATTCGCACATTCCTTTAACTGCATAGCTTCGCGCAGCTTGCTGATTGCCTCCACATACTGTTCTGTATTCATGCTAAAATACAAAGCAGGTAAAAGAGTTGTCGTACCATGCTTTAAATGGTGCTGTGATGCAGTTACCGGATCATCCTGGAAAAATATTTTGCCGTCAGAATGAGTGTGGATATCTACAAAGCCCGGGCCTACATATGCGCCTTCGGCATCAATAATCTCACAATCCTCCGGAACCGGCGTTTTACGCATTTCTCCAAAGCCGGCAATCTTACCGTCTTCTATAAAAAGCACCGCGTTGGGTATATAGTGGTCTCTCATAACCAATACTGCATTTATAATTGCAATCATAGTTTGTCACCTCATATACTGCTGATTGCGTAAACTTTGTTACCGTCTTAGCAATATGAAGTATACTATTGCTAAGACCTGTTCTGCATCATTACGCTAAATCTTTTATTAATTGTTTGCCTTCATGAATGATAATCTCTGCAACTCCTGCGCGGAATCTGGAGCTTCCTGCTTCGTAGCCGCCTTCGTCATAGGCTTCCTTCATCGGGAAGTATCCCAATGCTCCATTGGTACAGCAAGCGGGCATTACCAGTGCAAATTCCTCGCTCTCCTTTAAGCCTCTGCCTATTCCCGTAAACGGCTCACCCGGAATACCGACCAGCACCACCTCACCTATGGCAATTCCGGCAAGCTTCATATCAAAATGCTCAGGACCATGCTCTAACCTGATCTTGCGCGCAGCCTCTGCCACCTTGGTAGTAAGCAACATGCCGCTGTATGGAAGTTCGTCATCTCTGCCTTCCTGATGCATCTTATCAATATAATATGCCTCTTCCATCTCCTCAGGCGCCGGCATATTGGAAGGAATCTGAATCAACTTCTCCATATAATGAATGGAATCTACGTCAACGTACTTCACCTTATCGTAAACCTGCATCACGCCGCCGGCTACTACACGTCCCATGAAACGAGCATGACCATATCCTCTGGACACATCATCAAAATCATTAAAGGTGTCATTTAGGTAGCCCCCTGTAGGATGTACATTCACATGATTTACATCTCCCTGAGCACCATTGATAAAAATACACTTAGTGCCGTCAATAGCCTGCTCTACAGTCCTTCTGAGGAAGCCCGGCCAATCGCAGCTGATCTTGCAGCCACCTACTGTATCAGGGTGGTTACCGAAGTTTACCAGCACGATACTGTCAGCACCTTCGCGGTCAAAACGTACTACATTTACACGCTCATCCACATCACCGATAGGCGCCACAATATCCGGATTGTTTACACCCGGATTGGTTCTCACGCTGCCATCCTTCATGCGGAAGCGTCGAACAAAAGCGATATTAGGTGCACTGCCGATCGCCCAGCCCATCTTGGCCGGCTTTAAATCTGCCAGTGCAAAATTTACCGCATCTACCATTTTGTGACGGAAGAACTGATAATACTCATCTAACAGAGCATCCCCGGTATTTCTTCTCAAGAACGGACCTGTATGGGTATGTGTGCTATGGACTATTATAGCACTTAACGGCAAACCTGTCATCTCAGAAACATAAGCTCGGCAATCATCTGCTGAATCATCATGAAAATATAACAAATCTGCACTAATAATGACTGCTTTTTGATCCTCCAAGGCAACGGCCAATACATTTAATTCCAAGTCATCCAAAACTCCGTCTGCCAGACGGGTCTGATAATATCCTGCAATGCCAATCCCCATCATTGGAGTGATATTCACTCTGGAAAATCCAGCTTGAAACTTATTCATAACGAAATCTCCTCTCAATAATCATATCACGGGCAAGCTTATAAGCCACCTTTGCCGCCTTCCCTACGGACACAATATGCCCCTAAGCTTGCCTGTGTTCATTGTATCATGATTTCTTGAAATATTTTATAACCTCTGCTGTAACCAGCTTCGTCAATGTCTCAATATCCCCTGCAGGAATAGCACCGTCTACTCTCATACCGCCGCCGGCCTTACCGTCACTGCTAAAGAGCTGCATTTTCTTCATACTCTCCTGCTTTACAGCTTCTACTGCTGCCGGAATCAAGTCGATAAGCCCCTTGTCCATGCTGGAGAATTTCTTGAATTCTGCCTCTACTGCTGCCACATTAATATCTGTAAAAATATTTACCTTGCTGATACCTTCTTTAATGGCCTGTCTGAAATCATTATCAGTAAGACCGGAACCGCCGTGAAGCACAAGCGGAACATCTACTGTATTGGCAATTGTACGGATTCTGTCAAAATCCAGTTTCGGCGGAAGCTTGTAAGCACCATGGGCATTACCCACCGCAATAGCAAGAGCGTCTACGCCGGTCTTTTGTACATAATCCTTGGCCTGCTTCGGATCTGTAAAGAATTTGGACGGATCAGCCAGATGGGAGCTTCCTTCTGCACTGCCTTCGTTATCGCCCACATGTCCCAGCTCACCTTCAATGGTAGCTCCATAGGAGTGTGCGATCTCTGCCATTTCCTTTACCTTACGTACATTCTCTTCATAAGAGTCTGTAGAGCAATCATACATAATAGAGGTAAATCCAAGCTCTAATGCCTTTACACAGGTATCAAAATTTAAACCGTGGTCAAAATGAATAACCACCGGAACAGAAGCCTTCTTAGCCATCGGAATCAGATAATAAGAAACCTCCTCTAAAGGTCCATAAGGCAGTAACACCTCTGCTGTACCCATGATAACAGGGGAACGGGTTGCTTCTGCCGCATTAATAATACCTCTGGCAAGCTCTAAATTTACGGCATTAAAAAGACCTACTGCATATTTATTTTTCTTTGCCGGTCTTAAAACATCATTTAAATTTGCTAACATATTATGCCTCCCAAGTTATGTTCCGTAAAAGCATCTGCCCTCGTCAGTTTGACAAATCCTCAACTATACGAAACCGGACCTCTTGCTTCCATGAACATAATTGAACTATCTCTGTCTTTCCTCACATTCAGTTCCTATTATTCAATAGTCTCAACAGTCTTATTGTAATGAGACTTCAATGCTGCTGTTGCAAGGGTATGTGAAAGTGCTGTTTCTTCCGGTGTGAAAAGTCCGAAAGGAACCTCTACGCCGGAATATTCCAGCATAAATGCAGCAATCTGCTGCTGAATAGCATCGGTAAAACCAAATTCAAAAATAGGACCTGTAATGGTCGGAATCATAGGCTTGTAGCCGATGATAATACGGTTCCAGCTCTGTTCCTTGCCCCAGGAAGAGGTGTAATGGAATGCATTAGCATCATCACTGGAGAATCGTGCGCTGCAATTCATACCGTAAATCTCAAAGAACCAGCGGTTGGTAGAGCCCGGCTCCATACGCTTGGTCTCAAAGGTAATCGGAATCTCATCTCCGTCAGCATTTACTGTAGTACAGAACAGAGTACAGTTATCAAAGGTATCACAAACTGCTACTCCACCCTTACCATCCGGACGTTCCTTTACGATATTGCTGAAGTGTGCAGCAACGGTCTTTGGCTTAAAGCCAAGACGGAACGGTACATGCTGTGTGTGAATACCAAGATCACCGAGACAGCCGTATTCACCGTTAAATTTAACCATACGCTTCCAGTTGATAGGCTTTGTTACATCCATATCACTGCAGTGGCAGAATCCGCACTTAACTTCTAAGACTTTACCAAACTTGCCTTCCTTATACCAGTTGATCATGGTCTGCATAGCAGGATAATATGGGAACTCGCTGCAGCAACGAACAAAGGTATCTGGG
>JAZRLF010000081.1:0-32080 GCA_045646695.1 Lachnospiraceae bacterium
TTTAATGCATTCTTCCTCAAAATATTTTATACTGTTAATCATAGAGGACACCTTCCTTTGTTTGTATTAGTTCGTCACTAAATACTTTATCACAAAGTGGTGTCCTCTTATTATTTAATCCGAATAAAATTTTACGCTAGCCAAAATGAAATAACGTTTTCCCAAGGAAATATGAAATAACACACAGGAGCTCGTTCTCCTTTGCCCCCCTGATTCTATCATAAAATTTCTATACTACACCAGATGTACTATCAAGGACTCCTTTTCTTGCCCAATCAGAGGGCGAAGCTCCCATGACGAAATGAAGCTCTCCACCTTCAACGAGTTGTTCATGGGTCAGCTTGCAGACAGCAAGTGGTTTCCCTTGCCATGTGGCAGATTGTACGTATATATTTGAATCTCCTACATTTTCTCCCGTAACGCGAAGATCTCGACCGTTTCCTAAATGAAATACACTTTCCTCCACTCTCGTGCCGTGCAGATAATAATTCTCTGTGGTAGCATAGGGAAAGAAGCCGCTCATAAGAAACACATAGTAGGAGGACATTCCGCCATTATCCTCGTCTCCGGGGTAATCGTTTTGTCTTGAAAAACGTTTGATAATGCCGTCGATCACTTTTGCTGCCAAATCAGGACGCTTGATCTCATCTGTGCAGAAGAGCCACGGGATGTGGAAAGATGGCTCGTTTGTAAAATTAAGATATCCCTCTTTTCCGTGGTCGTCATTGTAATAGTTCACGCTATGCTCACACGCCCAGAGGAGTCTATCTGTGAATGTATCAACACCGCCCATAGCTTCGATCAAACGAGGAATGTCATTATAATTGATGTAAGACGCATCCCAGCCTGTCATCTCATAAAAATAGGAATTGTAGCCGCCGTGAGGGTCGTAACCCTCATCAAAAAATCCGTCTTGATTCAGCTTTTGAGGAAATCCGTAAAAGCCCTCACTGTGCGCCTGCGGATTCCATACGTTCAACCAGTTTGCGGAGCGAGCCTCGTATTTTTCATATTCCTCCGCCATTCCCATTTTCCGCGCCATTGTAGCAATCGCTTTATCGTTAAAGGCAAAGCCCATGGTAACGGATGCGGGCTTGAATCTCCATGTATAAGGAACACCGCTAACAGTTTGTGCGTTTTCGGTAGCAAATCCCTTTTCGATATATTCAGGAGAACGCATTCGCTCCGCGCTTTGAAGCAGCACCGAATACGCGTCAACCCAGCTATATTTGTTTAGTGTAACTTTTTTCAGATACGCATCGACAATCACGTTTTCAACATCATTGCCGCCTTGTCCTGCGAGTCCCTCCTGTGCTGACATATACTCGTCGGCAATCACGATACCGTTTCCCAGACGCTCATTTTCTTTTGCTCGGTCGAGCATCGAATCGATGATTGATCCCATTTTTTGCGGATACAACAAGGAATACATTGGAAACGCTGTCTTCCATGTATCCCAAACAGTATGAAAATCATCCCATCTGCCATGATCCTTCGTGCGATTTCTCGGCTGAATATTCATATGATACATTGCCGTGTAAAATCGGCGAAGCAGTGCAAGATCGTTAGTGCGGATATCAATGGCTCCAAGAACATTGCTCCAAATGTCTTTAGCAGCAGCCTTAACACGATCATAGTTAAAATCAGGAATTTGCTCCACAAGGAACCGTTTTGCGCATTCGATGCTGACAAAGGATATGGATATCTTGACTTTGAGGTGCGAGCCCTTTGCAAATTTTATATATGCTCCAAACCTCTTTTTCTCGTCGATGGAAATACAGGTTGGAGTGAGTTCAGAGACGGCATAAATCTCATTTCCTTCAAAAATACCAATCTCCTTAAAATCCGAGTCAAATTCCATGGCGAAATACATATTCCAATCCAGACCGCTCCAATTGCCAAAAAATGTGCCACCGCCGAAAACACTTTTGTTTTGGGCATCAACGGTAATGGAGCCTCTTTTCATACTAGCGTCTATGTCGAGCTTGTGTGCCGCGTCAATTAACAAATAACCTTCCCTGTCCTTTGGATATTCAAAGGAATATATTGCCGCATCATGCGCAGGGGTAACGCTTGCAAAAATGCCGTTTTCAAGTTGAACCTCATATTCGTAACGGTGCGCACGTTCGCTCCCTTGGATTGCAAAAGCAGCTCTCTTGGTATGATCAAGCTCGACTTTATCTAACATCGGTGATAGCAAAAAATTTCCATAGCATTTTGTTCCGCCCGCACCCGAGGTATATGCTTGACCAAAGCCGATGATAGGCTGATCTCTTAAATATCCTCCACAATCATTTTCGAGCGTTTCGGGGCTGGGATGAATAGAGCCTGCCGGAAGCGTAGGGCCTGCTGATGTTGCACTGCCAACACCAAACAAAGGATCGGCGTAATCAGTTGGGTCAATCGTTTTTATATTATGCACTTTCTTTTCCATAAAATTTATAGCCTCCTATTATGAATATGGCAATATTATAGCTTTTCCGTGTATTTGCTAAGATGCGCTCTTTTATTGCCTGCTTTCTAAGCTCTCTTTGAGACGGGAACCGTGCATCACCACTTACAATATGTTGTTCCACAGTTATAGTCTCCTTATTTAATTTTTTTCCTTTTGGCATAAATATACAAATCCAGGCAGAAGTCCCGGAAAGAGACTTCTGCCCAAATTTGTTTATGAGGATATGAATCATTCAGTACTGTTTTCTTTCAGTACTTCCAGTTCATCGATGTAAACTACTTTTCCTGCCAGACTTGCATTGTCTACCGTACCAAACGGTGAAATGCATATACGGTTTAAGGTCCAGGTATTATTCCATTTATCGGATGCCTTTAAATCAAACAGTATTTCTGTATATCCTGTTTCTGCCCATTCAGGCGTAACATTGTATGTAACACTCTTAATTGTGCCCGCTGTATCCACAACTTCAACCACGATTGCGAAGCTCCTATCCGTCACTTCGGATTTCGCCATTAACCGAACATAACCGGCATCGGCAGCAGATATATTTAACAGTTCTGCATTCGCATCATTTCCTGCTGTCCACACTCTAGGTCTGCCGTCCGCTGCAGCTGTTATTACAATTGCCCCGTCTGCCCAGTTCAACCTGGTACTTCCGCCCAGTGAGAAACCTTCTGTGTTATTTTTAAAATAGTAACCCTTTAATACATTTTCTGCAGGCGTATCTTCTTTCGGAGGTTCCTCTGCAACGGGGTCTATATGCAGCACCTCTATAGAATCCATGTAGACTACTTTGCCTGCCTGACTTGTATTGCCATAATCAAACCCCAAAGCATATATACCCATACGCTTCATAGTCAGAGTTTCATCCCAATCTGCTGATGCAGGTGCTGGTGCAGTCAGGTCAATCATAATCTCTGTATAGCCCTCTTCTTCCAATGTAACATCCACACTGTAAAAAATTGTCTTTGTAGTATCTGCATTGGCGCCATCCCACAGATCCACGTACAATCCAAATGTAGGATCAGTCACCTCTGTCTTCATCATAATGCGGACATTGGTTGCATCTGCTGCTGAAACATTCAGGTAAGGTCCGTTATTGGCACAGGTCCACGCTCTTGGCTGACCATCTGCTGCTGCCGTTAGCACAAGGGCCCCCATCTCCTGCCTCATTCCGGTACTTCCGCCCGGTGAGAAGCGTTCTGTGCTATTTTCAAAATAGTAACCTTTTAATACAGTTCCTACCGCAGGCTGCTCTTCTTCAGCGTCACCTTCATCCGAACCACCTTCGCCGGACCCCTCTCCTCCGGTACTATCACCGACAGGAATCAATGGATCCAATGCTTCCCACACATCTTCGGCAATTCTTTTCATATCTTCATCGCCCGGATGTCCAAGCACACCTTCGCTGATTTAATCAACTCCCAAGGCTGCCTTCAGGTCATCTTCAATATCATATTTACCATACTCCCAGTCGGTCATATCAAAATAGGTATAATCATATGCTTCAGAGGCCTCTATAATTGCATTGAGAATTTCTGTCTTAGTGCTAAAGAAGGTACCAACAAGAATGGTAGCATCCGAACCCGGATTAAAGTAATCCAAAATGGCCTTATAGTGTTCCTTGGTAAAGGTATTGCTATTTTCATAGCTGCTGTCTTCTTCCCACTGTCCATTTGTAATGTTGCCGCCAATAGTACAGATAATGATGTCTGCGTCAAAATCAACATACTTGGAAAAGTCACCATTAATCTTAGACCAATCGTAGAAGTACTTCTCAAATTCAGCAATATTTCCCCAATGTACATCTACATTTGCATTCTTTGCCAGTATCTTGTCCTGCAGTAAATGAACATAATCATTTTCAGGACAGGTAGCTGCCATACCCCAGTTTGCCAACCAGCCCTTTGCAGCACTAGGACCATGCTGGGTAATGGAATTACCTAATATCAAAACTTTTAAAGGTTCTTCTGCAGTGTCATCTGTCCGCTCCTGCAAATATTCTACAGAGCCAAGATACACTGACTGATTAGCTAAAGCTTCATTACCGTTTATTCCAAACGGATAAATCGCCATACGCTCTAAAGTATAACTATCATCTACACTACTGCAATCTATTAACACCTCTGCGTAAGTATCATTATTTGCCTCATAAGTCAGATCATTAAACCAAATTCCCTTCTCATTTCCGTCCTTGTCACGATATTTGCACTCAACCAGCATCTTTTGGTTAGTTACATCAGATTTAATACGGATACGAATATGGGTTAATTCTGCTGCACTGATATTCAGTGGATCATTACATACGCCCTCTGTCTCATAAGAAGTCCAGATTCTAGGTTTACCATCTGCTGCAGCCGTCACTTTAAGTGCTCCGCCGGAAGCTGTTATACCGGTAGACCCACCCGGCTGCCAGTTGCCGTTGCCTTCTCTGAAGTAATTACTTCCAAATAACACTTTATACTGCTCAGATGCAATTTCACCTACGCCATCATCATTACAATTTTCATCCTCGATTCCAGGATTGTCCGGTTGCTCTTCTATATCTGTCCACTGTATAAGTTCAACAGAATCCACATAGCATCCCTTTCCTACATTATTGCTGAAAGGATATATGCAAAGTCTGTTTAATGTGGTACTGTCAGCCCATAAGGAATTTGTACTGCAGTCAATGATAATTTCAGCATAACCACCCTCTTTTGCCACGTAAGGAGCAGAATATGTTGCAGTTCCATTATCCAAGATACAATTAATCTTGAAATGCTGATTCGTAATATCTGATTTTATCAATACGCGGATATGCGTCACTTCCTCTGTAGCAAGGCCCATAGAGCTGTCCGGAGACCAGAATCTCAAACTATCATCGCCTGCCACTGCATAAGCATTACCATTGACCCAGCTAAGGCTATTCTTAGATCCACCAGGCATCCAGCCCTCCAGACTGTCCTCAAAATAGTAAGCCTTTTTTATGTCATAAGGCAGATTTTCTGCAATTTCAAGTACCTTTTCTTCTTCGTCCCATTCTACTATGTATCCTATATGTACCAACATATCTGCAACAGGTACATATGTGATTCCCTCTATCGTAGCAACACCCTGAGGCACCTCCACGGTTTCACCATTTACAACCATTATATCAGAATCTACAGGGAATCTGTATAAATACTCACTGGCAATAAATACTTCCACTGCCGTTCCATCATTTCTTTCACACCAGGTTGTGTTTACCAGACTGCTCAGGTCTTCCACTGGGAACATCACAGTTTCATTGATAATCTGCACAGGATTCTCTGTAGAGATTTCTGTACCATTTCTATATACAGTTACATCCCCTACTTTCTTTTTGGTCATAATTTCCACAGAGTCTATTTCGAAGGAGCCTGCCTTAGTAATAGGATCTAGTCGAACCTGAGTAACAGTACCTTTCCACATCTTATTGGACTGTACATCAAAAGTAACAATGGAATATCCTTCCTCATCGACCTCTGCCTTGGAATAAATACTTTCTATACACTGTGTCTGTGCAAAAGCTGGGTTGCTGTTTGTAATGAAATACAATTGCGGTGTGTCCATACCAACACTCGCCTTCATACGTACCTTTATCTGTGTAATCTGATCTGCACTCCATTCTACTTCAGGAGCAAGCAATGCCGGATCTGCGTAGCTTGCATCGCCCAGATAGGTGTTACCCTTCATGGCACCATCTTCCTGGCGTAAATTCTCTACGTCAAGGTTTTCGCCCTTCCAGGTTCCGATAGTCCATCCTTCCAGGTCGGCTTCCTCTTCAAAATAGTATCCGGCGAGCACATCCAATGTCGAACTGTCATCATCTTTCTTAACCTTAATAACTTCTCTGTCCTGAACATACATATGATTGATTCGTTCACGCTGCTCGGCTGTAGGAATAATATCTTCATGCTCTGCACCATCGCCAAAGACTTCTCTTACGGCATCAATATAGCCAAATCCATGAAGATTTGCCGGCATAATGAAATGTCCTTCGCCGTATTCATTCCAGTTACCCAGCATAACCATGCGGCTGCTGAAGCTTCCTTCCTCTGCGGAAGCCATGTATGTATTCTTGGCCCAGTCAGCAAGTCCTCTGAATTCATCATCTGTCAAATAATATCCTGAGCCACGCTCCCAGGCAGAATCATCTCGTCCCATACAAATGGTCGGTAATACATCCATAATGCCTACATTATTCTGGGCAACGATCTTTTCTTTCTGATTTTCTGCAGTACCGCCCCAGCTGTATGCATACAGGCAGTCGATTCCTGCATCCTTGTACTGCTGCAGACTGGTTGCAGATGCTTCATGAGCAACCAACATTACCACACATCCGTCAAAGCCTGCATCCTTACAAGCCTGGCGCAGATAATCCAGTTCTGCCTTTACACCATCCACAGAGCCAAAGCAGGACAGCAAGGTAGAGAACTTATAAAGACCGATTACCGGTTTATTATCTATAAGCATATATCTGTCATCTTTAAAATACTGCTCAAGCCAGTAGGATACGATATTTTCTCTAAAATCCTGTGAATCCATATTTCCCACAGAACTGTTTTCCCATGCAATGGCAAATTTAGCCTGATTGCTGTATTTTGCATTAAAGAATGCTTCTTCCAAAGCATATGCATTTCTCGGCTGCTTGATCGGTTCTCCTGCTCCTACAGGCGGACGATACCAGCAATACAATTCATAGTCTACAGAATGCTCCAGCTGCCACTTGATAGCCCAGTCCGCAGCTTCCGGACTCATTTCATCATAGAATCCCAGATAAGTATGTCTTTCATCCCAGTCACTAATCCAGTCCCATCCAAAGTGAGAGCCTTCTTTCCAGAGACTGCAGCTCTGTAAGCCCACAATATAGTCGTCCTCTTCCGGTAATTCCGGTTCCGGCACATAGTCATCCGGATAATCAACATAATCCTTTAATAAAATATCATCCAGTAATACGGTACCGGTTCCTGTCATACTTGTCTCAAAGGAGATGGTATCAAACTTCACAAACGGTAAGCTGATTTCATCTGCCTGCAGCTTATGATTTAAATAAATAAGGGTTTCATTTCTTGTTACCTTTACAAGAACATGATACCACTGCTCATCAATCATGTCATACAAAGCTACAAAATCATCATTTTCATCATAATAACCAAACTGATAGTTACCATTTGCAGAGGTATTACCTACCTTAAATGTTTCACCTTCCTCTGTTTCCAGAACCATGGCCAGCTCTGCATTACTTCCTTCCGGGATCAGGAAATGATATTCTAACCACGCTTCATCATCCGTATAGGTAACCTCTTTGGAAATCACAGTCTGCTTGTCTGCTCCATTATCTGTCAATTCCAGATTGTAAAGGTCAGGAGATACGGAACCCATCTTTCTGATCACATTTACAGAACCTTCTCCGTTCCATGTCCAGTCGTCCGGAATCTCTTTGGTAGATGTTAAAAATTTTTCATTTACATATAAATTTGTATACACACGCACCAGGCTAAGTCCCAGAGTGCCTATGTTTTCCTCTGTTGTCTGAAGATACATACGGTCTACAGAATCACAGTCTTCCTCAAAATCAAAAACTTCCTGTAATGTGGTACCGTCTGCACTGACAATGTAAGTATCGGTTTCTGTATCCAATTCTACTTTTATACCAACCAGTTCTGTACCGTCAGGTACTGCAGCTATGGTCTTTCCATTTGCTGTCAGGTTGCCGTTCACAAGGGTAAACTTAATGGCGGTCTTATCTTCTGACGCTAACACTACAACTGCGTTTTCCACATCACCGGTAGCGTTCAGTGTGAATTCCCACACGATCTTACCGGATACCGGATTAAACTGACGCTGTAAAACAGCATCTGCATACTCACTTTTATCTACCAGTGAGCCTATTTTTATCTCATCGGTAGTCACAAACTCTAAACCGCCCGCAGGTGCCTGGGCATCCCAGCTGGATGGAATGTTGGAGCTGTATGTATTTGGGGTAGGATTTGTAAAATCTTCCCAAACAAGATAGTAACCTGTTTCCTCTGCATCTATGATGTCTGTAGGAGCTTCTGTCGGAGTCTCGGTTGGAATTTCTGTCGGTGCTTCCGTTGGGGTCTCCGTCGGAATTTCAGTCGGTACTTCCGTAGGTGTTTCTGTTGGAGTCTCAGTTGGTACTGCTGTTGGCTCTGCGGTTGGTGCCTCAGTCGGTGCTGTAGCCTCTCCTGACACCTCACTGCCTGCTTCTGCATCATCATAAAGGATGTAATTTACTACTGCCGTTATTGCTGTATCTTTACCATCCACCTGAATCGGACAGCTCAGTTCCAAAGTGCCGGTTACATCTGCAGCCTTTGCCGGAAGGGTGGTAACAGCCATACCGCCTACCATGGCCAGACAAAGCAACATGGATATCCATGTCTTTTTGTTTTTACCATAGACAAACAAAGCTGCCATACCGCAAACAGCCAGAACTGTTAACAATACCCAAAAGCCTGTCTGCATAGTATCTCCCGTTGCTGCACTGCCGGCTGCAACCGGTTGTCCTGCCGACAGAAGGATTCCTTCTGCACTAGTCCAGCTCTCACCGTCCTTTAAAAGTGCGTCATACGCCGTAGTGCTGCCTTCCAGAGTAACACCTGACGGCACATTGAAAGAATTGAATATAAACACTTCTTTACCGGTACGGTTGTCCACACGAACAGAAGCTTTTACAGATTCGCCTGTTTTGTAGGTATCCTTATCTGTAAAAAGCTGTGCGGTCAATCCGTCCTTGGTCACAGCGTTGCTCTGAGCTGCATATACCTGCAGACTTAAAGCAACAAACATTACTGCGGCTAAAAGAACCGTCAGTAATCGAAAACTTTTTGTTTTCATAGTTTCTCTCCTCCTCTTTTATTTATAAACTATCAAACACTATGAGTTTACTTGTTACTTCCAAAAGCTACATACTACTTTTTTAATGTAAAGCATACGAAAGAAAATGCCGGCATTCTGTCTACCTCTACCGTAGTACCGGTTAGCTTTGCATTGCCCCAATTACAGATAAGTTCCGACCATTCTTCTTTAAGGTGTACAACAGGCTTTGCAATGTAATCCACGCTAAAATTCCACAGCCCTACACTCATGCTATCATCATTACATTTTGCCATCATATACAAATCCGGTGCAGCATCACACATTGCCTCAAGCTTTTGTCCCGACAACCAAGGAATAAGACTTCTTATCTGAGAAGCACGACACCAGCTTCTGAACAAACCGTGAGCATGAAGAATATCATAACTTTCCTGTGCATGAAAGCAATATACCGCAAATTTATGTCCCAAGGTATTTTCATAGGTGTATACGGCCGGAACCTTTTTGCCATCGGCAATCTGCCAGCTTTTTACCTCTGCACTGTCAGCAATCTCTGCCTCATACCAGTTACCACCTACTATGCCTACGACTTCTTCTTCAGATATAAATTCTTCCATATTCGGATAAAACCGGCCTTTTACATTTACAAGACCTACATCAAATCCCCGGCGAGTCAAAGCCTCTGCTGCTGTAATATCCAATATGGCACCTTGCATAAACTGTTCCTGACCTGCAATCTCTCCCGCATCGCCAAAAATAAAAGTAGGATTCTTCCCTGCATCATATTGAATCGGGAGACTATTGTCTGTAGCAAAACGAATAGATGCCGGTATACAACGATTATCCAAATTTTTGCCGGGCCTATGGGACAGTGCAAATGTTTTCATAGGTTCAAAGATGGTAACTCCTACAGCCTTTTTGTCAGAAAGATGTTCATGGATCACATCATACAACGTCTGATTTTCCAGCTGTGCATCCAGATAACCGGTCTCATAATCGGGTGAGGATACATAGTCAAATATATATTTTAAAATGCCATCATTTGTTCCTGCTGCTCGCATCACCTGGTCGAATCCTTCCAGATATGCTGCCGGCACTTTATATCGTGGTCTTGGATAGGTATCCCCTTCGCAAAATATTTCAATACCGCTGTTCCTGCACCAATACTGCTGCAAACGTTCATATTCGCACACGGTGGCAAGTCGCGCCTCTTGAAAATGACGAAGCTCTGCCCAATAAGCAGCTCCAATCAAACGCAAGAAAGGTTTTGTATCACCGGCCAGTGTTTTTGCCAGTGTAATGGAGTCAGCTCCGTCCATATCCCAGGTAGAAAGCACCGAACAGATGGATAATTTTACGTTAGGATTTACTTCATTTAACGCTTCACGCAGCATTCCGGCAAAATCAGTTAAAGTCTTGCCTTGCACTCGAAGCCATGTATCACGCCAATTATTAGGGCCACCGGATGTTAAGGCCTCTTTCATTCGCTTCGGATCAAATTTTTCACCTAATTTTTCGGTAAATAGCTTCTGATGTTTCTCGCAGGCACAAAAGATTTCATCATTTCGGAAAGAATAGCGATAATCATCATCCATCATAATAAGAGAAACACCGGTTTGGCCCAGTCTCTTAATCCAGTCTTTTGCTAATGCCTGCTGATTTTCACACAAAGGACAGTATGCTCCCATATTGGTATTGCCATCCAGGCTCACCATACGGGTTAATCCATCCTCCAAGTCCATATTTACTGCATCCCCACAGGTACCGCCATGGCCAAAAGAATTAATCCATGTTCCCACTTCAAAACCCTCCGCTTTAAATATAGGAACATACTTTATTAACAAGCTGAGAACCTGCTGTTTTTCACTCTCCGGTGATGTCCAATTAGCACTGATCAAAAAAACGCGCTCTGCCCCGGCTTTCTTACACATTTTGATATATTTATCACAACAGGATTCAAATTTCTGATTTTGAAGTGAAATAGGTATTGAAATTTTGTACATCTGCTTTCTCTCCCTCAAACACTGTTTTTAAACCGGGTAAATTGTTTATTATTTTTTATTATAAATTCTTTTATTTACCTTTATTATACATACTCCTCATGAATTTTCACCATATCCATTTGGCCCTTATAATTGACAAATCTTCCCTAATAACTATTTTATTTTTTTCATTTGGAAAAGAGATTGACAGTATATTTTGAATATGTCATTATTAAAAAAATGCCGAAAGAGGTGGTTTTTATGAATATACAGTATGATATGGATAAAATGAATGCTATTATTTCAAACTTTGCAAATGTTACCGGTTTAAGTATTGCTTTTCTTGATACGGACTTTAATTTTATAACCACCTACGCTTACAATGAACCGGAATTTTGTAATATGATTCATCAGTGCGAGCAGGGAATACAGCTTTGTTATCACTCGGATATAGACATGCTGAAAAAATGCAGAAAGAGCAAGGGCTTTGTTTCTCATGTGTGCCATGCCGGAATCATAGACTCGGTCATGCCTATTATGAAAGATAAGATTGTCAGTGGATATATTATTTTGGGAAGAATCAGACCTTCTGAAAGTATAGATGACATTTATCCCAACATTGCTTGGTTAGATGCAGATAAGGAGTCTTTTCGTAAAAGTTATCTAAAGATTTCTTATTTTAATCAAAGCCAGATTGAAAGTATTTTTAATCTTTTATCCAACATCTTATTAGACAGTGCTATTACAATTGTATACGACGGCCCTCTCCAAAGCGTGGTGGAATACATTGACCAAAATATTACAGAAAATTTATCAATTTCAACCTTGTGTAAGGTATCTCACACCTCCAAAAATACATTATACAGACTTTTTAAAGAAACTTTTGACTGTACCATTAACGAGTATATTACAGAGATTCGGGTGAATAAAGCCAAATACTTATTGGAAAATACTTCTATGTCTGTGCAGGAAATCGGAGAATTGGTGGGTGCAGAAGACCCTGCCCATTTCTGTCGTCTGTTTAAAAAACGAGTGGGAACCTCTCCCATTTCCTATAGAAAAGATGTACGTTCATAATACCGGGCCTGTTTTTCTGCTTTGCCAATTAATACTTGTATGCTTTGCCGGATTTATCATTGACTTTTGAGGTAAAGGGTGATTAAAAACTTCCGGAGGCATTGAATTTACCTGTCCGGATTGTTATAATAACATAAAACAATATATTATACTTTACAAATCAGGCAACCTCTACTCTTCATTAATGTCTATTTGTAAAGTTGGTGTTTGCAAAGATTTGAAAGGAAATACTATGGAGAAAATTGCAAGTTTTACAATTGATCATATCAAATTGCAGCCGGGTATTTATGTATCCCGTAAAGACCATGTTGGAGCGGAGGTTCTGACTACCTTTGACCTGCGCATGACCTCCCCTAATGAAGAACCTGTTATGAATACCGCTGAGATGCATACCATCGAGCATTTGGCAGCAACTTATTTGCGGAATCATCCTGATTGGAAGGAACGGGTTATTTATTTTGGACCAATGGGATGCCGAACCGGTTTTTACCTGATTTTGGCCGGAGATTTAGAGAGCCGAGATATTGTGTCTTTGATGCAGGAAATGTATCAGTTTATAGCTGATTTTGAAGGAGAAGTACCGGGCGCCAGTGCCAAGGACTGCGGTAATTATCTGGATATGAACCTGCCTATGGCAAAATTTTTGGCTCGTAAATATTTGACAAATGTTTTAAACAATATTTCAGAAAATAGACTGAGTTATCCACTATAAGTGAATAACTTGCATGTTTTTGTGGATAACTTACAATAGGAGACGATAAAAATGAGTAAAATTGGTATTATTGGTGCAATGGATTTGGAAGTGGATGCGTTAAAGGCACAGCTGTGTTTGGATCAGGAAATCACCAAAGCAGGCATGACTTTTTGCGAAGGCACTTTACATGGTGCTCAGGTTGTAATCGTGAAGTGCGGCATTGGTAAAGTTAATGCCGGCATGTGCGTGCAGATTTTAGCAGATTTATTTAACGTAACTCATGTTATTAATACCGGTGTAGCCGGTTCTTTAAATGCAGACCTGGATATTGGAGATATCCTGGTATCTGCAGATGCAGTATATCACGATATGGACGTTACCATTTTTGGTTACGCTCCGGGTCAGGTGCCGGGCACTGCCCAGGCAGAATTTACAGCGGATGCCCATATGTTGGAACTGGCTTTGGAAAGCTGCCGCAACGTAAACCCGGACATCAACTGCCGCAGCGGCCGCGTGGTAACAGGAGACCAGTTTATTTCTTCCAAAGAAGTAAAAGAACGCCTGATTAACTGCTTTAGCGGTTTTTGTGCAGAGATGGAAGGAGCAGCTATTGCCCATGCTGCTACCTTGAACAACTTGCCATTTGTTATTATCCGGGCTATTTCCGACAAAGCAGATGACAGCGCCGAGATGGATTATCCAACTTTTGAACGCGCTGCTGCCAAGCACAGTGCTGCGTTGGTAGCAGATTTAGTGCAGAAATTATAGTAATAAGGCAGACAAGTCCGCCTTAAATCCCCAAAATTCCTCATTTCTTGAGGAATTTTGTCCGATGAGCGTATAATTTTTTATTTCCTGCATACAGAAATGATAAATAGGAATGTTACTCCTTAAATTTGGTAACATTCCTATTTTTGTATTTAAATTATTTAGGTATTTAAAGGACCCTGTGTCCTCTGGCCGCAGAGTTTCGCAAATGCCTAATTCAGCTATTGTATGTATTTCTCCAAGGCTGCATTATAATAATCTTCCGGCACATATTGCTGTTCCGGTGTACTAACTAGCTGCTTTGGCAAGTCCACATCTGCTGCCACTAATAATGCTGCGCCCCCAAACCAGACTTCTAATTTTTTCTTAAAATCGGAAATTTCCTGCTTTTCTTTATCTGTAAAGGCGCGCTGCTCCCCATTTACAAGCGTATTGAATTTGAGAGACTGCTCTTCTATGATATTTACATTGCCTTCTCTATCCAAAGAAAATACCTGATACTGAAAATCAAAATTGCCCATCTGAGAATAAATATCTGTAGTCATCAAATAATCCCGGCCGTCTCTATGCACCAAATTCACCTGTCCATTTCCGGCATGAGCTGCTGCAAATTGTTTTTCCCAAAGTAATGTGCCCAATTCACCCAATTCCCTGGTGGTGCTGCCGTCGAAAACTTGAACAAAGACTACACCCTTTTCCAGCATCTCAGCCGGATCGGATGTCGTAACCGTAGAGTCTGTGTAAATTACCGTGACAATATAATCCTCCACACCATCGTGGGTGAGGTCTGCCATCCAGAAATCTACGATTTGCTTGTTCCAGTAATTTTCGCTATAGTAGTCCTTGGAAGAAACCCGGATATTTGGTGTTTCTTTTATTGCATTTGTTTCTTCTTCGGTTTCCGCACTGCATCCGCTTAACATAAACGCAAAAGCAAATAATAGAATAATGATCTTTCTCTTCAAGAGCCCTCCTGTTTGATAACTAATGCTTCTCATGAAATTTCCTTAGTAATCATATTCCCCATTCTCTTGAAATATCATACTGCTGTTCTCAAACAGTTCCCTTTAGCACCGTCCGTCTGCAAATATCTGCTGGATTCTTACTGCTGGTGGCCGGACTTGAAGCTTTATCAACCTTAAAAACCCACATAGAAAGGAGCTTTCCGGAGTCTCTGATGTGAAATACATACAGAGTACATACATCTTTTCGCTCAAGGAATTATCATTATTCTATTGCTGATGCCCAACTATTCAATGCTTCAACCTCTAACTCTCGACTTCTTTGCAGTATCCTGACAAATCCTTGTCTCTTGCTCTTAGCAGCCCAAACATCCTTAGGTTTTTCAGTCAATAAATCCGGCATTGCTTTTTCGCACATATCAATAATTTCGTTATATTTTGATATAGCCTTTTCAAGTGCAGGTTTATTAATTCCTTCAACAATATGAATACAAAGTTCTAAGAATTGTTTTGTTCTCATCTTACTTTCATAGTGTATGAAAACGTGTGGATATAAACAATCTATAGTCTCTAAATTAGCATCATTTTCTTTCTGGAGTTCATCGCACCAATTATCATATATTACCAGTCCATAACCAATTAAAGGTTCTTCATAATACCGAATTTCATTGCATAATAGACTATATCCTTCACGCAAAGCATTTTTACATGCATCGGCAACTTGTACCTTACTTTCTGCACGCTTTATCAAAATCAGCTTCACATTCTCTCTATACCATCCGCTAAAGCTTTGAAGATTTTTGAAAGACATTATTGAATTCTTATCGTCATCTCCATCTAAAAAAGCCAACCCCTTCAAAGTTTTACCATCATGTGAAAACCCTGTTGCAAGAATCATGTCTGTATATTCCTTTGGCTCAACAACTATCGGATATCCTTTTAAAATATTTTCTGTTGCCAGATGAATAAATTCTGCGTCTGTATAGTCTTCTTTGTTATAAATTTCATAAGACAACCCATATACACCCAAACAATCTTTTTCACACATTCCCCGTCCCCAAGAATATCCAAAACAAATTGATGTAAAAGCTGATTGCAAAATATATTCGTTGTCATCATTCAATTGCCGATTTTGAGAATCTCTATGATTCTCCTCACCCATAAACAACTTTATAGCAGAAAGAATTGCAGGATGAGCCATGCTTCTAGGCCACTTCTTTCCCGAAAAATCTGCGATATTACTGTACGGCAACAAAATATGCTCAAAATTTGCATCCATAACTGAATTCTCAGTCGGTAAAAGAATTTCATCAATTGTGCTGCCTAATATCCCCGCCAACTCCACTAACAATGATACTTCCGGCATTGTATGACCATTTTCCCATTTACTTACAGCCTGTGGACTAACCGCTAACTGCCGTGCCAACTCTTCTTGAGTGATTCCTTTATTTTTTCTCAGAATGGAAATTTGCTTTCCGGCTTTAACACTATCGAACATAATATACCTCCTTTACCTCTTTTATATCATATCGCCATAGCAACAGTCCATACGCCATTAGTTAAATGCAACCAGCTATAACTCAACTTAAAGTTAAGTTGTCTTTAATCTCATTTTATTTCAATGCAACAAGTTCTGTCTATACATATCCTCAATTCTCTTAACATGTCACTACCACGTAGGAAAAATTCATCACTTTCTTTAAAATCCCCTTTACATCCATTTTCTTAACTAGCCCTTGAAACGTAGGGAAAATTCCTGCACTTCTCAAAATCATCCAATAATCTGACTAATCAAAAATAACATCACTTTTCTTAACATGTCTTACCAACGTACCAAAAAATATTTTTGACACCTTTGTCGCATATTTCCTTGTGCATTTTCACGATAGCTTTCCCCATCATTTTGCATACAGAAAGTATCCTCTCCGTCAATTTGTTACTTCTTCCGGCACCCCCCCCAGCAGAGAATATTTTTCAAAAAGCCGTTTTTTGACCCATTTTTGCTGTTTTTTCAAGAAAAAAGTGTCCGCCGCTGTTTTCTCGCCGATTTCCCGATTTTGAAATTTTGGAGCACGTCGACGATATGCAATTTTATTAACATGTCTGTTTCAAGTATCGAAAATTACCCTTCTTAGTCTCTTTTAGGCAAAACCTTTGATTTTCTTAACTAGCTTTGTTCATGTAGGAAAAATCCAGCTATTTTTCAAAAACGAACAAAATTTATTTTGCTAACTAGTCTGCAACACGTAGGAAAAATGATTTTACTACTAAATCAAGCCCTATTCTATCCCTTTTTCTTGCTTTTGTAAAAATATTTGTTACCTTTTTTGAAAAAAGTTCTTGACTTCGCCTTTACCGCCGATTGTACATTTATGTCGTCAACGCTGATGCGATTTGCATACGTTTAACGCATTAAAGGCAATGATGTACAGCCATTGTACATTTGGGCACTTTTACCCTATATGTTATACTATAATTAGCCCCGAATAGGAGCAAATATTAGGAAAGGATATAAAATATATCTATTGCCAAACCAAGTATATCATTTTAAAGAGTAAATCACTTAGATATTCTGTAGAACACTATGGAACATCAAACAATCTCCGGCGAAACCCGGAACTGCATTAGCGAAAGCCAAACTTTGGACTTGCCTTCCATTCTCGGAAATGGTACACTGTCGCTATCAGAGATTTCGGAAAAATTACTGTACATGAAAAAGACGCAGGAAATTGAACGAAAGTACAAAGACAAAATCAAAACCAGAAAGGACGGCAGACAATACTACATTTACATTGCCAGAAAGCAGTACACTTCCACGACCTATAAAGGACTGATTACTGTTCTTTATGATCTGGAATACGGCAGGGCAAATTCTTCCCTTGCGGATCTCTACCACGAATGGATGCTATGGAGAAGAGATTGTTGCCCGGTGTGTGATAAGACCTTGAAGGAGGATACACACAATTGGAACGCTTATCTAAAAGATAATCCTATTTCCAAGAAGCCGCTGGCAGAACTGATACCGAAGGACTTCATCAGCGTGTTCCGCTTGTGGACGAAAGACCGCCAGCTGACACGCAAGCGTTTTAATAATATCAAGAGCATCATCAATGGTATTTATTATTACGCCATTGAGGACGGTATCGTGACCCATAACCCGGTTAAAGATATCAGCAGCAAGCAATTTACCTTTAAGCCGGTAAATCACTCAGATGACGTGTTTACCCTCGTAGAAAGGAAGCTCCTGCTGGAACATCTTGTCGGGAATGATGAGATGTACGCTCTCGCAATCGCCCTTGACTTCCAGCTGATTGCAAGAATAGGGGAGCTTCTCTCCCTTCGCTGGACGGACACTGAAGGCACCAATATCCACATTCAGTCGCAGTTATTGACCGAACGGAAAATGAATGACGATTTGACCTTCAGCAAAAGGGAGCATGTAAATGTAGACCACGTAAAAGGCAATACAGATCAGGGCTTCTGCTATCAGCCACTTACCCCGGAAGCAATACGCTTGCTGGCTAAAATCCGGGAACAGAACCCAGACGGAGAATTTATTCTCATGAAAGACGGCAGACAGTTAAACGCCAATTCTTTCAATCGCTGGCTGAAACGGTACTGTGAGGAATGTGGCATCACGCCTCATTCTTCTCACAAGATAAGGTTCTGCACGGCATCTCTATGCTATAAAAACGGCATGGAACTGCCCGTACTGCAGAAACTTCTGGGACACACAACGATTGCCATGACAATGCACTATCTCCGGCAGGTATCGCCGGAGCAAGACACAGCCGATATCATGACTTCGGCACTTTGCTAAACGTACTCTGTATGTATGATGCGGATATGGATTTGCATGTATGTGCATTTCTATATCTGCATAAGCCAACGTACTATGTACCGCATTATCCGTTATAAATGCAGGATTTTACGCGGTACATACACATACATACATTTTCCCACCACACAAAAAATGCTCCAAACGCTGATTTTATCAACATTTGAAGCAAATTTTTAATACTGCTGGTGGCCGGACTTGAACGCATATCGGGTCACCGGAAATACTGATAAATAGGAGCTTTCTGCGATCCCTTCTGTTTTCTACAAACATTTTACAAACACTTCAAGTTCATAATTTCCCGTGAAATTACTCTAACTCCTGCCCAGTTTCTTCTTCAATCCACTCTTTCAGTTTCTTCTGCAATAATTTCTTGTCGGGCAAATAGAGAGCGTATTCTGTCGCAAAGATATTACTGTTTTCCGGCAATGTAATCTCAACAAGTGCATCCTTCTTCTCCTTGCAAAGCAGGATTCCAATTGTTGGATTTTCCTCAGGCAACTTCTGAAATCTGTCATAATAGTTAACGTACATCTGCATCTGCCCCAAATCCTGATGCGTGAGTTTATCAATCTTTAAGTCAATAAGGACATAGCAACGAAGCAAACGATTATAGAATACCAAATCCACATAATAATTGTCCTCATCAAATGTGAAACGCTTCTGCCGCCTCAATCTCATAAAAACGACGCTCATCTGGATTTTTTATACGCATAAGCAAAATATAATGAGACCATGGCAACGAAAAAGATAATATATTTTCAAATTCCCGAAACACCGTTTCAGAGTTTAAAATCTTCCACTATATGGCAGGAACTCTCCCGAAGATAGTATTAGTATATTTTGTTTGGTTTAAAAAATCAATGGATTTTTTATAAAATGCCAATATGCCTATCGTTTCTCAATAGTTCTCTCGAGCTTTTCAATAAAATTGATAAAAAACGACCACTTAGAATCAAAATTTACAAGAATTCTAATTTTTCTTATAAAAATTTTTGCCTATTCTAACTTTTAATTACATGATATAATTGTCAGCATTAATCATTTTTGTAGAAAGCAAATCTTTAATACCATCCATTATTCCGGGAAGTTCTTCGCCACCGGATTCTCCAATTTTGGCTACATTCTGAGCAATGGCAGCAATAGCACTTTCCTGTTCTTCGTTGCAAGCAACCTTCGCACAGTTTTCGATTATAAGTCTTTCCAGAATCAGTTCAGGTGTTACATCTGCCGAAATCTTTATAGTTGCCGCATTTCTTACAAGCACTTTATTGGGAGAACTTTCAAGTAATGCTTTATCAACTCTGGCACTAGGCTTGTTTTCAATTATTCTGCCTTCCCATTTGAATTCAAGTTGGCCGTATTCGATATTCAATTTTCTAAAGCATTCTTCCTGTGCTTTCTTTAATACCACATTACCTTTCACAACAATCTTTTCAATAGACTGCTCCAATGCCAATATATCGCAATCTTCGGCAACTTTTAAGTTTCCATATACATATATATTTCTTCCCTCTTTTTCAAATAGCTGCTCATTTAATACCGCATCTCCATAATGAAGTGTCATACCTGCAGGAATAACTACAAAATCCACTTTTTCATCAAACAATTCTACACATGATTCTACCATTTCTTCAGGAACGATCAATTGCTTTGTAACAAACTGTACATTTTTCTGAACTAGTTTTCCTAAATCCACTGCTTTGTCCTGAACGATCACCTTATTTTCCACATAATATTTCTTCCCTTCCTTTGCTCTCATAGGAAAATATTTATCCACAATGAATGTACTATCCAAAATAACACAATCATCCGGATACATAGAAACAGAACCATTCGCAGATAATTTGGTCAAATACCCTTCCAAACTCTTCGGGCATCTTACGGAACCATTTACATGAATTTTTTCATATTTTGCCAAGGTATCTTCTGTACCCGGATGAATGTTCAACGATCCATTTACAATTAACAAGGTATGTTCCTGAACAGCAGTAGCTCCGGTTATCTCATAAGAACCATTAATTGTTTTTAATTCCACATCAATATCATCTGCAATTTCAATGGTACAATCCTGATTAATTGTAACAGGAAGCCTGTTTAAAACACTTTTACTCGTTGCACTGACTACGACAACATCTGCATTAATCAGCATTTTCTCATAGCCGCTATAATCTTCTTCTTTAATCTTTCTGGTATCACAGACATCACAATTTAATAAATAGTTTTTTTTGTTAAACATATTTTTTCCCTCCTAAAGACTCTTTTAAATGTTGACGGGCAGAAGAAAGTTTAAATCGAATCGTTCCCGGTGGCAAGGATAACATTTCTCCAATTTGCTTAGAATTGTATCCCTCTAAATAGCGCAAAGAGAAAATTACCCCTTCCATATCTGGCAAAGTTTCCAGCAATTCCTCCCACTCCAACTGAGTGATTTCTTCCGAATATTTTTGCTGTTGCGGAAACTCTTCCAATATGGTCTCCTTGCTTCTATGCCGCACACGATCCACATACAAATTTTTGATAGTACGATATAACCACGAACGACACTGCTGATCTTTTAAATTTTCCAAAACATCTTCGTGAAGCATTGCGCGCAAGAAAGCTTCTTGTACCAGTTCTTCTGCTGTATGCAGGTTTCCTGTCATGTTCTGAGACCAGCTTATCAACTCCTGATGATATTTTTTATACAGTTCCTCTATCATCCTTTGCATTCCTTTCTTTTGTCTCTCATCTATAAAACGGATAAGAAAGCAAAAGTGTTGAAAATTTTTAAATTTTTGTCACGATGAACCTCGTTCTTACTTATATTGAACATTAAATATAACATATTTTCAGCATGATGTCACTTATGTTCAACGCACTTGTATGCACAAAAACTCAGCACCCTTCTCCATAGAAGAACATGCTGAGTTTTCATTTTACATATTAATTATTTATCATTTAAAGATCAAATGATTCACTTCACCGGTTCATTCCTTTTATAGGGGCTTCTCACTGCTTCTTACGAAATACCAATAATTTACTGAAAACATAATTACCGATAATAACAAGCACTGCAGAAATGATAGTGGTCACATATACATTCACGCCCATGAAGCCAAGTGCCTGACGTACCAAAATATCCAAGAACAGTGTGAAAAGTCTGGAAATAACAAACTTCACCAATTCAGAGAAAATATTGGGATTTGTACTTTTAAATACAAACTTGCGGTTAGTAGGAAAGGCAAAGGCCACGCCTGCGGTCCAGTTTACTACGCTTAGCACCAGATTCTGGGCACTGGTAGGATTTAATGGATTACCGAAGATCACAATGTTTACAAAAAACATGCAGAACCAGGATACAATGGTAGTCATTACACCTACAATCAAATATACTATAATTTCTTCGTACTTTATAAAAAGTTCTTTGCCTGTATTATACAGCTTACCAAATAGCTCTTTTGCTTTGTTAATCATATTTTCTCCTATAAACTATAATTGCATTCTTGTATCCGGGCTTTTACGATAGGTCTACCCACTCTTTCATAAAAGCAATAGGCATTTGCCAAACTCAATGTTTGATTGCCAAAGCATTATATGTTCTGGCTGAAGGGCCTTGAAAAGCGTCGGTCCTTAGCGAAGCAAGGCGATAGCCGTAGTCTGAGCTTAGTACCGCTACGCATTTTCATGGAGCGGGAGCGTCCGTGAAGCAGAACATATATTGCTCTGGCAGTCAGCCATTGAGTTTCGCAAATCCCTAATAAAAGCAATTACATATTAACAATATTTCTTTTCTCGCCTCTCTGAAATGCCTGGATATTCAGACGCACACCTTCCACACAGCGGGTACGTGCTTCCACGCTGGCCCATGCAAGATGTGGGGTAATGTATAACCTGTTGGAGTCCATAATCTGACTAAGAGGATTATCCGCGGTAATCGGTTCCTTCTCAATTACGTCCAGACCTGCGCCTGCAATAGTTCCGGCCTCCAAAGCTTCATACAAATCTCGGTTATTTACCACCGGACCTCTGGCAACGTTAATCAGTATAGCAGATTTCTTCATCTTAGACAAGGCTTTGCCGTCAATTAAATTACGGGTTAGATCGCTCAGTGGGCAATGCAAGGATAAATAGTCACTTTCTGCAAGCAGGGTATCAAAATCCACCTGCTCATATGCAGTCACCTTGCTGCGGCCTGTAACAGAATAAAAAATCACCTTACAGCCAAAGCTTTCCGCAATCCTTGCCACACGCTGTCCTATATTGCCCATGCCGATAATGCCCCATGTCTTACCTTCTAACTCATGGAAAGGCACATCAAAATTGGAGAATCTGGACTGAGCAGCATAAGCTCCCTGCTTTACATAATCATCATAATGACGCATTTTCTGACTCACATAAAAGGCCAGTGCAAAGGTATGCTGAGCAACCATGGCCGTAGAATAGTCTACTACATTGGCAACCCCTATACCACGATTTTTACAATATGCAATATCCACATTATCGTAACCTGTGGCAAATTCACAGATTAACTTTACATTTGGAGCATCCTTTAAAGAAGCTTCATTCATAGGTGCCTTATTGGATACTACCACATCCGCATCCTTAATACGCTCTGCCACTTCTTCTACAGTGACGGTATTTTCATAATAGGTAACCTCACCCAGATCACTGTAATCCACCGGAATGTCCGTACCTACGCTATTTCTCTCTAATACTACTATCTTCATAAATTATAATCTCTTCAATAATTCTTCTCTCTGTGCTTCAAATCCCGGCTTGCCAAGTAAAGCAAACATGTTCTTCTTGTAGCTCTCTACACCCGGCTGATTAAATGGATTAACACCAAGCATATAACCACTTACACCGCAGGCAAACTCAAAGAAATAGAATAATTCGCCCAGGTAGAATTCATTTACTTCCGGAACATGTACCATAAAATTCGGAACCAGACCGTCTGTATGAGCCAAAATAGTACCGTTCATAGCGGATTTATTGACAAAATCAACAGTCTTACCTGCCAGATAATTCAGACCATCCAAATCAACAGGTTCTGTGCCGATAATGATTTCTTCACGGCTCTTCTCAATATCAATAACGGTTTCAAATAAAATACGGTTACCATCCTGGATAAACTGACCCATGGAATGTAAATCTGTAGTTAAATCTACACTTGCAGGGAAAATACCTTTCTGATCCTTACCTTCGGATTCACCGTATAGCTGCTTCCACCATTCGGAAACAAAGTGTACACAAGGCTCATAATTTGCCAAAACTTCAATATATTTACCCTTATTGTAAAGTACATTACGAAGTGCTGCATAAAGCATAGCGTCATTTTCTTCAAATGGAGCATTCAAAGCTCTTTCACGACCGCTTGCTGCACCGGCCATCAAAGCGTCAATATCTGCACCGCTGACTGCGATCGGAAGCAAACCAACTGCTGTCAATACGGAGAAACGACCGCCTACATCATCAGGTACTACGAATGTCTCATAGCCCTCTTCATCTGCAACCTTCTTTAAAGCGCCTCTTGCCTTGTCAGTAGTAGCATAGATTCTCTTTGCAGCTGCTTCTTTGCCATACTTCTCTTCCAACATACTCTTAAATACACGGAATGCAATAGCAGGCTCTGTAGTAGTACCGGACTTAGAAATCATATTAATAGAAAAATCTCTGTCTCCAATTACATCCATCAGATGCTTTACATATGTAGAACTGATAGAATTACCTACAAAATAAACCTCCGGAGCCTTACGAACAGACTTGTCCACGCAATTTGCAAAGCTGTGCCCCAAAAATTCGATGGCTGCTCTGGCACCCAGGTAAGAACCGCCGATACCGATTACCAACAATACATCGGAATCATTCTGAATCTTCTTTGCAGCTGCCTTAATTCTGTCAAACTCTTCTTTATCATAATTAACAGGTAAATCAATCCAACCCAAAAAGTCATTGCCTGCTCCTGTTTTTGCAACCAAAGTTTCTTTTGCAGCTTCTGCCAGACACTTAATATTTTGAATTTCATGGTCTGCAATAAAACAAGAAGCTTTGCCATAATCAAATGTAACTTTATTACCCATACAATTCCTCTTTCTGTGCATACCTGCACGATTTTATTTGTTTATATTTTATCAAACTTATTTTAAAAATGCAAGGTCACAGCCAATTATTCAATAAATTATGCAATAGTTCCAACTTTTTGTGAATCAAAAAATGCCCGCAACATTTTGCTCTTTGCTAAATTAAAAATTCCTGCAACAGAGCCTCCAGTTCCTGCTCCCTTTCTTTGGTAAATGTATTTTTTAGGCTCTGCTCCTCCTCCAAATTCCGTATAACCTTTTCCTCTGCCTGAAAAGCTCTGGCTACCTGAATTCGGTTCATAAAATGATTTTCTATGTATTCCACAATTGTCAAACGAAGCAGCCTCTCCTTTGCTTCAAAATCACAAATACTTACCACAGAAAAATATATATACAACTCCAGAAACGCAAATAAATAAAAGGGTAATATCTCTCGAATGGTCCTTTCTGCCATAATACTTCTCAAAATACCGACACCGGCAAATACAATACTGACTATTACACTTTGACCACATAAGAATCGCCATGTGTGTGGTTTTAATCCACCTATTTTCAGTTTATTTACCGCCTTATCCACAAAAACCTCCACATTTATCTGCTCCTGTATTCTATATTGGTTTTCTTCCGGTGTTTCCTGTCCGGTGTAACTATTTAAAAATTTTGTCTTAATAGCCCTCAGCTCTTTTCTTTTTGTGATAGACATATTTTCAGCATCTCTTATCAGAACACTGTACTTGGCTGCCAAAACCACAAGACCAATCATACTTGCAGCAAAAAAACCAAACATGCCGATACTACATATACCTTCTAACCATAAAACCTGAAACATAATTGCCTCCTTTATAAAATTTTCTTCATGTTAATTATAGAAATTTACATATAATATCTCAAGGAGTAAACATCCAAAACCCTTCCAAAAAGTATTTTAAATTCCTTTACATTTCGACAAAAAGACTGTAGTATAAAAGTATCTAACAAAAGAACGCAAACTTTATAGCTACCGAGGTAATATATATTTTATTTCGGCAGATACATAGTTCGCAATAAAAATATTAAATGAAGCGAGGGTTTTTCTATGAAATATAAGACAAAAGGGACCTGCTCCCAGTTTATTGACTTTGAATTAGAGGACGGCATTGTAAAAAATGTAGTTTTCACCGGCGGATGCAACGGTAATTTAAAAGGAATCGGTGCACTGGTAGAAGGCATGCCTGCCACAGAAGCAATCAACAGATTAAGCGGCATTACCTGCGGCTTTAAGTCTACCTCCTGTCCGGATCAGTTGGCACAGGCTTTAGAGGCAGCCTTAGCAGGAAATCTAAATTAAGAGGTTCTTTATGAAAAAAATAGTTCTAACAGGCGGCGGTACTGCAGGTCATGTTACCCCTAATATCGCTTTACTGCCTCATTTAAAAGAAGCAGGCTTTGAGGTCAGCTATATCGGTTCCTATGACGGCATTGAAAAGCGTCTTATAGGTGATTTTGACGTGCCTTATTATGGGATTGCTACAGGAAAATTCCGCAGATATTTTGACATAAAAAATTTTACCGACCCATTCCGCGTTATCAAAGGCTTCGGTGAAGCCAAAAAATACTTAAAAGCTATCCGCCCGGATGTGGTTTTTTCTAAGGGTGGCTTTGTCAGTGTGCCTGTTGTACGTGCTGCAGCAAGCCTGGGTATTCCGTGTATTATTCATGAATCCGATATGACTCCGGGACTTGCCAATAAGCTTTGTATCCCTGTTGCTCACAAAGTATGCTGCAATTTTCCTGAGACTTACAATCTGCTGCCGGAAGGTAAGGCTGTTTTGACCGGTTCTCCTATTCGTGAGGAATTAGCCACAGGCTCTAAGGAAGTGGGATTAAATCTTTGTGATTTCCATACTTTAAAGCCGGTAATTATGGTGATCGGTGGTTCCCTTGGCGCTGCCAGTGTAAATGAATGTGTGAGAAAAGCACTTCCTTTTTTACTGGAGAAGTATCAGATTGTACATCTTTGCGGCAAGGAGAAGATAGACAATCTACTGTTAAATACTCCTGGTTACAAGCAATTTGAATATGTAAAGGAAGAGTTAAAAGACCTTTTTGCCATGGCAGATATTGTGATCAGTCGTGCCGGTGCCAATGCAATATGTGAATTACTGGCTCTCAAAAAGCCAAACCTTTTGATTCCGCTGTCAGCTAATGCTTCCCGAGGCGACCAGATTTTAAATGCCAATTCCTTTTTAAGCCAGGGATTCAGTATGGTTTTAAATGAAGATGATCTGGATGTAGACACTCTGATTTCTGCAGTAGATACTCTTTTCGAGAAACGATATGATTATCAGAAAGCTATGAAAGACAGTGCTCTTACGGATTCTATTCCGAAGATTATACAGCTTATTCAAGATGCTGCAAACATTTAATCGTTAATATCAGATTATTAGGTAATTAAAATAAGCAAAATCTTTTTTCAGGGTATAACTCAAAAATTGTAGGAGTAGGGGACTAGGCTGAGGATTTTTCAATTTGTGCTATGGAAGAAATAGACAAATATTTGGTCCGGATAATTAAAAACCGTTACACCAGGATGTTATTATCAAAAATCCAATATATAAATCTATATTCATTATAAAAAGTACTACATCTGTATCTTTATCTACAATACAGATATAGTACTTTTTATTCCCCTTTTACACATCTTTAGTCACCTTATTCAATTTCCTGATCCAGTTCTTTAAACAGCACATCCACAAAAAAATCATACATGGTTATGCCAAAACCATCGCATAATTTTTTGATTGTTCCAATGCCCGGATTTTTGCTGTTCCCGTTAATGATACTTTTAACTGTGGACGGATGCACACCTGCTACATAAGCAAGCTTGCTTTTATTTATCCCTCGTTGTATGCACAGTATTTCAATTCGAACGACTACCGCTTCCCAACTTTTCATATGTTTTAAACCCCCTTTTTATTTTTTGCACTATACATTTTAGAATACTTTTTTCTACAAGTTGGACGATATATCGTCCAAAATCAACATTTATAATTAAATATCAGATATATCGTTACTAAAGTATATGATAATTTATTTTATATTTGTATTATTCTGTCACACATTGATTTTTAGACTTTAACTAATTTATAATTTTTGATGCCAGGATTGTGGGAGTGCGAAGCACGCAGCAATCCGTCAGGCATCTTTTAACCTTAACATCATTTTTTGCAATATTGTATTCTGAAAATCAGCCACGGAGTTTTACATATTCCTGAGCTTTTATTGTATTTTCTTGACTGTTTTTATATTTTTTGTATAATAAAGATGTTAAGTTCAGAAGATGCCTGACGGATTGCTGCGTGCTTCGCACTCCCACAATCCTGGCATCATAAAATTAGTAATTATATAAATGGAGCAATTTTATGAGTATTTTAAACGTTGAAAATTTAACCCACGGCTTTGGTGACAGAGCTATTTTTAATAATGTATCCTTTCGATTATTGAAAGGGGAACATATCGGATTAATCGGTGCCAATGGTGAAGGCAAATCCACTTTTATGAACATTATTACCGGTAAATTGCAGCCGGACGAGGGTAAAATCGAATGGTCCAAAAATGTACGTGTAGGATATTTAGACCAGCACACCTCTTTGCAGCAGGGTATGACCATTCGATCTGTTCTTGCTTCTGCTTTTGATTTTCTTTATGATATGGAAGCTCAGATGAATGAAATTTGTGAGAAAATGGGAGATTGTACGGAAGAAGAGCTGTATCAGTACATGGAAGATCTGGGTACCATCCAGGAGATGCTTACTGTGCACGATTTTTATATGATCGATTCCAAGGTAGAAGAGGTTGGCCGGGCTTTAGGTCTGGCTGATATCGGTATGGATAAGGATGTGACGGATTTATCCGGCGGTCAGAGAACCAAGGTTTTATTGGGCAAGCTTTTATTGGAGAAACCGGATATTCTGCTTTTGGACGAGCCTACCAACTATTTGGATGTAGAGCATATTGAATGGCTTAAGCGTTATTTAAATGAATATGAAAATGCATTTATTTTAATTTCTCACGATATTCCTTTCTTAAACAGCGTAATAAACCTGATTTATCATATGGACAATCAGGAGCTTAACCGTTATGTGGGAGATTACGATAAGTTCCAGGAAGTTTATGCTATGAAAAAGTCACAATTAGAAGCCGCTTACAACAGGCAGCAGAAGGAGATTGCAGACTTAAAGGACTTTGTAGCCCGCAATAAGGCAAGAGTTGCAACCAGAAATATGGCTATGTCCCGTCAAAAGAAATTAGACAAAATGGATGTTATTGAGCTTGCTCACGAAAAGCCAAAGCCGGAATTTCATTTCAAAGAAGCCAGAACTCCGGGACGATATATTTTCCAATGTCATGATTTGGTTATTGGATATGACGAGCCTCTCAGCAAGCCTCTAAACCTGGAAATGGAAAGAGGTCAGAAGATTGTATTAGTGGGTAGTAATGGTATTGGTAAGACTACTCTTTTGAAAAGTATTTTAGGACTGATTCCACCAATCAGCGGCAGTGTGGAACAGGGTGATTATCTGGAAATCGGCTATTTTGAACAGGAAATGCCTCAAAATATCAGCACCACTTGTATTGAAGAAATTTGGCAGGAATTTCCGGGATATACCCAATATGAAGTGCGTTCTGCTCTTGCAAAATGCGGTCTTACCACCAAGCATATCGAAAGCATGTGTAAAGTTTTGTCCGGTGGTGAACAGGCCAAAGTACGTTTGTGCAAATTAATTAATAAAGAAACCAATATTTTGCTTTTGGACGAGCCTACCAACCATCTGGACGTAGATGCCAAGGATGAACTGAAAAGAGCATTGAAAGCCTATAAAGGCAGTATACTGATGGTATGCCATGAACCGGAATTTTATGATGGATTGGCTACTGAGGTGTGGGACTGCAGTAAATGGACGACGAAGGTGATTTAATAGATTTTATGATTTATTATCATTTTTCTAAGAAAAGCTAACGAAAAAGCGGATAAGTTCCGCTTTTTCTTTAGCTTTTCTTAGGATTTTTTATAGTTAAGGGGGTGTAAAGTATAAGAGCGAATAAAAAGAAATACAGGATTACTGTTTTTCATAAAAGTTATTGATAAAATTTCTCTAAAGTGCTATATTTTAAGTATAACCTCTTCCATAGGGGGGGTGTTTTCTTGCATTCATTTATTTTGCCCTTTGGAAGTTTTTATAGCGCGAAACGGTTTGGAGGCGTTGCCTATCCGCGTTGACAAAAACTCAAATGCCTACAAAATAGAAAAGGAGTAGATAGCAATGAAAAAATCTACAACAAAACGCGCTCTGTTACTGAGCGTAGTATCTCTTTTTATGTGTTTCACGATGCTTATCGGAACCACCTATGCTTGGTTTACCGATAGCGTAACCAGTAGTTCAAACATCATTGCTGCAGGTACACTCGACGTTGAGCTTTACCACAGCAACAAGGTAGACACCGATGAAAAAGTTGACGAAGATACAATTCTTTTTGACGATGTTACAAATGACAAATGGGAACCGGGTGCTATGGCATACGAAATCCTTACAGTAAAGAACGCGGGTAACCTTGCTCTCAAATATCAGCTTACCCTTAACGCATTCAACGCAACCGTTGTGGATGATGTATCCTTTGCATCTATGCTGAAGGTTTCAGTTGTTACAGACGAAAGTTTCGTATACGAACGCGCAAATATTGAAGAGTTGACTGAATGGAAGGATATTGATACCCTCGCTCCTCTAAGTGACAATCTGGCAGCTGAGGAAGAAAAAACCTACGGAATCATCATCTGGTGGCAGCCTTCTGACAATGACAATATCTTCAACATGAACAATGAACACAATCTCAATAACGACACTGTGACCATTAATGTAGGCGTTAATCTTGTAGCAACTCAGCTTCAGGCAGAAAAAGATAGTTTTGGTTCCGATTACGACAAAGATGCTATTCAGCCCGCAGTAGTTGGCAAAACCGGTGCTACCATTGATTACAAAAGCGACGAAGTTGGTCACTTCACTATTAACGTTCCTATAGAAGCTATCGCAAATGGCGTTACCCAACTTAACCCGATTATAAATCCTCCTGTTATTGAAAGAGATATTCCGGAAGACACTACTACCACTATAAAGGATAAATATTCTTTCGATATGTCTATAAACGGTATCAAAGAAGATAATACTACTCCTATTAAAGTTACCTATGTTATTCCCGGTAACGAGGATTATGTTGGCGTAGAAGTATATCAATATCAAAGAAACGTAGCTACTGATGGTGCTACCTATGATCCGGCAACCAGAACCGTTGAATTTTACACAACCGCCTTTGGTAATTTTGATTTTATTTTTGATACCGGAGCAAAGGTTATTCCTGCAACCTATACCGACGATGAAGTAATTGCAATGCTCAAGGATGCTGCAAAGAACGGTGCTATTATCGATGGTAACGGAAGAACCATTAATTTAGGAGCTGTTGCCGAAAACACTTATGCTCTTATTATTTCAAACAACGCAACCTTCAAAAATATGACTCTTACTGCAACAGGTAAAGGCTACACTGTTCAGATTGATGCTAAGAACAAGACTGTAACTATGAAGAATGTTACTTTCCAGAATAATACAGGAAAGGCCCTTAATTTGTCCAATAACGCTAAAAATTCTGTAGTATTGGAGGATTGTACAATCAAAGGTGGCGCATTCTTACACGGTTCCAACGTAACCTTTATCAATTGCTCATTTAATAAAAACATGAACATGGAAGATGCTTCAAATTACACTTTTAAAGACTGTAAATTTACTGCTGGTAGTGCAATAACCATGAATTCCAAGTTGACTAATATCACTTTTGAAAACAACACATTCTCAGGCACTGCAGCAAAACTTTACAAAGGAATGCCTCAGCCTGTAAACGTTCAGTTTATCTGTAATACCTATAAAACCGCTATTGCAAGCCCTGATTCCGGTGTTGATTACGAAGGTTGGAAGACCAACGGCGCTTGGATCGAAATCGATAACATTAAAAAATAATCTTTATGCACATATTATTGAGAGGTCGGGGAATTTAAATAAATTCCTCGACCTCTCATATCATCATGAATCAGATGTTTCAATGTACTTAATTATATCTAATTATCCTATATATGGAACTATACATGCTGCATTTTTATCAGCATATCCTTCGAATGTGCCTTGATCACTCTCGATCTTTACATAAACAATAGGTGTCCCCCCATTATCTTCATAAGAGATCACTAATTCTCCGTCTACTTTATCACAATATTCAATATTAAGACCAACATGTACCGTTACATTTGTTAATTTCTTTTGTACCAATTCTTCCATACTGGCTACTATTTGATCTATTTCCTCAGCTGTAAACA
>JAZRLF010000082.1:0-14037 GCA_045646695.1 Lachnospiraceae bacterium
CAAGCACTTTTGGTATCTTATCAAATCATCTTTATTTTGTCAACGGCATTCCTTGTACTTATTTCAGTACAATTCTGAATTTTCAGATTTTTGCAAATATTCGATCATTGCCGCACATCTTATTTCGGACGTAACCGGAAACGCATTGCGTCATTTTAACTGCAGTCTTAAACCCCTTGCACATTTTACGTATTTGCTATGCTGCTCGGCTATTTTAAAAGGTAAGCTTCGTCTTTACCGTCTCCATCAGCACTCCCAGCAAATTATACTGGTACAGCTTGGTCAGAATCCGGCTTTCTCCAATCATCGCTGTGATCTGCTCATTCAACACGCCGAGATCCACGTACATCACCACGCAGCACAGTGCCCAATAAACGATAAGCGTTTCCACAACTCCGATCACCAGGCCAAATAATTTATCTGCACTGCTTATGATCGGAAGCTTAGTGATAACCTTTGCCGGGAAAAATACCAGTTTAATAATACTGTAGGCAATACTGAGCACTGCAATGATCACGATCACAATTAATATAGTCAGGTAATTTTGGTATCCTTCTGCATGATACGCATTGATCCCAATACATACCAAACCAATCACTAAAGCGGCAAATATGATATTTATAAACCCAAGTGTCTCTCGCACCACGCCTCTCCTCATACCTGCAGCAACACGCCACACCAGAATTACGGCAAAAATAATCAATAGTATATTCATAATTTACTCCAATTCTATGACTTTATAGATTTCATCAAAAAGTACCATGTATCTATATTTGCGGCTGGTGGGTTCCACCGTAAATATATGATCCCCCAGACTGCCGCTATAGCGCTCCCTTCCATCCAGCGTGTACACCAGCATTTCATTATTATTGTAAAGGGTTATAATCCCATTTTGAGATTTTATATCTTCATAATCAAAATCAAATCCCTTTTCCAACACCAGTTCGCCGGCCAGATTGTAGGTCTGCATTAAATATTTACCTTGCTCTGCAGTGCCATTGTACACCAGCACCACATTGTCATCCCCCCAATATACACCTCGCACCGTATCATTAATGAGAATTTCTTTTAAAACTGTTGGTTTTTCGGCGCCTTCATAGATCATCAATCGTCCGCCGGATATAGCCATTGCAGTTCTTTCATTCATGTAATGTATCTCAGGAACAATCTCTTCATAAATATAACCGCTCATATATTGACCGGAATAATTTTGTCCAACCTCTCCCAGATTGTAAAAAGCAACATTGCTTTGTACCTTTCCGGCATCCAAATATAAATAGGATACTGCTAGCAATTTGGCATTGGAAGACAAGCTAATGGAAATAGGGTATCCGCTCTGCTCCATGGTAGTTCTGGCTCTGGAAATCTCATTCCCTTTGGTATCATATATATAAATCCAATATACCTCATTGTCTGCCAATACTGCCCCTACGTAGCCTGCTTCTGCCACACACAGATTACGAATAGGTAAATTGGTATCAATCTCTCCAATCCTGCCGGTTTCATTCATGATATGTATCAAATGATCCCCGTAGCCACCTACAGCTACTACTCCGCCATTTACAGCGATGCATGGCTCCTGAATGTGATAGGTAACATCCCAGACCAGCTTGCCCTTGGCATCCATGCACCTCATGCCGTCTTTATTGTACAAAAGAAGTTTGTCATTCAGCTTATGTGTTCTATTGCCTTCTCCGTACGTCACCTCTATCTCCTGTACCACACGGTATGTATGAAATGTACGGCGTATATACTGCACTACAACAAGAGCTGTCAGCAGCGCCACACATACAACGGCAACCGAAATCTTTATTATTAAATGCTTACGTTCTGTTCCTGTATCCTTCATAATTGTCCTTTTCTGTAATAAAAAGCCGGACAAGTTACATAGCACCCAATACATGCAGTGCTTTAATTACCCGGGAACACATGCATTCCCAGGTAATCCAAAATACTTGTCCATATTATCCTCTAAATAGATGTTAAGGTCAAAAGATGCCTGACGGATTGCTACGTGCTTCGCACTCCCACTATCCTGGCATCTTAAATATACCATAGTATAACACATTTTGTTATGGAAGTAAAATTGTTTGTCCCACTTGTATATTATTAGGATCTACAATTCCATTTACGGCACATATTTCTTTTAATTTGCTTTCATCTCCATAATATGCCCGCAAAATACGCAGTAAATTGTCACCTTTTTTGATCAGATACTCCTGTGCCTCTGGCTTTTCTTCACTGCTATCGGTACTGTCCGTCTGGTCAGGCTCCGTAGTGGCTTCCGGCTCTTTTTCTGTAACCGGTTCTGTTGCAGGAACACTGCCATCCACAGAGCTGCTTTCTGAATTGTTTTCTTCCGCTCCACTGCTATCCGTCACACCGTCCAGTTCTGGAATCACTACCACATCCAACTCTGCAGGCTGCTCCACATCTGCGGAAACGATCACCATACTTTCTCCGGTTTCTTCAGTGGACCCAAAAGTTTCCAGGCTCTCCTGCTCCACCAAAAGCATCTGGCTTTCCTGTTCAGACAAATAGCTGTCGGACAAAACATTGGTATCTCCCCACAAACCTGAAACATATTCCTTTAGCTGCTGAAAACCAAACTCCGGATAATAGGTTTTGACACCATACACGCCGCAAATTCCCAAAAGCAATAGACATGCCGCAACAGGAAAAGGATTAAATCCATTTTGCTTCTTACCTGCAGAAGCTTTTTCAATACTCTGGATTTTCTTTCTGTAAGTACCTTTTTTTTGCAGAGCCTCCTGACGTGTTTGTTCCGCCCGCTCTCGCTTTTCCCTATCCATATCTGCTTTTTTGACAATGACCGGGTCTAAATCTATATCCCGTTCTTCGCTTTGATTTTTCATCATAAAGCTAAGCATTGCTTCATTGGTATCATAAAATATGTAGTAGCCATCCATCTGGATAGATTTATTGCCGTTTCCCAGCCAATATATATTTTCATTCACCAGATCCGTGCTGATAACTACACCTACAAGCTGATATTCTTCAAAAAATTCCGTCCTGAAGCTTTCCGCCTCTTCTTTTTGGCTGCTTGTAAGAGAATCTGTGCGTCCTCTCCCTCTTCCTAAAAGTGCTGCACCATACACAAGTGCATATTCAATGCCCTTTTCTCTTTCTACAGTACCAAACAGTGCAATCTGTTTTCGTTCTTGGGGATAAGTCTCGCAAAGCTGCTTCATGTAAGATATGCAGTAATCCTCTAAATATAGTTTTTTATTGGCAGCAATCGTGCCTACTTGTGTTGTGTGTTTCGGTAATTCCATAGTTCCGCCTCCTTTTTTAAGGAAAATATAACACTGTATGACGGAAAAATATGTCAAAACAACAAAACAAAAAATAATTTTCTTTCGACAAACTTAAACAGATGCCACAATATCACCCCAAGTCAGGCCTGCATCTTGAACCCGAAAGAGCTTTTATTTTACGCAGCCGATCAGGGACTGAATGTCCTCCACCCCATAGCGCTTCATATATGCTTCTATGCCATCCACTACTTCAACAGTTGTATAAGGATTTACAAAATTCATGGCACCCACACTTACAGCAGTGGCACCTGCCATCATAAATTCCAGTGCATCCTCAGCATTGGCAATACCTCCCATACCGATAATCGGAATCTGCACTGCATTGGCCACCTGATATACCATACGAACTGCTACCGGCTTAATAGCCGGGCCTGACAGACCACCGGTTTTATTGGCAATAGCAAACTGACGACGATGAACATCAATCTTCATGCCTGTAATAGTGTTGATAAGAGATAATGCATCCGCTCCTGCCGCTTCTGCAGCCCTTGCCATCTCAGTAATATCGGTTACATTCGGACTTAGCTTCATGATTACCGGCTGCTTTGCATATTTCTTAATTTCCTTTGTAATATTGTATAAAGCGTCTGCCTTTTGACCAAATGCAATAGCTCCTTCTTTTACATTAGGACAGGAAACATTGATTTCCAGCATGTCCACCGGCTGTTCGCCCAACTTTTCCACCACTTCACAATAATCTTCTACTGTTTTTCCACATACATTCACAATAATCTTGGTATCATACTGCTTCAAAAACGGAATATCTCGCTCTATAAATACATCAATACCCGGATTTTGCAAGCCAATGGCATTGAGCATACCGCCGTAAGTCTCAGCAACTCTCGGGGTCGGATTGCCCGGCCACGGAATATTGGCAACTCCCTTTGTCACCACCGCGCCCAAACGATTTAAATCTACAAATTCACCATACTCCATACCGGAACCAAAGGTTCCTGAAGCAGTCATAACAGGATTCTTAAATTCCACACCGGCAATTGTTACTTTTGTATTCATCAGATTTCAACCTCCTTAGCCTCAAATACAGGACCATCTGTACAAATACGTGCATTGTGTACATTGGAATGATGGTCTTTATGCTTGGTCTTGGCAACACAGCCCAGGCAAGCACCCACACCACAAGCCATACGCTCCTCTAAGGAAATATAGGCCGGAATATTTAATTCCTCTGCAAATTGTTTAATAGCACGCAGCATCGGCATAGGACCGCAAGCCATGATCACATCAGGCTTAACACCGCTTTCCTTCAATGCATCCAGCACATTGCCCTTTGTACCTACGCTTCCGTCTTCTGTGGCCACATGCAGAGCAGCGTACTGCTTAAATTCCTCTGCAAGGAAAAGCTGGTCGTTACGGTATCCCAAAAATGCATGTACTTCACCCTGCAATTCCTTGGCAGTCTGTAACATCGGCGGAATACCGATACCTCCGCCAAAAAGTACTACTTTCTTGTCCAATCCCGCTTCGATTGGGAAGCCATTTCCCAAAGTACCTAAAATCTCTATAGAGGTACCTGCTGTATACTTACTGAATTCACCGGTACCTGCACCAACCACTCGATATACTACTCGCAAAGCAGTGCGCTCTGCATTTACCTCGCAAATACTGATAGGTCTTGGCAATAAAGTACTGCCATCCTTGGTGTAAATACAGATAAACTGACCGGCTTTTGCCCCTTCAGCCAGTTCTGTCTCTATCCACATATCGTAAATGTCCGCTGCAAGACATACCTGAGATAGCACTCTTGCTGTCACTTTTTTCTTTTGAGCCATAATTTATTCCTCTTTTCTGAATTATATTTAATTTCTCACTGCCATCCTGACAATATTACTGCAAACCATTCATGTCCCTGTTTCTTGTTATTACTTTTCGTGTTCTTTCAGCTGCCCTATTCCTAAAGCTTCATGCAGTCAATAACAAGCAATCTCATACATGATATCTGCATCGGTCAACCTGCCTTCTACATATCTCTATATACTATCTTGCCGCCGCAAATGGTGTATTTTACCCGCCCGGTCAATGTCGCACCTATAAATGGTGTATTGGCAGACTTAGATGCAAAGTTCTCGCCCACTGTCCATACCTCCTTCGGATCATACAGCACCAAATCCGCCTCTGCTCCTACGGAAATATGTCCTCTTGACTCCTCCAGATGGTAAAGCTTAGCCGGATTATAAGACATCTTCTCTAATAACTGGGCATGGAACATATAACCTGTTTCTACCAAATGGGTGATGCACAAGGCAAGGGATGTCTCCAATCCGATAATACCGCTGGGCGCTTCTGTGATAGCTTTGGCCTTCTCCTCGCTGCTATGAGGTGCATGATCTGTAGCTATGATATCAATAGTGCCATCTACCAGCCCCTCTATAATCTCCTGACGATCCTCCGCTGTACGAAGAGGCGGATTCATCTTAGCCAAGGTACCGTGTGCCGGCACATCTTCTTCTGTCAAAGTGATATGATGAGGAGTAGCTTCTGCCCAAATCTCACCGCCTCTGGCCTTGCCCTGCCTTACCAGCTCCACACCTTCCATGGTGCTGATGTGCTGCACATTGATAGCAGCACCGGTTTCCAAAGCCAGCTCCACATCTCTGGCGATCATACTGATTTCCGCCTGCCTGTCACTGCCGCCGATGCCAAAATGTTCACTGGCCAATCCACGATTTATACCGTTATTGGTGATGTATGCCGGATCCTCCTCATGGAAGCTGATAGGCACCTGCAATGCAGCCGTTTCTCTCATAGCCCGACGTGCAAGCTCTTCCTCCAAAATAGGTACGCCGTCATCTGTAAAACCAATAGCACCGGCATCCTTAAGTGCTTTCATATCCACCATACTCTTACCTTGTAAGCCAAAGGTTACTGCCCCGCAGGTCTCTACGTGAATCCCTGTTTCACGTCCCTTTTCCAACACATAAGTCACCGTCTCCACACTGTCTATAGACGGCTTTGTATTGGCCATCATCACTACCGTGGTAAATCCGCCCGCTGCTGCTGCTCTGGCACCGGTATAAATATCCTCTTTGTAAGTAAGTCCCGGATCCCTAAAATGTACATGTACATCAACCAGTCCCGGACCTGCAATAAGCCCTGTACCGTCAATCACCTCTGTCTCCGGTTCTGCCTCAATGGAATCAACTTCACCAAGTTCCACAATCTTACCGCCGGCAATTAAAATATCTCCTACAGTCTCTGTCAGACTCTTGGGATCTGCGATTGTAATATTTCTTATAAGTAACATACTAATCCTCGCTTTATCAAACTTATGTTATTTTCTATATCTTACCACACAATTTCAAATATAACAACGAAAAAGCTCAACCCACTTTAAATTAAAGCAGATTGAACTTTCCTTATGCCCGTTAATCTTTATGCTGTCCTTCGTGTTTGAGTGTTTTTTTACTTTGCAAATAATGGCACATCTTCCACCAGCTCTGTTTTTAAAACAATAATCGGAAACTGGACCGTATTTATTTTTTCCTGGCCGGCCTGGGGACCAATCAATGATGTATCCACCAAAATACCATTTTCCCCTAAAAATAAATTATTTACCACGATACTGTGCCCGCTGTATTCCTGTCTGCCGTACCCAATGCATATGTACAGAAATTCTTTATCGCTGTAGGTCATTTCAAAAGCTTCCTCTTTGCGCTCCTCCAATAAGGTCATTAACTCCTTGGGTATGCGTTCTTCGCTTAATATGGTATATTCCAAATCCCGTACTTTTTCTCCGGCACCGTTATGTAAATCATTTAAGTGAATATTGGCATCACAGCCCGTACACACAAGTATAACTGTCAATATAACCGTTACACAAAATAATTTTATCAATTGCTTCATAAATGCTTCCCCACACAAGCCTATTCAGTTCTTTTATAATAAATATATGTAAGTAATATATATTTTTATGCCTTGACGAATACATGAAACCGGCAGCTCCTTACCCTTGCATAGCCTTCTAAAGAGCTCAGATCCAGGGTTTAACTACTTTGGATAGTGGTTAAACTGAAAGTTTCTTTACTTTACGCCGGATATGTGATATGATTTTACTCAAAAATGAAACACTGTGAATATAAGCTGATAACAAATAGTTTTTATTACCACATCATTTTAAGGGGATATCAATGAAAAAAGAAATATACCAAAAAAAGAAAAGGATAAATTGGAAACGAACATTTAAGAATAACGGATATATGCTGGGTTTGATTATCAAAGCGTGTCCCGGAGTACCGATACTGGCTTTGCTTTCAACCGTGCTTGGTTCTATTCATTCTTTTTTGCTTAATACTTATCTTTACCAATACGCCCTAAACGCACTGCAGGAGGGCAAAGATTTAAAGATTATTATGATAACTCTCGGTTGCATGTTTGGGTATTCGGTTTTGTATATGCTTGTTCAAAATATATCAAACTGTTATTTGGAACTAAAACATCCAGAAGTCGAAGCTTATATTCAAAATATGCTTCAAAAGAAAGCGGTCGAAGTGGATCTTGCTTGCTTTGAAAGCTCAGCTTTTTATGATACATATGTAAAGGCAACGGGTGAAGCAACAGATAGGGCATACACGGTTATGAAAAATATCCTTGACGTTGTTGGGATAACCATCAATGTTGTTGCGGTAGGCACTTTGATTTTTACTATCAATCCCATATTCTTGGTTCTTGCATTTTTGCCGTTTCTGTGCACGGTTCTCATTGGCAAAAAGCGTAATAGGATAAAATATGATTACGAAATGCGCAATAAAGAAGTAGCAAGACAGCGCGATTATGTACGCAGAACTTTCTATCTAAATGACTTTTCCAAAGAAATGCGTCTTACAGAAATGTGGAAGGTAATGTTTAAGCGTATGCACTCAAGCATTGCAGAAATGAAGGAAATTGTCAATAAATACGGTTATAAGATAATGTTCTTCCGCTATTTATTTGATTTCATTTTCGATGTTGTTGTCGATTCTGGTTCAATCATACTTGCGGCATACAAAACTTTAGTAGAAAAAAGCATGCTCCTTGGAGATTGCTTCGTAGTTATCAATTCGATCTCCAATATAGCAGGTCGCGTCAACTATATGGGCGATGTTTTCTTCAAGCTTGACGAAAATTCTCTTTATGTAGATAACCTTCGTGACTTTTTAGACTATGAAGTACATATTGTCGAAAACGAAAACGCCCCGTCAGTTTCTTCGTTCCAAAAACTTGAACTTAGAAATATGACCTTTGGTTATGAAGGTCAGGAAGTCCCTGCATTATCAAATATTAATTTAATAGTGAATGTAGGTGAAAAGATTGCAATTGTAGGTCATAACGGTGCAGGCAAAACTACTCTTATCAAGCTCTTGCAACGTTTGTATGACCCAAGTGAAGGTGAGATACTTTTGAATGATGAAAATATCAAAAATTATCGCCTTTCTTCCTATCGTAATCTGTATGGGACGGTGTTTCAAGACTATCGCCTTTTTGCTACTACCGTTGCCGAGAATGTACTGCTCCGCGGTAATATTAGTGACGCGGACAGAGCAATTGTTAAAGGTGCCCTTAAAAGAACAGGTATCTACAGTAAGATTGAATCACTTTCAAACGGCGTAGATTCCAACGTGACAAGAGAGTTCGATAACGAAGGTGCAATGTTCTCGGGAGGCGAAGCGCAGAAAATATCTATTGCAAGAATATTTGCCGGTAACCAAGAGATTGTTATTATGGATGAGCCTACATCTGCCCTGGATCCTATTGCAGAGCAGGAAATGTACCGCAATATGTTTGAGGCCTGCGAAGGAAAAACTGTTATCTTTATCTCTCACAGACTTTCAAGCGCAACGATGGCAGACCGGGTGTATATGTTCGAAAAAGGCAAAATCATTGAAGAAGGAACGCATAGCGAGCTTCTTGCATTAAATGCCAAATATGCGGATATGTGGCACAAGCAGGCAGATACTTACGCAGATGCAAAGGAGGTGACGGTATGATCAATGATAAAGAGAAAAAGCATAACCCCATAAGAGTTTCAAAAAATCTTTGGTTTATGCTCCAGTATTCCTTCAAATACGCACCGTCCTACACTTTCGTTACACTTGGTGAAGCATTTGGACGTGGCGCATGGCATATTATCGGTGTGTTGTTCACCAAGTATATATTCGACGCTATTGAAGCCGGTACAGAATTTAAAACCGTACTTTTTTGGATTCTGCTCGTTGCAGGCTACAATGCTGCATTTGAACTTTTCAACAAATGGCGTCTTGAGGTTTACGTCCCAACGGTCAGACTGACTCTTCATGAAGGAATACAAAATGAGCTTTACAAAAAAGCGCGAGAACTTGACCAAGGATGCTACGACGATCCCGAATTCTACAATGATTTCATTTGGGCAATACGTGAGTCAGACAACCGAACTGTTCAAATTATGGAGAACTTCAGTATCTTCATTAACCGTATCGTATCAAGCGCCGTAGTACTGGGATTACTTGCGACAATGGATTGGATTGTGGCGGTTGTGCTTCTCATCTCAGTAAGTCTTGGTTTTATTATCAAAAACAAGCTCAACAAGATTCGTTATGATCAGAATATGGAAATGAATCCGATAAATCGTAAGCTCAGTTATATTGGACGAGTTTTTTATCTGCAAGATTATGCAAAAGATTTGCGTCAAGGCGGTATTGCAGAGCATCTGAGAAACGATTATAAGGAAACAACCGATATCAAGATCACTTGCATTAAAAAGTATATGGGTAAAATTTTCGGATTGTCTTTGTTCTCATCTCTGCTTACAAATGTCCTTCCATCGGCAGGTGTTACGAGCTATTTGATTATTCGTTATATTGTTGATCCTACGCTCTCGCTGGGCAGCTTTTCCGCAAGCATCCACGCAAGTTTCAAGCTGTATTGGACAATCGACGATATCGGTAACTATCTTAATAAATTTAACGAACATAGTCTTTACATTGAAAAGGTCAAGAAGTTCATCGAATACGAGCCCAAGATCGACGGTGCGGAGACAGTGGTTCCTGCTTTTGAATCCCTGAAGATAAAGAACCTTGATTTCGTATATCCATTTACAAAAGACGCGAAAAAGACACTCAAAGGTCTCAACCTTGAGATTAAAAAAGGTGAGAAGGTCGCTTTTGTTGGATATAACGGTGCCGGCAAGACCACCCTTATCAAGCTTTTAATGAGATTATATGACAGCACAGGCGGCGAAATCCTTTATAACGGCCGCAACATCACCGAGTATGCTCCGGAAAAATATCGTGAGCATATCGGCGCTGTATTCCAAGACTACAAAATCTTTGCAGCAACGCTGGCAGAAAACGTAATGGGCGGAGAATATACCGATGCTGATGAAGAATCAGTTATGTCAGCTCTGAATGCAGCGTCATTTGGTGAAAAGCTGAAGCAGTTGCCAAGGGGAATCCATTCACAGCTTACTACGGAGTTCAGCAAAGAGGGCGTAGGGCTTTCAGGCGGCGAATCACAGAAAATTGCCATTGCACGTGTTTTTGCAAGGCCTTTTGAACTTATTATCATGGACGAACCGTCAAGCGCGCTTGATCCCATCGCAGAGTACGAGCTTAATCAATCAATACTTCAAAACGCTGAAGGCAGAACGGTCATTTTCATTTCACATAGGCTTTCCACCACACGAATGGCCGACAAAATCTATATGTTTGATGATGGGGAAATTATAGAAAGAGGTTCTCACGACGAGTTGATGCTTCAAAACGGCAAATATGCGGAAATGTATCGCATACAGGCGAAGAAGTATAGAAGTACTTCATAATTGACAAAAAATACATATTCCTTGTGCCAAAATGGTGCAAGGAATATCTTTATAAGAAATAACGAATCAAATTTTTTCACAAACAAGAACCACTCGGACATTGACCCGGGATTTTAATTGTGCTACAATTCTTAAGAACATATTAGATTCAATAATTTACCAAAGAAACAGCATGCAGAAAACACTACAGCATATTATGTGTTCTCAATGAAATAAAAGGAGTATTACAATGGCTAAAGCAGAATATGGTCTCCAGATGTACAGTCTGCGTGACATTACCAAGGGAAATTTAAAGGATTCTCTGAAAAAAGTAGCCGAGATGGGATACAAATATATCGAATTTGCAGGATTTTTTGGCAATTCCGCTGAAGATGTGAAATCCTGGCTTGACGAATATGGCCTTATTTGTTCCGGCGCTCATACCGGTGCTGCCCCATTAGCAGCCGATGTCATTGATGAAACGATCGCTTACCACAAAGCGATCGGCTGTAAGAATTTGATCATTCCCGGCATGGACTGGTCTACCCCGGAAAAACTGGAAGAAAACATCTCTTTGATGAATTATACACAGAAGAAATTGGCGGAACAGGGCATCGCACTCGGTTACCACAATCATTCCGCGGAGTTTTTTACCACAGATTATGGCAAAGTTGTTATGGATGAGATCATCAACCGTACTACCATAGCATTAGAAATCGATACCTTCTGGGCCTTCAATGCAGGTGTTGATCCGGTTTCTTATTGTGACAGTTTGAAAGACCGTATCCGTGTGATCCACTTAAAAGACGGTATTCCTGTCAGTCCGGCAAACAGATCCTTTTCTCACTGCCATGATGGTGCCATAGACAAATCAATAGGCTTAGGCACTGCTCCCATAAAAGAAGTGCGGGCCTGGGCATTACAGAACGATGTGCTAATGGTCATTGAATCTGAAGGTCTTGACCCTACAGGTCCTGAAGAAGTACAGCGCTGCATCGATTATCTGCGCACACTGGATTCATAAATTAATAATTAGGAAGTCATCTATGCTAAGAACCATTATTATTGTTATTGCTATTATTTTATTTCTTATTTTTACACTGCCCATACTGCTTGTTTTCAAGCTTTTATATAAGAGATATCCGGCTCAGATTGACCATCTCAGTTTGATTATCGTACAATGGGCTTTAAAGGTTGCCCTCTTTCTGGCCGGCACCAAACTTATCGTACTGGGTGAAGAAAATGTACCCAAGGACAAACCGGTGCTCTATGTAGGTAACCATACCAGCTATTTCGATATTATCATCACCTACGCCCGGGTGCCCGGAATCACAGGCTACGTCTCCAAAAAAAGTGTTTCCAAGGTTCCCGTTTTAAGTCTTTGGATGAATCGCGTACATTGCATGTTTTTGGACAGAGACAATATCAAAGAGGGCCTGAAAACCATTCTGGAAGCAATTGAAAAAGTAAAAGCCGGTATATCCGTTTTTATTTTCCCGGAAGGCACCCGCAACAAGAATCCTGACACCCTTTTAGAATTCAAAGGCGGCAGTTTTAAAATCGCTGAAAAGAGCGGTTGTCCGATTGTACCTGTGACCTTGGTAAATGCTTCCGATATTTTTGAAGACCATTTCCCACGGGTTAAAAGAACAACTGTGGTATTGGAATATGGTAAGCCTATTGATATAACCGCCTTGGATAAGGAGGAGAGGAAGCATATTGCTGCACATGTGCAGGACATTATTCAGGACACCTATTCTAAGAATAAGGCAAAGTATTTTTAAACTTCAATCCATTTTGCTGATACTTTATGTGTAAAATACCCCGATTTTTACGCTCGGCTCTGTATACTGACAGAACCGGATGTAAAAACCGGGGCTTTGTATTTATATTTAGTATCTATTTAGAATAATTTTTGTTTTTCACGTAAGATAACCTGGATCTGCATTATGCAGAACTAAAACCCTAGCTTTCCAGCCATGTCACGATCTCCTCAAACTGCATGCCATGACTTGCCTTTACCAGCACTGTCATGTCCCTAAAATCCTCCGGCTTATGGGCTGCAAAAAACGCTGTCTTATCAGGATAATATTCCGGCATAGCACGAAGCATGCAGGCGCCTTCATACATCTCCTTAGCCAACGGACCGATAAAAATCATCTTTTCCAATCTGGCCAGTGCGGCATAATGTCCCACTTCTCTATGAAGTGCAAGCTCCTCAGCTCCCAGCTCAAACATATCTCCCAATATAACCGCCTTTGGGCCCTGAGCCATCATCAATAAATCCACAGCGCTCTTCATGGAAACAGGATTTGCATTGTAGCAGTCATCAATAACTGTCTTATCTTCCAACTTCATGATATGACTGCGGCCGCCCGTAGCTTCTACAGAAGCGATTCCGGCCAGAATATCTTCCGTATTCATGCCCAGAATATGCCCTACAGCAGCTGCTGCCAAGGCATTTATCACCATATGCTGTCCCGGAAGAGGCACGGTAGCAGACACTTCCCGCCCCATAATACTCATTTTAAAATCACTGCCAAAAAGTCCCTTGCTCTCAATATCTGACGCCCTGATTTCCTTTTCAGCATGTATCACCGTTCCGTCAGCCTTAACCGCTGCTACCTCGGCAGCGGACTCTCCTAATGTCGTTTTGCACGCAGCTTTAACGAGCTCTGCCTGCATGTTCACCTTCATCGTCTCTGCCTGTGTGTCTACCCGACCCAGGCATTCTTCTTTCAAGCCAAAGAAATATGGTTTGCGGCCATGGACCTCTTTAATGGTTGCCAACTTATCATCATCTCCGTTTAACACCACGTATCCTTCCGGATTCATATATGCAAAGATCTCTGTCTTCGCCCGCAGGATACCATCCCGGTCTCCCAAATTTTCCAAGTGGCACAGCCCGATATTGGTAATGACACATATGTC
>JAZRLF010000083.1:0-148743 GCA_045646695.1 Lachnospiraceae bacterium
ATCGGTCATATCAATAAAGGGTCCGTCATACCGACTGAAAGAAAAAAGAGCTTTTCTGGAAGGTCAAGCTGAGGACTAATGTGGAATAAAATGTACATTTTTATTTTCCACTTTTTGAACAAGTTTATATTGACATTTACACCTGGTGATTAATTTTTCCGCACCTGTGCAAGCTTTTATATCTTTTTCAGATTTTTTATAGAGGTCTCGGAACTTTTTAGGGCAAGTAATGGTAAGCTCCGGAATGGAATCTTTCATAGACATTTTTCGTTCCGTCTTATTTTTTCGAACTTCTGCGATAATTTCTTTCAAGTGCTCTCCAAATTCTACATAAATTTCATCGGTTTCAGTTGTTTTCCAAAGCGTTTCATGCAGTGAGATTTCCTTTTCGTAATTTCGATAAAAGTTCTGATAGATATATTCGGTTATATATGGAGTGTAAATCGCATATAACTTTAATATCCCAAGCAGCCCATAGTAAATAGCAAGTTGGCCGGAATACCGTTGTTCGGTACCATGTATGAGAGGTTGATACAAGCGTTCTTTTACAATCTCTATATAATAATCGCAGAAATCTTTCCAAAACAGAATATCAATCTCATGTCTTGCCTGACCAATTTCATAATGATTTAACATATCGGTTACTTTGAGTGTAGTTTCATTTATTCTCTGCAAAATCCATCTATCAATAGGTAATAGTATTGATTCGTCGTATGATTCTGGCTTCTTAAAATCATTTAATTGCATGATGGAGAATTTGGCAGCATTATAAAGTTTATTTAAAAATCTCTTAGAGATTTTTAATTCGTATTCACTGAAAAACGTATCTGTTCCAAGTTTACTGTTTGCAGCCCAATAACGGATTGCATCAGCGGAGTGCATTTCAATTAAGTTTATCGGCGAGTTAGAATCATTACTCTTTGATTTACTTATCTTTTCGCCCGGTTTCGCCAAAACAAATCCACTGATCATAATGTCTTTCCACGGTATCTGCCCTGTATGATACAAACTTTTTACAATGGAATAAAATGCCCATGTGCGAATAATTTCATGAGCCTGACATCGCATACCCATGGGTAATATTTCTTCAGAAATATCATTATTTTCTCCATATCTTGCATTAATAAGTGTAGTTACAGAGGATGTTGCCCAAGTATCAAAAACAGCATCTTCCGGCACAAACTCATTACATCCGCACTCACACGGATGTAAGGGAGACATTTCCAAAGGATTTGCCGGCAGTTGTTCTTCTTCCGCAAAAATAGGCTTTTTACAGTTCTTACAATACCAAACAGGAAATGGAACTCCAAAATATCGTTGTCTTGAAATACACCAATCCCACTTCAAGTTTTCTACCCATATTTTATATCGGTTCTTCATGTGCTCTGGATACCAATTTATTTCATCCGCTGCTTTCAGAAAACGTTCTTTTTCTGTTAATACATCAATATACCATTGCTTTGATGGAATAAATTCAACGCCATTACCGCAACGTTCATGAATTGCAATCATATGATTAATTGTCTCTTGTTTTTCAAGAAGATTTTTATCACGTAAGAATTCTATAATACGTTCTCTAGCTTTTTTTACTGTCATACCGCCAATAAAACCTATGGATTCGTGAATAGTTCCATTTGGCATAATAACCTGTTTGTATGAAAGTTTATGTTTTTGAAACCATTCAACATCCACACTATCGCCAAAAGTTGCACACATTACTGCACCAGTTCCTTTTTCCATAGAAACGGTTTCGTCTGTCAAAATTGGAATTTCAAAATCATATAGTGGAACTATTGCTGTTTTCCCTACATATTCTTTAAATCGACAATCATCTGGATGAACAAAAATGCATACACATCCTGCCAACAGTTCCGGTCTGGTCGTAGCAATTAGCAAATTACCCTGTGATGTTTTAAAGGTTAAATAATTAAATGTTGTTTCATATTCTTTTGTTTCCAGCTCAGCCTGTGCAATGGACGTCTGGCACTCTGTACACCATAATACCGGAGATTCTTTCACATATGCTTTGTTGCGCTTTGCTAAATCAATAAAAGATTTTTGTGATACTTTCTGTGATAAATCCGATATGGTCTGGTATTGAAGACTCCAATCTACGCTAAAGCCTAAACGTTTCCATAAATATTTAAAGTCATTTTCGTATTTTTCGATTGTGTCAATACATTTCGCTCGAAATTCACTTCTAGGAAGCATACTTGCGTGTATTTTTTCGTCTTTTTCTACTAAACGTTCTGTAGGTAAACCGTTGTCATCAAAACCAAAAGGATAAAACACATCATATCCTTGCATGCGTTTGAATCGAGCAATCATTTCAGCCTGCGTATAAGAAAATACATGTCCTATATGCAATTTACCGCTTACAGTTGGCGGCGGTGTATCAATAGAAAAAATTTTCTTATCTTTTCCATGCTGATACTTGTAAATTCCTTGTTCTTCCCAAAACACTTCTAATTGTTTTTCTGTGCTTTGAAAATCATACTTTTTATCCATGTGGATACCTCCTATAAAATATAATATTTTACAAAACAGACAAAAAAAGCCGCCCGAAGCAAACGCTTAGGGCGAACTGACATGTCCGTGGTACCACCTAAATTCAGAAATAGTTCTGCACTCACTTTCAATACGGGAATCATGTACGCATTCCGATATTGCTTCCCTTGATAACGGTGGGAATCTCCGTTGGAGTCTACTTAGTATACGCTGTTCGGTCCAAAGCTCAAAGGCTACTTCCATACTCCCATCACGAAAGTTTTCACCAACCACTTTCTCTCTGTTCATCCGGAATAGTATGTACTCCTCCTCGTCAATGCTTTTGTCTGTGTTGTTACGAATAAATATATCCCAAATAATTGCTATTTGTCAATACAATATCGTTTGTTGGTGACTTAAAAACAGGTTCTTTGCCACAAAAGTCGCTGGGTGTTGCCTTTTATGGCCGGGCTGATTGATATGATTAAGGAAGCGCGGACTGCCGGGAGCCTGGAAATACAGCAGGAATAGGGCGTTCAATGTGATTCTTTTACAGGCTGCCTTGTTTAACGGCTTAAGAATTCTGATTCAGATGTTTCAAAATGCCCAAATGAAGTACCCAGGCTAATTGATCTTGATAGCTTTCAGATTTCAAAAGTGCTGCCTCATTAGGGTTACTTAGGAAGCCGCATTCTACAATAACAATAGGACAAGAGGTTTTTTTTAGCAGATAGTAGCTGTCATTGGCCTTGGCTTGCCTGTGGTTGTCAGGGTCCAGGTCAGAAACCAGTACACTTTGCAGGGTTTCTGCCAGGGATTTACTGGAAGAGCTGGTGGTATAATAAAATACCTGGGCTCCGTGGATAGAGCTGTCAGAATAGCTGTTTTGATGGATACTGACTGCCATAGCAGCATTACTTGCGTCCATTAGTGCAACCCGATTTTTCATATCCTGCACTTTTTTGTTGGATGTTTCCGGATCATACAATCCTTCATCGGTAGTGCGGGTCATCACTACCGTGATATCGGCCGCTTCCAGGTATTGCTGCAGTTTTAGAGCAATGGCCAGATTGATGTCCTTTTCATAGGTGCCGTCGGCGGCAATTTTACCCGGATCAGCACCGCCGTGACCGCTGTCTATGACTACGGTAACAGCTTTTTTTTCAGCCATTTTGCCGGATACGTATAAAGCCGCTTCTCTGGATAGGAGGACCATGGAGCAAAGAAGTAGTAGGGACATTATTGTAACCAGCCATTTATGTGCTTTTTCCTGATTCATTCTTTGCTCCAAGGGATAAGTGATTGGTATAATTTATGAAAGAAATATAAGAAATAGTACAGAAAGAAAAATTATCCTGTTGCATTTTTGGTCATATGAGGATAAAATACAATAGAAGAACTGTGTAAAATATTTGGAATAGACAGATTAAGGGATACAACGATGGATACAAAAGTTGTTTATATGGATGAAGCGCATATAGATGAGCAGGTGCTTGCAGAGGCGGGCAGATATATAAAGCAAGGGGAGTTGGTGGCATTTCCTACAGAAACGGTGTACGGTCTGGGTGGAGATGCACTGCGGCCTGATTCTTCCCGCAAGATTTATGCAGCTAAGAACAGACCGGGCGATAATCCGTTGATTATACATATCGCAAAGTGGGAGGATATTCATCATATTTGCTGCGATATTCCGGAGGCAGCGCACAAGCTGGCAGAGGCTTTCTGGCCGGGACCGCTGACTATGATTTTGAAAAAGCGGGACATTGTGCCGTTAGAGACCACAGGGGGGCTGTCAACAGTCGCAGTCAGACTGCCGGAGCATGCTGTGGCAAGAGCCTTTATAGAGGCAGCCGGAGGATATGTGGCGGCACCCAGCGCCAATGTTTCAGGAAGACCCAGTCCTACGTTGGCGAAGTATGTATTAGAAGATATGGAAGGGAAGATCCCCTTGATTATAGACGGCGGGCCGGTAGGCATCGGTGTAGAGTCCACTATTGTAGATTTGACAGAAGAAGTGCCTATCATTTTAAGACCGGGATATATTACCCGTAAGATGTTAGAAGGTGTGATTGGCAGGGTAGCCGAAGACCGAACCATGACGGAGGCTTTAAAGGACGTGGCACCTAAGGCACCCGGGATGAAGTACAGACACTATGCACCGAAGGGGAATCTCACGATTGTGGCAGGGCCGGAGGAGCAGGTTGCAGAGTATATCAACGAGGCTTGCAGAGCAGCAGCAGCACAGGGCAAATGTACCGGGGTATTGTGTACCATTGAGACCATGGACCGGTATCAGGCAGATTCTGTCAAGTGCGTAGGCACCAGGACGGATGAGAGTACGGTGGCACAGGGCTTGTATCAGATGCTTAGGGAGTGCGATGATGAGGGCTTAGAAGTGCTTTTTGCGGAGAGTTTTCCCACAGAGGGCATCGGACAGGCTATTATGAACAGGCTGTTAAAGGCAGCAGGACATCAGGTAGTACAGTTATAAAAAACAATAAATGATTATCAAAATAATGGAGGAATGTAACATGATAGCAATTGGATCAGACCATGGCGGATTTGCCTTAAAAGAAGAGGTTTCCAAGTATTTACAGGCAAAGGGATATGAAGTGAAGGATGTAGGCTGTTATGATTTAAACAGTGTGGATTATCCGGCTTACGGACATGCAGTAGGCAAGGCGGTGGCAAGCGGTGAGTGCGAATTCGGTATTGTTATTTGTACTACCGGTATCGGTATTTCTATTGCAGCCAATAAGGTGAAGGGTGTGCGTTGTGCACTTTGCTCCGAACCATATTCTGCGCGTATGACCAGAGAGCACAATAATGCTAATGTGCTTGCAATGGGCGGCGGCCTTATCGGCACCAATATGGCATTCCAGATTGTAGATACGTTCTTGAATACCGAATTTTCTGTAGAAGAGAAGCATCACAGACGTGTGAATTTATTAGAGGAATATTGACGTTTGCGAAACTCTGTGGCTGACTGTTGGAGCAATATATGTTCTGCTTCACGGACGCTCCCGCTCCATGAAAATGCGTAGCGGTACTAAGCTCAGACTGCAGCCTGCGGCTTTGCTTCGCTAAGGACCGACGCTTTTCAAGGCCCTTCAGCCAGAACATATATTGCTCCGGCAGTCAGCCGCCGAGTTTTGAAAACGCCTAATTAGAGGAATAGTACGAAAGGAATATAAACTATGGCCAAAATAGTGATTATGGATCATCCATTGGTGCAGCACAAGATTAATTTTATCAGAAAAATCGAGACTGGTACAAAGGATTTCAGACAGACCATCGGTGAAATTGCCATGTTAATCTGTTATGAAGCTACCAGAGATTTACAGTTAACAGAAGTAGAGATTGAGACTCCAATCTGTAAGGCTCAGGTAAAGCAGTTGAAGGGCCGCAAAATGGCCATTATTCCGATTTTGCGTGCAGGACTGGGCATGGTAGACGGTATTTTAAATATGGTGCCTGCAGCCAAGGTGGGACACATCGGTCTTTATAGAGACCCGGAGACCTTAAAGCCGGTAGAGTATTACTGTAAGCTTCCTGCTGACTGTGCAGAAAGAGATGTGTTTGTAGTAGACCCTATGCTTGCTACAGGTGGTTCTGCTATTGCAGCTATTCAGATGTTAAAGGATAAGGGTTGCAGAAATATTCGCTTTATGTGTATTATTGCGGCACCGGAGGGTGTACGTGCTATGCAGGAAGCACATCCGGATGTGGAGATGTATATCGGTGCTTTGGATGAGAAATTAAATGACCACGGCTACATTGTACCGGGGTTAGGAGATGCAGGAGATAGAATTTTTGGTACGAAATAAATTATCTAAGTTTTTTAAGTTATTATCTGCGGTTTTTATTCTTTGTCTTGTCTGGGGAGGCAGTATGCAGCTGTATGCTTCTTCCACAAGACAGGAGCTGGAGGAGGCCCAACAGGCGGCTAACCGTGTGCAGGAAGAGATAGAACAGGGAAAGGAAGCTCTGGAAGGCTTACAGGAAGAGAAGCAGGAGATATCCGCCCAACTGAATAAATACAATAACCAGCTGACGGAAGCTGTGAATGCTCTGAATGACACAGACTATGCCATTGCGGTGAAGGAATCAGAGATCGAGCAGAAGTTAAAAGAACTGGCAACTGCCCGTGAAATCGAGGAGAAACAGTACGACGATCTGATGGTTCATTTGCAGTTTATGTATGAGAGCGGCGTAACCCAGTCCTATTTGAATCTGATATCTGAAGCTACCAGTCTGACAGATTTTCTGAATTTATCAGAGTACGTGGAGCAGATTTCTGCTTATGATACGAATATGCTTGAGCAGTATCAGGCTATCAGGGCGTACGTGGAAGAGGAAGAGGCGGTGCTTGAAACCCAGCGGGAAGAGCTGGAGGTTTTGCGTGCAGAGCAGGAAGAGAACCGTAAATATGTGAATGCTCTTGTGAATCAGACACAGTCCGCGCTTAGCAGTAAAGAGGGTGAAATCACCAGACAGGAAAATGAAGTAAGCGCCCAAGAGGAAGAACTGGCAATCATAAAGGATAATATCAAAGAGCTTCAGCAGAAGCTGGCAGAAGAGCTGGCTATGTCCCAGGCTGCTGCTAATGCAGAGTGGCGTGATGTTTCTCAGGTAAACTTTACGGAGGAAGATGTCACCATGCTGGCCAATCTGATTTATTGTGAGGCCCGTGGAGAAAGCTACGAAGGTAAGCTGGCAGTAGGTTCCGTGGTAGTAAATCGCATCCTTAGCAGCAAATATCCGGATACTATGGCCGGAGTTATTTATCAAAAGAGCCAGTTTGCACCGGTTACATCTACTAAGAATAGCTTTGTAGAAGCGCTGGCTTATGATAAGGCAGCTAATTCAAAGGGTTGTTATGAAGCGGCCAGAGAAGCTATTTCCGGTATTACCAATGTCAGCAACTGTGTATATTTCCAGACCCTTGCGTATTTGGAAAGAGTAGAACGCTTACATGTAGTAAGATATGCCATCGGTAATCATGGATTTTATTAGAAGTGATATTGGTTTATGTTCGGCGTATCATGTGGTAGCCGGAATATAGAGTATGCTTACACATTATGACCGGATGATTAGAGTTATTTAGAGGTAATTTGTGAAAAAATTAATTTGTTTTATAGGTGTTTGGTCACTGACATTGGGGCTTTTGGCCGGTTGCGGCAGGGCACAGACACCTTCAGAACAGGGAGATGGTGCAGGCAAGCTTAAGATTGTCTGCACTACTTTTCCCCAGTATGATTGGATTATTAATCTGCTTGGAGAAGCAGGAGAATATTTTGAAGTGACACTTCTGGTGCAAAACAGCGCCGATATTCATAACTATCAGCCAAGTGCCCGGGACATGATTGATATGAAGGAAGCAGATTTGTTTGTATATGTGGGCGGCGAGTCCGATGGATGGGTACTGGATATGATGTATGCGAACCCTGACCTGGCAGCACATTCTGTAAGCCTGATGGAGGTATTGGGAGACCAAGTGCTGACTCGGGAAATGTTACAGGAGCTTGGACATACCCATGAACATGAAGGGGATTATGCCCATGACCATGATAATGACCAGGCTCATGCAGATACATTGGCAGATGAGCATGTATGGCTTTCACTGGAGAAGGCAGAGCTTTTGTGCCGGTATCTATCGAATAGATTGACAGGGATTGCTCCGGAGCATGAAAAGGAAATTTCTGCCAATACTACTGAATATATTAATCAATTGCATGAATTGGGAGCTGCGTATGGGGCTGCAGTGGAGGAAGGCGCAGGTAATCCGCTGATTTTCGGCGACAGATTTCCATTTTGCTATTTGGCAGCGGATTATGATTTGGAATATTATGCCGCTTACACCGGCTGTAATGCAGAGGTAGAGGTAGGCTTTGAGACTATTATTGCATTGGCTGATAAGATAGATGCCCTTAAGGTACCATATGTGCTGGTAATCGACGGTTCTGACAGGAGTCTGGCAGCGACCATTGTCAGTACAGCCAAGATGCAGGGTGTGGAAATCTTGGAGTTGAATTCCATGCAATCCATATCTATGGAAGATATCCGGGCAGGTGCTACCTATTTGGGGATTATGCAGGAGAATTTGGAAGTGCTTCGAAAAGCACTGGGATAAAGTTAATAGGGATTTACAAATCAATTGACGTTTGCGAAACTCGGTGGCAGCCGGCGAAAGTGATATATATTCTGTCTCAGGGACGCTCTCGCTCCGTGAAAAGCTGCAGCGGTACTAAGCTCAGACTGCGGCTACCGCCTTGCTTCGCTAAGGACCGGCGCTTTTCAAGGCCCTTCTACCGGAATATATATCACTTCCGCTGTCTGGCACAGCGTTTCGTAAATGTCAATTACAAATCAAGAGAGAAAGGATATAAAATGTCACAGATTGAATGTCGGAATTTAGTATTGGGATATGAGAAACATATAGTGGCCGAAGAAATCAATTTCCATGTGGACCAAGGGGATTATCTGTGCATTTTAGGCGAAAACGGTTCAGGAAAGAGCACTTTGGTGAAGACTCTTTTGGGTTTGACTAAGCCACTATCCGGAGAGATATGCTTTGGTGATCATTTAAGAGCTCAGGAAATCGGATATTTGCCTCAGCAAACACTGGCGCAGCGTGATTTTCCCGCTTCCGTGTGGGAGATTGTATTGTCCGGCTGTCTAAATCGCAGCGGACTCAGACCTTTTTATACGAAGCCGGAAAAGGACATTGCCAGAGAGAATATAGAGCAGTTGGGCATCGGGCATCTCACCAAATGCTGCTATAGGGAATTGTCCGGAGGGCAGCAGCAGAGGGTATTATTAGCCAGGGCCTTGTGTGCTACACGCAAGATGCTGCTGTTGGACGAGCCCGTTGCAGGCCTGGATCCAAAGGCGACAGCAGATTTATATGAGGTGATTTACGAATTAAATCAAAAACATGGAACAACCATAGTCATGGTGTCTCACGATATTATGGCAGCCCTTCCGTATGCTTCCCATGTGCTGCATTTGAGCAATAAACCATTGTTTTTTGGCAAAAAAGAGGACTATATTAAAAGTCCCATAGGTCAGATTTATGCCGCCAGTGTAGCATTGTACGGTACAAGACAGGAGGTGGCTCATGAGTAATTTGGTAGAAACAGTTTCTATGTATTTAAGCTATCCTTTTGTGCGGTATGCCCTGCTTGTGGGGGTACTTATTGCGGTGTGTTCTTCTTTGTTAGGAGTTTCTTTGGTACTCAAGCGATTTTCTTTTATTGGCGACGGACTGAGTCATGTGGCTTTTGGGGCATTGGCCATTGCTGCCGTGCTGCATGTCAATAATGAATTGGTGGTGATGCTGCCGATTACAGTACTTGCCGCTATATTGCTGCTTCGGATGAGCAGTAATGCCATGCTGAAGGGAGATGCAGCCATTGCTATGCTCAGCGTGGGTGCTATGGCCTTTGGTTATCTGCTTTTAAGCAAATTTTCCGGTTCTACTAATGTGTCCGCAGATGTATGCAGTTCCTTATTTGGAGCCACATCCATCTTGACGCTGACAGTTTCAGATGTGTGGCTGTGCGCCATCGTAGCTGTGGTGGTCATCTGTGTGTTTTTGTTTTTTTACCACAAAATATTTGCAGTGACCTTTGATGAAAATTTTGCAGAGGCTACCGGAATCCGAGCCAAAGAATACAACCTGCTGATTGCAGTGGTGACTGCGTTGGTGATTGTGCTGGCTATGGAGTTAGTAGGTTCTTTGTTAGTTTCCGCATTAATTATTTTTCCGGCACTTGCCAGCATGCGGGTGTTTAAGAGCTTTCGTGCTGTGACGATTTGTTCCGGAGTGATTTCCGTGATAGGTACTGTGGTGGGCATGTTATGTTCTATTTTGGCATCCACACCGGTGGGAGCAAGTATTGTAGCAGTGGATGTGGTGATATTTGCATTATTCAGTGTGGCTGGATTTTTGAAAAGATAAGGGGTGCTACTGCACCCCTAGAATATTGATATAACTTTGCGGAGACATGCCGGTTTGCTGCTTGAATTTTTTAGAAAAGTAGATATAGTCGGTATATCCGCATTTTTCGGCTATTTGGACCAGAGATACCTGATCTTTGTATATTTCCATCAGCGCGCAGGCACGCTCAATGCGTATCTTAGTTAGAAATTTAAGCGGCGGCATGCCTACAATTCTTTTAAAATGCATGCGAATGTAATCCTCTGCATAGCCGCTGTTTCTTAAATATAATCCTACATCTATGTTGGGGTCATAGGCATTTTCTACAATCTGAGAACATATCTGTTGAATCTTTTTTTCAATATTATTTTTAAAATTAGCTTCCTGCAACAGAAAGTGAATATAGGTGGTACATAAGACAGAAAGATAATTACAATCGTTGTAGCGATTTCGATTAATCATGTCAATTAAAAATCTTCCGTCATTATGAATATTGTCTTCTACGGTTAAAAGTTCATCAAAAAAAATCAGATTCTCAAAATTACCTTGTACGGCTATATTAACATAACCGTCTTCAGAAACGGAGCGATGTGATAGCTCGGGAGGGATCAAAAAGATACTTCCGGGTTTGAAAGGATATGCTCCGGTTTGGGTGTAAAAGAATCCGTTGCCTTCGGTAAAAAAAAAGAATTTCCCATTGTTTATGCTGATGGAAAGGACACTGTTTCATTTTATAAGTATTGCTGATACCGATAATAAGCTCCATAACATATTTTCTCCGATTTCTTTTTTGCTATTATATCGCAAATCTATCTTTTGTACAAGCACTTCTATGAGATAGCATAGCCGGTATGAATAGGAAGTGCTACAATGAAAAAAACACTGTCTATTATTACAAGATGGTATAAAAGCGGAATGGAGGAAATGATACGTGGAACAAAATATGGAACGGAATATAACTGCCATTACCAATGCACAAGTGGTATTGGAAAACGGTATTCTTTGGGATGGTGTGGTTTTGTTAGAAGGTGACAGAATTGCACAGGTGGGAAGTGCCAGAGAGATGGAGATTCCTGAGCACGCAACACAAATTGATGCCAAGGGAGCTTATGTAGGCCCGGGGTTTGTGGACATTCATGTTCACGGCGGCGGAGGATATTCTACATGCTTTGAACCGGTACAGGCATCCGAATTTTTTTTTACGCCATGGTGCCACCTCTATTCTGGCTACCCCATCCTATAATATGCCCCTTGACACATTTTTGGAGGCTATCCGTAAGGTTAAGGAGGCCGGCGAGAGGGCCAAGACTATTCGAGGCTTTTACATGGAAGGGCCTTACATGAATCCTAATTATGGTGCTCATGCTTATATGAATCCATGGAGAGGCAGCATAGACTCGGAACAGTTCCGGGCTTTGGTGGATGAAGCGGGAGATATGGCCAAGGTATGGGCAATTGCACCGGAACGGGAAGGCTTGATTCCTTTTCTGGAATATGCCCGCAAGGTGAACCCGGATGTAGTATTTGCCGTAGGTCATAGTGAGGCTACACCTGTCCAGATTAGAAGCCTTGGTAAATACCGTCCGTCACTTCAGACCCATTCCATGAATGCAACAGGCAGAGTGCCGGCGCCTAAGGGTACCAGAGATTTCGGCCCGGATGAATACTGTTTGAAGGAGCCGGATGTATATACAGAGCTTATCAGTGATTCCTGCGGTATTCATGTAAACGCGGAGATGCAGCAGTTTCTGCTTCACAATAAAGGAACCCATCGCGTAGTTTTGATTACGGACAGTACGGTATATAATAATCCTACCCCGGAAAGATTTGCCCATGTAAAGGACTTGAATTTTGACGAAAGAGGCGGTATTGCAGGCAGCAAAATTACCATGGATTTGGCCTGCAGAAATATCATGACTCATACCAATTGCGGTATTGCACAGGCTTTTCTGATGGCTTCCCGTAATCCGGCACGAGTGGTTGGCATGGATGATGAAATTGGTACTATTGAACCCGGCAAGCGTGCAGATTTGGTATTTGTGGATGACAAATTCAATGTGCTTCAGGTTATGTTAGGCGGAGAAGTGTGTCATTTTGATGAGTAAGGATAGTGTGGCAGAAGAAAGAACATGGAAGAAAAATACAGTAAAGGATATGAGGTGAAAGCTTATTATGAGTGAATTTAAAGTAGGTTACGCAGAGGTAAATATAAATCCTCCCTTGGGCATGGGGGTTGCAGGGTATTATGTGCCTCGATATGGCAAAGGTTTTCTGGATGATATTCAGGCAAGTGCGCTGGCAATGTCCTGCGGTGAGAAACAGATTGTGCTGATCAGTGTGGATATATGCGGTATTGCCACAGAAATGGTTCGCCGATACACAGCAGAGATGGAACAGGCTTTGGGTATTCCAAAAGAGCATATTTTCCTGTCTGCTACCCATTCTCATACAGCAGGTTTATTGGTGCCGGCAGCCGGTTTTAAATCAGATGAAGAAATGATTCGTCGGTATGCAGACTTTGTGGGTACCAGACTGGTAGATGCGGTGAAAATGGCTTTGGATGATTTAAAACCTGCCAGAATGGGTTATATTGTTGGTCAGGCGCCGGAAAGAGTAGCATACATAAGACGTTACAAAATGAAAGACGGTTCCACCTGGACCTGCCCGCCGATTAATGACCCTAATATTTTGCACCCCATCGGAGAACTGGACCAGAGAGTGCATGTGCTTCGTTTTGACAGAGAGGGTGGTGCAAGCGTGGTATTGGTAAATTATGGTCTCCATGCAGATACCGTAAACGGCGAGCTGTTTTCTGCAGACTGGCCGGGATGGATGCGCAAAACCTTGGCAAAAGCTTTGGATGGCACTAAGTGTATTTTCTTTAACGGTGCAGAAGGCGATGTTGGCAGCACCAATATTTATCCTTCCGGCGGTGATATGAATGATACAGAGATAAGCTTTGACAATGAAATGAAGAGTCCGGGCATGGCCAGATTTGTAGGCCGTGCACTGGCAGGTACGGTACTTCAGGTGTATGACAAGGTGCACTATATCGATGTAGACAAGATTGATATTCTGCACAAAGATATCTTGGTTCCGGCCAATGTACCGGTGCCGGAAGACTTGCCGCGGGCTCACAAATACATAGAACTCCATGAGGCCGGTCGTGATGAAGAAATTCCATATACCGCCATGGAGTTAACTACAGTGGTAGCGGAAGCACTGCGCATGTGTAAGCTGGAAAATGGTCCTGAGCATTTTACATTGGGGCTTGTAGGTGTCCGGATTGGTGAAGTTGCTCTGGTAGGCATTCCGGGAGAACCCTTTACAGATATCGGTGTGGGTATTAAAGAGGCTGAGGGCTATCGCATGATTATGCCGTGTGCCCTTACAAACGGTAACGAGGGATATTTCCCAATGAAGTCCGCGTTTGATGAAGGTGGCTATGAGGCTCGTACTTCCAGATACAAATCCGGTGTAGCAGAAGCTATTGTAGAAGGGGCTAAGGCGCTGCTGGCGGAATTAAGATAAACAAGGTTTCAAAAAGAACAAGTATAGGTAATGCCTTGGATGAGAAGGCTTACATTTGTAGAATGATTTTTAATATTAGAATCCCCGGTATAGGTTCGTATACCGGGGATTGTTGGTAAAAAGTATTTGATTAATCGTTTAATAAAGATAATGCAGCTTCGTCAGCAACAATAGTAACATCCGGGTGAAGCTGTAAAACTGAAGCCGGAACCTGAGGTGTAATCGGTCCGCAAACAACCTTGCGTAAAATCTCAGCCTTATCCTTGCCGCTTACAACAACAACGATTTTCTTGGCCTGCATAATATTGCCGATACCCATAGTGTATGCCTGACGCGGAACATCTGCTTCGGACTCAAAGAAACGCTTGTTAGCTTCGATGGTGCTGGCCTGCAAATCCACACAGTTGGTCTCTAAGGTGAAAGCATCAGCCGGCTCATTGAAACCGATATGACCGTTGTGACCAAGGCCTAATAACTGTAAGTCAATGCCGCCTACAGCATCGATAATGGCATTGTAATCTGCGCAAGCCTTTGCAGCATCCGGTTCTAAACCGTCCGGTACATAAGTACGGGACTTGTCAATATTTACATGGTCAAATAAATTGGTATTCATGAAATAACGATAGCTCTGGTCATTTTCCGGAGAAAGACCTTTATATTCATCTAAGTTCACGCTGGTAACCTGGCCAAAATCCAAATCTCCTATCTCATAACGCTTAATCAGCTCCTTGTATGTGCCTACCGGAGAACCGCCGGTAGCTAAGCCCAATACGCAGTCAGGCTTCATAATAATCTGAGCACTGATGATATTGGCAGCTCTTCTGCTTAATTCTTCATAATCTTTTGCACGACAAATAATCATAAAATAAATCCTCCTGATATATGTAGAATGAATTACAAACAAATCCATATTTAAAATTATAACAGAGTATGCCGGATTTTTCAATAAAATTTAAAAAATATGCTAGTATGTTAATTAAAAAATGCTAGTATGTCAGTTACAAAAATATTTGTGTATTCCGATTACGTAAATATAAGGAGATGTGGCTGTAAAGATATAAGCTGATGTGATTGCAATATTAATAAATTTAATTTTTTAATATTTAGTGTGACAAAATACGCTTCTCATGCCTATATGAATAGAGGGATTAATCGAATGTTGAATAAATGCTTGTAAATTTTCTTAGATACATATTGACATACGTATAAATACGTGCTATTTTAAGTGGAAAGATGATATGCCGATGACATCAAAACAAATGATTACATACCTCAAAAAACATGGTTTCGAGGTAGTTAGTCAGAACGGTTCACATGTAAAACTAAAGAGCAGATACAGTGGAAGGCAGACCGTAGTGCCAAATCATTGTAAAGATTTGAAAAAAGGATTAGAGCAGGCGATTATAAAGCAGGCAGGATTGAGATTTTAATATAGGAGGGTGTAATGGACAAATTATTTTATCCCGCAATCTTTCATGATGCAGAGGAGGGCGGTTTTTGGATTAGTTTTCCGGATTTTCCGGAGGGATTTACACAGGGAGAAAGCATGGCACATGCCTATGAGATGGCGGTTGATGTTCTGGGGCTGTGCATCAGTGACCTGGTAGCGGCCGGGGAGCCATTGCCGACACCATCTTTACCCGGGGATGTGGCAGCAGAGGAGGGGGCACTCTTAGTTGTGGTAGAATTTGATATGGAAGCGTATAAACGTAAGCATAATTCCAAGGCAGTGAAGAAGACTCTTACTATTCCACAATGGTTAAATGAAGAAGCTATAGAACTGGGAATTAATTTTTCACAGGTACTTCAGGAGGCCCTATTGCAGAAGATATCATTAAAGAAATAAAAAATGCTATTACATAAGCGAAAACTTGTGTAATAGCATTTTGCATATGGATTATTTGAAAATTCGGTGTTGCATCGGTTTCAGTGCTGCGTATAAAATCATGCCCAGCACTCCGCAGGAAAGCACCTCACCAATACCTACCGTAAGCATCATGTACGGAATGGGAAAGGGTTCGCCGTAGCCATAGCGCAGCACAAAAGGAATGATCAGGGTGTTGGCTATAATAGGTGGCAGGGGACCTAGCACGGGATGCAAGCGCCCCAGCTTATAGGTGCCCAGTGCACCCATGAGAGTTGCCAGGCTGCCGCAGATTACGTCCGGCAAAATGCCTCCGGAGAGGACGTTGCTTACAAGACATCCGACAAACAGTCCGGGGACCGCTGCACCGGTAAAGATGGGCAGGATTGTCAATGCTTCTGCAAGGCGCACCTGAATGGCTTTGGTACCAAAGGCAGCAAATACAACACCCAGGACTACGTAGATGGCCCCAATCATAGCGGCTTGGTTTACAAATATTACCTTTTTGTTTTTCATATGAAGTTCTCCTTTAGTTTTGTTTTACGAGTGGAAGGTCGCGAACACTCGATTCATTTAACGCCGGGAATCGGCGGAAAGCCCTTTAAGACCTTGTTTTTGTGGGCTTTTCAATGATATGGAGTATAGCATAATCGATAGGGAAAATCAACATTAAAAAAAACTGTACGACTCTTAGCAAAATATGCGCAAAACGCTTGACAATAAACGCGAAAAAATGTATTATTTCGATAATGATATTATTATTACAATTAATTGTTACACATTACAGGGAATAATGAGTATTACTTGTTCTATTCCCGAAATCAAAGGAGAGTATGCTATGGCTATTATTTCATGCCCCGAATGTGGCAAACAGGTTTCTGACCGTGCAGTAAGTTGTCCTGATTGTGGTTTTCCGATTAATACAGAAGCAGCCACACCATTACAGGTAGACAACAGTAAAGAAATTGAGAAATTAATTATTCTTGCTCGTCGTGCTCGAGAATCATCCGATTCCAAAAATGCAAAAAAATACTATGATCAAATCCTTGAAAAGGATCCTGGAAACTGGGAAGCGATGTTCTTTAGTGTATATTTTGAAGCATCAGAATGCAAAATCCTATACATTAGCTCAGCGGCAAACTCGGTTGCAAACAGTATTTACAGTACTTTTTCTGCTATAGCCGATTTGAAAAGCGAGGAAGAAAAGGAATCCGCACTTGACACAGTCATCTCGTCAGCCGTTGCTATTTCCTTGATGCTTGTTTCAGGTGCTATATCGCATTATAATCAGTTTCCTACTACAAATAATGCATTTGGAGAGTGCTCTAATAGAGTAGTCAGTTCAGGTAATATATATGCTGAGATTGTGGAAAGTCTAAAGAAAGTTTTTCCAGAAAAAAAAGAACGTATTGCAACTCAACAAAAAGTACGTGTAACATTTATGATTAATAATTCCAAATGGTACAATAATAACTTTTTGACAACAACCATTAATACTCTTGGAAATGAAATTAGAGAGTTTGATCCGGATTACCAAACCCCAGAAATTCCAGCTCCTGCTTCCGGGGGATGCTACGTAGCTACTGCGGTTTATGGTTCTTATGATTGCCCACAAGTATGGACGCTTCGCCGTTATCGTGATAATGTACTTGCTGAAACATGGTACGGCAGAGCATTTATAAAAACATATTATGCTGTCAGCCCTACGTTGGTAAGATGGTTTGGAGAAACTGACTGGTTCAAGAAGCTGTGGAAAGGCAAATTGGACCATATGGTTATCAAACTTCAGTCTAATGGTGTTGAGTCTACACCTTACGAAGATAAAAATTGGTAAATACATAAAATTTTAACGGAGTGAGATTCACTCCGTTATTTTTGTCTGTTATATCTTCCTGCCACACTATGTATTGCAATACATAACTTGTCGAAAGGTGTCAATGCTATATGTGATTGGTCGGCTTCTTTTATTTACTAAAAAATAAATTTTCAACACATACTATCCATATGCAGACTTATCTGTAAGAAATTTATATACAAGCCACAACGCACTTGCAGCACAAAAAGTGCAAAATTATGTGCAAATGATTATGTGTGGGCAAAAAAGGGGAAAAGGATGAATAAAAAAGAACAGGAAAAGCAGGCACAGCAGCGAAGTCAGAATAAATTTAACAGTATTACACAAAAGCTAAAACCGGAAAATCAAAACCAAGAGCATAATGTCAGATCTCAGGCAGTAGAGCCAAAAAACCGACAGGTGTAAAATCCTAGAAGCTTCTGCTTCGTTTCATTTTTGGCAACAACGTTTTGTGTATACGGTTGTTGCCTTGTACATTTTTGTATTGCCACACCGCCTAAAGTGGATTATAATTGAAGATAATTAGTTATAAAATTACAGTATAGAGAATGAACGTGTAAGATATTGCAGTTGATTTTCGACAAAAGGTGTGATGGAGGAACAAAATGAGAGCATTAAGTGACAGAACGGCTAATTTTACGGATTCGGTTATCCGTCGTATGACCAGAATTGCCAATAAGTACGGTGCGGTGAATTTATCTCAGGGCTTTCCGGATTTTGAACCACCAAAGGAACTGACGGACCGATTGGCGGAAGTGGCTTCTGTGGGACCTCATCAGTACGCACTGACCTGGGGAGCACAGAATTTCCGAGAAGCGCTTGCGGCCAAGCAGGAGCATTTTTCCGGCATGAAGGTCAACCCGGATACGGAGATTGTGGTGACCTGCGGCAGTACGGAGGCAATGATGGCGGCTATGATTTCAGTGACCAATCCGGGGGACAAGGTGGCTATATTCTCACCATTTTATGAGAATTACGGTGCAGATACTATATTGTCCGGTGCAGAGCCGATTTATATTCCTCTGGTGCCTCCGACCTTTCAGTTTGATGAAGCAGTACTGGAGCAGGCTTTTAAAGACGGTGCCAAGGCCTTGGTGCTTTGTAATCCGTCTAATCCATGCGGCAAGGTATTTACATATGAAGAAATGAGCATGATCGCTAAGTTGGCGATAAAATATGACACATATGTCATAACAGATGAGGTTTATGAGCATATTATTTATGAACCACATAAGCATGTGTATATGGCTGCTTTGCCGGGTATGCGTGAGCGGACCATTATTTGTAATTCCTTGTCCAAGACCTATTCCATTACGGGCTGGCGTCTGGGATATGTGATTGCTTCCCCGGATATTATTGACAGGGTGAAGAAGGTACATGATTTCCTGACAGTAGGCGCAGCTGCACCTCTTATGGAGGCAGCAGTTGTGGGACTTGAATTTGATGATGCTTATTATCAGGGGCTGCAGGCTCATTACACCCATATGAAGCAGCTGTTTGTAGGCGGTTTAAGGGAGCTTGGTTTTACCATAACGGAGCCCCAGGGAGCATATTATGTATTGATGGATGTATCGGAGTTCGGTGTCCGGGATGATGTGGCATTTTGTGAATGGATGGCGGAGCATGTAGGTGTGGCAGCAGTGCCCGGTTCCAGTTTTTTCAGAGAGGAAGTACACCATTTGATTCGTTTCCACTTTGCCAAGAAGGATGAGACGCTGCAGGAGGCTTTAAAACGTCTGGCCGGTTTGCGTGCCAAGGTGGAACAGGCGGGGCAGGTTAGCTGGAGATGAAACTGCTGTTTAATGGAATGAAGATGGATAATTTACATATTATTGACAAGGATGCACAAATCATAAAATATGTATTGGTAATATTAAGGAGAATTCTATTATGAGAATTTATCAAGTTTTTCCAAATGGAAAAAGAAAAGCTTTGACTATGAGCTATGATGATGGTGTGTATGCTGATAGGAGATTGGTAAATATTTTTAATAAGCATGGCATTAAAGGAACCTTTAATCTGAATTACGGATTGATGGGGAACGGAAGGAGCATGACGCTTGAGGAGGCAGCAGAGGTATACAATGGACATGAAATTGCAACGCATACATATACCCATCCTACCATTGCCAGATGCCCGGCGCATCAGATCTATCAAGAGATTCTGGAAGACAAAAAGGGTTGGGAATCTGTAACAGGCAGTCCGGTAAGAGGGCATGCTTATCCAAATGGCTCTTATAGCGAAGAAGTAAAACGTATTTTTAAAGATGCAGGTATTGTGTATGCACGTACTGTAAAGGAAACGCAGGATTTTGGTTTCCCGGCGGACTGGATGGAGTGGGCAGCTACCTGCCATCATAATCATAATCTGATGGAACTGGCGGAAAGATTTGTGGAATGCAACAAGCCGCAGTATTTACGGATGATGTATGTGTGGGGACATTCCTATGAATTCGATAATGATAATAATTGGGAACTGATAGAACAGTTCTGTGAATATATCGGTAGCAGAAATGACATTTGGTATGCCACTAATATCGAGATTAAGGATTATATGGATGCCTGGGAGAGACTGCAGTTTGCAGCAGACGGCAGCTTTGTACATAATCCCAGTGCATTAGACGTGTGGATTTGTGTGGGGAATGACATGCACACCGTAAAGGTGTCGGGCGGCACTACCGTATCCTTGACAGAATAACCTTGGAGTGGCAGAATGGTCTTGACACCGCAGAGAGTATGCGGCAAGCATATAGTATTTCGAGAGGATATGAATAAATATTTTATAATTTGTTAGGAGACAGAGATGTTAGACATTTTAATTGCGATACTTTTTGGTCTGGTAGAGGGTATTACCGAGTGGCTGCCCGTAAGCAGTACCGGACATATGATTTTGCTGGAGGAGTTTATTAAATTCGAGGGCGTTTCGGAAGGATTTACCACCATGTTTGAAGTGGTAATTCAGCTTGGTGCCATTATGGCGGTAGTTGTTTTACACTGGAAGAAGATTTTTCCTTTCAAGATTACCAAGAAGCATGCCATCAAGATAGAGATTGACAAAGAGATTTTCAGCCTGTGGTTTAAAATTCTGGTAGCCTGCGTTCCTGCAGCAATCGTGGGCATTTTGTTTGACGATGTTCTGGAAAAATATTTATTTAACGGATATGTTGTTGCTGCCATGCTTGTTATGTTCGGTATTGCTTTTATCGTGGTGGAAAATTGGAATAAGGGCAGAGAAGCCCGTATTAGCAGTCTGGCGGAGCTGACCTACCGGACGGCGGTGATTATCGGTGTATTCCAGTTGATTGCAGCTGTATTTCCGGGAACCAGCCGCTCCGGCGCTACTATTGTTGGTGCCCTGCTGATTGGCGTTGGCCGCACAGTGGCAGCTGAATTTACTTTTTTCCTGGCAATCCCGGTTATGTTTGGCGCCAGCCTTTTAAAGCTTGTGAAATTCGGTCTGGCATTCACCGGTCTGGAACTTGCAGTGCTTTTGGTGGGTATGGTTGTGGCCTTTGTGGTTTCCATGATAGTCATTAAGTTCTTGATGGCATATATCAAGAAACATGATTTCAAGGTATTTGGCTGGTACCGCATTGTTTTGGGGGCTATTGTGTTGTTATATTTTGTGGCTTTCAGGTAACGGTGAAAACCCTTATAGTATTTTGCCTTAGAGCAGAACCTTTCCCGCCGAATCCGGGACGAAGATTTTGTTTGACAAACAGCTCTATTTATGGTAGCTTATTGCTTTGTGGTGTAAAAGACAACATGAATCACACAATGAACCCGGTTATTTGCGAAGCTTCCGTGGGGATCGCAGAGTTTCACAAACAATCAGGATCAATACCAGTGAAAGGGAGTGTAAACATGGCAGCAGTAAAAGTGAACCTAAAGTGGAGAAATAAATTCAGCGGAGAAGAAGGCTATGTAGCTTCTGTTTCTAATGCCAAAGGATACTTCATTAATACATTTGATAAGGCTGAAGCAAAGAAGTATGCAAGCGAAGCGGCAACCCGGAAGGATTTGGCCAGCTTAGAAGCTTTTGGAGAATTTGAAAATAATGAATTTTCTACAGAAGAGGTTTAATACAACCAAAAAGGTTTCATACATAAGTATGATGTAAAAACCAAGCGGCAAGATTGGTGTGCAGGCTACTAAGTAGGTAAAAGGCATGTCAATGATCTTGCCGCATTTTAATTGCGTGAAAATAACTTATTGATTGCCTGAATTGTTTGCATGCATTTTTTAAAATTGTTTTGCAAATTTATAAAATCTTTATTTTTAAAATGTTGACAATGAGGAACAATAGTGGTATCTTATTCTTGCAAGGTGTTAGCACTCGGATTAATTGAGTGCTAATAAATAAAAGGAGGTGGCAGGATGCAATTAGATGAGAGAAAACGCAAAATTCTTCAAGCCATTATCCGCAATTATCTGGAGACCGGGGAGCCGGTAGGCAGCAGAACCATTTCTAAGTATACAGATTTGAATCTCAGCAGCGCTACCATTCGCAATGAGATGTCCGATTTGGAAGAGATGGGACTGATTGTACAGCCTCATACTTCCGCGGGACGTATTCCTTCTGACAAGGGCTACCGTTTATATGTAGACACTATGCTGGAGGAGAAGGATCGGGAGATTGGTGAGCTGAAGGAGATGCTTTTAGAGAAGGAAGAAAAGACCGAGCTGTTACTGAAGCAGGTGGCCAAGGTGCTTGCGGCCAATACCAATTATGCAACAATGATCACTGCGCCCACCACCCATCGTAATAAGCTGAAGTTTTTGCAGTTGTCTCGTGTGGATAAGCACCAGATATTGGCTGTCATTGTGGCAGAGGGCAATATCATCAAGAACAGCATGATCCGCGTAGGTGAGTATCTGGATGATGAGACTTTGCTGAAGCTCAATATTTTACTGAATACTAATTTAAATGGTTTGTGTATGGAAGAGATTAATCTGGGTATGATAGCAGCCATTAAGCAGAAGGCAGGCATTCACAGTGATTTGATCAGTGAGGTGCTGGATGCAGTGGCAGAGGCCATCAAGGCAGATGAGGATCTGGAGATTTACACCTCCGGTGCCAATAATATTTTCAAGTATCCGGAGCTTGCCGACCATCAGAGAGCCAGCGATCTGATTACGACCTTTGAAGAGAAGCAGGTGCTGGGACATTTGGTAGAGCAGTCTTTGGAGGAGAATACTGAGACCGGTATTCAGGTTTATATTGGTGATGAGACCAGAGTACAGAGCATGAAGGACTGCAGTGTTGTTACCGCTACTTATGAATTGGGAGAGGGCATGCGTGGAACCATAGGTATTATCGGACCGAAGCGTATGGATTATGAAAAGGTAGTGGATACGCTGAAAACCTTGAAGCAGCAATTAGATGATTTATACAAAAAATAACGAGGAGTAAGTTCATGGCAGATATGGAAAAGGATTTAGAAAAGGAAATGCCTGAAAACGAAGCTTCCGATACAGAATCTGTGGAAGCAGAGGGTATGATGGAAGCGGAAGAGGAAGAGATTTGCGAGGATTGCGAGGCATGTGATATAGAAGATGCTGAAGACGTGGCAGATGGAGAGGCATCTGAGAAGTCAGGCAAGGGTCCTTCCAAGTGGTTAAAGAAGAATAATAAGGACAAAGAGAAAATAGCCGAGCTGGAAGACAGAGTGATGCGCCAGATGGCTGAGTTTGAGAATTTCCGCCGTCGTACCGATAAAGAGAAGCAGGCTATGTTTGAGACCGGTGCCAAGAGCGTTATCGAGAAGATTTTACCGGTAATCGACAATTTTGAAAGAGGATTATCAACCATGACCGAAGCGGAGAAGGAAACAGGCTTCGCAAGCGGCATGAATATGATATATAAGCAGCTCTTAACAGAGCTGGGTAATATCGGTGTTAAGCCGATCGAAGCTTTGGGGCAGGAATTTGACCCGAATCTGCACAATGCAGTGATGCAGGTGGCCAGTGAGGAATATGAGTCAGGTGTTGTTGCACAGGAGCTTTTAAAGGGCTACACATATAGAGACAGCGTGGTTCGTCACAGTATGGTAGCAGTAGCTGAATAGGTTTAAGGTTCTGTTGTCAGCAAAGATGCATAGGCAAGAAATTATTAATTTTATTTTATAGTCCAGGAGGAGACAATCATGGGAAAAATTATTGGTATTGACTTAGGTACAACCAACAGCTGTGTAGCTGTTATGGAAGGTGGTAAACCAACCGTTATCGCAAATACAGAAGGCGCAAGAACTACACCATCTGTAGTTGCTTTCACAAAGACAGGTGAAAGATTAGTAGGTGAGCCTGCAAAGCGTCAGGCAGTTACCAACGCAGAGAAGACAATCTCTTCTATCAAGAGAGATATGGGTACAGACAATGGCCGCACCATTGACGGCAAGAAGTACTCTCCACAGCAGATTTCTGCTATGATTTTACAGAAATTAAAAGCAGATGCTGAAAACTATTTAGGTGAAAAGGTTACAGAAGCAGTTATTACTGTTCCTGCATACTTTAACGATGCTCAGCGTCAGGCTACCAAGGATGCAGGTAAGATTGCAGGCTTAGAGGTTAAGCGTATCATCAATGAGCCTACAGCAGCAGCTTTGGCATACGGCCTTGACAATGAGAAGGAACAGAAGATCATGGTATACGACTTAGGTGGTGGTACCTTCGATGTTTCCATTATCGAAATTGGTGACGGTGTTATCGAAGTATTGGCTACCAGCGGTGACAACAGACTGGGCGGTGATGACTTCGACCAGAAGGTTACAGACTGGATGTTAGCAGAGTTTAAGAAGGCAGAAGGCGTAGATTTATCTAACGACAAGATGGCTCTTCAGAGACTTAGAGAAGCAGCTGAAAAGGCAAAGAAAGAATTATCCAGTGCAACAACCACAAACATTAACTTACCGTTCATCACAGCAACAAGCGAAGGCCCTAAACACTTCGATATGACTTTAACCCGTGCTAAATTTGATGAATTAACACATGACTTAGTAGAAAGAACAGCTATCCCTGTACAGAACGCTTTAAAGGATGCAGGCCTGAATGCAAGCGAACTCAGCAAGGTATTATTAGTAGGTGGTTCTACACGTATCCCTGCTGTTCAGGACAAAGTTAAGATGCTTACAGGTCATGAACCAAATAAATCCTTAAACCCAGACGAATGTGTAGCATTAGGTGCTTCTATTCAGGGTGGTAAGCTTGCAGGTGATGCAGGTGCAGGAGAAATCTTACTGTTAGTCGTTACTCCATTGTCTCTTTCTATCGAAACTATGGGCGGTATCGCTACCAGATTAATCGAGAGAAATACTACTATTCCTACCAAGAAGAGCCAGATATTCTCTACAGCAGCTGACAACCAGACAGCAGTTGATATTAACGTAGTTCAGGGTGAAAGACAGTTTGCCCGTGACAACAAGAGCCTTGGCCAGTTCCGCTTAGATGGTATTCCACCAGCAATGAGAGGTGTACCACAGATCGAAGTTACTTTCGATATCGATGCTAACGGTATTGTAAATGTATCTGCAAAGGATTTAGGTACAGGTAAGGAACAGCACATCACCATTACAGCAGGTTCTTCTATGTCTGACGATGAAATCGAAAGAGCAGTGAAGGAAGCAGCTGAATTTGAAGCTCAGGACAAGAAGCGTAAGGAAGCAATCGACACACGTAACGAAGCAGACTCCTTCGTATTCCAGACAGAGAAGGCTTTAAATGAAGTTGGTGACAAGATCTCCGCTGATGAGAAGGCAGGCGTTGAGGCAGAGCTTGCCAATGTAAAGGCAATTCTTGACAGAACTGCAAATCAGGAAATGAGTGACAGTGATGTGGATGAATTAAAGGCTGCAAAAGAAAAATTAATGACAAGCGCACAGGCTTTATTTACCAAGATGTATGAGTCTATGCAGGGTGCGCAGGGCGCAGGTCCTGACATGAGCGGTGCACAGGGTGCAGCAAATGCAGCCGGAGATGACATTATCGACGGTGACTACAGAGAGGTATAATTTTTTGTAACAGCTCAGCTGCCAAGCAGCGAGAACGCACCATTGGTGCCTTTGCGAATAGCGCATCTGAGCTGTTCACGTTTATCTTTTAATATTTAATCAGCCCCGTATCACAAATGCGGGGTTGATTTGTAACGAATATTGTGTAAAATAGAAGTGTTGATATTTTACCACAAATAGGAGTGAGTTTATGGCAGAACAAAAAAGAGACTATTATGAAGTCCTTGGTATAGATAAAAATGCGGATGATGCTGCGATTAAGAAAGCATACCGTGTATTGGCAAAGAAGTATCATCCGGACGTAAACCCGGGGGATGAGAACGCAGAAAAGTTATTTAAAGAAGCATCCGAAGCTTATGCCGTACTGTCCGATCCGGAAAAGAGACGTCAGTATGACCAGTTTGGTCATGCTGCCTTTGATGGTGGTGCAGGCGGAGTAGGTGGCTTTGGCGGCTTTGATTTCAGTGGTGCAGATTTCTCAGATATTTTCGGAGATATGTTTGGCTTTGGAGATATTTTCGGCAGCCGCAGAGGAAGCCGCAGTAATGCGCCTATGCAGGGCGAGGACATACGTACCAGCATGAGAATTACCTTCGAAGAGGCAGTAGCAGGCTGTAAGAAAGAAATCGAGCTGACAGTAAAAGAAGAATGTAAAAGCTGTAAGGGAACCGGTGCAAAGGCAGGTACCAGTCCTGAGACCTGTTCTAAATGTGGTGGTAAGGGCCAGGTGGTATTTACCCAGCAGTCTATGTTTGGCACCATCCGTAATGTACAGGCTTGTCCGGATTGTCGCGGAACCGGTAAGATTATCCGTGAGAAATGTACCGATTGCCGTGGGACCGGGTTTGTTCCGATGCGCAAGAAGTATGAGGTGGATATTCCTGCAGGTGTGGACAGCGGTCAGCGTAAGCGCCTTACAGGTCTTGGAGAGCCGGGTACCAATGGCGGTCCAAGAGGCGATGTGGTGATTGAATTTATCGTTGGACGTCATCCAATTTTCCAGCGCCAGGATTTAAATATTTTCTCTGCAGTGTCAATCAGCTTTGCTGTAGCAGCACTGGGCGGCGAGATATTAATAGATACAGTTGACGGCAAGGTGGCTTATGATGTAAAGCCGGGTACACAGACAGATACCAAGGTACGTTTGCGTGGTAAGGGTGTTCCTTCCTGGAGAAATAAAGACGTACGCGGTGACCATTATGTTACATTGGTGGTGCAGACTCCTGATAAGCTTTCTAATGAAGCGAAGGAGTTGTTAAAGCAGTTTGATGCTTTGACCGGTAATTCTTTGCAAGGCACGAAAGTTGCAGAAGAGGAAGAATCCAAAGAAAAGAAGGGCAAATTCTGGAAGAAATAATTCAGAATTGTATATAAGAGTTAGTAAGGGCGCCTTTGAGGGCGCCTTTCCTATACCGGTTGGTGCTTATACGATGTCATATCAGTCCGACATTATACCTCATTAGATTTTGAAATATGCTGAATCATGCCTTGTATTACAGGAGTTTTGTTTCTTGCAATTTTGACAGCCCTATAGTAATATAGTATCAAGTGAAATTGTGCAAAAATACATGGACAAGGAACGTGACCGGGAAGCGAGGAGGAAGACATGGTGGATAAGCGGGGAAACACCAATCTGGGAGACCAGATACTGAATGCCGTAGATAATATATTAACATCCGGTAATTTTGATAAATTAAACAGTGTAGTATCTGATACCGTTTCTAAGGCCCTGGAGGAAACCAGAAAGCAGTTGGAGCAGATTACTTCCGGACAGAGGGCGGGACAGTACCCGCGGTCAGAACGAACGTCAGCCACCAAGACAAAAACTACATCAGCCGCAGGAACAGTAAGTCAGGGCAGTGGTCGAAATGCAGCAGGACAATACTCCGACACCGCTTTAAGGAAGCAGCAGCCCGGCAGCCTGGCATATAGCAAGGTTGTGATAGTGCCCAAGAACAAAGTGAAGAAAGTGGGTGGGGCTTCCAGTGTATTGCTGCGTGTATTTGGAGGAATCGGAACCGGTATTTTTGGGTTCATGTTTTTGATTGCGGCTGTAACGGAAGTTGGCAGCGATGTATATTGGAATATGGTAATCTTTTTTAGCACTGTACTGGCTGCATGTATTGCAATGATAAATTTGGGAGCAAGAAAAAGTGCCCGGTTAAAACGTGCTCAGCGTTATATACAGGTGATGCAGGGGAAGACATATATCAATATCAACGATTTGGCTCTTCTGACACATGAAAGTCCTGCTTATATTCGTAAGGATGTGAAGAAAATGATTCGGAAGGGTATCTTCCCTGAAGGGCATTTGGATATAGGTGAGCAGTGTCTGATTATCGGCGACGTGGCATATCGGGAATACCTCCGACTGGAAAAGTCTCGCATTGCTCTTAAGGCTGAGGAAGAACAGAAGCGTATTGCAGTTCAGAATTCCTCAAAGATTACTGAGCAAGAGTTGGCAAAGAATGCGGAGAAATCCGTAAGAGCTACAAAGGAAGAGGATGAGTACAAGCGCAGAGATGGCGGCCACAAGTCCGCCCGAAATGAGGTGTCGCAGTCAGAGAATCCTGAACTGGATGCCATGATACAGGAAGGCCGGGATTACATTAAACAGCTTAGGGATTTGAATGACGCAATTGAAGGGGAAGTGATTTCAGGCAAACTATTTTATCTGGAAAATATCCTAAAAGAAATTTTTGAGCAGTTGAAGGAGCATCCGGAGCAGATGCCGGAGATGCACAAATTTATGGAATATTACTTGCCCACTACTTTAAAGCTGGTGACTGCCTATGAGGAATTTGACCGCGTCAGTGTGCCGGGACAGGACATTTTATCAGCAAAATGCGAAATAGAAAAGACATTAGATACCATAAATGCAGCGTTTGGAGAGCTTTTAAACAAGTTGTTCCGCAACAGAGCTTTTGATGTAACTACAGATGCCCAGGTGCTTCAGACTATGTTAGAAAGAGAAGGTCTTACCAAGCAACCTATCTATACAAGCCAGTCTGCCGTCAAAGAAAAGAAGGCTGAGAAAATGTTACAGTAGAGTGGGAGACAGGCGGCTCTACAATAATGGGATGAGCGAAGCAGGCTGAACGGTAGGAGTGGATATAACAGCTCTGCAACAGTAGGCTATGCAAAGGCAAGTGAACGATTATAATAAATAAAGCATAAACATAAAAAGCGCGTGCCGGGACAGTCGGACCGTGCGGAAAAGAGGAAGAAATGAGTAAAGATTTAGATGAAATGTTAAAAGAAACCCCATCCTTGACCTTTGAACCATTTGCAGAAGACAAAAAAGAACTTGTGGAAGTAAAGGTTACAGTAGAAGAGGAAAAGCCGGCAGCTATGCAGGTGGTTTTGACAGAGGAAGAACAGGCTATGGTGGATGCGTTTGCGGCCCAGATCGATATTACCGATACTCAACAGGTATTGCAGTATGGCGCCGGCAGCCAGAAGAAAATAGCAGATTTTTCTGAAACTGCTTTAAACAGTGTACGTACCAAGGATATAGGGGAAGTGGGCCAGATGTTGACAGACGTAGTGGCTCAATTAAAAGATTTTGACGAGGAAGACCAAAAGGGGTTCCTGGGTCTGTTCAAAAGAGGCACTAATAAGCTGGCCAATATAAAAGCTAAATACGAAAAGGCAGAAGTGAATGTAAATAAAATCTGTGATGCTCTGGAAATGCATCAGATTACTCTTTTAAAAGATGTAGCTATGTTAGACAAAATGTACGAGTTGAATTTAAATTATTTTAAAGAGTTGACGATGTATATTTTGGCCGGAAAGCAGAAGATGGAGCAGGCTATGAACGTAGAGCTTCCGGCGAAGGTTGCCAAGGCAGAGCAGAGCGGCCTTCCGGAGGATACACAAGCTGCCAAGGATTTTGCACAGATGTGCAATCGCTTTGAAAAGAAAATCCACGACCTGGAGCTGACTCGTACGGTTTCCATGCAGATGGCACCTCAGATCAGACTGATTCAGAGCAACGATACTGCTATGAGTGACAAGATTCAGTCCACATTGGTGAATACCATTCCGCTTTGGAAGAGCCAGATGGTGATCGCTATTGGGCTGGATCATTCTACTGAGGCGGCAAAGGCACAGCGTGAAGTCAGCGATATGACCAATGCTCTTTTAAAGAAAAATGCTGAGGCATTAAAGATGGCTACAGTAGAAACTGCAAGAGAGTCTGAGCGTGGCATTGTGGATATCGAAACATTAAAAGAAACCAATCAGATCTTGATCGGTACCTTAGATGAAGTATTGCAGATTCAGACAGAGGGACGTGAAAAGCGTAAGGCTGCAGAGGCAGAACTTATGCAGATTGAAAATGATATGAGGCAGAAACTGCTTGAGCTGAGCAGATAGAAATGAGGACAATATTATGAAATGGATGAAATTCCGGGTAAAAACCATTACTTCAGCAGAGGATGTAATTATTTCTGCATTATACGATTTGGGATTCGAAGGTGCTCAGATTGAGGATAAGGTGCCGTTGACGACCGCAGAGAAGGAGCAGATGTTTGTAGATATTTTGCCACAGGGACCGGAGGATGACGGTGTGGCATATCTCAGCTTTTTTGTAGAGGAGAATGAAGCCGGCAATCTGATTTTCCAGGAAGAGGAAACTACAAAGGAAGAGATTCTGGCCTTGGTAGAGGCAGAGCTGGAAAGCTGGAAGGGCTTTATGGATATCGGTGAAGGCATGGTAGAAGTGGACGAGACCGAGGATATTGACTGGATCAACAATTGGAAGCAGTACTTCCATCAGTTCTACATTGATGACATTCTGGTAATCCCTTCCTGGGAAGAGGTAAAGCCGGAGGATGAGGCCAAGATGGTGTTGCATATTGATCCCGGCACTGCCTTTGGTACCGGTATGCATGAGACGACTCAGCTTTGTATTCGTCAGCTGCGCAAATATATTACACCTGAGACAGAGCTTTTGGACGTAGGTACCGGCAGCGGTATTTTGTCTATTCTTTCTCTGATGTTTGGGGCAAAGCACGCTGTGGGAACGGATTTGGATCCATGTGCAGTGAGCGCAGTGCGTGAGAACAGTGAAGTGAATGGCATTCGTCCTGAACAGTTTGATATGATGATAGGCAATATTATCTCAGATAAGGAAGTACAGGACAAAGTGGGCTACGATAAGTACGACATTGTAGTGGCCAATATTTTGGCTGACGTACTGGTACCACTTACGCCGGTAATTGTTAATCAATTAAAGACCGGCGGTTATTACATTACATCCGGTATTATCGATACTAAAGAAGAAACTGTAGTAGAGGCAGTAAAGGCGGCAGGCCTTACCGTGGTAGAGGTGACCTACCAGGGCGAGTGGGTAAGCGTAACAGCACGTAAGGATTTCTAGGATAGGCAGCTACCAGGCTCTGTGTTCTGCTATCTGGACTAAACTATTTTTCGTCTCATGGGACGCTCTCGCTCTATGAAAAACGCAGCGTGCATTGAACACTTAGTGAGCACGCTGTGCGAACTTAGTGAGAAAGCATGCCTTGTGCTGTACTAAGCTCAGACTGCGGCGCTATGCGCCTGGCCTCGCTAAGGACCGGCGCTTTTCAAAGCCCCTGCGCCGAAAAATAGTTTAGTTCGGACAGCAGAACAAAAGCCATCGCACCCTATAGCAAGAAATCCGGAGAGGAAATTTTAGAAAAATGTTTCAATTTTTTGTGGAGAAATCACAAATTTCAGAAGAAACCGGCAGGGTTTTCATCACCGGCACGGATGTAAATCATATTTGTCATGTGCTGCGGATGAAGCCGGGAGAGCAGTTTTATGTTAATGATGGTACCAGCAGCGGCAAGTATCTCTGCGCCCTTACAGGAGCTACAGAGGCTCAGGTGACTTGTGAGATTTTACAGAAGCTGACGGGGTCCAGTGAGCTTCCTTGTGAAATCGTGCTTTATCAAGGGCTGCCTAAGGCTGACAAGATGGAGCTTATTATTCAAAAGGCGGTAGAACTTGGGGTGAGCCGGATCGTACCGGTAGCCATGAAGCATTGTGTGGTGAAATTGGATGACAAGAAGGCCCAGTCTAAGCTTGGTCGTTGGCAGAGTATTGCAGAGGCAGCAGCGAAGCAGAGTAAAAGAGACCGGATTCCTGAGATAGGTCAGGTGATGAGTCTGAAAGAGGCTTTGGAAGAGGCGGCAGAGTTTGATGTAAGCCTGATGCCTTATGAAAATGCTTCGGGTATGGAATTTACAAGACAGCTTTTGGGCGGGCTTGGGCCGGGACAAAGGATTGCGCTGTTTATCGGTCCTGAAGGGGGCTTGGATGACAGTGAAGTGGCTTTGGCTTTAGAAAGGGGCACCCAGCCAATTACTTTGGGCCGCAGGATTTTGCGTACAGAGACAGCAGGTTTGGCCGTGCTTTCTATGCTGGTGTATGTGTTGGAAGTGTGATGAACTTCATACTATGTTTCTATATGTGGTATGGTAGGAGCGGACGTAAAAGCAACGATATACATGGCAAGAGCTTGGCATGCGTCCGGAATTGACACGGGAGATATGACTGGAAAATATTCTGTCAGTTTAGCAGCAATATTTACGAAACGCCATACCTGCTTTGCATAAAATATATTATAGAGAATTATATATGGAGAGGTACTATCATGGAGGTTTATTTAGACAACTCGGCTACCACCGCCTGTTTGCCGGAAGTAGCAAAGCTTATGACTGACATTTTGTGTAACGACTATGGTAATCCTTCCAGTATGCATAGAAAGGGCCTGGAGGCAGAACGTTATCTGAAGGAGGCCAAGGACATTTTTGCCCGTATACTGAAGGTAAACACAAAGGAATTATATTTTACCGGCGGAGGAACAGAGGCCGATAATCTGGCGTTAATTGGCTGCGCGCTAGCCAACAGACGCAGCGGCAATCATATTATTACCACAGCAATAGAACATCCGGCAGTACTGGAGACCTGCAGTTATTTGGAGAAGCAGGGATTTACAGTGACTTATTTGCCGGTGGATTCTAATGGTATTATACGCTTAAGCGATTTAGAAAATGCCATCAAAAAAGAAACAATTTTAGTTTCTGTGATGCACACCAACAATGAAATCGGTTCTTTGCAGCCGATTATGGAGATTGGCAAGCTGATCAAAAGAATCAATCCAAAATGCCTGTTTCATGTGGACGCAGTGCAGGGCTTTGGCAAGGCACGGATTTTTCCGAAAAAGATGCTCATCGATTTATTATCTGTCAGCTCCCACAAAATTCATGGACCTAAGGGTGTAGGGCTTTTGTATGTAGGAGAGAAGGTAAAAATCGTACCTATAGTGTATGGTGGCGGACAGCAGAAGAATCTGCGTTCCGGTACAGAGGATGTGGCAGGTATCGCAGGCATGGCATTGGCGGCCAAAACTCTCTATGACAAACTGGACGAGGAAGTGATTAAACTCTACGAATTAAAGCAATACTTTGTAGAGGGCTTAAATAAAATTCCGGAGACTCAGGTGAATGGTTTTACTGACGGTCGCAGTGCACCTCATGTCATCAGCTTTTCCGTCCATGGTGTGCGCAGCGAGGTGTTACTCCATGCATTGGAGGATAAGGGCATTTATGTTTCTGCAGGAAGTGCCTGTGCTTCTAATCATCCGCAGACTTCCAAGACACTAAAGGCTATCGGACTGGATAAGAGCCTGTGGGATTCTACCATCCGGTTCAGCATGTCTGTTTTTACCACCAAGGAAGAAATAGACTATACATTGGGGACGTTATATGATATGATTCCAATGTTACGAAGATATACAAGGCATTAATAGGTAAATGCGAAATTCTGCGGCAACTTCCGCCGGCAGCTGCAGAGTTTCGCAAATACCTAAAGACATTAAAGAAGAGAGGATATTATGTTTACAGCATTTTTGATAAAATACGGTGAGATCGGCATTAAAGGAAAGAATCGATATATATTTGAGGACGCTTTGGTGCAGCAGATTAAGTACGCACTGAAAAAGTGCGAAGGTGAATTTAAGATTCACAAAACCCAGGGGCGCATTTACGTAGACGCTCTCACAGAGTTTGATTATGAGGAAACAGTGGAGAGATTACAAACTGTTTTTGGTATTTCCGCTATTTGTCCGGTAGTGTATGTAGAGGATGAGGGCTTCCCGAAGCTTTGTGAGACTGTTGTGAATTACATGAAGGACATTTATGGTGATGCACAAAAGACCTTTAAGGTATTTGCAAGACGTGCACGCAAAAATTATCCGCTGGAGTCCCAGGAGATTTGTATGGAAATGGGTGGCGCGATTCTGGATGCTTTCCCAAATCTCAAAGTAGATGTGCACAATCCGGAGATTAAGTTAAATATCGAAATCCGTGAGAAGATTTATATTTACAGCGTGGAAATTCCGGGTGCTATGGGTATGCCTGTAGGAACCGGCGGCAAAGCTATGTTATTGCTATCAGGAGGTATTGATTCTCCGGTTGCAGGCTACATGGTGGCTAAGCGCGGTGTAAAGATTGATGCGGTATATTTCCATGCACCACCTTATACCAGTGAGCGTGCCAAGGAAAAGGTTGTAGACCTGGCTCGTATTGTATCCAGATACACAGGCCCGATTTATTTACACGTGATTAATTTTACAGATATTCAGCTGTATATTTACGAAAATTGTCCGCATGATGAGTTGACCATCATTATGAGACGTTATATGATGCGTATCGCTGAGCAGATTGCGCAGGAAACAGAGTGCCTGGGCCTGATTACGGGAGAGAGTATCGGACAGGTGGCAAGCCAGACTATGCAGTCTCTGGCTGTTACCAATGAAGTGTGTGAACTTCCGGTATATCGTCCGTTAATTGCTTTTGACAAGGAAGATATTGTTACCTTGTCCAAGAAAATCGGTACTTATGAAACTTCTATTTTACCATTTGAAGATTGCTGTACTATTTTTGTGGCAAAGCATCCGGTTACCAAGCCGAATCTGGGCATTATCAAAAAGCACGAACTGTGCCTCGCTGAGAAGATCGAAGAACTGGTACAGACGGCTTTAGATACCAAGGAATTGATTATTGCTACAGAGAATTAATTACAAATGTTTTTTGAGAGATATTATTGTAAGAGTTCTTGCCGGAATTTAATCCGAAGGTTCTTGCAAGAATATAATGCAAAAGTTTCAGTAGAAATTCACTGCAAGAATTTGTACGCAAGAATGAAAGTCAGAAAAATGCTGTAAAAAAAGGCTGTTGCAGGAGATACAATATCTGCAGGCGCCTCCTGATGGAAGGAATGCGGATATTGCATAAACTGTCACAGCCTCTTTAAATGATCGGCAATATTCAGAAAAGTTTTTAGACGATGTACTTGGAAAGGATTTCCATGATCTCGGAAATATCGTCATCTGCATGTACATTTAAAGTAATAGGCTTGGATAAGTCTAAGCTGAAAATACCCATAATGGACTTTGCATCGATAACGTATCTGCCGCTTACTAAGTCGAAATCGCAGTCAAATTTGGTGATATCGTTTACAAAAGCTTTTACTTTGTCGATAGAGTTTAAAGAAATCTGTAATGTTTTCATTGAAAAAACCTCCTTGTTAAGTTTCAATCTACTCTTATGGTAATTCAAGAAGGCGCAAAAGTCAATGTGCAACATGCAGAAAATCAGGAGAAAAGTATGCAAAAAGTAGCATTACACAACCTTGGATGCAAGGTGAACTCGTATGAAATGGACGTAATAGGTCAGAAGCTGGAAGAAAAGGGCTATCAGCTGGTGCCTTTTGATCAACAGGCGGACATATATATTATTAATACCTGCACCGTCACCAATATTGCAGACCGTAAAAGCAGGCAGATGCTCCATCAGGCCAAGAAGCGCAATCCTGAGGCTGTGGTAGTGGCTGTGGGCTGTTATGTGCAGACCGGTAAGGAGCAGGTGCTTCGGGATGCCGGTATTGATTTGGCTATCGGCAACAACCGCAAAAAAGACCTTGCAGACATTCTGGAGGCTTATCTGGCGGACAGAGCCGGTGAAGGTCTTTATGACAAGACTATGAATGACACAAGTGTCATCAACATCAATAAAACCTATGAATACGAAGAAATGCAGCTGACACACACCGCGGAACATACCCGAGCTTATATTAAGGTGCAGGATGGCTGCAATCAGTTCTGCTCTTACTGTATTATACCTTTTGCCAGAGGCAGGGTGCGCAGTCGTCATTTGGAGAGCATCCGTAAAGAGGTGATGGGTCTGGCAGAAGCAGGGTACAAGGAAATCGTACTCACCGGCATTCACATCAGCTCTTATGGTATTGATTTTGAGGATGATGCCTGGGCAGAAGGACGCTGTGTGGAGAAGCCCCAAAAGGAAGACAGACATGATTATTCCGGAGCAAGCAAGCTTTTGGACTTGATCGAGAGGATTCATGATATACCGGGGATAGAGCGTATTCGTATCGGCTCCCTGGAGCCTCGCATTGTTACAGAGGAAAGTGCTATGAGACTGGCAGCTTTACCAAAGCTTTGCCCTCATTTCCATTTGTCTTTGCAAAGCGGCTGCGATGCTACACTGAAGCGCATGAACCGCAGATATACTACGGCCCAGTTTCAGGCAAGCGTGGAAGCATTACGCAAGGCCTTTGGCAATCCGGCCATTACCACAGACGTGATCGTAGGCTTTCCGGGAGAAACAGAAGAGGAATTTGGGGTTACCGCAGAGTATTTAGAAGCCCTTTCTCTTTATGAAATGCATATTTTTAAGTACTCTGTCCGTAAAGGTACAGTGGCTGCAGCTATGAAGAATCAGATCGTGGAAGGCGTCAAGGCTAAACGCAGTGCAGTGCTTTTGGAGATGGAAGCCAGAAAAAGTAAAGAGTACCGCAGTCAGTTTTTGGGACAAAGAGTGCAGGTGCTTATGGAAGAATCCAAAAATATCGACGGAAAAATATTTATGATAGGGCATACAAGAGAATATGTTAAGGTTGCTGTGGAAACAGACAGAGATTTCAGCAACCAAATTATGGAAGTAATGACGGAAAAGTTTTTGTCAGATGACATTTTGTGTGGGAAATTCTTACAAATCGTATAAGATTTTATAAAAAACAAATGTATATCATTGAAATTTAAGCTAAATTAGAGTAAAATAAATATAATGGTTGAAGAATGATTACTTGCACGGAGGTACGTTATGGAAGATTTACAGAATACGAAATTCATTAAAGTAGAAACAGAGCCGATGACCGGTGTGCAGATGGTGCTGGCTACCGTATATGAAGCATTACGGGAAAAGGGGTATAACCCTGTAAATCAGATTGTTGGCTATATTATGAGCGGCGATCCTACTTTTATCACTTCTCACAAAAGTGCAAGAAGCCTGATTATGAAGGTGGAGCGGGATGAATTGGTAGAGGAGCTTTTGTCAAATTATATTGCCAATAAGAAGTGGGATTAAGCTATGAGAGTAATGGGATTGGATTTGGGCACCAAGACAGTTGGTGTTGCTATCAGTGATGCGTTACAGCTGACAGCCCAGGGGATTGAGATTATACGTCGCAAGGATGAAAATAAGCTTCGTCAGACCCTTGCACGTATAGAGAGTTTAATCGTAGAGTACGAAGTAAGTGAAATTGTGTTAGGCCTGCCCAAGCATATGAACAATGATTTGGGAGATAGAGCACAGTTCTCTTTAGAGTTCAAAGAAAAGCTGGAACGGCGCACGGGGTTGCCGGTTGCACTTTGGGATGAGAGACTGACGACGGTCAGTGCGGACAAGCTGATGATAGAAGCGGGAATCCGGCGCGAAGACCGCAAGGAATACGTGGATAAAATTGCTGCCACAATTATTTTACAGGGATATTTAGATTATAAAGGGGCACATAAAGAATAAATTTGTGCTTTTTGGTATTAGGAGAAAAAAATTGGAAAAAATAATTTTTAGCCCGGACGGTGATAGTCAGGTGGAATTCTATGTATTGGAACAGACCAGACTGGGCGGATTTAATTATATTTTAGTTACAGATGTTGAAGACGGAGACGGTGAGGCATTGATTTTAAAGGATTTGTCAGATGAGGCAGATGCAGAGGCTGTTTATGAAATCGTGACGGAAGATTTTGAGCTGGAAGCAGTTGCAAGTGTATTTGAGAATCTTTTAGAGGATGTAGAACTGTTATAGGGGAGCTCTGCGGATAGTGAGAAGAATGTGGAGGAAGAGCGTGTGAGCAAAAAACAAAATAATGCTCTTACAGGCATGGAAGAGGTTCAAAGCAGCAAGCTGAAGATCATTCCATTAGGTGGCCTGGAGCAAATCGGAATGAATATTACTGCCTTCGAGTATGAAGACAGTATTGTTGTCGTTGATTGTGGTCTGGCATTTCCGGCAGATGATATGTTAGGTATTGACCTGGTAATACCGGATGTGACCTATTTGAAGGATAACTATGACAAGGTAAAGGGTTTCGTGATCACCCATGGTCATGAAGATCATATTGGAGCCCTGCCTTATATTTTGAAAGAAATGAACGTGCCTGTGTATGCTACCAGACTTACCATGGGCATTATCGAAAATAAGCTCAAGGAGCATAATCTGGTACAGAATACAAAACGTAAGATTGTGAAATTCGGCCAGTCTATCAATTTGGGCCAATTTCGTATCGAATTTATTAAAACCAATCACAGTATTGTAGATGCGGCAGCATTGGCTATCTATTCACCGGCAGGTATTGTAGTGCATACCGGTGACTTTAAGGTGGATTACACCCCTGTCTTTGGGGACGCGATTGATCTTACCAGATTTGCAGAGCTGGGTAAGAAGGGCGTACTGGCGCTTTTATTGGATTCTACCAATGCAGAGCGTCCAGGCTTTACACAGTCTGAGCGTACGGTGGGCAAGACTTTCGAAGCTCTTTTTGAGGAACATCGCAATACACGTATTATTGTGGCTACCTTTGCATCCAATGTGGATCGTGTGCAGCAGATCATCAATACAGCCCACAAATACGGTCGTAAGGTAGTGGTAGAGGGGCGCAGCATGGTCAATATTATCCAGACTGCGGCAGCTTTAGAGTGCCTGGATGTGCCGGAGAATACCTTGATAGAGGTAGAGCAGTTAAAGCAGTATCCGGACAATGAGACGGTGATTATTACTACCGGTTCCCAGGGCGAGAGCATGGCGGCTCTGTCCCGTATGGCCAGCGGTATGCATCGCAAGATTTCCATTACACCAAGTGACACGGTTATTTTCTCTTCTAACCCTATTCCGGGCAATGAGAAGGCAGTTACCAAGGTCATTAACGAGATTTTACAGAAGGGCGCCGATGTTATTTATCAGGATGCCCATGTATCCGGTCATGCCTGCCAGGAGGAGTTAAAGCTGATTTATACCCTGGTAAAACCAAAGTATGTGATGCCGGTACACGGTGAATACAAACATTTAATTGCTCAGAAGAAGATTGCCCACAGTCTTGGCATTCCAAAGGAAAATATCTTTATTATGAAGTCCGGTTATGTGCTGGAGCTGTCTGAAGACAGTGCAGAAATTACAGGCAGTGTGCCAACCGGCGGTATTTTAGTAGACGGTCTGGGTGTTGGTGATGTTGGCAATGTAGTATTAAGAGACAGACAGCATTTGGCAGAAGACGGTATTATGGTGGTAGTGCTGGCACTGGACAGCTACAATGGTGTGCTGGTATCCGGTCCGGATATCGTATCCAGAGGTTTTGTATATGTAAGAGAAAGTGAAAGCCTTATGGATGAAGCCAAGGAAGTGATCGAGTTTGCTATTGATGCCTGCCTTGACAGAGGCGTCACCGATTGGGGCAAGTTAAAGGGCAGTATACGTGACAATTTAAGTGATTTTCTGTGGAAGAAAACCAAGCGCCGCCCGATGATTTTACCGATTATTATGGAAGTATAACAGAAAGTCTGAATTTTATGAGGGAAGTGGAAACGATACTAGAGGAAACCTCCGCTTTGGTCGATAAGATTAAAGGCACAGAGATATATACAGAATATCAAAGTGCGCTGGAGGATTTGCAGAGGCATCCGGAGTTGAAAGCTTTGGCTGATGCCTTTCGCAAGGAGAAATACCTGGCTTATATTGCCTTAAAAGAGCCGGTCAGCTTTGCCGATTTCGACGAGTTGGAGGAGAAGCGCATGGAACTGGCTTCTTACCCGCAGATAGAGCGTTATCTGAAAGCCGAGCTGGCATTATGCAGAGTGTTACAAGCGGTACAAAGCAGGCTGGTGCTTGCCATGAACTTTGAGTAGGGCGTATGAGTCCGTAAAGGAGAGTTTTATTATGAAAAAACAAAAGGCAGCATACTCTTTTTTAACCAGAATCATAAAATTATTACTGGCAGTTATTCTGATTATGCTTATCTATATGGGTGCTATGATGGCCTATGACTTTGGATACCGTATTTTTGCTGAGAAGCCTGTAAACCTGGAAAACGGTATAGAGTATACCGTAGTGGTAGAAGAAGGCATGAGCGTGGGCGCAGTAGCTGATATGTTAGAGGAAGAGGGCATCATCAGAGATGCTTTGATATTTAAGCTGCAGAACCGGTTCTCCCACTATAAGGGTGGTTTCAGGGCAGGTACTTATACAGTCAATACAGCTATGGACAATGAAGAAATTATGGCAGTGCTATCAGGTGAGGTCAGTCAGGAGTAACAGATGATTATAGATGAAAGAATGATTGCCTTTATTCAGTCTTTGGATAAAGGCAATACCCCGTTTTTAACTGAACTGGAGGAAGAGGCTATTCGTACGGATGTGCCTATTATACGACCGGCTATGCAGAGCCTGATGCGCTTCCTTTTGCAGTTACATAAGCCTGCCAGAATCTTAGAGGTGGGCACTGCTATTGGGTTTTCAGCCATTCTGATGGCAGAGTATGGCCCGGAAGAGTGTCATATTACCACTATTGAGAAGTATGAGAAGCGTATTCCTTTGGCAAAGGCCAATTTTGAAGCCAGTGGCTATGGGGATCGGATTACGCTGTTAGAGGGAGATGCGGCTGACATTTTAAGGGAGCTGAAGGATCCCTTTGATATGATTTTTATGGATGCGGCCAAGGCCCAGTATATTCATTTTATGCCGGACGTGATGCGGCTGTTAAAAACAGGGGGCTTGTTGATCAGTGACAATGTGATGCAGGACGGGGAGATTGTAGAGTCCCGCTTTGCAGTCACCAGAAGAAATCGTACCATTCACAGCAGAATGCGGGAATATTTATATGCACTGACCCATGATGAGGGGCTTGAAACTGTGGTGCTGCCGGTAGGAGACGGTGTGACCCTTAGTATGAAGAGGTAAAAGCTGACAGTGACTGCGGCAGCAGTTATGCTTTAAAAAGACGGGGCCTTTGGTGATGTAAAGGAGTAAAATAAAACATGGCAGGGAAAAACGTCTGATCCGAATGGGCTGACGTCGTTCCAACAGTATAAGAGATGTTAGAGAATGGGAGAAGAAATGCGTAGAAGAGACAGAGCAGAATTATTAGTTCCGGCCAGCAGCCTGGAAGTATTAAAGACCGCAGTTGTATTTGGTGCAGATGCGGTATATATCGGTGGAGAGGCCTTTGGACTGCGTGCCAATGCCAAGAATTTTTCCAAGGAAGACATGATTCAGGGCATTGCTTTTGCCCATGAGCGTGGGGTAAAGGTATATGTTACAGCTAATATATTGGCCCATAACGGCGATTTAGAGGGCGCAAGAGCATATTTTACAGAGTTAAAGGAAGTAAAGCCTGATGCGCTGATCATTTCGGATCCGGGTATGTTTATGATTGCTAAGGAAGTGTGTCCGGAGATTGAGATTCATATTTCCACTCAGGCCAATAACTGCAATTATCAGACCTATTTGTTCTGGCACCAGTTAGGAGCTCAGCGTGTGGTAAGTGCAAGAGAACTTTCTTTGGGGGAGATTAGGGAAATCAGAGCACGTATTCCGGAGGAGTTGGAGATTGAGACCTTCATCCACGGTGCCATGTGTATTTCTTATTCGGGACGTTGTCTTTTGTCCAATTATTTTACCGGCAGAGATGCTAACCAGGGTGCTTGTACCCATCCTTGCCGCTGGAAATATGCGGTAGTGGAGGAGAAGAGACCGGGAGAATATTTGCCGGTGTATGAAAACGAGCGGGGTACCTATATTTTTAACTCCAAGGATCTGTGCATGATCGAATATATTCCGGAGATTTGTGAAGCCGGAATCGACAGCCTGAAGATTGAAGGGCGCATGAAGACTGCGCTTTATGTGGCAACCGTTGCCCGAACCTATCGTAAGGCACTGGATGATTATTATGAAAGCATTGACAAGTACCGTGCCAATATGGAGTGGTACAAGTCTGAAATCGGTAAATGTACGTATCGACAGTTTACCACCGGATTTTTCTTTGGAAAGCCTACCAATGAGACTCAGATTTACGACAATAATACGTATATCAATGAGTATATTTATTTGGGTATTATTGAGGAAGTGCGCTCTGATGGACTGGTGCGTATTGAGCAGCGTAATAAATTCTGCGTAGGGGATGCTATTGAGATTATGAAGCCTGACGGCAGCAACGTGCAGGTGACAGTGGAAGGCATGTATGACGGGGATATGAACCCGGTAGACAGCTGCCCGCATTCCAAGCAGTTGATCTATTTGAAGCTGTCTGAGGTGCCTGAACAGTATGATTTGCTTAGGGTGCATAATGTGGAGAAATAACCCTCTAAGGTCTTTGGTTGTGTAAGCAACCATAGGACATACCGGGAGGATAAAGGAGCAGAAGATGAGTAATATAAATGTAGAAGAAATTTTTGCCAGTAATGTATTTACCCTTGGTGTCATGAAGGAACGTCTGCCCAAGGAAGTATTTGATGCATTCGTGCAGGTGAGAGAGCATGGTGGAGAACTTTCCAGAGCAGACGCCAATGTAATAGCAAAGGCCATGAAGGAATGGGCCATTGAAAAAGGCGCTACCCACTATACTCACTGGTTCCAGCCCCTTACGGGTATAACAGCAGAGAAGCATGACTCTTTTGTAACGGTTCCGGACAGCATGGGCAAGATGATCATGGAATTTTCCGGTAAGGAATTGATTAAGGGTGAGTCTGATGCATCCTCTTTCCCGAGCGGTGGTATTCGCTCTACCTGTGAGGCCAGAGGCTATACCGCCTGGGATATTACATCGCCTGCCTTTTTAAAGGAGGATGCAACGGGTGTAGTACTCTGTATTCCTACGGCATTCTGCTCTTATACCGGTGAAGCGCTGGACAAGAAGACACCGTTACTCCGTTCTATGGAAGCAATCAGTGCTCAGTCCCTGCGTATTTTGAGATTGTTCGGCAATACTACTGCAACCAAGGTTACTCCGTCCGTAGGTCCGGAGCAGGAGTATTTCCTCATTGACCGGGATAAATATTTAAAACGAAAGGACCTGATTTTTGCAGGCCGTACCCTTTTTGGCAATCCTGCGCCTAAGGGACAGGAGATGGAGGACCATTATTTCGGTGCCATTCGTGATCGTGTAGGTTCCTTCATGAAGGATTTGAATGTAGAATTATGGAAGTTAGGGGTTACTGCCAAGACACAGCACAATGAGGCAGCTCCGGCACAGCATGAGTTGGCTCCTATTTATGAAAATGCCAATATTGCAGTAGACCACAATCAACTGATTATGGAGACCATGAGAAAGGTGGCTCATCGACACAATCTGTCCTGTCTGCTTCACGAAAAGCCATTTGCTGGAGTAAATGGTTCCGGTAAGCATGATAACTGGTCACTGTGCACGGATACCGGCATTAATATGTTAAACCCGGGCAAGACTCCTCACGAAAATATTCAGTTTTTATTAGTGTTGGCTTGTATTTTAAAGGCTGTAGATACCCATGCAGACCTACTCAGACAGAGCGCTGCTGACGTGGGAAATGATCAGCGTCTGGGCGGTGGCGAGGCACCACCTGCCATTATCTCCGTATTCCTGGGAGAACAGTTAGAGGACGTGGTGGCACAGCTGGTAGAAACCGGTGCCGCAGCCCGTTCTTTAAAGGGAGAGAAGTTAGATACCGGCGTTTCTACCCTGCCAGGCTTTGAGAAGGATGCTACAGACCGTAACCGTACTTCGCCATTTGCTTTTACCGGTAATAAATTTGAATTCCGTATGGTTGGTTCCTCTGATTCCGTAGCAGGACCGAATACCACATTAAATGCTATTGTTGCAGAAGCTTTCTGTGAAGCTGCAGATTATCTGGAGACAGCAGAGGATTTCGATATGGCTTGCCATGATTTGATTAAGGAGTATTTGACTAAGCACCAGCGAATTATCTTCAGCGGTGACGGATACTCCAAGGAATGGGTAGAAGAGGCAGAAAGACGAGGGCTTCCGAATATCAAGACTACAGTAGAGGCTGTGTCTGCGCTGTTAACTGATAAATCAGTGGCGTTATTTGAGAAGTTTGGTATTTTCACCAGGGTAGAGCTGGAATCTCGTGCAGAAGTTTTGTACGAAATTTATGTAAAGACCATTAATATCGAAGCACGTACCATGATCGACATGGCGGCTAAGGAGTACATACCTGCCATTGTAAAATATACCAAGACTTTGGCAGATGCTGTGATCGCAGTACAACAGGCAGGAGTGGATGCTACAGTGCAGCGTGATATGCTGGCAGAGGTTTCAGAAAAGCTGGCTTTGGCAAAGGATGCTCTGGAGTGCCTGATAGAGGTCAGAACCAGATCAAAGGATATGAAGGGAATGCACAAAGAGCGTGCCTTTTTCTTTAAGGATCAGGTAGTACCTGCTATGGATGAGCTTCGCAAGCATATTGATGCTTTGGAACGCATTGTGGATGCTAAGGCGTGGCCGGTGCCGAATTACAGCGAACTGATTTTTGAAGTATAATCTTCCGAAAAGGATTGGGTGGATTGCGGGTTTTGCCGATTCCGGAATGGAGTTGGCAAAACCATGCAATACTTTTTTGCTAAAAATAAAAAAAATAAAAATTTTTTAAAAAAGTACTTGCATTATTTTCTAAAATGTGTATAATAATAAAAGTGTTCAGCAATAACATATAGGGCTATCGCCAAACGGTAAGGCAACGGACTCTGACTCCGTCATTTCAAGGTTCGAATCCTTGTAGCCCTGCTTAGAAACTCGAGAGATTAAGTTCTTTCGAGTTTTTTTGTTGCCCGAAAATGTCTGTGAGCCGCGTATTTGCGAGGTTTTTTGTATTTCAAGGGATTAGAATGTTGAAAGATCAAAGTTGGCAGGACGTCTTTGATGAAATATGGGAATTCTGCAAATTTCCGTGAAAACAGGTAATTTTCCGAATGGATAGGTCAATTCATAGGTCAATTGAAAAATGCCTGAAAACACGGAATCCTTATTCAAAGAAGGTTCCTGCACACCGCATGAACCTTCTTTGTCATGATAATAAATTGGAAGCAGTGGTTTTTATTTATTGTTTAAGGCAAAACATATATCTTCTTTACTTTTCACACCAATCATTTGAAGCACGTGCATCATTAATTGATTATATATATCTTCCGGAACAGAGATGGCAATACAGCCATTGATACCATACAAGTAAGGTTTGATTTTATATCGCATTCTTCGACTGAGAGCTTGGAATAAGGTGTCACGACGAAAGGACTCACTAAGGGCGATACAAATTACATTTTCTGTATCGTTTAATGTTTCAAAAAAATCGGGAATGTTGAGTCCTTCTGTATATGCATAAGCTTCAGGCCACTGGCTAAAGAATTTTTCATAGTTGTCATAATATTTAGATGTCATTTCTATACGAGCCAAATCATAATCAAAATTGCTTTCTGCTGCTTTATTGTAGATTTTGGTAAAGCCAGAGGTGTTTCTTTCTAGTACCTAAATATTCAGTGTAATCATCGGTTTTAGATGACTTTAGTTTTTCTAATCTATAATGACGATTATCTTCTAATGCACGTACTAGAATGGACGAGTTGATAGAACATATAATAGTTATATATAAAAATATCTTTGATAAAATCATAAAATGGTATATAATAAATGTGAAAAGTAAAATTTCTAAAATGTGAAAAGGAGGGTTTATTCATGCTGTATGATTATATTATTTCTAATTATCAAAAGAATGAACCCATTTTTTTAGAAGAACTTCCGGGTAAATCAAAGGAGTCCATCAGACAGGAAATGAAGAAGCTGACAGATGAAGGCAAGATAGAGAGACTGTATAATGGCGTTTATTACCTCTCTTATACAACAATTTTGGGCACAAAAGGAAAAGTTTCTATTGATAAATATATTCAGAAAAAGTTTCTGGAAGTAAATGGAGAAATATCCGGATATATTACAGGAATACAGCTTGCAAATATGTTTGGATTTACCTCACAGAATCCTACATGTTATGAAGTATGTTCAAACGAAGCATCTACAAAACAACGCAGATTGGATGTTGGCGGAAGACAAATTATTGTATATAAGCCTGTAGCAGATATTTCGAAGGAAAATAAGGGAGCTTTACAGTTTTTAGACCTCATGAGTAACATTGACAAGTATAGCGAGGTTACCGGAGAGGAATTTAAGGCAAAAATGCAAGTATTTATAACTATCGCAGGAGTGGATTTTGAGCAAGTCAAGAAGTATTTGGTCTTATTTCCGGACAGAGTATATAGAAATATATATCAGGGAGGGCTGATGAATGAATTGGTATAAAGAGTATCGTCATGAGTGGAAAGAGATTATAGAAACGGTAGCAAGAGAAATTGGCCGAAATGAGCAGATGGTTGAGAAGGATACTATCCAATCCATGTTTTTATATGAGCTTGCTCAATCGGAATTGCCTTTTGTATTTAAAGGCGGTACATCACTTTCTAAAGCTTACGATTTGATTGACCGTTTTTCTGAGGATATCGACTTGTCAATGAACCGTAGACCGACACAGTCAGAAAGAGTAAAGTCAAAGGAGTTGATAATCAGTATTGCAGAGAATTTGGGACTGATATTAACAAATTCAGAGGAAATAAAATCCCGCTATGATTACAATAAATATGTGTTCAAATATGATTCTATGTTTTCAACAGTTCCGTTAGAAATCATTATTGAGACCAGTTATTATCAAGCGGTGTATCCTGTAGAAAAACATATTGTAGGGAGCTTTGTGGGCAAGTTCTGTAAAGAAAGAGGTATCTTATTGCCTATTCCATTTGAAGAGGCAGAGGTGATAATGAGCGTTCAATCTGTGGAAAGAACTTTTGTGGATAAGGTATTTGCTGTATGTGATTACAAGATACAAAATATGAATCTTATGAGAACTTGGTAGAGGTGTGTGACATGATTGTACCATATAAAACCTCTAACTTGCAAAGCGCGTCATATGAATATCGTAGATGTTGGAGGCAACGAGCTTCTTGATTATGCAGTAAAAGGTAGAAGTATGAGACGGTATTAAAAGATGGCAAAAAGTATAGAAGATTATATGATGGTGCAAATAAAGTATGGCTTACTGATTGGATATTATGTGAATAAGGCATTATTTTGTTTGGTTTGTTATAAATGCATTCATTTAACATAAATACTAGTATTTTGCGGGCATAATTATGTTGATAGTAAGAGATAACAATTGATGAAAGGTGTGAACATATGAAAAGTACATATATTATAGGTATTGCTGGAGGAAGTGCAAGTGGAAAATCAACATTTGCAAATCGTTTGCGTAGAAATTTTCATGAAATGAAAGTAACCGAGCTGCACATGGATTCTTATTTCAAAGCGGAGGAGAATCGCGCAATGGTAGCTGCGCCTATTACTGGAAAAGATTATCGTGATGATAATCACCCGACTTCGTTTGATTTGCCAAAGCTGAAGCAGGATATAGCCAATATTATCAAGGAAGGAACTTGTCAAATTTTGATCGTTGAGGGATTGCTGACTTTGTGGGATGAAGAAATTTATGAGCAGCTGGATCTGAAGTTGTTTGTAGATTGCCGTCCAGATGAACGGATTGTAAGACGCTTGAAGAGAAATATGACCTGGGGCCTTACCTTTGATGAGATTGCAGATGTATATCTGGATATGGTTCGCTACCGTCATGATGAGTACGTGGAGCCCACCAAATGGCGTGCTGATTTTATACTCAACGGATCAAATCCTTCTCCTAAGGTGCTGGAAATGATCGTTACATACGTTAAATATAAATGTGAGGAAGATTAACCAACAGAGAGATTAATCTTCCTGCAATATATGCTGCAGAATGTGAGGTAATTATGAAGCCTGGGAAGAACAAAAAAATATTACCCAGCATGAGCTTTGTCATTAGACAAACCATGCAAAATGATAAAAAAATATTCTTTTATTCCTTCTTAAGCGTTCCATTTCAGGTATTGGACCGATTGGTAGATGTTTATCTTGTGGCGATTATTGTGGATCTGGTGGTTGGCGGTCTGGAGAAGTCGCTCTTGTATGTGACGCTTGTGATCGCACTGTACAAGTTGTTCGCTGAGTTGGTACAGCGCTATTCGGAATGGCAGCTCTCCACTAGGAATTATCGGACCAAGATGAGATTTATTTCAAAGTTTGCTTCTAAGTACATGCAGACTGATTTTGCCACAATGGAATCTACTGAAGGGAAAGATATGGCTAGGAGAGCCAGAAACGCCATGGCCGGTGTGGACTACCGTGAAAAATCAGCGGTGGAGACTGTGTTTATACAGAGCGCAGCATTGGTTGGGAATTTCTGCGGTCTGTTCGTGTATGCTGGTATTATTGCGGTTTTAAACCCTTTGATCATTGTGCTGCTGGTTCTGACTTCAGGGATTGATTATTTGCTGCAGCGATATATGGTGCAGTATGACCAAAAGGACAAAGTGCGCTACATACCGCTGGAAAGAAGGCTTTGGTATCTGGTCAAGGAAATGCGTGATCTGGGAGCTGCCAAGGACATCCGACTGTATGGAATGATTGGGTGGATCCGACAGGTCTTTGGGGAAAATCTAAAGGCGCGCATGAAGCTGCATACCAAAAGGAGCCGGCATCAGTACGCTTTTGTGGTAGTGATCAATGTTATAAATACGGTGTTTACCGGTTTTATTTACTATTACCTGATCACCCGTTATCTTACCGGTTACATCGATATCTCAGGATTTATCGTATATTTTGGTCTGATTACTGGTTTTAACACCTGGTTGATGTCCGTGATAAGTAATACGGAGGAACTGCACAGAATCCTGCTGAACATAGAAGACCTGCGTGGTTTTATTGATGCCCCGGATAGAGCAAGAGGGGAAAGTGGAACAGCGACCCAAGAACCTATGAACAGTATTCGCTTTGAAAATGTGTCATTTGGTTATCAGGAAGGGCAGCCAGTCATAAAGGATATGAACTTCTATGTGGAACAGGGAGAAAAGATTGCCATCGTTGGTCTGAACGGTGCGGGCAAGACTACAATGATAAAACTGTTATGTGGTTTGTATGAACCGGGCGCAGGAAAAGTATTTATTGATGGGCGTGATGTGCAGACATTTGGGAAAGAGGAGTTGTTCGAGAAGATAGCAGTTGTCTTTCAGGACATCTATCTGTTGCCCACAAGCATAGAGAGAAATATTACGTTAACTGATAAGACTGATCAGCTGCGTTTGCAAAAAGTGCTGGAACTTTCAGGCTTGCAGAAAAAAGTGGATATACTGCCGGATAAAGAAAAAACTATCTTGGTGAAAAGTGTGCTGGAAGAAGCGATTGATTTGTCCGGTGGTGAGATCCAGAAGCTTGCCTTGGCAAGGGCTTTGTACAAGGGCGGAGAGATCTTCGTGCTGGATGAGCCCACTGCAAAGATGGATCCTTTGGCCGAAAATGAAATGTATTTGAAATACAACGAACTGACCAAGGGAAAAACATCCATCTTTATTTCCCACCGATTGTCCTCTACCAGATTCTGCGACCGAATCTTTTATCTGGAGAACGGCAAGATTATAGAGAGCGGAACGCATGATGTGCTTATGGCAATGGGTGGCGCATATGCTAAAATGTTTGAGACCCAGAGCAGATATTATAAAGAACATAAGGAGGCGCCTTATGAAAGCATGGATTGATAATTTCGGGTTGATCATGAGAGGCGTCGGAGTGATACATAAGCTGTCGCCTTATAATCTGCTGGCAAAGTGCGTGCGGAGTGTAAGCAATGCTGCGTTGCCATTTGTAAATTTATATATGTCTGCGGCTATTATCAATGCTTTGGTGGCAAGAGCACCGTTAACTGACCTTTTGGTGTTGGTGTTATTGACGCTGGTGCTGAATCTGGTACTTACATTGATCAGTAAGGAAATGGATGCCATAAATTATCGAAAGTGGAACAAATTTTACCTTCGTTATAATTTGTCCATTGGTGAAAAGGCCCAATCGCTGCCCTATGACAGAATCGAGGATGAAAAGACTCACCTGATGATCAAGAACGTGGACGATGCCATGAAAATCAGTAATTATGGCCTAATCAAGTTGCACAGCAGGATCCCGCTGTTTGTAGAGAATTTGTGCAAAGTATTGTTTTCTTTGGGATTGATTCTGTCTGCGATTGTACAGAAGTCTGATAATGGACAGACGATGTTACAGAGGATTGCCAATACCTATTATGCGGATAGTGTTCTGCTGATTTTGATTGGGCTGTCCGCTTTCGCATGCATCTGGGCCAATAAGCGTAATGCCACCAAATCTTATGATTTTTTAGGACGGTTGTCTAAGCGCAATCGTATTTATGATTATTATCTGGAACATTATTTGGATAGCCACAAAGCAGGTAAGGACATCCGCTTGTATCGTCAGGACCGATTGATTTTGGATGAGATAGACATGGTAGGTGAAAAGAACGGTGATATCGTGGATGATATGAATGCCACTGTCTTTCGTAACAATTGCTTGATAGTTCTGGCCAATTTTGGACTCACCTTCTACACTTATTTTTATGTGGGATTAAAGGCGATGACAGGAGTGTTCGCTGTGGGAAGCATCCTGAAATATTGTGGTGGTGTGCTGCAATTTGCCACGGCATTTTCTGCAATGATGGATGCATTGTCTCAGCTTCAGGCAAATGAGAGATATCTGCGGGATTATTTTGCCTATATGGACTTACCCTCTGTGCATGAGACTGCTAAGACTGTCCAGACGGAGGCGGATAAGGGGCGACAAGAGTGTTGTATTGAGGTAGAACATGTGTCATTCCGTTATCCCGGAACTGACGAATATGTACTAAAGGATGTCAGCTTTGTGATCAGACCCGGTGACAGGGTAGCCATTGTAGGACAAAACGGCAGCGGAAAAACTACTATGATCAAATTGATCTGCAGATTATATGAGCCTACCGAAGGGGTGATCCGCTGTAATGGAATTGATATCAGAGAGTATGACATCAATCAGTATATGGCGCTGCTTAGCGTGGTATTTCAGGATTTCAAGCTCTTTTCCTTTACGCTGGGACAGAATGTGGCAACAGACATTTCTTATGATTGTGCGAAGGTTGAAAATTGCCTGAAAAAAGTGGGACTGGAAAAAAGGTTGGAAAATATGGCCGATGGTTTGGACACCTACATGTATCGGGATTTTGATAAGAATGGTGTGGAAATATCGGGGGGAGAAGCCCAGAAGATTGCCATGGCCCGTGCTATTTACAAAGACGCACCGCTGGTGATATTAGATGAACCTACGGCTGCTTTAGATCCCATTGCAGAAGCTGAAATTTACGCTAAGTTCGATGAAATATCTGGTGACAAAACCACAGTGTTCATATCACATCGTTTGTCCAGCTGCCGCTTTTGCGACAATATCCTCGTGTTTGCTGAAGGTAGAGTGGTGCAGCAGGGGAAACATGAAGTACTTGTATCAGAAAAAGGCAGTATTTATGAGACGCTTTGGGAGGCGCAAGCCCAGTATTACAAATAAAGAGGTTTTATTATGTTAAAAGTTGGTTTGTACGGATTTGGTGGAATAGCACGAGCACACAAAAAGGCATATGATCAGTGTGTTAAAGAGGATGTGGCGATTGAATTAGTGGCGGTATGTGATATTTCTGAAGAGAGATTGAAAATATGTAAAAATTTGAATGAGCATATAAGGCAAATGAAGATGGGATATATTCATTATGGGATGGATTGATTGAGGGGAATTCTATTCTGCAGCCTATTTAAAAGTATATAGTTTGCTGCAATAATAAAGGTTAAAAATTTTCAAAAAGACGATATATCGTCCACACTGTACTTCAATATGTTTTATAATAATATTAGCATCTGAACTGATGGATTTGGCTTTACAAAAACAACTTCTATCGGTGTAATAATAGTACATAGATACCAATATAGGGTGGAAAAGGTGAGCAATTATATGCTGTCGAATGAGAAAGAGTATAATGGTTATTTGTTTGACCAACTGACTTTATTGGAACGACTGGAAATAACGGCCCAAAAGGACAATGCTGTAAGTGCGTTACAGCAGATTGCATTTGAAAAAGGTGCAATAGAGCGAAAATTATACCAGACCCCGCCGTTACAAAAGTAGGCATATATAAAAGTAGAAATAACAGAGAGTGCAAATGCGCATTCTCTGTTTTCTCTTTTACAGGAACTTTCTATTCTTTTGCTTTTTTGTGATTCAGAGAATAATTTAACAAAATTTTCGGTTTACGGCACATCAAAAATAGTCTATAATAACATATAGTGTAAGATTTTCCAAGGATTATGGGAAGGGAGTTTTATGTTTCAATTTGAGAGTACAATCCGTTATAGCGAGGTAGACGAGACGGGATTTTTGGCAGTGCCCAAGATTGTAGATTATTTTCAGGATTGCTCTAATTTTCAATCGGACATGCTGGGGGTAGGCCGGGAGTTTTTAGAAGAGAGGCATCTTGCTTGGGTTTTGAATTTTTGGCAGATTGTAATTAACCGCAGACCTAAGCAGGGAGAGCAGGTGCAGACAGGTACCTTTCCTTATGATTTTAAAGGTTTTATGGGGCTTCGTAATTTCCTGATGGAGGATGCTTCGGGCAATCGCATTGTTAGTGCCAATTCCCTATGGACGCTTTTGGATATGGAGACCGGCAGGCCGGTAAGGGCAGGAGAAGAGATTGTATCTCAGTATTCTGTGGAGGAGAAGCTTCCTATGGATTATGCTGCCAGAAAGGTTGTGATTCCGAAAGAGGGAACAGCATTTGCACCGGTTAAGATTGGCAGAGAGCGGCTGGATACCAACCATCATGTGAATAACACGCAGTATATTTCCATTGCCATGAATTATATTCCATGTCATTTGGAGGTCAAAGAGCTTAGGATAGAGTATAAAAAGCAGGCTTATCTGGGCCAGGATATATATCCCTTTGTAGCGTCTATAGAAGGGGGATTGGGTATCAGTCTGAATGATGAGGCAGGACAGCCTTACGTCAATATGCATATTTTCACTACAGCAGGAGGAAAGTGATGATTCGTTTGGGAGAATTTCAGGATTTAGTTATTGTTAAAAAAGTAGAATTCGGAGTGTATCTGGCTCCCGCTGCCTTTGTACAGGATAAAGAGGCTGTACAGGAGCACAAGGTGCTGCTGCCTTCCAAATATGTTCCGCAAGATGCGGCAATAGGAGATACTCTTCGCGTATTTGTATATAAGGATTCCAAGGACAGACCTGTTGCAACTACCCGTGAGCCGAAGTTGGTGATGGGGCAGGTTGCAAGACTGCGTGTGGCCCAGATCAGTAAGATCGGAGCTTTTTTGGATTGGGGCCTGGAAAAGGATCTGTTATTACCTTTTAAGCAACAGAAAAAGCGTATTCAGGAAGGGGAAGAGATTTTAGTTTCTCTCTACATTGACAAAAGTGAACGCCTTTGCGCAACTATGAATGTATACCATGACTTGCAGACTGACAGTCCTTATCAGAAGGATGACAGAGTGACCGGTACCGTTTACGAGATCAGTTCCAATTTCGGTGCCTTTGTGGCAGTGGATGACAAGTACTCAGCCCTCATTGCCAAAAAGGAACTGTATGGTGAGGTGAATATTGGCGATACCATTTCAGCCAGAGTGCTGTATGTGAATGACAGTGGTAAGCTGGATTTAAGTATTCGGGAAAAGGCTTATCTGCAGATAGCTCAGGATGCTGAGAAAGTTGCTGACTTAATTGACCGTTTTGGAGGTGCACTGCCGTTTAATGATAAGGCGTCACCGGAGGTGATCAAGCGGGAAACGGGTATGAGCAAGAATGAATTTAAACGTGCTGTAGGCAATTTATTAAAAAACAACCGTATCAAGATTACGGAAAAAGGTATTTTGAAAATTTCTGATTAAATATCGTCAAATTCCAACAAAAAGCTATTGATTTTTTTGAGCATTTTGTGTAAATTTAAATAAAGGAATTATGAGGGATCAATACGGGAGAGAAAGCTATGATTTCAAATCAGATATTGCAAAGTACTATTGAAGGATTAAAGAATATAGGTCGCGTGGATTTGGCCATTATGGATGTGGAAGGCAAGGAGATTGCAGCTACCTGTGATATGCGGGGCTGTGCCGGCAACTGTGCAGAGTTTTCCAGATCTGCAGCAGATAGTCAGGAGCTTCAGGGCTGTCAGTATTTCAAGATTTATGATGAGCACCAGTTAGAATACGTGCTGGTAGTCAAAGGTACCGGTGAAGATGCTTATTTGATCGGCAAGATGAGTACATTTCAAATCGAGAGTCTGTTAGTAGCTTATAAGGAGCGCTTTGACAAGGATAATTTTGTCAAGAATCTGCTTTTGGACAATTTGCTTCTGGTAGACATTTACAGCCGCAGTAAGAAGCTGCGTATGCCTACAGAGAAGAATCGAGTGGTTATATTGGTTCAGGCATTTAACGGCCGCGAGATCAACATGCTGGAGCTGGTAAAGGCTTCTTTTGGAAATAGCGCCAGAGAATTTATTACCGCAGTAGATGAAAAGGATGTAATTATCCTGAAGGATTTGTCAGAGCATGAAAACGGAGCAGATATAGACCGTTATGCACGGACGCTTATAGATCAGCTTACAAAGGATGGGGTCAAGGGAGTACGTGTAGCTTATGGCACTACGGTACGTGAAATCAAAGATGTGAGCCGTTCCTACAAGGAAGCTAAGATGGCCATTGATGTAGGCAGGATTTTCTTTGAAGACAAGCAGGTGGTGGCATACAGCGAGCTTGGCATCGGCCGATTGATTTATCAGCTGCCGATTCCACTGTGCAAGATGTTTATCCGGGAAATTTTCGGCGGCAAGAGCCCGGATGATTTTGATGAGGAGACATTGACCACTATTAATAAATTTTTTGAAAATAGCTTAAATGTATCTGAAACTTCCAGGCAGTTGTTTATTCATCGTAATACGTTGGTATATCGATTGGATAAGCTTCAGAAGACCACGGGACTGGATTTGCGTGTATTTGAGGATGCCATTACCTTCCGTATTGCGTTGATGGTAGTTAAGTATATGAAATACATGGAAAGTTTAGATGATTAAACATAATAATACCCGCACTAAAGGCGGTACCTTGCAATGCTTGCGATGTACATACTTTCAGTACGGGTATTGATGATTACAACGATTAGTTGTTTGCTAAACTCTGTAGTTGCCGTCCAGAGCAATATATGTTCTGCTTCAGGGACGCTCCCGCTCCGTGAAACTCTGCAGCAGTACTAAGCGGGGGTGCGGCTTTCAGCCTTCTTTCGCTAAGGACTGGCGAGTTTCAAGGCCCTTCAGCCGGAACATATATTGCTCCGGCCGGTAGCCATCGAGTTTTGCAAATACTTAAATATTAACATGAAGGAAAGGAACAATAAAAATATGGAACGATTACATACAAATATAACAGGCAAAAAAAACAGACCTATTAAAGCAGTACAGTTTGGAGAAGGAAATTTCTTAAGAGCCTTTGTGGATTATATGATTGATATTGCCAATGAAAAAGGTTTATTTGACGGAGATATCATATTGATTAAGCCTATTGCATTTGGTTCCACGGAGACTTTTAAGGAGCAGGAATGTCAATATACAGTGTCTTTAAGAGGTATTGTAGAAGGTCAGGCAAAGGTATTAAACAAACAAATCACCTCTGTCAGGGATATTGTGGATTCTGTAAATGAATATGACAAGTACATGGCACTGGCGGAGATTGATACGCTGCGCTTTGTAGTGTCCAATACCACAGAGGCAGGTATCGTATTTGACAGTACGGACCGGTTTGATCTGGCACCGGCAAAGAGTTTTCCGGGCAAGCTGACTCAGTTTTTGTACAGAAGATATACCGCATTTCACGGAGCATTTGACAAGGGACTTGTAATGCTGCCGGTAGAATTGATTGATGATAACGGTATTATGTTAAAGAAATGTGTAAATCAGCTGATTGAGCTGTGGGGACTGGAGGAAGGATTCAAGACCTGGGTAAATGAAGCTTGTATCTTTACCTCTACTCTGGTGGACCGTATCGTAACCGGTTATCCTCGTGATACCATTGAAGAAGAATGGGAAAAACTTGGCTACGAAGACAGACTGTTAGTGACCGGAGAGCCGTTTGCACTTTGGGTTATTGAATCTGAAAAAGATATCAGTGAGGAACTTCCTCTTCATGAGGCTATGAAGGACATGCCGGGCATGGAGGTTATTTATACGGATAATCAGAAACCGTACAAGCAGCGTAAAGTGCGTATTTTAAATGGTGCTCATACATCATTTGTATTGGCTTCTTTCCTGTGTGGACATAATATTGTGCTGGAATCTATGAATGATCCGGATGTGCGTGCTTTCATCAAGAAGACGGTTTATGAAGAAGTCATTCCAACTTTGACCCTTCCTAAGGAGGATCTGGAAGCTTTTGCGGCAGCAGTAGAAACCCGTTTTGAAAATCCATACGTAAAGCATGCACTGTTAGCCATTTCCTTAAACTCTGTTTCTAAGTGGCGGGCAAGATGTATGCCTTCCTTGTTGGGCTATGTGGAAAAGACCGGTAAGCTTCCGGTACATCTGACCTTTTCTTTGGCAGCCCTTATGGCTTTTTATGCGGCAAGTGAGCTTCGAGAGGGCAAGCTGGTAGGCCATAGAGGGGGAGAGGAATATTTGATTTCCGATGATGCCGCAGTTTTAGAGTTTTTTGCAGCACATTCTAGTGATATGGCAGAGCAATTTGTGGCAGCCTTTTTGTCCAGAGAGGACTTCTTTGGCCGGGATTTGACACAGGTTGCAGGCTTGAAAGAAGCGGTTACGGCATATTTGGAGGATATACAGGCTAATGGAATGAGGGCGGCATTAAGCAGGACTTTATAAAAATTCATGACAAGGATAATGTGATAGTTGCCATTCAGACGCTGACAGCCGACAGGGTTGTGGATTTTGCAGGCCGGCAGGTGACAGTTAAGGAAGATATTCCGGCAGGTCACAAAATGGCCGTTTTTGACATCCCGGCGGGAGCGCCGGTTTGCAAATACGGGTTTCCTATAGGGAATGCCAAAGAAGATATCCAGGCAGGCCGGTGGGTCCATACCCACAATATACAGACCGGGTTGGGAGAGCTGTTGGACTATACCTATGAGCCGGTTGCCTGTGAAGAGCAGATTTCTCGGGAGTCTACTTTTATGGGCTTTAACAGGCCTGACGGCAAGGTGGGAGTTCGTAATGAGATATGGATTATTCCAACAGTAGGCTGTGTGAATAATGTGGCTACTGCTATTGCAAAGGAGGCTTCCGGTTTTGCAAAGGGTTCTGTGGAAGAGGTGATCGCCTTTCCGCATCCATATGGCTGTTCCCAGATGGGAGATGATCAGGAGTATACCCGTACTATCCTTGCTGATTTGATTGCACACCCCAATGCCGGCGGCGTGCTGGTGCTGGGCCTGGGTTGCGAGAACTCCAATATTGATATTTTAAAGGAATATATCGGTGCATATGATCCGAAGCGGGTGAAGTTTTTGGTTGCCCAGGAGGTGGAGGATGAACTGGCTGTAGGCCTGAAACTGTGTAAGGAACTGATTGATTATGCAGCTGGGTTTGAAAGAGAGCCGATCAGTGTTTCTAAGCTGATCATCGGTTTGAAATGCGGCGGATCCGATGGTTTCTCCGGCATTACGGCCAATCCATGCGTAGGACGTTTTTCTGATATTTTGATTTCCAAGGGCGGTACTACCATCCTTACTGAGGTGCCGGAAATGTTTGGCGCAGAAACATTGTTGATGAATCGCTGTGCCAATGAAGCTCTTTTCTTAAAGACTGTGGATTTGATTAATGATTTTAAAAATTATTATACTTTTCATAACCAGACTATTTATGAAAATCCTTCTCCGGGTAATAAAAAGGGCGGCATTTCCACCCTGGAGGACAAGTCTCTTGGCTGCACCCAGAAGTCTGGCTCTGCTCCGGTAAAGGGAGTGCTGGCGTATGGGGAGCGAGTGAGCGCACCGGGGCTTAACCTGTTGAGCGCACCGGGCAATGACCTGGTAGCTTCCACGGCATTGGCAGCCAGCGGTGCTCATATTGTATTATTTACCACAGGCAGAGGAACGCCTTTTGCCTGCCCGGTACCTACGGTGAAAATTTCCACCAATTCCGGTCTTGCACAGAAAAAGTCCAATTGGATTGATTTTAATGCCGGTGTCCTGATAGAAGACAAAGGCATGGAAGAAACGGCAGAGGCGCTGTTTGATTATGTGGTGGAGGTGGCCTCCGGCAGAAAAGTATGCGCCGAAGAAAAGGGCTACCATGATATGGCGATTTTTAAGCAGGGTGTCACGCTTTAATAGGATTTGGGCGGTAATGGGCCTGGGTGGTATGTTTATCGTGCAGTTTACATAAAAATTTAGTAAAGATTACCCAAATTATGTAAAGATTAGTGGTTTTTTGTTGACATAAAAATACCAAAAGTTTATAATATTTTCAATGGAAAAATGTAATTTTCCGGCGAACAGACTTAATCACAAGGAGAGTATGTAGCACGGTGGTGTTATTGCTCTCCTTTTTTGGGGGGGCTGAAGGGAGGATGCCATGAAGAAAAAAGCCAAAAAGAAAAAATGGATAAAGCCTCGGCACTGGGTGATACGTAATATAGCATATACATTGATTTATCCGTATGCAAAACTGAAATACGGTGTACAAATAGACCGATTTAAGGAGCAGGAAAAGAGACCATACCTGATACTTTTAAATCACCAGACTCCTTTTGATCAATTTTTTGTTGGGATGTCCTTTAAAGGCCCGGTGTATTATCTTGCTACAGAAGACATCTTTTCCCTGGGCTGGGTATCATCTCTGATTCGTTGGCTGGTAGCTCCTATCCCTATTAAGAAGCAGACTACCGATACCGGCGCGGTTATGAATTGTGCAAGAGTTGTGAAAGAGGGCGGCACTATTGCCATTGCCCCGGAAGGCAATCGTACATACAGCGGCAAAACAGAATATATGAATCCGGCTATCGCAGGTTTGGCGCGAGTGCTGAAGCTTCCCATCGTATTGTATCGCATAGAAGGAGGGTATGGTGTGGAGCCTCGCTGGAGCGATAAGGTACGTAAGGGCAAGATGCATGCCTACGTGTCTCGGGTTATTCAGCCGGAGGAATATGCTTTGTGGAGCAATGAGGAACTGCTTTCTGCCATAGAAACAGGTCTTTATGTGAACGAAGGGGTGGCAGACGGTATTTTTGAGTCATCTAAGCGTGCAGAGTATCTGGAAAGAGCCATCTATGTCTGCCCTGACTGCGGACTTTCACAATTTGAAAGTCGGGGTAATGATGTGGAATGTTTAAAGTGCCATACAAAGATTACATACGGCAGGGATAAAAAACTGACCGCAATAGACCGGGAGTTTCCTTTTGAATTTGTAAGTCAGTGGTATGACTGGCAGAAGGATTTTATCAACAATCTGGATGTAATGCAGTACACGGAAGAACCGTTGTATTGTGACGAGGCTGCTTTATCGGAGGTTATTGTGTATGAGCGCAAGGTGCCTCTGCGGGAACGTGCAAAGATTAGTCTTTATGGTAATAGAGTGGTGGTAGATGAGGGTAAGGAGGAGATGCTGGTGCTTCCTTTTACTGAGGTAACGGCAGTATCGGTTTTGGGGCGCAATAAGCTCAATATTTACCACGATAAGAAAATCTATCAGATAAAGGGCGGCAAAAGATTCAATGCACTGAAATATGTACATATCTATTATCGCCATAAGAATATTAGCAGAGGTGATGTAATTGGAAAATTTTTGGGACTTTAGTGTATGGGGCAGCTTTAATTTACTGGCAGTATTACTGGTCAGTTTACTTGTGGCCAATGTTTTAAGAAAATCCATCAAGCTGTTAAAAACTTCTTTAATACCGGTATCTGTACTAGGCGGCGGTGTTCTGATTGCAGTGGCCTGTGTGTATAAGCTCATTACAGGGGAAGGGATGTTTGATACTGCCTTTTTTGGAGGGAACGGTACAGCCAATCTGGAGCTGATCACCTATCATTGTCTGGCATTGGGCTTTATAGCATCCACCTTTAAGCCATCCAAAGGCAAGCTGACCAAGAAACGGACAGAGGAGATTTTTAATACAGGAGTTACAACGGTTTCTACCTATCTTTTGCAAGGAGTTTTTGGCCTTGCTATATCCATTCCTGCCGCATGGCTTGTCAGTGATTTCTTTTCTGCAGCAGGCATATTGCTGCCATTCGGCTATGGACAAGGTACCGGTCAGGCATTAAATTACGGCGGAATTTTTGAAGCAGACTTTGGTTTTGCGGGTGGTAAGAGTTTTGGACTGACCATTGCAGCACTGGGCTTTCTCAGTGCCAGCATCGGTGGTGTTATTCATTTGAGTATTTTAAATAAACGTGGTGTTATCCGGCTGCAGAGCCAGGAGAAGAAGCTTCGTAGCGAAGATATAGAGGCTGACAATGAAATCCCTATGCAGGAAAGCATTGATAAGCTGACCGTGCAGATTGCATTGATTGCGGTGGCTTACCTGCTTGCATATTTGCTCATGTATTTGTTAGGGTGTATTCTGCCGGGAATGAAGTCTGTTATTTACGGATTTAATTTCCTGTTGGGCGTGCTGGCTGCAACTTTGGTTAAGCTGGTGATGAATTACCTGAAAAAGAAACAGATCATAAAGAAGGAGTATACAAACAACTTCCTTATGACCCGTGCCAGCAATTTCTTTTTTGATCTGATGGTAGTAGCGGGCATTGCTGCAATACGCTTTGGCGCCTTGAAGGATTACTGGGGTGTAATTCTGATAATGGGCGTTGTGGGTGCTGTGATTACTTATGTGTACAATCGTATTATTGCCAAAGTACTTTTCCCGGAATATGCAGAAGAGCAGTTCCTTACCATGTACGGTATGCTGACAGGAACAGCCAGTACCGGTATTATTTTGTTACGCGAAATAGACGGAGAGTTTGAGACTCCCGCATCGGATAATATGGTATATCAGAATTTCCCTGCGATAGTATTTGGTTTCCCGATTATGCTTTTGGCTACGTATGCGCCGAAGGAGCCGGTACTGACGCTGGTAATTTTGACAGTTTTCTTTGTGGTGATGAATATCATACTCTTTAGGAGCAAGATATTCCATAAAGGGACAAAGGGCACCAAGAAATAATTTAAAAATCTACTGCCAGAAAGTCTCCCGTTGTAAGGATGATTTCGTAATCCTGGGGAACGTACTGTAAATCATTTCGGTGCAGCACGTACAGTGCGTTGGTATCAAAGGACTTCTGGCGGGAAATAGTTACAAAACGGTATCGGTCTGAGTAAGCAAGTAAGATTCTGCCACCGGTTTCATTGGTTTTTTCCTGATAGTACAGAGGGTCGATTTTGCAGCTGTATTGGGTCAGAATCTCCGCCATTTTATAATTGGTCTGCCAGCCTACATTGGAAGATACATATAGCCTGTCGTAGTCTTCTAACCGGTCTGCCTGGTTGATAATCTGCAGAAAATCCACATTAAACATGGTGCGGATATCTGTGGCAAAGCTTCCGAAATACTGGGACATAAAGCTGAAAAACAGGATAGTGTAGGCTATGACAAAGCCATTACGTACATAAGTCTTATATTTGGACAGACCTTGCACAAAGCCGGCAATACCGTAAACTGTAAAAATAATCAGCGGATAAAAAATAATATTAATACGATTGATATTGACCTGATAGGTTACCAGGCCTGCCCAGAGGCTGGCTGATAAAAAGCTAAACAAGGCAAAGTACAAGGTTTTATCATGCTTGTCCTTGGTGTAGAAAAGCTTTTTGGTAAATTGCCAGATACCCATAAACATAAAAGGAATGCTCAAGTGGTACATAGGACCGAAATCAGGCAGAGCATTGTATAAAGGGTCCGGGTTTTGTAAAAAGGCTTGTTTTAACAGTGCCTGTGCATTTTTCTCAAGCTGTTGCCAAGAGAAATTCAAAAACAGAATATCGTTGCTGCGCATGCTGTCCGGAAAGTAAGGTATGGTAAATATGGGAGTCTCAATAGTAGGCAACCCCAGCATGTTGATGGCCATCACCAGGATTTCCGGTAAAGCAACTGTAAAAAAGATACAGGCGCTTATCAGAATATCCTTCCGATGAAGCTGCTTATGCCACAGACACCATATGGCATAGAGTAAAAGAAAAATAGGCACAGTGTAAACTGCTACGCCATAACAGTAAAAGGTCAATCCGAAAAAGATCATGGATATGTACAGAAATTTCCTCTTTTCAAAGCCTTTTAACAATAGATAAAAGGCCAATAAAAATACGTGTGGGAAAAGATTGCAGTCCAAACTCCAGCGGCTTTGCATAAAATGCCACGGATTGACTGCAGCAAATGCCATGGCCGCCAGTGCCAGATTGGCAGAGGAGATTTTCCGAACGATCAAATAGATCAAGGCAACGCCGGCCACACTTGCAAACACCATAGGCAGGCGGATGGCAAAGGTGGTAAATCCAAAAAGCTTGATAAAAGGAATCATCAGATAACTGAGCAATACACTCATCTGTCCGTATTCCCAGGCGGTAAAGTGAACCGGCCACTGCATGCCAAAGCGGTCAGTGCCATACATGGACAATGCCCAGGCGTCTACGGCAGCCATAGCTTCATCCTGATTGATGCCTATAGGTACAGCATCCAGTTTGATGATACGGATCAGAAAGGCAAAAACCAGTATGCTCCAAAAGAGAAAGTTTGGGGTGGATGGGGAAAGCGTGGTTTTTTGATTTTCGTGGTACTTTTTCATAATTCCTCCGGTGCAGAAAATACTATTTTTAATATAGTAACACATTATAAAAAGGATAGCAATGTGAGGAATTTCTATTTATTTTTTATAAAATCTCTGTTTAATACTATACTTTTACAGGTAAAACGTAGTATAATAAAATATTGAGATAGGATTCTGCGGAGTGCAGCATCTTACATGTACAAAGAATCAAGCTATAAAAGTGAGAAAGGTGATAAAATATGGTAAAAATTATTTCTGACAGTACTTGCGACTTATCAAAGGAATTGCTTGAAAAATACGACATTGAAATTATACCGCTTCATATTCACTTGGGAGAAGAGGAATATGAAGATGGTGTGAATATTACACCTGATGCTATTTATGAATGGTCTGATGCCAATAAAACTACACCGAAGACTTCTGCAGCTTCTCCCGGCGGCGTTATGGAATTATTCAATCAGTATGCAGACGAAGAGATCGTATGCTTTTCTATTTCTGATGAGATGTCAACCAATGGCAATGTGATGCGTATGGCTGTGGAAGAATTGGGTTTAGAGGAGTCTGCCTTCGTTATCAATTCAGCTAATTTGTCTACCGGTATCGGCCTTTTGGTTATTGAAGCAGCCATAATGGCTCAGGCTGGTAAATCAGCCCGAGAAATCGTAGCACATATAGAAGCATTAAAGCCTCGTGTAAGAAGCAGCTTTGTAGTAGATACTCTTACATACTTGCATCGAGGTGGTCGCTGCAGCAGTGTGGCGGCATTGGCAGGTGGTGTATTGCAGCTGCATCCGCGTATTGTAGTTGAGAATGGACGTATGAGCGCCGGTAAAAAATACCGTGGTAAGATTCAGTCTGTTATCATGTCTTATGTAAAGGACATGGAGGAAGAATTAAAGCAGGCTAAGCCGGACAGAGTGTTTATTACCCATTCAGGCTGTGATGCAGAGACCATCGAAAAGGTTCAGCAGTATTTGGAAGCATTGGGTGTGTTTGAAGAAATATTAATTACAAGAGCCGGCGGTGTTGTTTCCAGTCACTGCGGTCCCGGCACACTGGGTGTATTATTTATTGCATAGGCAAGAAGTCTGCCTATGCAGTTTCTCGAAGACTGACAAATTTAGCGGATTCGAAGAGGACTTGTCAGCTTTGTCATAGCAGGCTGATATTTGTTAATGGATTCATAATATTTTCAGGTTATAAATGTACAATGTGAGGTAAAAATGAGTTTTGGAAATGAAATGTACCAATTGGCAAAAGAGCTTTTTCCTATCAACAGAAGCTTGACCGGAGATGGAGTAAGGCAGACCCTTGGGATATTGAAGAGAGAACTTCCGGATCTGACACTTCATGAAGTGCCCAGCGGAACGAAGGTATTTGACTGGACGGTGCCTCAGGAATGGAAAGTCAGACAGGCATATATTGAAGATGAAGCGGGTAACAGAGTGGTTGATTATGAGCAGTTGAATTTGCATGTAATGGGATATTCTGAGCCGGTAGACAGATGGGTAGACCTGGAGGAGCTGAAGCAATATATCTATGTGCAGCAGGGACAGCCGGAAGCGGTTCCTTATGTTACGTCCTATTATACCCGCAGATACGGGTTTTGTATGTCTGAGAAGCAGAGAGACAGCCTAAAGCCCGGCAAGTATCACATGGTGATAGACAGTGAGCTGTTTGACGGCAGTTTGACCTATGGTGAATTGATCTTACCGGGAAAGGAAGAAAAGGAGATTCTCATCTCTACTTATGTATGCCATCCATCCATGGCCAATAATGAATTATCCGGTCCCGTTCTTGCTGCTGCGCTGGCCAAGACTTTGTCAAAGCAGCCTGACAGAAGATATACCTACCGTTTTATCTGGATTCCGGAGACTATAGGTTCTATTACCTACTTGTCACAGCATTTGGCACACATGAAGCGCCATACCATTGCAGGATTTGTGCTTTCTTGTGTGGGAGATGACAGGACTTATTCTTATATTCCTACCAGAAACGGTCATACATTAGCGGATCGTGTAGCCCGTAATGTGTTGTCTTTCCATTATCCGACGTATCACAGATACACATTTTTGGATCGGGGTTCCGATGAACGCCAGTACAATGCACCGGGTGTGGACTTGCCGGTATGTGTGGTGTGCAGAAGCAAATACGGAGAATATCCGGAATATCATACTTCTTTGGATGATTTGACTGTGATTTCACCGGAAGGTTTACAGGGCGCGTATGATGTGTATATGTCTATGCTGAATGCCTTGGAATATAATGGTTTTTACCGTATCAAGTGTCTGTGTGAGCCTCAGCTTGGAAAGCGGGGATTATATCCAAGCGTGAGCAAGAAAGGTGCTTATGATGCTGTAAAGAGTATGGTAAATTTTATTGCTTATGCTGACGGTGAGAAGGACTTAATAGATATCAGTAATATTATAGGTGTGCCAATCAGTCAATTGATACCGGTCATTACCAAGTTGACAGAGGCAGACTTGTTGGAGTGTATAGATGGCTAAGAAGACAAAGGGCAGCATATATGTATGCCACACATATTATCATGTATATGTGACATTTTTAAAGGAACTTAATAAACCGATGGAAGAACGGGGAAAGGCTACTCTGGTTTTAAGTAAGATGTCCACAGATTTTGAACAGCTGAAAGAACGTGTGGAAGCTGTGGGGCTTTTTACTGAGGTTTTGGAGTATGATGAAAAGCGGCAGAGCGCATATCCGGAATTGGATAAGTACATGGTTCAGGGCGGTAATATCGTAGCCAATATGGTGAGACGTATTATTATGACCAAGAAATTCGGCAGATTATGTGAAAAAGACATACCTGTTGATTTTACACAATATCAGGATATTTATGTATATTGTGACAGTGATCCTATCGGTTATTATCTGAATTGGAAGCACATTCCTTATCACGCCATGGAAGATGGCTTGAACTTAGCCAAATATTGTGATTATGCCAGATATGATAACCGCGGATTTTTCCCGTTGAAGGCTTTTATGTCTTCTAAGTTGAATTTGATATTCATACAGAACGGATACGGCAAATATTGCATTGACATGGAAGTAAATGATATCAGCATGAATAATCCGGGACCTCGCTATGTGGAGGTAAAGCGCCAGACCCTTGTGGACAATCTGACGGAAGAAGATAAAGATATTATTTTACGTGCTTTTGTAAGGGATTTTGCTGCGATCAAAAAGCAGGTACAGGAGAGCGTTGGCAAAGATAAGATACTTATATTAACAGAACCCCTTTGTGATTTGGCAACCAGAGAACGTATTTTCAGAGATTTGATAGCAGAGTATGAAAAGGAAGGGGATATTTACTTAAAGCCCCATCCAAGGGATGTATTGGATTATAGGACATTATTCTCTGAGTATCCTCAGTTTGACCCTATTGTGCCTATGGAGTTATTGAATTTCTTTACGGATTTTCATGTAAAAAAGGTGGTTTCTGTATTCACAGAGACGGAAGCGATCAAATTTGCAGATGAGTCTGTTTGGTTGGGACCTGATTTTATGGACAAATATGAGGATCACAGCGTTCACAATTACAATGAAGTAATCTGACGAAGTGATCCGATACCGCCATTTGCATTTGGTGCAATGGTATTGCAGGCAGAAGATACGTTGCCTTGGCAGGTGGCAGGATTAGAATAGGAGCATATATGGAACAGCAGATTTATTTACGACCGATGACAGAAGAAGACGCCGATGTGATCGTGGCGTGGCGTAACAAGCCTGAATTAAAAAAATTCTTTATCAGTCAGTCGGATTTCACCAGAGAAGGACACTTAAAATGGTTCACAACCATGAAAGAATCAGGCCGCGCCTGTCAGATGATGATCTGTGATAAAAAGGACGGAAGACCTTTGGGATCTGTGGATATCAAAGACATAGACCATGATCATCATAAGGGTGAATATGGTATTTTCATAGGAGACGAGGAAGCAAGAGGACGCGGTATCGGTACTGAGGCGGCCAGACTCATGCTTCAGTATGGCTTTGAAGTGTTGGGACTGCATCGTATATATCTGCGGGTTCTGGCAGGCAATGAGCGTGCTATCCGAAGCTATGAAAAAGCAGGCTTTAAAAAGGAAGGCTATCTGCACCATGATGTGTGTATTAACGGCGAATACGTTGATATTGTGTGGATGGCTGTTGTAAACGAGGAGAAGAAAAGTGAAAATTAGTTTTGTAATACCGTGCTATCGTTCGGAGCATATGATTGGCAGGGTTATTGAAGAAATTAATACAACCATGAAGGGGATGCCTCAACATACCTATGAGGTAGTATTGATCAATGATTGCTCACCGGACAATACCTTCGGTACGATCAAGGCATTGGCAGAGCAGTATACCTTTATAAAAGGAATCAACCTGGCACGAAATTTCGGCCAGCATGCAGCACTCATGGCAGGATTCAGACATGTTACGGGAGATGTAGTAGTATGTCTGGATGACGACGGTCAGACTCCTGCGGATGAGGTAGGTAAGCTGTTGGGTAAGATAGAGGAGGGATATGATGTTGTTTATGCCAAATATGAGCACAAGCAGCATTCTGCATTCCGTAATCTGGGCAGCAAGGTAAATGAGATTATGACACGTTTTATGCTGGGAAAGCCTAAGGAACTGTATATCAGCAGTTATTTTGCAGCAAAGCGTTTTGTGATAGATGATGTTATCCGCTATGAAAATTCCTTTCCGTATGTTATTGGTCTGGTACTTCGGGCCACTAAGCATATTACCAATGTAGTAGTCAATCACAGAGATCGTGAGGAAGGCACCAGCGGCTATAATCTAAAGAAACTTTTGGGATTGTGGTTTAACGGATTCACGGCCTTTAGCGTGAAGCCTCTCCGGGTTGCTACGATTATTGGCGGTATCAGTGCCTTGGGCGGTTTTCTGTATGGCCTTTATACGATTTTGAAGAAGCTGATATTGCCGGATGTTCCGGTAGGGTTCAGTGCTATTATGAGTGCCATTGTTATCTTCGGTGGCATGATCATGTTAATGCTGGGTCTGATCGGTGAGTATATCGGTCGTATATACATCAGCTTAAACAGTGCCCCTCAGTATGTGATTCGTGAAGTGGTAAATATTGAACCAGATCACCTGCACTAGGGTGGGGAAGGTCTTTTCAAGACAAGAAAATATATTTTAGGAAGTTATATGAATTTTAAGATAAAAGAACACATTAGGAAATATATACGGTTTTATAAGGCAGCACTTATGGCATTGATCCCTTTAGCTGCCTGCATTGTGGTGTGTGCTGTAGAAGGGCGCGCTATATGGGATGTATATATTCCGGCCTCTGACTGGAATGATGAATTGTTTTATTATAAGCAGGTAGAAGGAATGCTGAAATATGGCTACCCTTATGGATATTTTGGCTTTAATGAAAGCCATGCGGAGGTTATTTCCTTTGCAGCCTGGAGTCCGGTGTTAGTATGGCCGTGGCTGGTTTGGGGCTTTTTATTTGGCTGGAATCTGCTGTCACCGGTTTACTGTAATATTGCCATAATGATGCTGGCGGTATTTTTGTTTGTTTGGCTGGTAAAGCCTGACCGGAAGCAGATGGTACGCATAGCAATTCTTTTTGCTGTGTTCCCTCTGTTTGTCAGATATATGCAGTCTGTGATGCCGGAGTGTATTTGTTTTAGTATGCTGATTGTATTTGTGGGCTTTGGATATGCTTATATTCATGAGGAAAAGACCGGTCATATTGTGGGCATGCTTGTATTGGCCGGCGTATTGACTCTGATGCGGCCGTATATGGTTGTGTTCCTGATTTTGCCGGCTGTACTGCTGATTCGCAAGTACAAGTGGCTGGGGGCAGGCATCGGTGCAGGGGTTACCGGCATTACGGGTGTTTTGTATGTTCTGATCAATAAATTTCTTGCTGCTGAATATTTTACTCCGCTGTTTGACGTTACGTGGATTACCACATATTTTACAGATGGTTTTGCAGAAGGGGTTCGATATACCTGGGACAAGCTCTATACCAAGGGCTGGGATTTTATAGGCAAGTGTATGCAGGGGATTAGAGAAGGGCTTGCTACAGGCTCCTTCTTTGTAGGATTTCTCCTGGTGATGGTTATTGTGGCGCTGTATGCATTGTATAAGCTATATACTAAGGAATACAAAAACGCTCTGATTTACGGACATTATGGTTTTTGCTGTTTTGCTATGTGGATGGCCCTGCTTTTGATGTATAAGATGCAGGAAGGCAGCAAGCATTTGCTGACCTTTATTGCGGCAGGATTGTTTATGATAGCTATGATGAAGGTGAAGTATTCTTTACAGACCATACTTTGCTGTATTGTTTTTGTGTATCTGTATTTCTTTATGGCCATAGACGCCTATGATTATCAGAACCGTTATCGAAACGACGAGTTGGTGGCAGAAATCCAACGTACAGAGGCTGATTTTCATGAAAAACTGGCATTGAATATGGATGATGTGCCGAATTATGACAATAATGTCATTTGGGTGACTCATGATTATCATGCCGAAACCGGGGAACAGATGACAACGGATTACCAGGTACTGTATGGCTTGCCGGCAGGCTTTGGCATTAGCTGCTGTTATCCGGATTATATTTTGGATCAATTTGATACCTTACAAAGTAAATATATCTGTACACCCACAGGTGGAGAGATAGACAGGTTATGTGTGGAATATGGCCTGGAGGTTATCACACAAGGCATGAATGTGACTTGTTATCAATTACGCTGATATGGAAATCAGGCAGAGGGCAAGGCTGAATACGCAAGAATATAGAATCATATAGATTCAAAGCATATGAGAACAGGGATTGAGAACCGGTTCTCTGACAAAGAAAGGAGCTTGGGCATGGTATCCGGAGAAGGAAGCTGGAAGAAAATAGAATACATTCTTAGTGTAATGCTCTGGGGAGTGTTGGCCGGACTGATGCTCTATCTCACGTATCAGCAGGCAGTGCATGCCTGGTCCGGTATGGAGGGATACCACTCTGACGTGCTGGCATATATGCAGGAAGTAAAAGGCATAGACAGCGGTTATAGTTTTCCCTATCCGATTATGTTTTGGCTGATCGCACTGGTGCACTGGATATTACCTATAGAATGGTCCGTGGCCGTGGTGCTTGCGGTGTTTCAAGGTACAAGCTTTTGGCTTTTGCGTCATTATTTTCACAAGTATATATGCAGAGCGACTTCTATGCAGAAGTGGGGCTGGCAGCAGGCTTTTGCCACGCTGGCAGCTTTTGGCGTTTTATTATATTCAATGATTTTTGTGTATAATCACCCTTTTCCGGGGCTTCGATTTTATTACATGGGTGTATTTAGTCCAAATCCTTTTCATAATGCTACGTATGTGGCGGCTCGTCCTTTCAGCATTATCTGCGTATTTTTGTTTGCGGATCTGTTGCAGCAGTACGAAAAAAAGGTACCCGCAAAAACTACGGTGGCTTTTAGTATAGCGCTGCTTCTGGCAACTATGACCAAGCCCAGCTTTACCATCGTATTATGTGGAGCAGCAGGTTTGATCCTGTTATACCGCTTGATTAGAAACCGCTTTGCTACTTGGAGAAATACCTTCCTGTTGGGCTGTGCGTTTCTTCCTACCTTTGCAGATTTGCTTTATCAGTTTGGCGGCGTATTTTCAGGTCTGGATTCTACAGGACAGGAAGCAGGGATTGGTTTTGGATTATTTAAAGTGTGGCGGGAGTACTGCAGTAATTACCCGGTTGCTGTGGTGCTGATGATATTCTTTCCGCTGGTAGTGCTTTTATTTCAATATAGAAAGTTACTTATCAATACCTTATACCGGTTTGGATGGCAGATGTATGGCATGAGTCTGGCTATGTTTGTTATTCTTTATGAGAAAGGGTTTCGGGCCGTGGATGCCAATTTTTCCTGGGGTTATATGATAGGTGCCTTCTTTTTGGTTGTGAGCTCTGTGCTTGTGTTGATAGAAGACACGATAAAATCAGAGAAACATTGGCTGAAGCTATTGATACAATGGGGGGCCTTCGGGATACATGTGGCCTGTGGCATATTTTATTTTCTGATTATTTTTCTGGGTGGTTCTTATTATTGATTATGAATCGGGCAGATGGTATTAAGTACAAATGCATTTAAGGAGATTATAGTGAAAAAGATATTAAAAAAGCTGGAAGTTATTTTGGATAAAAAGCAAAAAAGACGCATGAAGCTTTTGGTAGTGATGATGGTAATCGGAGCATTATTGGAGACAGTCAGTATTTCTCTGGTGCTGCCTATTGCTACGGTGCTCACCGACACAGAAAGTGTAAAAGGCGACGGAATTGTAGGACAGCTGTACCGATGGCTGAACTGCACCAGTGTGAAGCAGTTTGCTATGCTGATGCTGGCAGGGCTTTTGTTAGCTTTTATTGCCAAAAACCTGTTTCTGTTTATTCAAACTAAGACGCAGCTGGATTTTGTATACAATAATCAATTTGAAACCTCGCGTAAGATGATGATTAATTTTATGAAGCGTCCCTACGAGTATTATTTGAATGCGGAAACTGCAGTTATTCAGCGTAATATTACCTCAGATGTGAATAATATGTATGCCATGGTAATGTCTATTCTGCAGTTAATGAGTGAATTTGTTGTATTTGCATTTCTTGGTACCTTTTTAATCCTGCAGGATACGGTGATGTGTCTGATCATCGGCGGTCTTCTGATTACGGTGCTGTTAATCATCAAGGTGATACTGAAGCCTATTATGATTCGCGCAGGTAAGGAAAATCAGGACTATTATGCAGGGTTGTTTAAATGGATCGACCAGGCGGTTACGGGCATTAAGGAAATCAAGATTGCCAATAAAGAAAGTTATTTTATCAGTGAATATGCCAAATGCGGAGATGGCTATGTGCAGGCTGTGAAGCGATACTCTTTGTTTAATACGGCACCGAAGCTTTTGATCGAGACCATTTGTATTGCAGGTTTTGTGGTATATATGATGCTTTCCTTCCGGATGGGCAAGGATATGGAGAGTATTGTGGTGTCCATTTCTGCTTTTGCAGTGGCGGCCATCAAGCTTTTGCCAAGTGCTAACCGTATCAACAATCAACTAACCAATATTGCTTATTTTGAACCATTTTTCTTTGGCGCCAGCGACAATTTGCAGGCGGATATCAGTGATAAGACGATTATCTATGATGCGGAAGCATATACCGGCACAGAAACCATTGAGAAGCTGCCGGTACACCACAAGATATTATTACAGGATATTTCTTATAAATATCCTAATACCGATAAGTATATTTTTGAACATATGGATATGGAGATCCCGATCGGTCAGGCCATAGGTATTGTGGGAACCTCCGGCTCCGGTAAGACCACAGTAGTGGATATTCTGTTGGGACTTTTAGATATGGAGAATGGTACCATAACTGCTGACGGGGCAGATGTCAATACCAAAGAAAATTACCCGCGTTGGCTGGGCAATGTAGGCTACATTCCGCAGACTATTTTTATGTTGGACAGTGATATTCGTCACAATGTGGCCTTTGGTGTTCCGGATGCTCTCATAGATGATGAAAAAGTCTGGGCTGCTTTAAAAGAAGCTCAGTTAGATACTTTTGTAAAAGGCCTGCCCAAAGGCCTGAGTACCGAAATCGGTGAACGCGGCATTCGCCTTTCCGGCGGCCAGCGTCAGCGTATCGGTATCGCCAGAGCGTTGTTTAATGACCCGGAGGTGCTGATCCTTGATGAGGCTACTTCTGCTCTGGATAATGATACGGAGGCTGCCATTATGGAATCCATTAACAGTCTCCATGGCAAAAAGACTTTGGTGATTATTGCCCACAGACTGCAGACTATCGAAAAATGTGACATGGTCTACCGTGTAGAGGGGGGCAAAGCGGCTCGGGAACGTTGAGCCAAACCATCTAAAAAGGAGGTGTATTTGTGGAATTAAGTATTATTGTACCGGTATATAATATGGCAGCTGACGGCAAGCTGGAGTACTGCTTGAACAGCCTGCTGCATCAGACAATTACAGATTACGAAATTATAGCCGTGGATGATGCATCCACAGATCAGTCTCCTCAGATTTTGTTGGAGTATGCAGCTCATTATCCGGATGTACTAAAGGTGTATTTTTCACCGGAAAACCGCAAGCAGGGCGGTGCCAAAAATATAGGACTGAGCCATGCCAAAGGCAGATGGATTGGTTTTGTGGACAGTGATGACTGGGTGGCTCCCGATATGTACGAAAAGCTGTTAGCCAAGGCAAAAGAAACCGGCGCCGATATGGTTGCCTGCAATTATCACTTGACTTATGAGCATTCTGATGCCATCGGGCAGGTAGTTCGTACCCATTATGAGGCCCAGACGGGGCCGTTGGACGAGCAGAAGTACAAGCTTTTGCTTTTGGATTCCGGCAGTTTGGTAATTAAGATATACAAGAGACATTTGATTTATGACTGTGGCATGAAGTTTCCGGAGCATATGTTTTATGAGGATAATGCCATTGCAAGTGCAATTGTGTTAAAGTCCAGACATTTTGCATATATTGACGAGCCTTTATATTATTATTATCAGCATGCGGCATCTACGGTACATACCGTGAAGCTGGAACGCTTGTATCATCGGATGGAGGCTTCCAGAAGGATGTTAAACCATGCCAGGGAATTTCATTATCTGGACGCTTATCATGACGAAATAGAATTTAAATTTACAGAACTGTTTTATGTAAATACTTTATTTGGTTACTTACAGTCAAAAGGCAAAAAGGATATCGGCTTTTTGAAGGCTTTGCAGCAGGAAATGGCGGCTACTTTTCCGGAATTTCAAGAGAATCCATATTATCAGCAAAGGATTGGGGAAGAAGAACGCAGGTTTATTGCCATGCAGCAAAAAAGTGTTCCCGGGATGCTGTTGTGGTATGATTTTAAGTGGTTTGTGCGCAGACTCAAAAAAGGCGGCATCAAGGCTCTTTTGGCAGGCATGGGTAAGGCAGCCTGTATATTGGCAGGTATAGGGTTGTGTCTGGCAGTAGCGGGAGAAACGTTGATAGAACGGCGTACTTTAGAATACCCGGTTGTGCTATTGGGAGACAGTGTGATTGCCAATGATTATTATGGGGATGAATTGGATGCTATGTTGGCAGAGGGACTGGGAGAACCGGTATTTAACGGAGGTTTTGGAGGCTCTTATCTGTGCAATCAGAATCTGAATTTGGATGAGACCGGCGGAGACGAGAGCTTGTCCATGGAGGAACTGGTCAATAGTATCGTCACCGGAGATTTTTTGGCGCAGAAAAGTGCCATTAAAAGAGCCAGCAGACTGGATTATTATGAAAGTCGTCTTGAGACGCTTTCTCAAATAGATTTTAGTAAAACCCATACATTGATCATTGAGCATTGTGTGAACGACTATGCCCTTCAGATTCCGCCGGAACAGGTGCAGGAAGCGTTGAAGGAGATTATACAGAAGCTGCAAAAGAAATATCCGGACATGGCAATCTGGGTTTCTTCCCCTACGTATTGTTACATCGTAGTAGATGGAGAAGACTTATATTGTGACACCACACAGCTGGGCCCTTATACATTAGAGGAGTATGTGATTGCAGAGCAACAGGTGTGTGAAGCAATGGGGGTAGGCTTTGTAGACAATTACCATCAGGATGTGATTACCAAGGAAAACATGGATGCATACTATTTGGATGGTCTTCATTTAAATGAAGCAGGCAGACAGGTGATCGCAGATAATATATTGTCAGCTATGAATAAGTAAGTCGTATGAGCAGGAAGTGCCGGAATGGAATATGGTACGGGACGGTATAGTTTCGAGCAAGAATAATGCATGCAATGGTATAGTCCCGGGCAAAGATTAAGGCCCCATTGGCAAGCTGATGGAGAAAGGAAGAATATTCAAAATATGTTACCGGAACAGGTTTTTTCTATATGGAAACAAAAAATTACAAAGAGTGACTGCTATAGTTTTTTCACGGTAGTGATTGTAGGGCTTTTGACACATATGCGTGTATTTGTCAGTGATATTCCGAATCACGATGGGATGAGCAGTATTTATTTTGACCAGAATATGATTACCTCCGGCAGATGGTTTTTGCGGGTGGCCTGCGGCATTTCTTCTGATTATACATTGCCATGGCTGATCGGGGTGCTGTGTGTGTTATATTTGGGACTGACAGCTGTTTTGCTGCAGAGGTTTTTTAGGGTAAAGCATACCTTTACAGCTATGCTGTTGGGAGCTATTTTGGTGACCTATCCTACATTGGCATCAAATTTTGCTTATATATTTACGGCAGATGGTTATATGATGGCTTTGCTTTTGGCGGTACTTGCGGTATTTTTGGTAGAACGCAGTCAGCTGGGCTTTTTGTGGGGAGCAGTGGCTCTGGGCTTCAGTATGGGCATCTATCAGGCCTATATTTCCTTTACGATGATATTAGCGGTGTTTGCAGTGTGCCGCGGATGGTTTTTCGGCAGTGCATTCAAGGAGAAGCTTCAGATCACCTGGCGCTATATTGCCATGGGCGGTCTGGGTGCTGCATTGTATTATGTGATGCTGCAAATATTGCTTTTGGTGCAAAAAACGGAGCTTTCCGGTTACCAGGGCATTGGAGAAGGCAACAGCAATTCATTGTTGCAGACACTGGTGCTGATTTATAAAGATTTTGTGGTGCATACTCTTAGAGGCAATATTATGATGCAGGAAGGCGTGCTTGCTTTTGCCATAATTATTTTGGTGGCGGTGGCTGCCTTAGTACTGTTGGTGGCTCTTTACAGGGCGGGCAGCTTGAAAAGTATCTGGACTTATCTTGCTGCAGGCGTGGCAGTGGTAGTCTTGCCGGTTTGTTTTAACGCTATTTTATTGATCTCACCTGACGTGATCTATCATGCTCTGATGCGTTATCAATGGGTGCTGATACCCATGTTTGCACTGGTGATTTTGGACAGGCACATGGAAGTGGGGAACCCTGCAAGGATGCAGGCTGTGATATCCTGGGCAGGGATCGGGCTGGCAGCAGTGATTGCTTTTCGGTATACCACCATTTGTAATATCGGTTATTTCAATCTGGAAAAGAAATTTGAGAAAACCTATTCTTACTGCCTGAGGTTATTGGAGCAGATGGAAGAAACTCCCGGGTACTACCATGGTATGCCGGTGGCTATGATCGGTGTGGTAGGTGATCATTATCTGCCAAGTACGGATTTGACGGTAGGTGTTACAGATAGCCTTATCGGAGTGAACGGAGATTATTTATTTTATACAGCAGAGAATTATAAAGCCTTTATAGCCTATTATTTCGGGGTGAATATAGAGACAGTGCCACTTGAGGATATGGTGGACATTATTCAGACACCGGAGTACAAGGAGTTAAGTGTATTTCCGAAAGAAAATTCCATGAAGGTTGTAGACGGTATTTTATATATCAGGACAGAAAACGAAGGAGATTAAGATATGGCTTTGTTATCAGTTATTATTCCTTCTTATAACGAAGAGGACAATATTGCAAGAACAGCGGGCCGCCTGAAAGAGGTTTTGACAGAGGCAGATATACCATATGAACTGCTTTTTATCAGTGACGGTTCCAGAGACCGCACTTTTGAAGAAATACAAAAAGCAGCAGTCACAGACCCTTGTGTAAAGGGATATGAGTTTAGCCGTAATTTTGGTAAAGAAGCCGCTATTTTTGCAGGACTGCGTCAGGCCAAGGGCAATTGTGCAGTGGTTATTGACTGTGATTTACAACATCCGCCGGAAATGATACCTCAGATGTTTTCTCTTTGGAAGGAAGGCTATGATGTGGTAGAGGGCATTAAAAGTGACCGGGGAGAAGAAGGAAAGATACATAAGCTTTTTGTAGATGCTTTTTATGGTGTTATGAGCAAGCTTATGAAAATCAATATGAATGATACTTCGGATTACAAGCTTTTAGACCGCAGAGTGGTGGATGTGTTGTTGGAGTTGAAGGAGAGCAATACTTTTTTCCGTGCATTAAGCTTTTGGGCAGGTTTTCGTTCCGTCAGTGTTCGCTATGAGGTGCAGGAGCGCACCGCAGGAGAAAGTAAGTGGAGCTTTTTCAGCCTTATAAAATATGCTCTGATGAACACTACTTCCTTTACTACGGTTCCTTTGCAGATTGTAACTTTCCTGGGCATTCTTTCTATAGCGGTATCGGTAGTTATGGGATTGCAGACGTTGATTCGTTATTTTATGGGCAATGCTGTGGAAGGCTTTACCACGGTTATTTTGCTTGTATTGATCATTGGTGGTTTTATTATGTTGAGCCTGGGTATTATCGGCCATTATATTGCCCGGATTTATGAAGAAGTAAAGGGACGGCCTAGGTATATTATTGCAAGAGAAACCGGTAAGGAAGAGGTAAAGCATGAGTAAGAGATTGAGTAATTTTGAAGCTTTGCGTATTCTGGCCATGTTTATGGTGCTGGTGCTTCATTATTTGGATAAGGGACGTATATTGACACCCTTGGCAGAACCTTTTGGCATAAATGCCTATGTGGCCTATTTTCTGGAAAGTCTGGCTATTGTGGCAGTCAATGTATATGTGCTGATCACCGGATATTTTATGTGTGAAAGCAGTATGAAGGTCAGCCGTCTGTTGCAGATTTTGTGTCAGGTAATGTGGTATGTGATTCTGATTCCTGTGGTGCTGGTACTTTTGGGTCAGGTAGATGTGACCGGATTTACTACCTACGATTGGCTAAAGCTTTTATTTCCGGTACATATGAAGCATTACTGGTTTGTGACTTCCTATGTGATATTGATGCTTTTTGTGCCTTTTTTGAACTTGGCAGTGAAGCATATGAACCGGACACAGCATTTTGCGGCTACTACATTGTTGGTGGTGTATCAGGTACTTCCAAAGTCAGTACTGCCGTTGGTATTTACAGATGATGATGCGGGGTATGGACCGATATGGCTTATATGTCTGTATTTGGTTGCAGCATATATTCGTAAGTATGGTATTCCTTTCTTTTCATCTTTCAAGAAGAGTCTGGTCAGTTATCTGGCAGGAACGGTTTGTATCTGGGGCAGCATACTGGTAATGCGACAGGTATATTTTTGGTTAGATTCTTTTGGAGAGCGAATTGATTTTGCGCTGCATTATAATCATATTTTCTGTTTATTTACTTCAGTGGCATTGTTTTATACATTTGTGCATTGGAAACCAAAGGAAAACCTGCTAAACCGGTTTATAGTAAAGGTGGCACCCTATACGTTTGGTGTATATCTGCTGCATGAGCATATGCTGGTAGGATATAACTGGACGAAGTGGCTTCAGGTGACCCCGGCAGAAAGTATTATAGTAACGGTAATAACATTGATATGGAAATGTGGGCTGGTGTTGTGTATAGGCCTGTTTTTGGATTGGCTGCGCAGCCTGGTGTTTAGAGGAATCGGTAAATTACTTGCACACACACCGATTCTTCCTATGATTAACAGATTGGACAAGTGCCTGCGTGGGGAAGCGTAGAGCAGGAAGCTGGAGGGAGCTTTGAAACAATGGAATTCTAAAAGGACCGGGAAAATCCTTTATGTCGGTGCTATTCTGGCGATATTTCTGTATGCATTCAGAAATGTCAATCAGGGGATTGATGTAACGGATACCGGGTACCATTTCAGTAATTTTTTGTATATGAGTGACATGGATCCTATGTGGATTTTTTCTACGTATCTGGCAAGCATTTTAGGAAACTTTTTTACTAAGCTGCCGGGTGGAGATACGTTGCTTGGATTGAATATTTATACGGCTTTGATACCGGCACTCTTGGGGGTTACGACTTTTATATTTTTTACAAAGGTGATAAACCTAAAGAAAGTGGTGGCTTTTGTGGCGGTAGTGGTGGCTATGTCACTATGTTGGTGTCCTACCACCTGTGTATATAATTATCTCACCTATCTGTTTTTTGGGGTGGGAGCTATGTTATTGTATCAGGGATTAATCCGGGACAGCAGCATATATCTGGTTTTGGCCGGGGGATGTCTTGGGATCAATGTATTGGTGCGATTCCCCAATCTGGCAGAAGCAGCCTTGATTGTAACTGTGTGGTTTGCCTGTCTGATTCGTAAGGACAAGCTAAAGGAATACTTTGTAAAGACCGGCTGGTGCCTGCTGGGCTATGTGCTGGGGCTTGCAGTGATATTTGTGCAGATTGGGCTGCAGTATGGTATTGGGGAGTATGTCAGTGGAATTATAAGGCTCCTTGGAATGACCGGTGATGCTTCTGATTATACTCTTTACAGTATGCTGTATAACCTTCTGCAGGCGTATATATTCAGCGGCAGGTGGGTGGCTGTCATGGCTTTCTGTGTAGGATTGGGGATTTTGGGCTATATGGTTTGGCCCGGCAGACTGCAGAAGCTGAAGCTTGCAGGCTATGGAGTATGCTGTATGATACTGGTGCGTTGGTTTTATGCACAGGGAATGTTCAGCCTGGCTTATGATGGTTATGGCTCCATTTTTAATTGGAGTGCAGTGACAATTATTCTTGCTTTGCTTTTGGGACTTTGGTTGATTTGCTCTCGTAAGGTTTCTGATAAGGACAAGATCCTATCAGCTATTGTAATTGTGGTCATCGGAATTACCCCTTTGGGCAGTAACAATCAGCTTTATGCCAACATCAATAATATGTTTTTGGTAGTACCGTTTGTGTGCTATGCACTGGGTAAGATTTGGGGCATGGCCAGAGTAAAGGAGTGGAAGCTTGGGAAATATACTCTGCAGATATCCTCCTGGCCGTTTATCATAATGACCGGCGTGTGTCTTTTTATGCTTTGTCTGCAAAGTATGTTGTTCGGTAATGTATTTGTTTTCCGAGATGGTGTTCCGCGAGACAGTGTGGTGACCAATATTCCTGCGGTAGCTTATATGGAGACTACTGTAGAAAATGCCGCAGAATTGGAAGAACTTGGTGCCTATGTAACAGAAGCAGGGCTGACCGGCAGAAGTGTGATTTTATTCGGGGATGTACCGGCACTCAGCGGATATTTACGCATGCCTTTTGTCATGAGTCCATGGCCGGATTTGGCATCCTACAGCAATCAGACTTTTGAGACAGAACTGGCTAAAGTGGCCGCTAATATGGAAAATAATCGTCCTGTTATGATTTTTGGGGCTGATTTTTACGATTTCCTAACAAATCAGTTAGAGGATAAAGAAGTAGCAGCAAGTTATGAGGCCCGGTATGGTTACAAGGCTGACCTGCTTGCAGCAATGATAACGGATTATGATTATACATGTACATTCACCAATACAGGGTATGCCATTTTGGAATAAGCATCAGGCCATGCTGTGAGAGGCAGAGCGATTTGAGGCCGGGATTGCTATCTATGTGTGAAGCCCACGAAAGGAAGGATTGATTTTATGATTAATTTTAATGTACCTCCATTTACAGGAAAAGAAATGGAATATATCAAAGTTGCAATAGACAACCAGAAAATCTGCGGAGATGGTCAGTTTACCGCAAAATGCAATCAGTGGATCGAAGAACGCACAGGAACAGAAAAGTGCCTGTTAACCACTTCTTGTACCCATGGTTTGGAAATGGCAGCGCTTTTAGCGGGTATTCAGCCCGGAGATGAGGTGATTTTGCCGTCCTATACTTTTGTATCTACTGCGGATGCTTTTGTGGCAAGAGGAGCAACGGTTGTTTTTGTAGATATCAGACCTGATACCATGAATATAGATGAAACTAAGATTGAAGCTGCTATTACCGAGAAGACTAAGGCCATTGCACCGGTACATTATGCAGGTGTGGCTTGTGAAATGGATACCATTATGGATATTGCAAGGAGACATAATCTGATAGTCATTGAGGATGCAGCTCAGGGTATCATGAGTACTTATAAGGGAAAGGCACTGGGCACCATCGGGGATTATGGCTGCTTTAGCTTCCATGAAACCAAAAATTACAGTATGGGTGAGGGCGGCGCTTTATTGATTCAGAACCCTGAGAAAATCGAGGAGGCGGAGATTATCCGTGAGAAGGGTACTAACCGCAGCAAATTTTATCGTGGTCAGATCGACAAATATACCTGGGTAGATTTTGGATCTTCTTATTTGCCGAGTGATATGAATGCCGCATATTTATATGCTCAGTTAGAGATGGCTGATGAGATCAATGAGGCCAGATTGCGTGTATGGAATCAATACTATGAAGGACTGAAGGACTTGGAAGCAGCCGGAAAGATTACGCTTCCGGTAGTGCCGGAGGGCTGTGTACACAATGCCCATATGTTTTACATCAAGGCAAAGGATTTAGAGGAGCGCACGGAATTGATTTCTTTCCTGAAAAACAATGAAATCTGGTCTGTCTTCCATTATATTCCGCTGCATTCTGCGCCGGCCGGAAAGAAGTTTGGCCGTTTCTACGGAGAAGATGTATATACCACTAAGGAAAGCGAGAGACTTTGTCGTTTGCCGATGTATTATGGTTTGACAGAGGAGCAGGTGGATTATATCATTTCCAAGGTAAAAGAATTTTATGCATAGGCAGTTTGGTTTATGAAGAGAGTGATCAATGGTTTTTGGCCTGTTTTGCGGGGCTTTCTGTGGGGCTTTGTGGGTCTGCAGATTGTACTGGGAGTATACTATATAGGCAATCATTTTATGGTGGTACCACAGTTTCGGGACACCTTGATATATCTGGAAATGACAGAGCAGTTTGTCATGGATGAATATACGGGACTTTTGTATCCGGTACTTGTGAAGGTTTGTTACAGTCTTTTAGGTGAGTTTTATTTTATCCCCATCTATCTGCTTCAGATAATAGCAGGTTTGTTTTGCGTGTATCATTTTATATGTACCTTCACAGAAAAAAAGATTCTGGCGGCAGCTTGTGCGCTGTGGTTAAATACCATACCTTTTGTGGCTCAGGTACATGTATCTATATTGCCTCATTCTCTGGCTTTATGCTGTATGGTTCTTATGCTTTTAGAGATAGTCAAGGGGGCGGTGCAGCGAAGACCGCTAATGCTTGGAGAGTGGGCGGTACTTTTGTGCAGTTTTACGATTTTGTGTCAACTTACCAGGGGGTATATATGGGTTGGTACGCTGTTTCTGATCTGGGCAGCAGGGCTGCAGTTTTATAAAAGCACACATAAGGGGATTATGTGCTTGATTACACTGTTGATTTGTGCAGGCATTGTAGTATGTAATCTGGCGATTTATCACGGTACAGAGAGAACAGGATTTTACGGACGTATACAGAATACACCACAGGCTATTTTCTTTCAAAGAACAGCAGGACCGATTTTGAGCGAGAAGTATATGATCTACATGCCGGAAGAGATCGAGACCTGTTTTACCGGAGCGGAACTGGACATGTTTGGTCGTTATCCTTATAAGGTTCAGAATGAAATGGGGCCTGTGCTGGAGGCTCGATACGGTAAGGAGCGGGCAGCCGAAATTTATGTAGAGTTAGGATTGCTGGGGTTGGAGACAGCTACAAAGGACAATCTGATCAGTTTTGCAGAGGATACCATTAGTTATGCAATGCCGCTTATGACATATGGTACGTGGCGGGATGGTCAGGTGAAAGGTATGACTAGCTGGAATTATCAGCAGTTTACGGGGCAGATGCCTGTTTTGGCCACAGCCTACAGTAATATATGTTACAAATTATGGTTAATTGGTTTGGGCTTATCGGTGATCATACTGGGGGCAATGGCATGGAAGCAACGCCGGTTACAGGTACGCATATGGCTTCCTGCACTCTGTTTTCTGGGGCTTTTTGGAGCTTTGCTTGCACTCAAGGGAGCAGGGGTTTATGATTATAAGTTAGCCCTGCTGCCAATGATGCTTGGGTATGGACCAATATGTATTCTATTGTTTCTTAACAAAGACAATAGATGACTAATGTCGTGGAAGAGATAGAATATAGTTCTTTGACAGAAAAGAGTTATTAAAAATCGATCACAGTTATTTGAGATTAGCACAGATATTGCAAATTAGCATAGCTGTTTGAACGCAAACAGTAGGTTGGCCTAAAAACAACAGAATGGAGAATGTGATGAATCAACGGAAGAAAAATTGTCTGGATTATGTGAGTGTAATCGCCATAGCCGGTGCATTTTTGATCTTAATAGTGGTAAACATATGCTGGGGCAGCCATTGGATCAATTCCGATATGGCAGCGGAGATGATCTTTTCTGAGCTTTTGGCAGAGGAGGGACATTTGATCGCTACTCCTGACTGGTATTATTCCACGGAATTTCGTGTGCTGTATACTCAGTTGATCATGGTGCCTCTGCACCATATTTTTGAAGACTGGCAGACCATACGTGTGATTACCAATGTGGTATTTTATATTATGATGCTGGCAAGCTTTTATTTTGCGTGTAAGCCATTGTGCATTAAAAAGCGAAATGTCCGGCTGTGTGCACTGGCGTTGCTGGTGCCGGTGTCAGAGGCGGTGATGACCCATTTGCAGATGGGCAATACGTATATGTCTCATGTGATTTTGTGCTTTGTTACTTTTGGACTTTTCTTACGGTTGTGTGACAGAGATATGGGCTTGTGGAAGCAGACCGGAAATTTACAATGTCAATCTGAAACAACGGCAATTGCAGCAGGGCCTAAGAGGGCATTATGGAAGCTTATGGTATACAGTGTGCTATATGCTGTATTGTGTGTGATTTTGGGCATTTCCGGTGTCAGATACTTATTGGATTTGCTGGTGCCTCTCTTGCTTACCGGCTTTGTATTTGTAATCCGCAGCGGAGGATTTCAGGCATTCCGACAGGAGCCCGGCAGGGAGAGCCTGGGCAGCTTGCTTGGAACCGAGCAAATGAGGTATTTCTTTGTAGGACTGGCCGGTGTTATTTTGGGTGGAATCGGTTACCTGATCAATGCATTGCGTATCAGTAAGATTTATCAGTTCCAGACCTATGATACTACCAATTTTATTGTTGTACATGAGGGAGAATTTTGGGACCGCGTGCAGAATGCTCTGGGTGAGCTGCTGCAGATGTTTGGTTATATTGAGAATAAGCCGTTTTTGTCTCTGCGGGGGGCGATTACCATTCTGGCTTTTGTAATGATTGCAGTACTGGGCTTTGTGTGGGTAAAGTGTCTGCGCTACAGTGGTGTACAGAGTACAGCTCTTGTAGAGTCGGTGGAGCAGAATCACCGTAGATTTGCGGTGCTGTTTGCAGGAGTAAATTTTGTACTGCATATATTTGTATTTGTATTTACTACCAGTACCATGGTGGACCGTTATTATATACCAATTGTGATTTTCTTTTTGCTGGTATTAGCCATTTTCATGGAATGGGAAGGTTTGGCTTTTGACAGAGTGGCCGTGTGTCTCATTTTGGGGGCAAGTTTGGCTTTGGCCGGACTGAAAACCAGCTATTCATTTATCACCAATGATAAGAATGCAGAACGATATGAAATGGCAGAATATCTGGTTCAGGAGGGATATACCTTTGGATATGCCAGCTATTGGAACAGCAACATTATGACAGAAGTGTCAGATGGGGCGCTGGAGATGGCAAATCTTTGGTCTTTGGAGACCATGGGGGATTTCAAGTGGTCATCCAAGGTTTCCAGTTATGAGCCTAAGGAAGGTAAGATTTTCCTGATAGCAGCAAAAGAGGAACTTGCAGAGTTGGAAGAGTGGAGCATGTTAGAGAAGCAGGAAGTGATTTTTGAAAATGAAGCTTATGTGGTGCTTCATTTTGATTGTCAGGCAGAATTTCTGGCATATCGTGCTGAATGATGCAAGATATGTATGGATGAAAGCGATTCGTGAAACTATAAGAAAGAATAGAGAGAGCATATGATAGAGAGAATTTTTAACCTGGGAAAAAAATATGGTTTGCGTATGTTGGTAGTTCTTCTGTCCATGCTCTTTTTGTGTACTTACATTAGCCGTAAGGAAGGCTATCATATGGATGAAATTTTGGCCTATCAGTTGGCCAATGCAGAATATAATCCATGGATTTTGCCTACGGAGCCGGAAAGACGACTGGCCAGATTTATGGAAGAATATGTGGAAGGGGAGACTCTGGGAGAAACCCTTTCTAATGTGAGCTTTTTGATAAAAGATACACTGCAAAACAGAGGCAGCGGTATTTTGGCAAGTTATAAGGCGCAGGTATATGAGGCACCGGTGTGGATTTCCGGGGAGATGTTTCAAGATTATCTGCAGTGTGATAAGGATGACGATTATAATTTGCTTAGCGCGTATTATAATGCAATAGATGATAATCATCCTCCGCTCTACTTTATGGTGCTGCATTTGATGAGCTCACTGTTTAAAGGGGAAATCAGTGCGTGGGTCGGATGCTTTATCAATCTAGTGGCAGTAGCAGGTGTGCTGTGGCTGCTTGGATTGATCGGAGATATGATATTTAAGAGGAAAGCCAGTGTGTTGGCACTGATGATTTTGTACGGATTTTCCATGGGAGCGGTAGGCACGGCGATTTGGGTGCGAATGTATGGGCTTTTGACGCTGTGGACGGTGTGGATAATGTATTTACATCTGCGTAAATATGCCGGAAGACGGGCAGTGTATGCAGAACAGCGTGATGCAGCAGCACAGGAAGACAATATTTTGGTGTCTCGGGGCAGCGAAGCAGAGAAAAAGTGGGATAGTTTTGCTCGGAGAAATGTCCGCACCGGAAAGATCAAGTGGATTGGCAGCGTGGGAATTCTAATTTTGACAGTGTTGTCATTTTGGACGCAGTATTTTGGTTTATTCTTTATTCTGCCTTTGGCTGCAGTGACTGTTATTTTGTTGGCAAAGGATAAGCGTCTGCAGGAGATGTGGGCTTACATCCGGACCATGGTGACGGCTGCTGTAATCGGTATTTGTGGTTTTCCATTTGCAATCAGCGATGTGCTTTTTTCCAGTCGTGGAACAGAAGCGTTGGGACAGTGGGAGAGTGGCTTAGGCACATTTTTAAAGAGATTAGTTGCTTTTGGAGAAATTTTGGGAGAAAATGTAACCGGCAGTGGGTTGTTCCTTGTGTTGGCTTTGTTGGTACCGGGTGTGTGCCTGCTCCTAATCAGACGGCAGGAGAAGAATGCATGGTGGCCGTTTGTTATGTGTGGGATTCCGGCATTGGTTTATTTCATGCTGGCAGCAAAGATGTCACCTTATTTTGTGGATCGTTATATTATGGCTATATTCCCGATTACCGCACTGGTGATAGTGTGGCTTTGGGATTGTGCTATGACGTACAAGCAACAAAGCATAGATATATGTCAGGAAAATATAACTGCCGGAGTAAAGAAGTGTAAGCATGCCATGACATTACGTGATTGTGCAGTTGTGGGTGTGGCAGTTTTCTTGGTGATTTTTCAAAATATTCACTTGGGCGGACAGCACCAGTATTTATATACCGGTTATAAGGCGCAATTGGCGGTAGCAGATACGTATACGCAGTATCCTTGTGTTTGCCTCTATCCGGGACTCAGTTTTTATGAAAATATCATGGAAATGGAGCGATATAGCCAGACTATGCTGGTAAAAAGCGAAGAGCTGGCAGCCATGGATGAAGCACGAACTATGATAACAGAGGAAGGCTACATTGCTCTGATCAAATATCCCGGTGAAGAAAACGGCAAAGAACAGTTGAGTCAAGTTATGGAAGTTTTTGGCGGCAATCGTGCCACCTTGCTGTATCGAGGAGAACCCTATGGAGATGTGATATATTTGGTGGAGCCGTAGAAATATAAATATTTTGGGAAATCTGTGAATGTGGCTGGAGCAATATATATTGCTTCAACAGCACACATGATTTCACTAAATAAGTGATAGTAGTAGAAAGGAAGTCTACATGGGCTATGTGATTTTATGCGGATGGCTGATACTATTGCCATTCTGCGCGGGCGGTCTGTTCCGCACAGTCAAAAATAATAATATGTCATTATCTGCACAGTGGCTCTGGGGACAATTTTATTTGTGGGCCATTTTTCAGGTGGTATCGGTGTATTTTATATTAAAGGAAGGCAGTCTCGCACAAGTGACTCGTGTATACATGGCAGTTGCTGTTTGTGCTGCTGTGAGCGGCTTGATAGCTACCTTAATGACCATATGGAACACCGGTGCTATTGAAGGATGGCACCTTGGCAGAATGTGGATAAAAGAGGACAAAGCCATTGAAAAAAGCAAAAGCATGTGGACAAAGAAAGAAATAATTCTGGCTGCCATATTTGCAGTATTGTGGCTGGCGCAGATGCTTGCTATGATTTTTTTGGCGGTAAATGATGGTGATGATGCTTATTATATGGCAATAGCCAATGTGGCAGAAAGCTCAGACTGTATGTATACCGTCAATGTATATGCCTTTGGCAATACAGAACTGACTTACCGGTATGCACTGGCACCGTTTCCTATCTGGATTGCATTTCTTTCTAAGATCAGCGGTGTACATACCTTGATTATCGGGCACGTGATTTTAGGCCTGGTGATGGTAACCATGAGCTATGTGATTTATGCGCGGGCAGGCCGGGTACTTTTTGGAGAAAATCGCGTAAAAAGGTTGCTTTTCTTGATATTTGTGGCGATTTTATATATTTGGGGCAATACCTCCAGTCACACGGCCGAGAGCTTTTTGCTATTACGAACAAGGCAAGGTAAGGCACTGGTGGCCGGCTTGGTATTTCCGGCAATGATATGTCTGCTTCTTCAGATAGGTCGTAGACTGGAAGAACAGAAAAAAATTTCGGCTGAGTACTACCTGTTAGCCATCATGATAATCCTGACAGGCTGCCTTGGCAGTACCCTGGGCGGCAGTCTGGTTATACTGCTTTGGGCCAGTGCATTACTGTTACTGGCTGTGGGATATCGTAAATGGAGCCTGTTGTGGGCAGGCGCATTGAGTGCGGTACCGGGGGTAATATTTGCAATATTGTATTTGTTTAATTTATAAATAAAGGTCAGGAGTGACCGGTGTTCCGGCGTATGAAGTAATATGTATTTCTGCGCAGGGGCTTTTAGGAGTTTGTATTTGTTAAATTTGCGGTGAATGATAGAACACAGATGGGAGGAGTACATGCAGGATACAGCATTCGGAGTTTGGCAAAATATCAGCGGCAGCGGTATGCTGTTAGCATTATATGTGTGTGCAGTTATTTTTCTGTTTTTCTGGGAAAAAGAGAAATTTAAACGCATTTTACTGGTCTATTTACCGGCTCTGTGGATAGGCGTATTGCTGTTGCCTTTTACCTATGAGCTGGTGGCGGAAGTGATAGATGAAGAATTGTATTATCGATTTTTCTGGATGTTACCTATGACACTGGTGATTGGTTATGGGGCTGTGCAGCTGTATCATTGGTATCAGGGCAAATATAAGCTGCTGATCGGACTGGCACTGGCGGCTGTACTGATACTCTCCGGGGATTTTGTTTACAATAACTGGCGTTATTCCAGGGCGGAGAATATATACCATGTACCTGAGCATATCGTGGATATATGCGACTTAATACATGCCGAAGGGCGGGAAGTGATGGCAGTATTTCCAATGGAACTGATGCAGTACGTGAGACAGTATGATGCTACCATCTGTATGCCTTATGGACGTAATGTACTGATGCCGGATTTGGGAATGCCGCATCCGTTATACAAGATTATGGAAGCAGAAAGCCTGGATGGAGAATTGCTGGGCGAGACAACGGCTTTGTATAACTGCATGTACGTGGTGCTCTCGGAGGATAAGGAGTGCGTAGGGGATTTGTCTGCCAGTGGGTATGAACTGAAAGATACTCTGCATGGTTATCAGATTTATTTTAATGAGGAATTGTTTTTGGGGATTTATGATTAGGATTTGAAGGTTTGATGAAGAGGATTGCGCAGGATGTGGCGCTTGTATAAAAAGAAATAAAATATAGGCAGAAAACACGCTCATCGCGATTTGTTTTCTGCCTATGTTTTATTTTCGCTTTATACAAGTATCACATCCTGAGGTTGGGAGAGACAGAGTTGGGTGTGGCTATTGGGATAGATATAAATATATTTATAGATTATTATTGCAACTAAAAATATAATATGCACAAAACGACCTAAAATAGGGAAAAAGTGCATATGAGCATATAGAATGAGCGGCAATGACATAGAGGGTGCCATCACAGCCAAAATGGAATATGCACAAAATGACCTAAAATAGGGAAAATATGCATATTGCAATGCGATAAGGAACGCATTTTTATATCAAGGTAATGATATGTAAACAAAGAAATTAATATCTAGAAGAAAGCACCATTTTGTGCTAGAATTAATTTTACAATAATTATTACCAGTGGAGCGATATGAAAAAGAATATGAAGCATATTATTTTTGATTGTTTTGGTACATTGATTGATACAGGCAATGGTTCTATAAAAGCGATGAAACAGATTCTTTCTAATGTCGACGTCTGCGTTGATGCAAAAAGTTTTTATTCTGACTGGAAAAAAGCCAAAAGGGAAATGATGAATGCTGCTGAGTTTATCAATGAAAAGAAGCTATTTGAATTAAGTCTGGCTGAAACATTTGTTAAATATGGGATTGATGCAGACCCGGCAGAAGAAGTAAAACCAATGATTCAGTCATTATTTTCAGAGAGAATTGTTTTTCCGGAAGTAAAGATGACATTGCTGCAACTGTCAGAGAAGGGCTTAGATATTGCGATAGGTTCTACTACAGACACAGATTCCTTAATGCACTCCATGCACACTTTAACCCAAAGCATCCCAAGGATCCCAAATACCCTATCCCTCAGCGCCTTTCCCGTAGAATGATAAAATAATCCCAGACAATAATATCGCCGGAAAACGATTCGCGATGAGCGTGTTTTCCGGCGATATTATTGTCTGGGATTATTTTATCATTCTACAGGAAAGCCCCTCCCTTACCTTCCATAGAAAATCTCCGCAATAGGTGATTCCGGAGACAGCATAATAGTCTTATTATCCCCGGTCATAGTCGCCTTTACCGCGTCCAAACTACGTACAAAGGAATAGAAATCAGCCTTAGAAGCATCATTATATGCCTCGGAAAGAATGCGCATGTACTCAGCTTCACCTTCTGCAATCAGAATTTCCGCGTTCTTTTCTGCCTCAGAAAGCAAAACGGTAATCTCTGCATCGGTGGTGTTGCGGATAATCCGGGCCTCTGCGGAACCCTCTGCGGTATAAGTTGCTGCGATATTGTCGCGCTCGGAAATCATACGCTCATACACGGCAGTTTTATTGTCGCTTGGTAAATCTAACTGTTTTAACTCAAAGCTTAAAAGGGTGATGCCATAGTTGTCTAAGGAGCTGCCGATATTTGAAAGTACTGCTTCGGAAAGTTCGCCGTCACGGCTGCTGATGACTTCGTCCTGGGTCATACTGGAAATAATGTTTTTGGTAGCGTTATAAACAATATTGTCCAGGCGGGTTTCTGCATTAGCTACAGAAGAATTTAAGGACTGGGCAAATTTTAATGGGTCATCTATCTGCCATAAAATGTAGCTGTCGGAAATCATAGTTTTCTTGTCAGCAGTAATGACGTCGCTTGGAGTCAAATCGTAAAGCAGGGTCTGCTTTGGAAGCTTGTCAACGGACTGTAAAAAAGGTATCTTAAAGCTTACGCCGGCCTCTGTTACTACGTGGTCAATCTTACCGAACTGACGAACAAGAGAATATTCATTTTCCTGAGTAACTACCAGGCAGGAGCCGCTGATCAGAAATGCTAAAATGGCAATAACAAGTAATAATTTGGTAAATTTCTTCATGGCTGCTCCTCCTTAATTATTAGCAGCAGAGCTGCTGTTTGGGGTGTCAATGGTTGCAAAGGATTCAATCGGGTAGAAGGTCTGTACGTCTCCTGTCGGGCTTTCGATGATCACTTTCAGTCCCGGAAGTACTTCCTCCATAGCCTCAAAGAACATACGCTCCTTAGTAATTTCCGGATTTTTGATGTATTCCTCATACATAGCATTGAAACGTGCTACCTGAGCAATCGCTTCGTTTACACGCTCCGTTTTGCTGGCTTCTGCGGATTTGATAATGGCGTCGGCGTTGGCTTCAGCTTCAGGAAGCTTTTCGTTGCGGTATTTATTGGCGTTGTTTATGGCTGTTTCCTTGCCCTGCTTGGCAGTTTCTACGGCTTTAAAGGCTTCCATAACTTCTGATGTAGGAGGCTCGGAGTCCTGGATGGTTATATTTACAAGCTGAATACCCAGATCCTGTGCTTCTAATCGGGCCATGATCATTTCCTTAATAGCTGCCTGAATTTCGTTTTTACCGGTGGTCAGTACCTCGTCTACAGGGAAACTGCCGATGACAGTACGGATGCTGCCCTGGCAAATATTTCGTAAAATCTGTACCGGTTCGCTGGAAGAAAAAACAGCCTTTACCGGATCGGAAAAACGATATTCTACGAAAAAGTCCACATTTACAAAATTGTAATCACTGGTAATCATAAGAGACTCGGCTTCAACTGCATAATTTCCGGTATCATCATAACCGATGGAAAAGCCTTGAATGGTAGTGTCTACTTTGATGACCTTTTGTACGAAAGGAATCTTGAAATGAAGACCCGGCGTGGTGACGCTGGAAGCTTGTCCTAAGGTAATAAGCACAGCCTGTTCTTGCTCGTTAATGGTGTAAAAAGAATTCAATGCTAAAACAGCAACTACAATCAGTGCAGCAATTCCGATGCCTGCACCGCCCAAGCCTTTAAAAAATCTGCCCGGATAGGAATTAGCTTTTGGTTCAGGAGGTATTTCGTCCTGATAGCGATAGCTGTTAGAGCTTTTGTTGGTGTGAAACATAAGTAAATCCTCGCTTTCTTGGTAGTGTGATATGTTTGTTATATAATCAGTGTAGCGTTTTCGACAAAAGTTTACAAGTGATATTACTGCACGATATAAAAAATAACGTGCAAGTGTGGGCTGGATATGTTATGATGATAAAGAATGTATGTGAAACTCGTCGGCAACCGGCCGTAACAACCGAGTTTCGCAACCGCCTAAATTATATCGTATCAGAAAGGAAGCAGTGATGACCAAGCAGGATTTTTTGAAAAAGATTCCGGGAATAAAGAGTATCAGCGTGATCTTTGCACAGACTACCAGAATGCCTATGATATTTTGCCATGAGGAGACCATGGATGATTTTATATATGTTTATTTAAAGGAAGAAGAGGCCCTGGAAAAGGCAAAGTTGCTTTGTGAAGAAAAGCAGCCTGCAGTTGTAGTAAACTGTAAGGAAAAGGAGGTATTGCCTTTTTTTGCAGAGCTTCGTCTGACAGGGGTAAATGCAATTCTTTTTGTGCTTCCAACGGAGCAGGGCGGTGATAGGTTCATGGTGCAGCTGACGGAGTTTTTGCAGTATCCTGACTATCAGAGTATGCCGGATGGGAAAAGACCGGTAGAGAATGCCAGCCTTCACTTGTCCATGCTTTACTTTATGCAGGAAGCACGCAGGCCGGTGGCACCGGCGGAAAAGAAGAATCTGGCAGCATTAGAAGAGGAAACCAGTGCTAACATTGCCAGGGCAGGATTTTTGGTGCCTGTAAAGGATGCAGAAGCCGGTGAGGGTAGCGATAAGCGTGCGGTGATGATGCTTAAAAATGACAAAGAAGAGGTGTTCTTTCCGTTATTTACGGATGCTGCTCAGCTGAGTAAATTTATGCGGGGACAGAAGTGTCCGGTGATGCTTTTGCCTTTTCAGGTTTTGGCAGAGATGCTCAAAAAGGGAAATGCCACAGGGATTGCCATCAATCCCACAACCAGCAACGTGACACTTACAAAAGCCGGCGTGATTGCTTTGGGAAAGAGATTTTTACAGTAATATTTACAGTGATATTTACAGTGATTTATCAACCGCTTTTAAGGGCACTTGCTAAAGATAAATAAGGAATAAATGGAGAAGGAAAATACGGTGATGGAGACGAGAAGAAATTGGAAGAGTCCCATTATGTTATTATTGACAGCAACCATCTGGGGAATAGCCTTTGTGGCTCAAAGTATGGGATTGGAATATGTGGGACCTTTCACTTTTAATGGAGTGAGGAGCCTATTGGGAGCTCTGGTGCTTCTTCCTGTGATCTGGTTTGCGGGCAACCGCAAAAAAGAGGAGGGGGGCTTGGAAGAGAGGAGAAATACAAAAGCAGAGGAACGTAAAACACTTATAAAGGGCGGTATATTATGTGGTCTGTGTCTGTGCGTAGCATCTACAGTGCAGCAAGTAGGACTTCAGTATACTACAGTAGGCAAAGCCGGGTTTCTTACCGCTATGTATATCATCTTGGTACCGGTTTTGGGGATTTTTATCGGTAAGAAGTGCAATTCTTATATAGGTATCAGCATTTTGTTAGCAGCAGTAGGATTGTATTTGTTGAGTATCAAGGATGGCTTTCGTTTGGAAAACGCTGATATTTATATGATAGTATGTGCTTTGGTTTTTGCAATACATATTCTTGTAATTGACTACTTTGCTCCAAAGTGTGACGGTGTCAAACTGTCCTGCATACAGTTTTTTGTGTGTGGTGTTATATGTACAGTGCTTGCCTTTTTTATAGAGATGCCGGAGCTTAGCAAGATCTGGGAAGCGAGATTACCTATTGCCTATGCCGGGATCATGTCCTGCGGCGTGGCGTACACACTGCAGATCATTGGGCAGAAGGGCATGAATCCTACGGTGGCGTCCCTGATTTTAAGTTTGGAGAGCGTAATTTCCGTGCTGGCAGGTTGGGCGATATTACACCAGAAGCTGTCTGTCAGGGAAATTATAGGTTGCGCCATTATGTTCGTTGCCATTATATTGGCCCAGCTGCCGGGGAATACCGGGAAGCAGGATAAGGAAAATTCTTAGGGGATCAGTTAAACACACAAAATATTCCAATTCTCTTGAAAATAACACTGGAACATGATACAATAAAATTTCAGAAAAGAGTTATACACTGAAAATAAGGAGGTATACATGAATTACCGGGAAGCATATGCAAAGCTGGAAGCAGCAGATCAGCGGCATGTTTTAAAATGTTACGAGGAGCTTTCTGAGGCAGATAAAGAGGCTCTGCTTGCGCAGATCGGAGCTACCGATTTCTCTGTGATAGAATATTGCAAAAGAGAAACACTTGCTGTAGAAAAGGGAGTGATCACTCCACTTGCTGCTATGGAACTTTCAGAGATTGAAGCAAAGAAGGATACCTTCCGGGCAATCGGTGAGAGAGCCATACAGAATGGCAAGGTAGGTGCTGTATTATTGGCAGGCGGCATGGGTACCAGATTGGGTTCTGATGATCCAAAGGGTATGTATAATATTGGCCTGACTAAGGAAGTATTTATTTTCCAGAGACTTTTTGAAAATCTCATGGACGTGGTAAGGGCTACCAGTACATATATTCACTTATTTATTATGACCAGTGACAAAAACGACCAGATTACCCGTGAGTTTTTGGCGGAAAAGGACTATTTCGGTTATAAGCCTGAGTTTATCCATTTCTTTATCCAGGAGATGGCACCGGCTACAGATTATGACGGTCATGTATATATGGAAAGTAAGTCCAAGATTTCTACATCACCGAATGGTAACGGTGGCTGGTTTACCAGTATACAAGCAGCCGGATTGATGGATTTGATACATAAAGAAGGTATTGAATGGATAAATATTTTTGCTGTGGACAATGTGCTGCAACGTATTGCCGATCCGGTATTTGTAGGAGCGACTATAGATGCAGGCGCCAGTGTGGGTGCTAAGGTGGTTCGCAAGAATGCGCCGGATGAGAAGGTAGGTGTAATGTGTCTGGAAGATGGCAGACCTAGCATCGTGGAGTATTACGAGCTCACAGAGGAGTTGATGAATGCCAAGGATGCAAAGGGCCAGCCGGCATATAATTTTGGTGTTATTCTCAATTACTTATTTAATGTAAATGCATTGGAGACTATTTTTAGCGGTGAAATGCCTGTACATGTGGTGGAAAAGAAGATTCCATATATAAATGAAAACGGAGAATTCATAAAGCCGGAGGCACCAAATGGTTACAAGTTTGAAACTCTGGTGTTAGATATGATTCATCAGTTAGATACCTGTCTTCCGTTTGAGGTGGTGCGCAATAAAGAATTTGCACCGATTAAGAATAAAACCGGTATAGACAGCGTAGAAAGTGCGCGTGCATTGTGCCTTGAAAATGGTATTGAACTATAGTCATAGAGGGGAAAAGTGGGGTTGCCCCGGGAACGAAGTGTGTGAAGAACCGGATGCCGGGGGGCCGGAAGAATATTTGTGTGCCAGGAGGATTCAGATATGTCAATTTTAGTAACAGGTGGTGCCGGATTTATCGGCAGCCATACAGTGGTAGAGCTTCAGAACAGAGGCTATGAAGTAGTAGTAGTAGATAATTTAAGTAATTCCAGCCAGAAGTCTTTAGAGAGAGTCAGTGCTATTACCGGTAAACCGGTGACATTTTATAAGGCTGATATCCTGGACAGAGAGGCTTTGGAAGAGATTTTTGCAAAGGAAGATATTACCGCTTGTATTCATTTTGCAGGTTTAAAAGCAGTAGGTGAAAGCGTTGCCAAGCCTTGGGAATATTATCAAAATAATATCGCAGGTACATTAGTATTAGTAGATGTGATGAGACAGCATGGCTGCAAGAATATTATCTTCTCTTCCTCTGCTACTGTTTACGGTGATCCGGCTATTATTCCGATTACCGAGGAGTGCCCGAAGGGTACCTGCACCAATCCATACGGCTGGACCAAGTCGATGTTAGAGCAGATTTTAGGGGATATCCAGAAGGCAGATCCGGAATGGAATGTGATCTTGCTCAGATATTTCAATCCGATCGGTGCGCATAAGAGCGGTACTATCGGTGAGAATCCAAATGGCATCCCGAACAATCTGATGCCTTATATCACACAGGTTGCAGTAGGAAAGCGTGCAGAATTAGGCATTTTCGGTAATGATTATGATACCCATGACGGTACCGGTGTACGTGATTATATCCATGTAGTGGACCTGGCTTTGGGCCATGTAAAGGCATTGGAGAAGATTGCTCAGAATCCGGGCTTAAAGGTTTATAACTTAGGTACCGGCACCGGCTACAGCGTATTGGATGTGGTAAAGAACTTTGAAGCTGCTACAGGTGTGAAGGTTCCGTATGCCATCAAAGATAGAAGACCGGGAGATATCGCCGCTTGCTATGCAGACCCTGCCAAGGCCAAGGAAGAGCTGGGCTGGGAAGCACAGTTTGGTATCCGAGAGATGTGTGAAGATGCATGGAGATGGCAGAGCCAGAATCCAAACGGATATGAAGCATAATCTTATGTACAATCACATATAAGGCATACCTTATCAGAAAGAACTATATACAAGAGTAAAGGTAAATTAAGGCAGGTGCATTGACGCATCTGCCTTTTTATATAGGGTAACACATTTACTTCCTGGAGCTGCGTCTATATGCTCCCGGGGTAGTTCCCATATGTCTCTTAAAAAATGTAATCAAATGGCTTGCATCATAAAGCCCTACTCGCTCAGCAATTTCTGTCACATTCAGATCTGTTTCCCGGAGTAACACACAAATATGATCCAATTTTATACGATTCAAATATTCTGTAATGCCACAATGAAGCTCCTTTTTGGCAAGGCGTTCTACATGGGTTTTGGAATAATTAGTGAGTCGGCAGACGTCCTTTAGTGTCAGGGAATATGGGTTGTTTTCGGAAATGATTTGGGAAAGCCGGACAGAAAAATGCTGCTCTTCTGTAATTTTCTGTTCAAGGGCATCTAAAATCACTTGTTCCATCAAAATGCTGATACGTGCTATATGAAGGGGAATGGGGACTCTTAAAAGCTCGATGGCCTGGTCAAAGCTTTCAAAAGGGGAATTGACACCAACAACCGTAAATGCCTGACCAAAATGTGTTTGCAGTAATTGAGCAATGCCACGAGTGTCCTCCTTGCATATCATATCTGCGCCTACCTGCTTGTAGCCTTTGGCTGAGAAAAGCTTGTGAGGCAGACCGGAAGGCACGATGAAAATTTGATTTTTATATATGGTGAATTGCTCCTCGCCTATATCCACTGTAACAGACCCGTCCATAACAAAATTTAAATGCCAAATGTCGGTGTGGGTATGTTTCTCCAATACATAACCGGGACCGCGTTCGAAGGCATGAATGGTCACATAGGGAGAGGGAAGTAAAGGCTGTGTGCCGGTAGAAGTAAATGCGGTATCTCTTAACATAAGTTTGCTCCTTAATGGTTCTATTGTACAATTTTGTGTTTCTGCTGTCAATTGTGTTTTGGGGGAAATTTATTAAAATGATAGTATCCGGCATTGAATAAGTACAATTGAAACAGAGGTACTTTTGTACAATTTGTTAAAACATCGATATGATGCAGAAGATGCATGGAGCAACCGGAAGAATTTGCAATACAAATAAAATAAAAGTTACAGGCTCATAGGAGGAACATGGTATGATTCTACAAACAGGTACAGAATTTAAAAAGCCTTTCGGCAAAGAATTATTCGGAACGGAAAATATTGCACACTATCCATATCCCCGCGAAAAGTTGATTGCAGAACCGATTTTTCCATATTTTATGCTGGATGGGGGTGCTTTTAATCTGATGAATGACCGTTTTGGTTCTGCAGATGGTGATCATATTTTGGAGCTGACCTGCTCAGGTAAATTGTTTGAGGAATTTACTCACAAGGGTAAGTTTAATTGGGAACGTTCTTTTGCCTACATAGAGGGGACTGATTTCAAGAAAAAATATGAATGGCAGATTTGGCCTCAGCGCCTTTATATGACAATACCGTTAGCCCATCAGTTTCTGAAAACCGGTGACAGAAAGTATGCCGATGCCTGGATGAAGCTGGTAAAAGCCTGGGATGAAGCCCATCCTTATCAGGAATTTATTCCGGAAATACATTATTTACAGACGGATATGGTATGGAGGGATATGCAGGTGGCATGGCGCACCATGTCTTTGCTGCACGGATTGTTTATGCTGCAGGACGCACCTTTTACCAAGGAGGAGTGGAAGTATCTGTATGATTTTATAGAGCTGCATGTACATCATATGTATGTGGAAGCTTTGGACAGACTGGCCAGAAATCATGCTCAGAATCATGTACTGCAAATTGGGGTAGTACTGATCATGGCAGGGGTTATGTTTCCCGAATTTGAAAATACAGCTGAAATCATCAAAATTGGTCGGGACACTGTAGAAATGAATTTAAAAAGAGCCATTTATAAAGATGGCGGAAGCAACGAAGACAGCCCAAGTTACAATCATTTCATCGTAAGGCTGTACCTGGAAGCGTTGCTTTTATTGGAAAATAACGGTCTTGATTCTATTAAAGGATTGCGGGAAAGCGTCATAAAACAATACGAGTGGGTTTACCAGTGTATGTCTCCGGCAGGCCGTACCCTGCGTTTGTCAGATTCCTATGGCATGGATGCTATGGCAGATATAAAGCGTGCAGAGGAATTGATTGAGCTTGATTTCCCGAGAGAAAAGAAAAGCATACTGTTGCCGGACAGCCAAATGGCAATTTTGCGTAAAGGGCCTTTTACGCTTTTTGCAGATGCTATGGAGTATTTGGGAGGGCATCAACATGCAGGCCGCCCGCAGCTTTTGTTATTCTATGATAATGCCCCTGTGTTGGTAGACAGCGGCGTCTGCAACTATGATAGATGGGAATTGTATTTAACTCTGATGGAAAGTAAAATGCACAATGTCATTTACTGCCCTGACTTTGATGATAGAAAAGTTCATATAAAACCAATGGTAAAACACTTTGACGCAGAAAATGGCATAGTACTACTTGCCAGCGACGTAAGTCATGAGGGCATTGCTTACCATTGGGAACGTACCCTGACGCTTACAGACACCACCCTTGTGATAGAAGACATCGCCCAAGCTACAGAGGCCATTCCGTGGATGTCCCGTCTCTTCTTTGCGCGAAATGATACCCAAAAGGGGGAAGACAAGCATACTATAAGTCAATTGACAAATGATTACCTGATGAAACTCACCAGCGACAAGGAAATCACTACAGAACTGGTACCTGTCATGAATGAAGAGAATCAGATTGATTATGCGGTAGTGGTACAAAGTGCTGCGTATGGCACAACCTTTACCATGAAAACAACTATGGAATTTACTGAAAGACAATAAAAAAGTCCCGGGTTCACCTCACTATGCCCTGTCGTGAACCCGGGCGTCTCTTAGCAAATGTGTAAAATGTTCTTATATTCGAGTGAGAGCTTTATAAAGCTCTCGTACTCGCAGAAGAACTTTTGACGCATCTATTCTTCAATAATCTGAATTTCTAAATAATCAAAATCGATAGATTCCACAAAATTATCTTGATAAAATCTGGCTTTTGCATGGCGTTTGAAATCCTGCACAGTGACATCCAGCCAAAGCGGCTTACCTAAATCAAACTGATAGCACACCTCGTCCAAGGCATGAAACACCTTGTGGGTGCGGGTATCTTCAGAAGGGTCTTCAATAACGGTGTCGCGAAGCAGGTGATTGTCTTTAAAAATTTTGGCCCATAGTCTGAACATATGCGAGTCTCCTTTTGTAAAAATGCGTAGTTGTTTGCGAAACTCGGTGGTGGTCAAGGCCATTCAGCTAGAATATATAGTACTCCGTCATGCTGCTCTGAGTTTCACAAGTTTATAAAAAATGCGTAAAATGAGGAGTGCCCGGATGTTGTCATCCGGGCTTATTATGAAAAAAATTTATCTGCTGTAATGTTCCCTGAAGAACATTGCAAGTTTCCTACTTGATGATTATACTATAACATGTAAATATGAATAAACTATGAACACAATGTGAACAGTGGGTTAAAATAAACAAAAGGATTTTGGGACGAAAAGAAAAATTAGTAAAAATGCACAAAAGCGTAATGCGAGATTAAATAAAATCAATAGGTTGTAAAAGACGCAAAAACGTGCTAGAATATAAGTGGTATATTGCGCTTTGCGCTCACTGAATGGGAGGTTATTATGGATAATTTCATGAGTAAGTTAAGTCAGAAAATAAATGCTCAGGACACCATAAAGGCGAATTTTATGGCTGATGCGGCGGAGAAAGAGCAGCTGAAGAAGCAGTTGGCAGAGTATGATTCCATTATGCAGAGCGTGCGTAATTTGTATTTAAAGCAGGAGGAGAACAGCGAAGCTTTTAAAGAACTTCTGGCAAAGCTGGAAGCTCAGACTGTTAGAGAGGACAAGCAGCCACAGTTTTTGGCTGAGATGAAGGAATATATTAGTAAAAGTGACGAATTTACGCACAAGGAGTGTGTAAAGGTATATCGCAATGTGCAGGCACTTTTGGAGGAGCAGAATAAAAAGCAGGATGAGGATGTTGCAGCATTAAAGGAGCAGATAGAAGGGGCTAAGACGCCGGACTTATCGGAAGCGCTTTTGGAATTAAAGCGTAGGGAGGCGAAGCACAACAGAACGAATAAGTGTCTGCTTTGGCTGACATTGTTTGTATCTCTGGCCAATATTGCAGCTGTATTGTGCATTTACTTTGGGGTTCTGCCGTTTTAACTCTTTGCTAATTGGCCGGAGTGCAGATATGCTGTTTGCAGATATTTAGCAAGGCAATATCTGAATATGTGAGACAATGTCTCGAGATTTATATTAAAGTTTACTGTCAGATAGGACAGATGAAAGCTTCAGGGACATTTCAGGTAGTCAGAAGTTTGGTTGTCATGGAGCTTGATAGGATTGATATTACGTTACTTAGGAGGAAATATGGGCAGACAAGTATGGAAGCCGGGCAATATGCTGTACCCGTTGCCGGTGGTTATGATCAGCGTATGCGATAAAGAGGGGAATTCTAATATTATTACAGTTGCGTGGGCAGGCACTATCTGTACAAATCCTGCTATGGTATCTATTTCTGTGCGTCCGGAGAGGCACTCCTATCAGATGATTAAGGAGACCGGAGAGTTTGTGATTAACCTGACTACTAAGGATTTGGTTTATGCTACGGATTATTGCGGCGTAAAGAGCGGCAGGGATATAGATAAGTTTAAGGCTTGCGGATTGACATCTATTCCGGGACAATATGTAAAGGCGCCTATGATTCAGGAAAGTCCGGTAAATATCGAGTGCAGAGTTTGCGAAGTAAAGGAACTGGGCAGTCATCATATGTTTATTGCAGAGGTGCTTGCCGTACATGCAGATGAGCAGTACATGAACGACAAAAATAAATTCTGTTTGGAAAAGGCAGAGCCTATCGTGTATTCCCATGGGGCATATCTGGCGACAGGAGATATTTTAGGAACATTTGGTTTTAGTGTGAAGAAGAATGAAAAATAGTAATAAAAGATGGTTTAATAAGCATATAATATATAGTTATTTTGTTGGGATGCTTGTGTTTACTGTCAGTATGTTCTTTGGCCCTTGGCTATTAGAAGATGATGAGACAGTTCCCAATTTATATAAAGTTTATATAAATGACACCTATGTCGGAACGGTAAAAGAAGAACAGACGGCACATGACTGTCTTCAGGAGGCTAAGGAAGCGATTTCTCTGTATACCGACGAGATTACCTTCATGGATGCTGATTTGCGTATAGAAGGTATACATGTGGTTGTGGGAGAGCCCGATGGGAAACGTACGATCATAGAGAGAATTACAGAGATTTTGCCGGGTACTGTGCAGCAGACATTGCAGCGCAGCTATATGTTAAAGATAAATAATTATATAGTAGCTTTGCGTGATATTGATGAGGTCAGACAGGTGCTTCAGGCAGCTGTGGATTTATATGATTTGAACTGCGAGTTTGAAGTGGACCTGAAGAGAGATATGCAGAGAGCTTTTAACGTGCTTACAGCGGAGGTTTCCCCTGTTCAGGATGTGGAGAAAACTATCATTGACAGAAATGCTGCAGGCTTTACCTCTGTGGAGGAGGCTCTTTTTGATGAAGAATATTATGAAGAGGAACTGGACTTTGAGGATTTTGAACTGGGTATGAAAACCATGGAGTTTGTGGATAAGGTAGAGATAACCGAGTGTTATTTAAAGCCTGAAGAGCTTACTCCGGTAGAGGATGTGATTCAATATCTGACAGAGGATCAGAATGTACAGGAGATTTATAAAGTTCAATCAGGAGATACCCTGGGCGGTATTTCCAACAAGACGGGTATTCCGTTAGAACAGTTGATTGCCATGAATGATGCACTGAAAAATGAAAGGTCTATCATTCATATCGACCAGGAGTTGATTATAAGTGTACCGAAGCCTACCTTGACCGTTTCTTACACCACTACAGAGTACAGGGAAGAGGAATATTCTGCAGAGATTCAGTATGTGGACAACGACAAATGGTATACGACCAAGCAGGTGACGCTTCAGGAACCTTCCAATGGTTTCAGAAAAGCAGTCAGTGAGATTACTTATCATAACGGTGAGGTGTATGAGACAGAGATTCTCAAGCAAGAGATACTTATGGAGGCAGTGCCGAAGATCGTAGAGCGGGGCACCCAGATTCCACCTACTTATGTGAAGCCTCTTTACGGCGGTACTTATACTTCCGGATATGGCTGGCGTTCTTTCCGAGGAGGCGGCTATCATTACGGAATTGACTGGGCGGTACCGACAGGTACTACCATTTATGCATCCAGCGGTGGTACCATTACCAGAGCGGGCTGGAGCAGCAGCTATGGTTATTGCGTATATATTCAGCATCCGGGTGGCTTGGAAACCAGATATGCTCACAATAGCAAGCTTTTGGTAAGCGTGGGACAAACGGTAAAACAAGGACAGGCGATTGCATTGTCCGGCAATACCGGAGACAGCTCCGGTCCGCACCTGCATTTTGAAATACGCGTAAACGGCAAAGCAGTAAATCCGAAAAATTATCTGGAAAACTATTAACGTGCTTGAAAAGCCCCAGTTTAGGGCGTGCTTATGGGCCTAAGATTGTTCTTTCTATTTACTTTTTGACGGATTTGGTGTATGATGAGATGAGAAAGAGTGAACCTTGCTCGTAATCAATGGGTGTCGGTGGAACTGACACCCGGTTAAATTATAGACAGGAGAGACCATATGGAACAATACGCAATTTGGGGCGGAAATCCATTGGTTGGTGAAGTGGAAATAGGCGGCGCCAAAAATGCTGCGCTTCCTATTCTTGCTGCTGCCATCATGACGGATGAAACGGTCATTATTGACAATTTACCTGACGTGAAGGACATCAATGTGACGTTGACAGCTATGCAAAATATCGGCGTTATGATCGAACGCTTAGGTAGACATAAAGTAAAAATCAATGCTTCTCAGATACACACTACGGTAGTGGAAGGTGAGGAACTTGGCAAGATGCGTGCTTCTTACTACTTCGTAGGAGCATTATTGGGTAAGTATAAAGCAGCAGATGTAGTTCTGCCTGGAGGCTGTGCTATAGGCAATCGTGCTATTGACCAGCACGAGAAGGGCTTTAAGGCTCTGGGAGCCAAGATACGTTATGAGCACGGCAGTATCATTGCTGAGGCCATTGATTTGACTTGCGCCAACATTTTTTTGGATGTAGTTTCTGTAGGAGCAACAATCAATATTATGCTGGCAGCTGTTCTGGCAGAAGGACAGACTGTGATTGAGAATGCTGCCAAGGAACCCCATGTAGTAGATTTAGCAAATTTTTTAAACAGTATGGGTGCCAATGTTAAGGGCGCCGGTACAGATGTGATTCGTGTGAAGGGTGTTGCCAGCCTTCATGGTACGGAGTACACAGTGATTCCGGACCAGATAGAAGCAGGCACCTTTATGATGGCTGCTGCCATTACCAAAGGTGATGTTACAGTCAAAAATGTAATTCCGAAGCACTTGGAATGTATTAGTGCCAAGCTGGAGGAAATCGGATGTGAGATCAGGGAATCTGATGATGCAGTACGTGTAGTTGCCAGCAAGAAATTGGCTGGTACACAGGTAAAGACTATGCCATATCCGGGATTTCCGACAGATATGCAGCCTCAGATTGCCGTTACTCTGGGACTTAGTACGGGCAGTACCAGTATTATCAGGGAGAGTATTTTTGAGAATCGTTTCAAATATTTGGATGAAGTGAAAAAGATGGGTGGCATAGTGACCGTGGAGGGCAATGTGGCCATTATTGAAGGAATAGAGAAGTACGAAGGTGCATCTATGAGTGCACCGGATCTTCGCGCGGGAGCGGCTCTTGTATTGGCGGCTCTGTCTGCAGACGGATTTTCTACTATTGACCAGATTCATTATGTAGAGCGTGGATATGAGGATTTTCCGGGTAAATTAGTATCTTTGGGAGGTCACATCCGCAAGGTCACAAATCCGGAAGAATTAAAAAAAGCAAAATTACGAGTTGTATAAAGGGATATTAAGAGAGGACATTATGGAAAAACTATTATTTACTTCAGAGTCTGTGACAGAAGGGCATCCGGATAAGATTTGCGATGCTGTTTCTGACGCAGTTTTAGATGCGCTTATGGCGCAGGATCCGATGAGCCGTGTGGCTTGCGAGACCTGTGTTACTACTGATTTTTGTCTGGTAATGGGAGAGATTACCACTACAGCACAGATTGACACAGAGCAGATTGTTAGAGATACTATTTGTGCTATCGGATATGACAAACCGGAGCTTGCATTTGACGGTCATACCTGTCAGGTAAAGGTGTTGCTGCATCAGCAGTCACCGGACATTGCCATGGGTGTGGACAAGGCATTGGAAGCTAAGGAAAATCAAATGAGTGACGAAGAATTAGAGGCTATTGGTGCCGGTGACCAGGGAATGATGTTTGGTTATGCTACAGATGAGACAGAAGAATACATGCCATACCCTATTTCCTTGGCTCATAAGCTGGCTCTGAAGCTGAGTGAGATTCGTAAGGATGGAACTTTGCCATATCTGCGTCCGGATGGCAAAAGCCAGGTGTCCGTACAGTATGATGAGGCGGGGAAGCCGGTACGTTTAGAGGCAGTGGTATTGTCCACCCAGCATGATGAGAACGTGACGCAGGAACAGATTCACGCAGACATCAAAAAATACGTTTTTGATCAGGTTCTGCCGGCAGAATTAATTGACGCAGATACCAGATTTTATATCAATCCTACAGGTCGCTTTGTAATTGGCGGACCGAATGGTGACAGCGGTCTGACCGGCCGAAAGATTATCGTAGACACCTACGGCGGCTATGCACGTCACGGCGGCGGTGCATTCTCCGGCAAGGATTGTACCAAGGTAGACAGAAGTGCAGCCTATGCAGCAAGATACGTTGCCAAGAATATCGTAGCAGCAGGTCTTGCCAAGAAGTGTGAGATTCAGTTGTCCTATGCCATTGGTGTGGCACGTCCTACATCTATCATGGTGGACACTTTCGGTACCGGTGTGCTCTCCGATGAACAGTTGGTAGAAATCATCCGCAAGGAATTTGATTTAAGACCGGCCGGTATTATCAAGATGTTAGATTTGCGCAGACCTATTTACAAAGGAACCTCTGCTTATGGACATTTCGGTCGCAATGACTTGAATCTTCCATGGGAGCAGCTGGATAAGGTAGACGTATTAAAGGAATATTTAAGCTAAAATTATTCAAACATGTATAAACAAAATAAGATTAAGAATTTAGAAGATGATACAGAGATGCTGTTATAGATGGCACCTTATTTGAATTCCGCTCACGGAAAATATTTTTCTGGAGAAAAATCTGTGCCAACTGCTCCGTAAAAACCGTGAAGTAACGGCTTCGCGGTTTTAGGAGCTGACTTGGCCGCTTTTTTTCGGAAGAAAAGATATTTTCCGTGAGCGGAATAAAAATAGGTACCAGAAGTAACAGCATTTTTGATAGGAGAAAACACCATGGCATTTACGCATTTACATGTGCATACAGAGTACAGCCTTTTAGATGGCTCCAATAAGATAATAGAATACGTAAAGCGTGTGAAAGAGCTGGGCATGAATAGTGCAGCTATTACAGACCATGGTGTTATGTACGGTGTCATTGACTTCTACAGAGCCTGCAAGGCGGAAGGGATTCGCCCGATCATAGGCTGTGAGGTTTATGTGGCGCCCAATTCCCGCTTTGACAAAGAACTTACCGGGGGAGAAGACCGATATTATCACCTGGTGCTTTTGGCGGAGAATAATACAGGCTACCAGAATCTCATGAAGATTGTATCCAAGGGATTTACAGAAGGTTACTATTACAAACCACGTGTGGACATGGAAGTGCTGCGCGAATATCATGAGGGTATTATTGCCCTTTCTGCCTGTCTGGCGGGTGAGGTGCAGCGCTATATTGCAAAAGGGCTTTACGATGAGGCCATTAAGAGTGCTTTGAAGTACAGAGACTGCTTTGGCGAAGGAAATTATTTTCTGGAGCTGCAGGATCATGGGATACCGGAACAGCGCATGGTAAATCACCAGCTGTTTCGCATGAGCAAGGAATTGAATATTCCTTTGGTTGCCACCAATGATGTGCATTATACCTATGCAGAGGACGTGGATTCCCACGATATTTTACTTTGTCTGCAGACCGGCAAGAAGCTGGCTGATGAGGATAGAATGCGCTATGAGGGCGGACAGTATTATGTGAAGAGTGAAGAGGAGATGCGTTCTCTTTTTGCCTATGTGCCGGAGGCTTTGGACAATACTCAGCGTATTGCGGACCGCTGTCATGTAGATATTGAATTTGGCGTGACTAAACTGCCGCACTTTGAGGTGCCGGAGGGTTTTACCCCTTGGACTTATTTAAATCATTTGTGTTTTACAGGGCTTCATGAGCGCTATGGCGAGGACGAAAATCAACCTGCAGGCAATACCGGACAGACCTTAAAAGAACGTTTGGACTACGAGCTTTCTGTTATTAAACGTATGGGCTATGTGGATTATTTCTTGATCGTATGGGATTTTATTAATTATGCCAAAAAGAACGGCATTGCGGTAGGTCCGGGACGAGGATCGGCTGCCGGCTCTATTGTCTCCTACTGTCTGCATATTACCGATATTGACCCTATCAGATATAGCTTACTTTTTGAGCGTTTCTTAAATCCGGAGCGTGTGTCCATGCCCGATATCGATATTGACTTCTGCTTTGAAAGACGCCAGGAGGTTATTGATTATGTGGGCAGAAAATACGGTGCCGAGAAGGTGGTGCAGATTGTAACTTTCGGTACCTTACAGGCTAAGGGTGTGATCAGAGATGTGGCGCGTGTAATGGATCTGCCATATGCTTATGCTGATGCCTTGGCTAAGCAGATTCCAAAGGAATTAAATATAACCTTGGAAGGTGCGTTGAAAATGAATCCTGAGCTGCGTGCTCAGTATGAAAGTGACGAGCAGGTGCGGTACTTGATTGATATGTGCAAGCGACTGGAGGGATTGCCGAGACATGCCTCCATGCATGCAGCCGGTGTGGTAATCTGTCCAAGTGAGGCAGATGATTTTGTGCCGTTGTCCAGAGGCAGTGATGGGTCTATTACGACCCAGTTTACAATGACTACTTTAGAGGAGCTGGGTCTTTTGAAAATGGATTTCCTGGGCCTGCGCACATTGACCGTGATTCAAAAGGCAGTGGAGCTGATTCGGGAGAGCACCGGAACTACCCTGAATATGAGTACCATTGATTATGATGATAAAGCAGTTCTAAATTATATCGGAACCGGCAAGACCGAGGGTGTGTTCCAGTTGGAAAGCCCCGGTATGAAGAGCTTTATGAAGGAATTAAGACCGGAAAATCTGGAAGATATTATTGCAGGGGTATCCCTGTACCGCCCGGGTCCTATGGACTTTATTCCTCAGTATATAAAGGGTAAGAATAGCGGAGAAGCAGTGACCTATCTGTGTCCCCAGTTGGAGCCTATTTTATCTCCTACCTATGGCTGTATCGTATATCAGGAGCAAGTTATGCAGATTGTGCGTGATCTGGGTGGCTATTCTTTGGGGAGAAGCGACCTGGTACGTCGTGCCATGAGTAAGAAAAAGCAGTCCGTTATGGAGAAAGAACGGGCCAACTTTGTGCATGGCAATACAGAGGAAGGGGTGCCGGGATGTGTGTCCAATGGTATAGAAGAAGGTGTGGCAGGCAAGATTTATGACAATATGATGGATTTTGCCAAGTATGCTTTTAATAAATCTCATGCAGCCTGCTATGCAGTAGTAGCATATCAGACCGCTTATTTAAAACATTATTACCCGGTACAGTTTATGGCGGCTCTTTTGACCAGTGTTATCGATAATCCGGGCAAGGTTGCGGAGTATATAGTTTGCTGCAGGAATATGGGCATTGAGATATTGCCGCCGGATGTAAATACCAGCAGCAAGGAGTTTGGTGTGTCCGGCGATGCAGTCCGCTATGCGCTGCTTGCTATCAAAAGCGTAGGCAGACCGGCTATTGAGTTTATCTGTAAGGAAAGAGAGGAGCACGGCCCATACAAATCTATCCAGGACTTTTTGACCAGGGTACAGAATGGTGACTGCAATAAGCGAGCCATTGAGCATTTTATCAAGGCAGGGGCATTGGACTGTCTGGGTGGTACCCGTAAGCAGTTTATGTATGTGTATGTGCCCATTATGGATAGACTTGCAAGCGGCAAGAAAAACCATATAGCCGGTCAGATGTCTCTTTTGGATTTGCTCAGCGAAGAGGATAAGGAAGAGTACGAAATCAGCTTACCGGAGGTGGGAGAATATTCCAATGAAGAGATGCTTACCATGGAGAAAGAGGTGCTGGGCATTTATGTCAGCGGTCATCCATTGGAGAGCTACATGAATATTTGGAAGAATCATATTACAGCCACTACTGCAGATTTTGTACTGGATGAAGAGACCGGTAAGGTGAATGTAGAGGACGATTCTGTACAAACCATCGGCGGCATGATCAATAGTAAAACGATCAAGTATACCAAGAACGACAAGATCATGGCTTTTTTGGAGCTGGAGGATTTGTATGGTATGGTAGAGGTAGTAGTTTTTCCAAGGGATTACGAACGTAACAGTCAAATGCTAATAGAGGATGCCAAGGTGTTTGTAAGAGGGCGTGTATCTTTAGAAGAGGATAAAAACGGCAAGTTGATATGCGAAAAAATCATTTCCTTTGATGAAATCGGCCGCAAGCTATGGATTCGATTTGACAATATGGAAGATTACAACAGGGGAAGCGATGCGTTATTCTCCATATTGCGGGAAAGTGAAGGCAGAGACCAGATCGTTATATATATTGCAGAGACAAAACAAAAGAAAATATTACCAAAAGAATACAATATAAAAGCAGATGATCTACTATTAGAAGGGTTATTCGAAAAATTTGGAAAAAACAATATAAAGCTTGTATAAAACCATTGCAATCAGAGGCAAAAAGTATTAAACTACTAGGGAATTGTTATTTATTTCACACAAGAAAATCATTATAATTTTTATACTACAGATTTATAAAGAAAGAGAAGGATGAGATATGGCAAAGGAAATCAAAACAATTGGCGTATTAACAAGTGGCGGCGATGCTCCGGGTATGAATGCCGCAATCCGCGCAGTGGTTCGAAAGGGACTTGCCAAGGGTGTAAAGGTTATGGGTATCAACAGAGGATATCATGGCCTTTTAAATGAAGAAATCTTTGAAATGAATTCCAGAAGTGTATCTGAGATTATTCAGAAGGGTGGTACCATTTTGGGTACTGCCAGATGTAATGAATTTAAGGAATTGGAAGGACAGCAGAGAGGTGCTGAGATTTGCCGCAAGTATGGCATTGACGGCATGATCGTTATCGGTGGTGACGGCTCTTACAGAGGTGCTCAGAAGCTTTCTCATCAGGGAATTAATACTATCGGTATTCCGGGCACTATCGACCTGGATATTGCATCCACAGAGTATACCCTGGGTTTTGATACTGCTATTAATACCGCTATGGACGCCATTGATAAGATTCGTGATACCTCTTCTTCTCATGAAAGATGCTCTATTATCGAGGTTATGGGCAGACATGCAGGTTATATTGCATTATGGTGTGGTGTGGCCAATGGTGCAGAGGATATTCTGATCCCTGAAAAGTATGACTACAATGAGCAGGAGATTATCAATAATATTATTGCAAACCGTAAAAAGGGCAAAAAGCATCATTTGATCATTAATGCGGAGGGTATCGGCCATTCTATTTCTATGGCTCGCAGAATTGAGGCAGCTACGGGTATTGAGACCAGAGCAACTATTCTGGGCCACATGCAGCGCGGTGGTCGTCCTACTTGTAAGGATCGTTACTATGCATCTATGATGGGTGCTTATGCAACGGATATTTTGCTGGAAGGCAAGACAAACCGTGTAATCGGTATTCTGAAGGGTGAAATCGTAGATCTTGATATTGATCAGGCGCTGGCAATGACGAAGAGCGTGGATGAGTATCAGTTTGAAGTAAGCCGGATTTTAGGCCGCTAATTAGGTGTATTATGATTACAAGTATTTCCAATGCACAGGTCAAACAGGTCTGTGTGTATGTGCAAAAGGCCCGGGAACGCCGCAAGGATGGCATCTTTGTGGTAGAAGGGGCTAAGATGTTTGAAGAAGCGCCTGCAGATTGGATTTATAAGGTATACGTGACACGGAATTTTTGTGACAGACATATAGCGGATGACATAGGTAAGAAGCTTGAGCAGACGGGCTATGAGTTGGTCAGCGATGAAGTTTTCTTGAAGATGTCAGATACCAAAACCCCGCAAGGGGTTTTGTGCCTTGTTAGAAGTCCACAGTATACTATAGAGGATTTACTGCAGTCCAAGCAGGGTATTTTTGTGATCTTAGAGGATTTACAGGACCCGGGAAATTTGGGCACCATTATCCGTACCGGAGAGGGGGCAGGTATTGCCGGGGTGATTATGACGAAGGATACAGTTGACATTTTTAATCCCAAGACCATTCGTGCCACCATGGGTAGTGTGTACAGAGTACCTTTTGTATACGTGCAGGATGTTGCTGAGGCTATGGATAAGCTGCATCAGACCGGAATTATGGTGTATGCGGCCCATTTAAAAGGGGAAGCTTATTATGATGCTTTTGATTATAGAAAAGGAAGCGCTTTTTTGATTGGTAATGAAGGCAATGGATTAAAGGAAAGTACTGCACATTTGGCAGACAAATATGTGAAAATTCCTATGGCAGGACAGGTAGAAAGTCTTAATGCAGCAGTGGCAACTACCCTTTTTATGTATGAAGCAGCCAGACAAAGAGGATTTTAGCAATGTTTGCAAAGTGAAGGGTCCTAAAGTAGAGTTGGCTAGGCTAATAATCATACAGTGGTATTGGTAAGGCAAAGGGCCGTGAAGCGGCATTGACAAGGTGAAGAGCTTCCACACAGTGCAATCTAAGTTGGCGGAAGGTCTGAGCATATGGTAGGAGGAAATTATGAAGCTGGGATTTATCGGACTTGGCAATATGGCCAAGGCTATTTTGGAAGGACTGTTAAAGTCCGGCATGTTTGCAGCAAATGACATCATGGGCAGTGATGTGTTGGAGTCTGTAAGACGGGATGCTGCAGATAAGTATCATATTACTACGGATGTGAGCAATACTCAGGTGGCAGCAGACTCTGACATTATTATTTTGGCAGTGAAGCCCCAGTTTCTGGAGGGTGTACTGCAGGAGATTGGGCCGGTTGTAACCGAGGATACCTTGGTGATCAGTATTGCAGCCGGTAAGAGTCTTGGATGGCTGCATGAGAAGCTGGATGCAGAGGTGAGGATGCTCAGGTTTATGCCTAATACCGCAGCTATGGTGGGCGAAAGCTGTACCGCCATTTGCAGAGATGCTTATGCTACGGATGCAGATGTGGCATTGGCCGTGCAGATGTGCCGGTCCTTTGGAGAGGCTTATGTCATCGATGAGGTACTGATGGATGTATATAGTGCCTTGGCAGGCAGCTCAGGTGCCTTTGCTTTCTTGTATATGGAAGCTTTGGCGGACGGTGCCGTGGCGGCCGGTATGCCTCGTAAGATGGCTTATGAGCTGGCAGCTCAGACTACTTTGGGTGCAGCGAAGCTGATGAAAGAGTCCGGTGAGCATCCGGGCGTGCTGAAGGACATGGTATGTTCTCCGGGAGGCACTACCATTGAAGGCATCCGTGCGTTGGAGCTGGGTGGTGTCAGAGGCAGCGTAATGGAAGCGATAGATGCTTGTGTGGCAAAATCACGAAAATTATAAATATTAAAGAAATATGACCCCTGTTTTTGTTGTAAAAGTGCACAAAAATGGGGGTTTTGCGGTGTTTTCCCCACTTGGCTTTTCTAAAAAGGTTGACAAAAGCATTAAATTTTGTTATTATGCGATACGAATGTTTTAATATTTGTAACATTTTTGTAACAAATGAGCCTGCAGGATAATATAATGAAATGTGCAGGGAATAAGCTGCCATACATAGTATGTTACAGGTGTATAGGACAGTTGTTATAAGTGGAGGAAATCAATTGAAAACAAATAGCAAGATTACAGTAGGGGTACTTACATTCATTGCCATTTTGTTCTTATGCATGGGTGAAAGCCTGATGCATACGGAAGCAAGTGCAAGCAGTGCAAAGACTTGTCTGGATTGCTACAATACCGGTGTGGCCGCATTATTGGACCCTACAAATTGTGAAACCAGTAAGGCCGGCAGATTAGTAACTGCAGAAGAAGAAATCACTTACGAATTGGTGATGAGTAATGTTACCAATACCTTAAATGTAAGAGTAGAGCCGAGCACAGAGGCACAGATTGCAGGAAAGCTCTATAAGGATTGCGGTGCAGTTGTATTGGATAGACAGGATGGTTGGACCAAGATTAAAAGTGGGAATTTGATTGGCTGGGCTAAGGATGAATATTTATTCTTTGGTGCAGAAGCGGAGGCAGAGGCACTCAGAGTGGGATATTCCATTGCCGTGGTGGAAAGCGATGCCATCCGTGTTAGGTCTGAGGCTGATACAAAGGCAGAAAGCATGGGCTTTGCAGCAAAGGGCGAAAGCCTTGTTGTCATTAGTGAGGTGGATGAATCCTGGCTGTGTGTAGAGTATGGCGAAGAGATGGGATACATTCTGCGAGAGCATGTATCTGAGGAGTTTATGGTAGACCAGGGCGAAAGCATGGATGAAATTACCGAGCGCAAGTTGAAAGAAGAAGCAGACAAAAAGAAGCTGGTGAAGTACTATGGCTCCATGTCTGCAAGTGATTATGAATTATTGTTACTGTCTGCACTTATTTACTGTGAAGCAGGCGGTGAAAGCTATGAAGGTAAGCTGGCTGTAGGAGCGGTAGTATGTAACCGTGTCAGAAGCGCTTCTTACCAGGATACTCTGCAGGGTGTTATTTATGCATCCGGTCAGTTTACGCCTGCCATGAGCGGCAAGGTTGATCGTGTGATGGCAAGCGGTAAGATTCCGCAGAGCTGTGTGGATGCAGCAGTGGAAGCATTGGGAGGTTATACCAATGTGGGCGATTGCCTGTACTTCCGTAGAAATAACGGCACAAGACAGGGTATTGTAATAGGCAATCATGTATTTTATTAAAAGTAAATAATGGATAAGCAATCCCGGGAGTTGTAGGAACTGCCGGGATTCTTTAGCTTATAATTTCCTTGACAGATAAAACCTGCCTGTGATATACTGCTAAAAGTTAGTTGCGACTAACAACGCAACTTCTTTTTTACTGGCGCAGTTAGTCGCTTCTAACGACGTGGCTTGTTTTTGACAGAGCAGTTAGTTTCTGCTAACTGAAAAGGGTACTTTTTATCAGTTCCTTTAGCTTATCAACTGTAAAACATTACAAAAGACCGTGTTTGCAAAATTTTGTGGCAACCCGTGCCTACATAATTTTGTAATTATATACGAAAAACAAAGCAGAGAGGTGTCTATATGATGATTAATAAACGGCTGATTCATTCAGTCAAAGAAAGCAAAAAATATATTGCAGGCAATGTGCTTTTCCAATGGTGCTCTTTGGTGGCAAATATCACCATGATGACCAGTATCACTGGGCTGTTGGCCAAACTGATTGCAGGCCGCGCCAATCCAAAGGTCTTTGTTACCACCCTGTTAATTACAGTGGCTGCAGTGGGGGTACGCTTTGGGTGCATGATAGCTGCCGCAAGGATGGGCTATTTATCCTCAGAGGCTGTGAAGAAAAAATTGCGAGAAAAGATTTATCATAAACTGTTAAGACTGGGAGCTTCTTACAAGGAGCAGGTGCAAACCTCTGAGGTTGTTCAGGTGGCAGTAGAAGGAGTGGATCAGTTGGAAACCTATTTTGGAGCCTATTTGCCCCAGTTTTTTTATGCCATGCTGGCTCCCATCACCTTATTTGTGTATATAAGCTTTATAAATGTGCCCTCAGCGGTGGTGCTGTTAATTTGTGTGCCTATGATTCCGGTGGCTATTGCTGCAGTGCAGACCTGGGCTAAAAAGCTGCTTGGCAAATACTGGGGCCAGTACACCGCTTTGGGGGATACCTTTTTGGAAAATTTACAAGGGCTTACTACTTTGAAAATATATCAGGCTGATGATTTTAAAAATACGGAAATGAATAAGGAAGCGGAAAAGTTTCGGGTAATTACCATGAAGGTGCTGACTATGCAGCTAAATTCCATAGCAATTATGGATCTGATCGCTTACGGCGGTTCGGCTTTGGGGGTGATACTGGCGGTCACACAGCTTCGTGCAGGCGAGGTGGATTTGGCAGGCTGTCTCTTGATTATTATGCTGTCTGCGGATTTTTTTATTCCGATGCGGCAGCTGGGGTCCTTCTTTCATATAGCTATGAATGGTATGGCAGCCAGCGATAAGATTTTTCGTTTGTTGGATCTGCCTGAAAAGTCTCAGGGGGCAGGTGAAGCATGTCCTGAGGATGGTACCATTGTATGTGAAAAAATAAGCTTCGGATATGATGGGGACAGGAAAGTACTGCAAGATGTAAGTTTACAATTTCAGCGGGGAAGCTTTACGGCAATAGTGGGAGAATCCGGTTGCGGCAAATCTACTATTTCCGGCATTTTAATGGGGCGCAATAAAGGCTACAGCGGATTAGTTCAGGTGGGCGGTATTGATTTTGCCGAAATTTCAGAAGAAAGTTTAATGAAGCAGATTACCTATATCAGTCATCAGAGTTATTTGTTTAAAGGTACGGTCAGGGAGAATTTGCTGATGGCTAAGCCGGATGCAGATGACGGTCAGCTTTGGGCTGTACTGGAACAGGTAAAATTAGCAGATTTTCTGTGGGAGGAGCAAGGGCTGGATACACCTCTGGCGGAAAAGGCTTCCAATCTGTCCGGAGGGCAGTGCCAGCGGCTGGCTTTGGCACGTGCACTATTACATGACAGCCCGGTTTATATTTTTGATGAAGCTACTTCCAATATTGATGTAGAAAGTGAAAATGATATTATGGCACAAATTTATGCATTGGCCAGGAAAAAGACGGTGATTTTGATTTCTCACCGGCTTTTGAATGTGGTAAAGGCAGATCGTATATATGTATTGGAAAAAGGACAGGTAGCAGAGCAGGGGACTCATGAGGGGCTGTTGGCCCAAAAGCAGGTGTATGCAAAGCTTTGGGAAGCTCAACAGCGCCTGGAAAAATATACAGATCCTAGGGTTACTGTGGGGCAGACGAAGCCGAAGAGCATGAAGCAGCAAATGGGGCCGGAAATCCGGGAGGAGCAGACGGAGCCAAAGAGCATGAAACAGCTCGCAGGTGCAAGAAGTTTGGACCGACAGACAGAGAGGGGGCAGAAAATAAAGCCGGACTCAGGCAGAAAGCCGCTTACAGTACATGAAGAGCTTACAGGAGGAGGTACAAGATGAACAGAAAAAGCGGATTTGGGGTAATGCTACGATTAATTGGGCTTGTAAGGCCTTTGACCGGTTATATGTTGCTGGCAATATTTATGGGTCTTTTAGGTCACTTGTGTGCAGCTTTTATTACCATATTCGGTGGGTATGCAGTGTTGAATCTGGTGGATGGAGGTAATCATTTGTCTCAGATGATACCTGCAGCACAGGATGGTGCCATGGTGTATTTGCCGGGGCTTCACATACCTCTGACAATTACGGTAATATTTGTCAGTGTGTGTATATTTGCTGTGCTGCGTGGCCTATTGCGTTATGCAGAACAGGCATGCAATCATTATATCGCCTTTCAGCTTTTGGCGTTGTTGAGAGACAAGGTTTTTCGAGCTTTGAGAAAGCTTTGCCCGGCCAAATTGGAGGGGAGAGATAAAGGAAACCTGATTTCGGTTATTACATCGGATATTGAGCTTTTGGAGGTTTTTTATGCCCACACCATTTCGCCGGCGGCTATTGCGGTTTTATTTTCCGGCATTCTGTGCCTGTTTATCGGTTCCTATCATTGGAGCTTAGGTGTGCTGGCATTGGGGGCCTATGTAACGGTGGGGGCTATAATCCCTATGGTAATTTCTCGTATCAGTGGTGACGATGGTATCAAATTCAGAACCAAATCGGGAGAACTTGGTGGGTTTGTATTAGACAGTTTGCGAGGGCTGACCGAAACCATTCAGTATGGAAATGGGACAAAGCGTCTTGCAGAAATGAATGCAAAAACGGATGCTTTGGCAGTAGATGAAGCCCGGATGAAGAAGATGGCAGGTCGCAATATGGCAGTGACCAATGCAGTGATTTTGGTATTCGATTTGGCCATGTTGTTCCTTTCTGCAACCCTGTATCAAAAAAGTCTTTTGAATTTTGAAGGTGTGCTGATACCTACTATTGCGCTGATGAGTTCTTTTGGCCCATGTGTGGCGCTGGCGAATTTGGGCAGTACTTTACAAAATACCTTTGCGGCCGGCAATCGTGTGTTGGATATTTTGGAAGAAACACCGGCGGTGTTGGATGTGACGGATCAGGAAGATGTTACCTTTGCAGGTGCAGAGATACAGAATGTGACCTTTGCTTACAAAGAAAACAGCAGCAAAAAGAGTGTTGACATGTCTATATCGGATGGGGAAACTAAGCCAAAACGGCAGCTGAAAGAGGCACAAAATGTAGTGTTATCCAATGTTTCCGTGGAAATTCCCAAAGGCAGCGTTATAGGGATTGTAGGCCGCAGTGGCAGCGGTAAATCCACGCTGTTAAAGCTTTTGATGCGTTTCTGGAAGGTGCAGGAGGGGAGTGTGGCTATATCCGGCACATCCTTGGAGAAAATCAATACTACCAATCTCAAAGAGATGGAAAGCTTTGTTACCCAGGAAACACATCTGTTTCATGACAGTATCCGAAACAATTTGCTGATTGCCAAACAGGATGCAACAGAGGAAGAAATTGTGGCAGCCTGCAAGAAGGCTTCCGTACATGATTTTATCATGAGCTTACCAAAGGGCTATGATACAACTGTAGGTGAATTGGGCGAAACCTTGTCCGGAGGTGAGAGGCAGCGTATTGGTCTTGCAAGAGCTTTTTTGCATGAGGCACCCTTTATGCTGTTGGACGAACCTACCAGTAATCTGGACAGTTTGAACGAGGCTGTTATTTTACAATCATTGCATGAAGAACGCAGTGACAAGACAGTGGTGTTGGTATCTCACAGAAAATCTACCATGAATATTGTGGATAAAGTTTATTCTGTAGAGCATGGCAGACTGAGTTAGTCAGTGATATAGAGCTAATACAGTGAGCTGACAACCGTTGCGGAGTCAGCTAACAAACTATACAACGGCTGACAACCGGCACAGAGTCAGCTGACGATCAAAACACAGTCAAGAAGGAGCGAGAATATGAGTATAAAGAAATTGGTGTATATAATAATCGGCTGTATCGGTGTCTGCCTGGGCGCCCTGGGGACCATGATTCCTCTGTTGCCCACATTTCCCTTTTTATTACTGGCAACCTACTGTTTTGCGAGAAGCTCTGAGCGTCTGCATAATTGGTTTACCAGTACAAAGCTATACAAAAATAACTTGGAAAGCTATGTACAGGGCCGTGGGATGACCACGTCTGCCAAAATCCGCATCATGGTTACCGTGACAGTGCTTATGTCTGTGGGTTTTGTTATGATGAGAAACGTACCGGTTGGCAGAACCATTCTTGCCTGTGTATGGGTATTTCACATTGTATACTTTGTGTGGGGGATAAAGACATGCAAGGAGAAAGGGGTACAATAAACGGTAGTATAGAAAATAAAGCTGTATGATGGTAAGATGCACGATGTATGGCTGACAATAAGGTTTAAATATACATTAACAGAATATATCGTGCATAAAAAAGAATTGCAACTACAATTCTTTTGTAGTATGATAAAAATAACTTAAAGAAAGGGGGCGGAGAGATGATATCACCGGTATATTTTTGGTTGATTGTGATGATTATATTTATCATCTTCGAATTAGTCACCTTGGGACTTACGACGATTTGGTTTGCGCTGGGCTCATTAGTGGCGCTGGCAGTGGCAGCCGTGGGAGGTCCTCTCTGGTTACAAATTCTGGTGTTTGTTTTAGTAAGTCTGTTGACATTATTCGGCATCAGAAATTTGGCGGTTACATTTTTTAATCAGAATCGCGAGAAGACCAATGCAGACGGATTGATTGGACGTAAGGGCATTGTAACGGAGGAGATTTCCAATATTCATGCTACCGGTCAGGTGACTGTGGCAGGACAGGAATGGACTGCTCGCAGCGTGGCGGACGGTGTGGTTTACGAAGCAGGTGCCATGGTAGTCATTCGTGAAATCAAAGGTGTGAAGCTAATTGTCGAACAAGAGTAACCAAACTGTAAAATCATATTTGTAAAGAAAGGATGTAGATTATGATACCGTTTATTATTATTTTAGTTCTTATTTTAATTATTGCAGCTTCTTGTATCAAGATTGTTCCACAGGCACAGGCTTATGTAGTAGAACGTCTGGGTGCTTATCAGGGTACATGGAGTGTAGGTGTGAAGTTTTTGATACCTTTTATTGACAGAGTAGCCAGAAGAGTTACCTTAAAGGAACAGGTTGTTGATTTCGCTCCTCAGCCGGTTATTACCAAGGATAATGTTACCATGAGAATCGACACCGTTGTATTCTTCCAGATTACCGACCCGAAGCTTTTTGCTTACGGCGTGGAGAATCCGTTGATGGCTATCGAGAATTTAACTGCAACTACCCTTCGTAATGTTATCGGTGAGATGGAATTAGACCAGACCCTTACCAGCCGTGAGATCATCAATACTAAGATGCGTGCGGCATTGGACGTTGCTACAGATCCATGGGGTATCAAGGTAAACCGCGTGGAATTAAAAAATATTATTCCTCCAGCAGAGATTCAGAACGCAATGGAGAAGCAGATGAAGGCTGAGCGTGAGCGCCGTGAAGCAGTTACCCGTGCAGAAGGTGAAAAGAAGGCAAGCATCCTTCAGGCAGAAGGTGAAAAACAGTCTTCCATTTTAAAGGCAGAGGCTGAAAAGGAAGCAGCAATTCTTCGTGCAGAAGCCGAAAAGGAAAAGCGTATCCGTGAAGCAGAAGGTCAGGCAGAGGCTATTTTAAAGGTTCAGAATGCCAAGGCAGAAGGTTTGCGTATGTTGAAGGAAGCAGGTGCAGACGAAGCAGTTCTTCGTTTAAAGAGTCTGGAAGCTTTTGAAAAGGCAGCAGACGGTCAGGCTACCAAGATTATCATTCCTTCCGAAATCCAGGGTATTGCGGGATTGGCAAGCAGCCTCCGGGAAATTATCACCAAATAATATAAAAAGTTTGGATTTTATTGATTGAAAATAGTAATAAAGAATCAAAATATTTTTTCATTGCTAAATTGTGTAAATTATTTTATAATAGCCGTATATTATTGTACGGCTATTATTTGTTTTCTATGATATTTTGAATCAGGAGGAACGTTGTTATGAATTTACAGGGACGTCATTTTTTGAAATTATTAGATTTTACCGCAGAAGAGATTACATATTTGGTTGATTTGGCTGCAGAGTATAAGGATAAGAAAAAGCAGGGTATTTTGGTGGACGAATACAAGGGCAAAAATATTGCCTTGATTTTTGAAAAGACCAGTACCAGAACCCGTTGTGCGTTTGAGGTGGCTGCCCATGATTTGGGTATGGGTACTACCTATCTGGATCCTGTAAGTTCTCAGATTGGTAAGAAGGAGAGTATTGCGGATACAGCACGTGTATTAAGCGGTATGTTTGACGGTATTGAGTATCGCGGTTTTGAACAGACTAAGGTAGAAGAGATTGCCAAGTATTCTAAGGTGCCGGTATGGAATGGGTTGACCAATGAATTTCATCCTACCCAGATGTTGGCAGATTTATTGACTATTCGTGAAAATTTTGGTTATTTAAAGGGTATTAAATTTACTTATATGGGAGATGCCCGTTATAATATGGGTAATTCTCTGATGGTAGCCTGTGCCAAGATGGGTATGCATTTTACTGCTTGTACCAATCGCAATTACTTTCCGGATGCTTCATTGGTGGCAGAGTGCCGTGCTATTGCAGAAGAGACCGGTGCTACTATTACTCTGACAGAGGATGTAAAGGAAGGCACAAAGGGGGCTAATGTTATTTACACAGATGTTTGGGTTTCTATGGGAGAGCCGGATGAGGTGTGGGAAGAGCGCATCAGGCATCTGTACCCATATCAGGTGAATGCAGCAGCTATGGCTAATGCAGATGAACAGGCTATCTTTATGCACTGTCTGCCGGCTTTCCATGATGTGAAGACCAAGGTGGGTGCATTGATTGCAGAGAAGTTTGGTATTCGAGAGATGGAAGTGACCAATGAGGTGTTTGAGTCCCCTCAATCCAGAGTGTTTGAAGAAGCTGAGAACCGTATGCACACCATTAAGGCGGTTATGGCTGCAACTTTGACAAAGAGAGTATAAACCGGGTACCAGTCAGGTGGGAGAAGTAGTGTATGGATGTGGATAAGTGGCAGCAGTTTCATAGTGGTAAGTGGATAGGCGTCAAACTCATTCACAAGCATGTGACAGGCTCCACCAATTTAGATGCAGCGGCTTTGTCCGGGGAATTGCCCCATGGCGCCGTGGTGGTGGCTGATGAGCAGACCGCAGGCAGAGGGCGCAGGGGTCGTACATGGGCATCTCATGCCGGAGAGAATCTATATTTTTCCTTGTTATTAAAGCCGGATTTTAAGCCGGATATGGGTCCTATGTTGACACTTATAATGGCTTTGGCGGTGGCAGAGGGGATAGAACTTGCAGGTTATGGTTCGGGCCGGTATGCCAATGAGGCACAGATTAAATGGCCCAATGATATCGTCATTCACGGCAAGAAGGTCTGCGGTATCCTTACGGAGATGCAATTAGAAGCGGGTCAGATCAAACATGTGGTCATCGGTGTGGGAGTAAATGTAAGTCACAGAGATTTTGCTGCAGAAGGGCTTGCACATGCCTCTTCCTTAGAGCAGGAGCTGGGCGGCGTGTGGAAAAGCCCGGTAAATCCGGAAGCGGGAATCCGGGAACTATTACTGAATGCCATATTAACACAGTTTGAGCGATACTATGAGCAGTTTTGTCAGGCCGGGAGCCTGATACCCCTTCGTGAGAACTATCAGGCCAGGCTGGTGAACCTGGGAAGGGAAGTGCAGGTATTGGATCCGGGAGGCAGCTTTACCGGTGAAGCATTGGGAATCGATGAGCAGGGACAGCTGATAGTACAAAAGGCAGATGGCACTGTGACAAAGGTTTATGCAGGAGAAGTCAGCGTAAGAGGCCTTTATGGTTATGTATAATTCAATAATTTTACTGTCGGATAGAGAACGGCAGAATGGAGAATATCATGAAAGACAACAAAATTGTATTATGCGGCGCCAACGCATACGAGCAAAAATATTATTTTAATGAACAGTTTAAAGCTATTCCTCAGTCTATAAAGGATGAGCTGCATATTATCTGTGTGCTTTTCACGGAGGAAGTGGGCGGTATTTTCACCTTGGTATTTGATGAGGAAGGTACCCTGAATATTGAGACCAATGCCGAGGAAATGGATATTTATTATGATGAAATCGGCAGCGCATTATTGGTAAAGAAGATCCGCCAAACCAGACAGGAGCTGTTTGAGTCCCTCAGCATGTATTATCGTGTGGTGATTTTGGGCGAGGATATTAGTCAGCTGTTGGAGGATTAGGGAGATATGAGGCAGTTAAAAATTGGAAATGTAACTCTTGAGAATAACGTAATATTGGCTCCTATGGCAGGTGTAACAGACCTGCCTTTTCGCTTGCTGTGCAAGGAACAGGGAGCAGGTTTGCTGTGCATGGAAATGATCAGTGCTAAGGCTATTTATTTTAACAACAAAAATACCTACGAGCTGATGGAAATCCATCCTGAGGAATGTCCCGTGTCTTTACAGCTTTTTGGCTCTGATCCGGATATTATTGCTGAGATGGCCAAGCGTATAGAAGACAGGCCTTTTGCCATACTGGATATTAATATGGGCTGTCCGGTGCCAAAAGTAGCGGGCAATGGAGAGGGCAGCGCCCTGATGCGAAATCCCAAGCTGGTGGCAGAGATTGTGGAAAAAACTGCCAGAGCCATTTCCAAACCGGTTACGGTAAAAATTCGTAAGGGCTTTAATGAGCAGGAGGTCAATGCAGTAGAGATAGCACATATTGCAGAGGAGTGTGGGGCTGCGGCAGTGGCAGTACATGGACGAACCAGAGAACAGTATTATTCCGGCAAAGCAGACTGGGATATTATCTGTCAGGTAAAGGAACGGGTGAAGATTCCGGTAATCGGCAACGGAGATATTGTGAACGGTGCCAGTGCCAAGGCTATGATAGAGCAGACTGGCTGTGATGGCCTGATGGTGGGTCGGGGAGCCCAGGGTAATCCATGGATTTTTAAGGAGATATTGCATTATCTTAAGACCGGTGAGCTGATGGCGCCTGTAACAAAGGAGGAAAAGGCAGCAGTGATCCGCAGACACATTGACCTGCAGATGCAGTATAAGGGAGAATATACCGGTGTGCGGGAGATGCGCAAGCACCTGGCCTGGTATAGCGTGGGCATGCCGGGATCTGCCCAGTTTCGCAATGCAGTGAATCTGATGGAGACCAAGGAAGAGCTGTTAGCCGGAGTGGAGCAGATGTTTGAACCACATACTTTCTGAAAGATATATTAAATTTCAAAAAATTATTGACATTAATTTGAAAAATGTTTATAATATTGAAGCTAAAGCGAGGGGATTTTTGTAAATCCCCGCTTATTGTTCTATCAATAGGTTTTTACACATAGAATGCACAATATATAGGACAATATATTAAGATATAAATTTAGGAAGGACGAGCAGTCATGAAGAAAAACATTTTAACCTACGAAGGATTAAAACAGTATGAAGATGAATTGGAAGATTTGAAGGTCGTAAAGCGTAAGGAAGTTGCTCAGAAAATCAAAGAAGCTCGTGAACAGGGTGACTTATCTGAGAATGCTGAATACGACGCAGCAAAGGATGAACAGCGGGACATCGAAGCCAGAATCGAAGAGCTTGAGAAGCTTTTAAAGAACGCTGAGGTTGTTGACGAAGATGAAGTGGATACTGACAGAATCAGTATAGGCTGTAAGGTGAAGATTTTAGACATCGAATTTGATGAAGAATTGGAGTACAAAATCGTAGGCTCTACAGAGGCCAATTCCTTAAAGGGCAAGATTTCCAATGAAAGTCCGGTAGGTCAGGCATTAATGGGACATCAAGTGGATGATGTTGTACAGGTTGAGACACAGGTTGGTGTGATTCAGTATAAGGTTTTAGAGATTCAGAGATCTAACTAATCACAGATTATTCATAAAGAGAAAGGGTAGAACAGTCATGGCAAACGAAAACAACCAGGCGGTAGCTCAGGAGCAGGATATTAATCAGCTGTTAAAGGTTCGCAGAGAGAAGTTAGCAGCGTTACAGGAAGCGTGCAAGGACCCATTCCAGATTACAAAGTATGATGTGACAAATCACAGTGCAGAGTTAAAGGATCGGTTTGAGGAATATGAAGGCAAGGTGGTACGTATTGCAGGACGTATGATGTCCAAGCGTGTTATGGGTAAGGCTTCTTTCTGTAATGTACAGGATTTAAAGGGCAATATCCAGTCTTACGTAGCACGTGACAGCATAGGCGAGGAAGAATACGCAGATTTTAAGAAGTTTGACATCGGTGATATTGTAGGTATTGAAGGCGAAGTATTCCGTACCAAGACCGGTGAGATTTCCATTCATGCTCAGAAGATTACTTTACTCTCTAAGAGCTTACAGATTCTTCCTGAAAAATATCATGGTTTGACTAATACAGACATGCGTTACCGTCAGAGATACGTTGACTTAATCATGAATGCAGAAGTAAAGGAGACCTTTATCAAGCGTTCCAAGATCATCTCTGCAATTCGTAAATATTTAGACGGTCAGGGCTTTATGGAAGTAGAGACTCCAATGCTTGTAGCAAATGCAGGCGGTGCAGCAGCAAGACCATTTAATACACATTTTAATGCTCTTGATGAGGATTTGAAACTTCGTATTTCTTTAGAGCTTTACTTAAAGAGACTGATTGTAGGCGGTTTAGAGCGCGTTTATGAAATCGGTCGTGTATTCCGTAATGAAGGTCTTGACACAAGACACAATCCGGAATTTACATTAATGGAGCTCTACCAGGCATATACAGATTACCATGGCATGATGGATCTCACAGAGAACCTTTACCGCCATGTGGCACAGGAAGTACTTGGTACTACTACAATCGTTTTCAATGGTATCGAGATGGATCTCGGCAAGCCGTTTGAAAGAATTACAATGGTTGATGCAGTTAAGAAGTACTCCGGTGTAGACTTCAATGAGATTCATACTCTTGAAGAAGCACGAGCTATTGCAAAAGAAAAACATGTTGAGTTTGAAGAAAGACACTCTAAGGGTGAAATTCTTAACCTCTTCTTTGAGGAGTTTGTAGAGGAACATCTGATTCAGCCTACTTTCGTTATGGATCATCCAATCGAAATTTCTCCTCTTACCAAGAAGAAACCGGAGAATCCGGATTACGTAGAGCGTTTTGAGTTCTTTATGAATGGTTGGGAAATGGCAAACGCTTACTCCGAGCTTAACGATCCAATCGATCAGAGAGAACGTTTCAAAGAACAGGAAAAACAGCTTGCTCAGGGTAATGATGAAGCAAACACAACAGACGAAGACTTTATGTACGCATTAGAGCTTGGTATGGCACCAACAGGTGGTATCGGTTTTGGTATTGACCGTATGTGTATGTTGTTGACAGATTCACCTGCGATTAGAGATGTATTGTTGTTCCCTACAATGAAGAGCATCGACAAATAAACCCAGCAAAATCAAGGGTTTCCGGCGTTAGAAAATTAATTTGACAACAAAATGACAACAAATTCGTATATTTATACGAATGATAACGATTCAACTTGAATTGTCAGAGGAAAAACTGGCAATGAAGACTATGGGCTTTAGAGTCCCTTCTTAGAAGATAAATTTTAAGAAGGGGCTCTTTTTGTATTCTCAAAAGGCGATTTATCACAAAGTTTAGTAGGGTAAAGGAGAAAAACAGATGAAAGTTGAAACGGGACAGTATTACACAGTGGAGCGAAGAAAAGAGGTCGCAGATTCTGCAAGAAAGCTGAGAAGACAGTTTTTGAGATATAAGGAAGCAGAGATTGTATATAGCATTCAGCACAAGAAATTGTTGGAACTGGCAGGCAAAGCGGGAGCACTTGTTCGTATTGATGGATATGTATTGATTGACCGAGATATCTTTGATGATTATCTGGAACAGTTCCGGGAACCGAGCACATTGATTACAAAATAGCGGAGGAGCATATGAGTGGAATTTTGTGGATGTTTTCCGATAAGCTGGACGACCAGGATATTCTTTTTGCACAGCATAGTTTCATTACCTACAACATGGGATCTGAATATTATGGCCTTAGTGTAAAGGTATTTACAAAGTTAGCAAGAGAAGCTGGGGCGGCTTATAAGATCGGAAAAATGGTTCGTGTGAACCGTGAGATTTTTGAAGAATATCTGCGTAAACATCAACAGGTGGTAGTGGAGGATGATGACGAATAATGAAGAGTTGATGTAAGCGGACAAAGTAAGAGTTAATTCATTTCTCGCCCGTAGGGGCTTCGGAGTAAAAGCAAATCAGGAGGGTCTTCCTATGAAGTTTAAAGAATACAGGCATATGAAGGTATATGACCAAAGTGGCTATGAGTATAAGAGAACACCGGTAATCACGTTAAAAGGGCAATGGCTTGAGGAGTTGGGATTTGAGAGAGGAACGCCGATCACAGTACATTGCGAAGATGGTGTTTTGACGATTACGAGAACGGATGCGCTGGAGTATGATGATGTTCCGCATGAAATGCCAGTGAGTATGGTGGCGGAATCGAAAATAAATTATAAGTAAGAAGAGAGTGGAGGCAAATATGAGCGAAGAACATAAATGTAAGGTGATTTCCGTTTCCAATCAAAAAGGTGGAACGGCAAAGACAGTTTCCTGTGTGAATTTAGGAATCGGATTGGCGAAAGAAGGCTGTAAGGTACTTTTGATTGATGCGGACCCGCAAGGGTCCATGACAATCAGCTTGGGGTACCCGGAACCGGATGAAATGGATTACACACTGGCAAATCTGATGATGAATGTGGTAAATGATGAATCTTTGATTTTAGATAAAGTAATTCTGCATCATCCGGAAGGTGTGGATTTGATACCGGCAAATATTGAACTGTCAGCAATAGAAGTTTCTCTGGTAAATGTCATGAGCAGAGAGCTGATTTTGAAGCAGTTGATTGAACAGATAAAAGATTCTTATGATTATATAATCATTGATTGCATGCCTTCTCTTGGCATGATGACTATTAATGCACTGGCTTGTGCGGATTCGGTATTGATTCCTGTGCAAGCGGCGTATCTTCCGGTAAAAGGTCTTCAGCAGTTAATACGGACGATAGGCAGAGTGAAACGTCAATTGAATCCAAGGCTGGCTATAGAGGGCATTTTACTGACTATGGTAGATAAACGCACAAATTATGCCAAAGACATTACAACAATGGTATATGATACATATTCGTCCGGTATCAAGGTGTTTAAAGCTGAAATTCCTATTTCTGTGAGGGTTGCAGAGGTTAGTGTGGAAGGAAGCAGTATTTATACTTACGATCCGAAAGGAAAGGCTGCAGCGGCATATACGGCATTGACGAGGGAGGTAATGAATTATGGCAGGTAAGGTGGCAAACAAGATTAAGTTACAGAGTGTAAATGAATTGCTTGGGGTTCCGGAAATTGCCGGAACCATGGATATAGATGTAAATAGAATTCATGGCTTTAAGGAGCATCCATTTAAAGTCGTGGAGGATGAAAGAATGGATGAACTGATTGCGAGTATTCAAGCGAATGGTGTATTGTCACCGGTGATTGTTCGCCCGGATAAAAAGGGCGATTATGAGATGATATCTGGACACAGACGGTTATATGCTTGCAAATCAGTCGGCTTAACAAAGATTCCGGCAATCGTAAAGGAAATGTCGGATGACGAGGCGATTATTTTGATGGTGGATGCGAATATACAGAGGGAGGAATTGTTACCAAGTGAAAAGGCATTCGCATTTAGAATGAAAATGGAGGCAATGAATCGTCAAGGTAAGAGAACGGATTTGAGAGAGACTTCTCGACTTCAAGTCGAGAAGTTGACGGCAGACGCAGTTGGTAAGAGCGGGGGTATCGGAGCAAGGCAGGTACAACGGTACATCCGTTTAACATATCTCATACCGGAATTGCTGGAAATGGTGGATAATAAAAAGTTGGGTGTGAATCTTGCGGTGGATATTTCGTTCTTTGATGAATCAGTGCAGGGATGGCTTTGTGAGTACATAAAAGAAAATGGATTTATCAAGCCCAATCAGGTAGAGGTATTAAAGAATCAAGTAAATCTGGAGAATATGACGCAATACGTGGTAATCAGTCTGATTAACAGTGTATTGCCGGAAAAGAAAAGTTCGGCAAAGGTGTCTTTATCGGAGAAGAAACTGGACAAGTATTTTCCGCCACACTATTCTGCAAAGAAAAGGGAGGAAGTCATCTTATCCCTTTTGGAAAAATGGAAACAGGAACAGAAAAATGAATAACGGTGAATGAAGAAAAAGGATGATGAATAAAGAATGGTGAGAATGGGAGGCGTCCAGAGGTTTGAAAATGCAACCTCTGGAGCCGGAAAGGAGAAAAATGGGATTTTCATATTTTTATGAGCAGGAAGCAGATATGTTCAGTTTTTACCGCATACCGAAGCTACTTTTTACAGATGAACGATTTAAAGACTTGTCAACAGATGCAAAGGTATTGTATGGGTTGATGCTGGATCGAATGTCATTGTCTGCAAAAAACCAATGGTATGACCGGGAGAAAAAGGTATTTATCTATTTTTCTTTAGAAGATGTAATGGAGCTTTTGAATTGTAGGAAGAACAAAGCAATAGATACCATGAAGGAACTGGATACAGAAAATGGTGTGGGACTGATAGAAAAGGTGCGGCAGGGGCAGGGGAAACCCACCATGATTTATGTGAAAAATTTCATGGAAAACCAGGAGCAGAAGTTGGAAAATCAAACTTCTGGGGAAAATCAGGGTATTTCAGAAGTTGGAAAAAACAACCTCTTGGAGTTGGAAAAACCAACGTCAAGAAGTCCTTTTTTCGGAAGTCTTGAGGTTGGAAAAACCAACCCTAATAATCTTAAATATAATAAAACCGATGTTAATGAGACGGAATCGAATCTTATCCAATCTAGCACTGAAATGGCTGCAGGATTAGATGGTGATGAGATGCTGATGGATGAGGCTGCTGCTTATGCAGAAATCATTCGTGAGAATATTGCGTTGGATTCGTTGTTGTGCAGTAACCCGCTGGATAGAGAATTGTTGGAGGGTGTTTTTGACTTGATTTTAGAGACTGTCTTGCACAAAGGGGATCGCATTGTAATTGCAAGCAATGTTTATCCGATAGAGCTTGTGAAGTCGAAATTCTTGAAATTAAATGATACGCATATTCTTTATGTGTTGGATTGCATGAAAGGAAATACAACCAAGGTGCGGAACATCAAGAAATATTTGCTGGCTGCGCTGTTTAATGCACCTACAACTATTAGTGGATATTATCAGGCAGAGGTAAATCATGATATGCCGGAATTCGCTGTTAGGAAGGCTGCTCTGTAACGGGTAGCTTTTCTTTTCAGGCAGATAATATGGAATATTATTTGAAATTATGGTATACTATCTAAGAAGTTATGGATAATTTATTCTATATTATCACCATATCGATATATGCGGAGGTAAATGGTTATGATAATGCCGTTAAGTGTAAAAAATCAAAGTATAGATTCTTCTGGGATTACCAGTGATTATAGAGATGCTATAAGCGAATATGTATGGAATGGCTTCGAGGCTCATGCTACTCGTATTGACATAGAATATACATTAAATGCCGCATATGGGGTAGACAAATTAATTATTCGTGATAATGGTGATGGGATAAATTATAATGAACTCGAAGAAACATTTGGAGCATTTCTAGCGTCCAAAAAGAACTTGTTATCACTAAAGATGAAATCGAAGGCCAATAAGGGAAAGGGACGTTTTTCTTTTATTGCATTTGCGGATGAAGCTGAATGGAATACTGTTTATAAAGATAAGGATGTATATAAAGAGTATCAGATTAGCATGTCTAGTGGCAAAAAGGAAGTAATTGAATGTTCTTTGCCTCAACTTTCGAAGAAACAGGAATCTGGGACGGAGGTAGTATTTAATAACATTAACGTATTAACAGCAGAGAATATGAGTTTTGCAATTTTGGAGCCAGCATTGTTGAAAGAGTTTGCTTGGTTTTTGTTTTTGTGTAAAAGCAAAAATACAGAAATTTGGGTTAATGGAGATAAGGTGGATTATGAAAAATACATAAATACAGCTTTGAGTGAAAAGATATTAGTAACAATAGATGGGTATAGGTTTGAAATTAATTTAATCGTATGGCAAGAAGCTATCAAGGAAACATTTTGTTGTTACTACTTTGATCATGAAAACATTATGAAAGGAAAGGCAACTACAACATTTAATAGGAATACAATTAATTTTAATCATAGTGTATTTGTAAAATCTGAGTTTTTTGATGATAAAGAGGATGTACAAACAGACTATGATGATATACAAATAGGTCTGTTTGAAACACAGGATGAGAAGAAGATTCTAAAGAAGTTATATAAGGAGATTCAAAAACTTATTGAAAATAAAATAAGTGTTTTCTTGTCGGATAAAGCAGAGGCTGCTGTTGAGGCAATGATTACAGAAAGAAGAACATTTCCGGAATTTCCAAGTGATGTTTATGGAGAGATGAGGAAAAACGATTTAAAAAAAGTCACAAAAGAAATCTTTAAGTTGGAACCATTAATTTTTCATAAGTTAAAACCTATCCAAGAGAAATCTTTGCTTGGTTTTTTGAATTTACTTTTGAGTTCTGAAGAAAGAGAAAATGTATTAACTATTATTGAGCAGGTGGTGGATTTGTCTCCACAGCAGAGAGATGATTTTTCTAAAATCCTTAAAAAAACATCTTTGGAAAATATTATTGATACAATTAAATTTATTGAAGAACGATACAAGGTGATTGAAGCGCTTAGAACTATTGTATATGATTTGGAAAAGTTTGCTAATGAACGTGACCATATACAAAAAATTGTTGAACAGCATTTTTGGTTAATGGGCGAGCAGTATAATTTGGCAAGTGCTGATCAGAGAATGCAAAGAGCATTAGAGCAATATATAAATCTGTTGTATGGCGAGGATGATTTAACAGCTGTTTTGGAGGAGGATGCAGAAAACGAACGGCGAATGGATATTTTTATGTGTAGTATGAGAAATGTTGAAACAACATTTGAAACGACGCTGGAAGAAAATATGATTGTAGAATTAAAGGCACCAAAAGTTATACTAACGAAAAAGGTTTTGAGGCAGATAGAAGATTATATGGATTTCGTGAGAAGACAACCGCAGTTCAACAGTGAACTTCGTAGATGGAAGTTTATTGCTGTTTGTAAGGAAGTAGATGAGTATGTTAAAAGCCAGTATAAAACCTTTGAAGACAAAGGAAAGGTTGGATTAGTTTCAAAACTCGAAAATTACGAAGTATATGCACTTACATGGGATGATATATTTAAGAGCTTTGAAATAAAACATAAGCCATTGCTAGAGCGATTAAAATACGATAGAGAGCAAGTAGCAAATGAATTGATGGCAGAAGTGAATGATGTAGAGGGACGTGCGCAGGTAAATGCTCTTACTCAAATTGCCATTTTAGAAGCATGATAAAACCAGCGTTGTTGTGATGAAGAGTTAATAAGGGCAATGGTCTGGGGGAAAGTTAGTTGTATTTTTCCTGGTGGATTAATGGCTAAACAAAAGCGTTCATTGCATTTGAAATTATTATTAAATAGGTGAAGCAGAGCGAGGACAAAAATGATGTGTTCTCGTTCTTTTTTTGCTCTGTAATAGGGATTTGTGCAATTTACAAATTGAACGAGGATGAAAGGAGCGTGTTATCTATGGATAAAAACACACAAGCAAACAAACGCACAATGATGCACAAAGACATTCCCTATCTTTATTGCTACGAAGAGGCTGGGATGGTGGAGACAGAGAATGGTATGTTTAACAGAACATATCAGCTGCTTCCGCCGGAGGAAGCCGGAAAGGGCAGTTATCATTCCAAAATGACCAGAATGAAGATGGAGGATATTCTGCAGAAGCTGGCAGAGAATTTTATATTTCAGTTTACTGTCCGTAATTGTTTCATGGAAAAAGAGAAGTATCTTTCTACCGTGAAGATCCAAGAGCAGGGAGCTGACGATGCCTATCGACATTTAAAGAAACTCTATAACAGGGTTTTGGAAGACAACTGTGATATCGGGCATAACAACTTTACCAGAGAGGTTTATCTGACATTAGCAGTAGAGGCTGCTACACCGGAGGAAGCACTGAAACGTTTTGCAGAAGCGGAAGAATGGTTGAAGGAAATATTCAATAGTCTTTATGGCTTTCGTATCAAGGGGTTAGATTTGTCAGAACGTCTGGAACTTTTGTATGACATTTACCATCCGGATCATGGGGCTGAGAAGTTTGGCAGCAAGGTTGATTATGACGGAGCAGGATTTTCGGTAAGATCCATGCAGCGGATGCAGATGAACACAAAGGAAATCATTGCACCGGAATGTTACGACTACAGAAAAAGAGACTACATGAAAATCGGCAACTGCTATGTCAGAAATTTTTTTATTAACAGCATTCCAGAGTGGGGCATGGATAGTATGCTGCTGGATTTTGCGTCGGTATCATCCAATTCCATAGTGTCGGTGCATTATCAGGGTGTGGATGCAGAATTGGGATTTCGTGTGGCGGCCAAGTTAGTAAGGGAGAATACGGAAGTAAGAGATATTCCCATCCGTGACACGGTATCTGACCGGAAGAAACACCGTATGCTGAGACAGGAGAATACCATCCGTGATGATGAGGACGAGTATTTTTATCGTGCTGCTTTGGACCTGTTTAAACGGTCAAAGGCAAAGCAACAGACTGCTTTGCAGGCTGCGTTTATTATTACGCTGTTTGCGGACAGTCTGGAGGAGTTGGAACGAGATACATCACTTTTGCATCTGTCTGCAGCAAAGTATGTTTGCCAGATCCGTTGTCTGGACTTACAGCAGAATGAAGGTTTTCAATCCGTGTTACCGCTGTGTAATCTGAAAGTGAATGTGAGCCGTATGTTTACAGTGGAGCAGATGGCAGTGCTGCAGCCACTCAGCATTCAGAGCATTTTTGAAAAGGTCCGTACTTTTTATGGGCTCAATGCCATCAATGACAATTTTGTATTCATGGACAGAATGAATTTTCCTACAGCCATGATCGCCGGAATTGCCAATACAGGCAAGACTACGGCTGTGAAGAGAGAGGCTGTGAATATGCTGCTTAGTACCAGGGATGAGGCTGTGATCCTTGCACGGTATCCACAGGAGTACCGTGATTTCGCAGAGAAGACGTTTGGGTATATGTTACCTGATTTCTACCCTGATATTTTTAGTAAGGACAGTAATTATAACCTGAATGGGGATAAGAAAAAGCTGCAGAAGATATTTCTGGAGGCATATCTGACAGCAAGGATAGGCTTTCATAAACAAAGCATGATGCCGGAAAATCTGCGGAATTATTATAAACAGGCAGAGCATGAGGCAGAGCTGCTATCCGGATGTGAGTCGCTGAATGAAGCTTTAGCCTATGCAAAAGAGCATCCGATAGAGCTGCAACTGTTTATAAAAACGTTGGAAGGCTTTCATTTTGCTACAGACCGAATGAACGGCAGACACAGGATGACCGTTATGGGATATGAAAAGGAAGATGAACTGTTAGTGAAGCTGGATTATCTGTGGAATTATGCGGTGGAGAGTAAGAAGAAAAACCGTACTGTCTGGATTTTTGTGGATCATGTGGATGATTTGCTTTATTCCATGACAGGTAGTGATTATCTGATCAGTCTGTTGGAAAGGGCAGAAATGTTAAAGGTGCCGGTTACGCTGGTGATCCAAGATGCAGTCCATATTGTTACGAATCAGAAGGCTGCCATTGAGTTTGATTATCTGTTAAATAAGATACGGTACTTTAAGCTGTTTTCGATGGGGCCTATTGAACGGAAGAAGTTTATTGACCGTCTGAACATATCCCGGCAGTTGATTCCTTATTTTGTGGAAAAGGGATCGGGAGAGGGAATCCTGATCACGCCCTCTTTTAATGTGGCATTTAATGACCGGTTTGAGGAAAAGGATAATGAGTTTTATAAGCTGTTTCATTGATGAAAGGCGGCGGGGAGACTCGCCGCCTTTTTGGAAAGGTGGAAATGTATGGAGAAAGAACGGATGATTAAGCAGGAGCTGCCATTGCCGGAAGAATATAAAAGTCCGAATTTTCAGCAGTCAGGGATGGCTGAAAGCAGGGTGGAGCAACAGGAGGCAAGGCATAAGTTCAGACCGGGAAGGGAGATTGTACAGTCTGTCAGTGGTGTTGGAGATGCTTCAGTAATGGCGATAAAACAACGGGTTGATAATGCAGATGAAAATTATCAGGCGGGGCTGCAGGAAACGGGGAAGTATGTACGTCCTGTGATGGAACTGGCTGCCATAACAGGAGCAAAGGAACTGGCAAAAGGAATCCGGGCTGAATTAAACCAGATTGCCATTGCCAGCAGTTGTGCAAATGAACTGCTTTATAAGGGTGAGCTTTCCATGGTAGACATGGGAAATCGAGAACGGTTAAAAGAAAGCTTGGAAAAACTGCAGGGGATCACAGGATTTCAAAAGAAGCAGATTCTGAAATTCAGGGAAACAATCTATGATTCCCTTGTGGTAAAGGATGCTCTGGAGAATAGAAAAAAGCAGATGGAAGATTTGGAAGAGCCTTTGAAAAAGCATTTGGAATCTGTGGACTTTTTTGATCTGCAGCAGCAAAAGACCAATGAATTGCTGAAATTATATTTCAAGACCAGTGGGAATGATGTGCTGAAGAATGTAAATCTGGCAGCCATGAGTGACAGAGATATTGGCAAGCTGCTAAAGACCAAAGATAAGAACGGATTTACAGAAACGGATCTCTCTGCGATCCGATTGGCCAGACGGCAGATGAAGTACCGGGAATCACGGATTCGGATAGGTAGGGTAATAAATATAAAAGGCAGGATAAAAATGCTGGGCAGGTATTCCGGTCACATGGACAATACTGCAGGAGAAGGATTGAATCAGGTGGTTTCTACCTTGCAGATTGCACACGCTGCAGTTTCTCTGGGGAAATTAGGGTTAAAAACCGGCATTGTCTCTTCTGCTTTTGCCGCCAGATATACGGGTGCTCTTTACCTTGCGCAAAAGATAAAGCAAAAAAGTCTGGAAGTGGCAGGGAAGTGGAAAGAGACAGCGGCTCAGGCGGTGAAAAACAGTAAACCTATGCAGGCTGTAAATGAGAGGACGGAAGCAATCAGGAATAAGGCTGCTGAAGCAAAAGAAAAATTGGAGGAGAATTCGGCTGTTCTGAAATATAAGGAAGTACAGGCAAAGGCAAAAGAGAGAGCAAAAGAAGAGGGGAAAAAGATCAATCAGAAGAAAGCAGCTGCCAAGGCTGCTGGGAAAAGAGTAAAGCAGGGGACGGATATCGCCCTTTCACCCATTCGTTTTATGGGAAAATCTGTGAACGCTGTCCGGGTATTTCTGGATAGGATCAAGCTTGTTTTGCTGGCCGGAGCAGGGATTGTCATAGCAGCCTTTTTGGTCATTGTGGTATTGACTAATGCTGTGCTGACCATTTTTCAGGCAGAGGCCGGTGTGGCGATATCGGTCATATTGACAGAAGACGAAGACTTTGTTGCGGATATGACAGCGGTTCTGCAGGAAAAGGCAGAGCAGAAAAGAAAAGAGGCGAAAGATATTGCTGCAGGAGTTCCCAAGAACCCAATTGTTCTGGATGGACATATGATATCGAGATATGGTTATCCGGGGGAAGATGGCAACTGGACCGATGGAAGTGAGATTATTTATCTGGACGGGAATGGTAATCGGGTGCTGAATGGCATGAACAATATCAAGGACTGCATTGTGATGGCATATGTCATTATGAATGGAGATTTTGATAGTGATGTGGCTGCCAGGGATCAGTTGATTTTGGATTTGTGGGAGAGTATGAATCCGGAAATAACATATCGGGAGTCAGAGGTATATACCTGTCCTTATGGCTGTGATACCCTGCATTATTCCTGTGATTCCTGGAATGATCATATCCATATCAATTCCTGCAGAGCAGAAGGGGTAGGTTTTTATGGCAGCGTGGAGGGATATCGTTATTATGGCGATAGTTATACCGTGATCTGTAATGGTTGTAAAAATAACCGAAATCAGATCGTTTATCACGATATCCAAACCGGTACCGGGGCGGCACAAGCAGCGGAAGGCTGCAGCAATTATCAGGTGGATTATGAGTGTTACGGGCATTCTGTGGCCGTCTGCTATGGGCATAAGGATGTGGAAGTGTATGTCAAGGTCAGAACCATGGAAGAAATGTTTGTAAGCGGAAGTTTGCCCTCCGGTTCCGGAAAGCAGTATCAGCCTTATGTAAGTCTGTTTCCGGGCTGGACCGAAGATAACAAGGAATGGGCAAGGTTGCTTTATAGTGGGGATTGGTTTGATTTGTATGGAGTCGATCCTGCAGGTGGAACCGGTTATGTAGTAGGAAGCGGTATGACACAGGAAGAGATTGCTGCAATCATAGAGACGTATGGAAATCTGGATGCCACAAGGACTGCCATCTGTTCCGATGCCATGGGTTTTGTGGGACAGATTCCATATTACTGGGGTGGAAAAGCCAGTGCAAAGGAGTATGATGCCAATCATTTTAATACCATTGTAACGCCCGATGATAAAGGGAGAAATAAGAAAGGGTTGGACTGTTCCGGATTTGTGCAGTGGATCATCTGGAGAGTGACGGATGTAAAGTTGGGAGCCTCTACATCTAACATTACAGCTGGAATGGAAGTGATATCTGCAGGGGAGTTGCAGCCCGGCGATCTGGGACTTATGGCCGTGCCCGGTTCTTCATCCAATCATGTAGGGATATTTGTGGGATATAATGAAGATGGACAGGCTCTGTGGTGTCATGAAAATTCCTCGGCGGGAAATGTGTCGGTAAATAATACCACCTGCTTCCGGTACTTCTATCGGATATTTTAATAAAAACAGTAAAATATCTCTCAGGATTCTTCCTGCCGGGAGATGTGTGCAATTTACAAAGTGAAGGAAAAGAAAGGATGGAGGTGCAGTTCATTGAAACAAAAATTTATCTTATGCCTTATGGCAGCCGGTATGCTGCTATTAGGTACAAAGCCATTGGCAATTCATGCTGCCCAGATGCAGGAGAAAGAAGTACAAACAGAGCAGGTATCCGGTGATGGTTATGAAATCGTAGAGCATTATGACACGGTAAGATCTTCGGAGACATCCGGCGTTCTGAATGTAACAACCCTCTGCCCGGAGGGATTTGGTCTGAATACCTACGTCATGCTTATGGATGAGGCTGGGAATACATACCGTATCAGTCTCAGTGCAGAGAATGACTATTTGGGGCAGATTTATCTTGCTCCCGGCAATTATCAGGTTACAGAGGTTTCCGTATTTCATGATTATAAACAGGAGTATCCCTTTGTTATCACGGAAAGGGAATTTTCCTTGGCAGAGAATGAGAATAAAACACTTTTCTTTACCATGAAGGAGTATGAACAGCTGAAGCAGGAGATTGCGGAAAAAACGTCAGAAAAGTTGACAGCAAAAGACAATCAAGAGATCGTGTTTTCCGATGTACAGTTTTATGATACCGGATTGGATGGCGTAACCATGCAGGGAACCGGAATCCTGTTCTATGAAGTGGAGCATCTGGGAACCGGCACAGGAACCATGGAAGCCTGCGGCCATGCCACCGGGGATCATGAAATATTGGTAAAAATCGTAAAGAGTGGAGTGCTGGGAGAAGCAGTGTTTCAGATCTCTTTGGATGGAGGAAACAGTTTCGTGGGGCAGGACATTGTATCGGAATCCAGCCGGATCGGGGATGCCGGGGTTACCTTGTATTTTAAGACAGAACAGGATACTGTGGAATTTATACAGGGGGATGAGTATCATGTGAGCGTACCGGAGACTTTCCCTGTGGTGGTATCCAAGGCGGGGACGGCAAATCTTGTGGTAACAGGGCATCCTCTGGAGGAGCATGATTTTACGGTTACAGTATTGTCTTCCGGTGGCCTTGGGAAATCACGATTTACAGTGGAAAGCACAAAGGGAGAGACGATCAGGGTTACGGATGTTGTCCCGGAAAGCGGAATCTATGAGTTGGAGGATGATATCACGCTGGTGTTTTCGGATTCCACAGCATATGAAAGAGGGCTTGTATTTACTGTGACCATCGAGAGCAACGATAAGACGTTTAATTACACCCCGGTATATATATTGTTGGGAATAGCAGTATCCGGTGCTGCAGCTGCATTTTCTGTGCTGGGAAGCAGGAAAGAAAAGGACAGTGAGTACCATATCCGTCAATATAAGTGGCAGAAAGAAGAACAGGAGTATGACAGATGAGAAGAGTAAGAAGATTGGTGTGGAATAGCATTTCTGTATTGTGTACGGTAATCCTTATCAGTATGATCACCAGCAAGCTTTTGACCGGATGGAGCAGCATCTTATCCTATCGGGCATTTTATATTATGAGCGAATCCATGGAACCGGAAATAGCCGTGAATCAGGTTGTGATCGGACAGTATGTACCGGAGGAGGATGAACTGATTGCCGGGGAGATATACGCATACAGACGGGAGGGAATCATGGGACAGGAGATCATCATACACAGGCTACTTGCAGTGACAGAGGATGGCAGATATCAGTTTAAGGGAGACAATAATCAACTGCCGGATACAGAATTGGTGGAAAGAGAAGAAATCGGATACAGGATCATAGTATATTAGAGAAAGGGCTGCGCCGGGGAGCGCAGCCTCACGTGTCTTAAGTGAAATCTTTTTTCAGTTTATCTTTCATCTTGGAAAGGGCATAGCGGGTGTATTCATAGTCTTCTGCAAGTTCTCTGTTGGTAAAGACACTTCCTTCCGGTTCGCTCAGACGGTGGAAGATTCGCTGCTCCTTTGTATCCGCAAAGGTCTGTTCTGCGTAGATACGCATTTCCACATCTGTATAACCGGAGTCTATGACGGAACCCACATTATCCAGAACCATATCTGCCTCCTTGTCATAGGTCATGCAGCTGATAAGGCCAGCATCTTCAATGGTGTAAAGCAGAAAATAACTGCGGGCTTTTTTCAGGGTGATATTGCAGGCGTATTCATAATCCTGTTTACGGATATGGAAGGTCAGCTCGGTACCAGCTGCTTCTTCTTCCGATAGATTGATTTCATATAAAAACTGTTTGATGTTATCCAGAGTCAGTTTGTACTTCTCAATAAAATAGGAGAATTTCAGGAAATTCACATAATCATTGCGTGGCAGACGGAAAGTAAACATATCCCCGCCCAGCTGGGTAATGGCAGCAAAAAGCTCCAGTTCCAGATAGGCAAAAGAAAAGTCATACTGCGGATCAAAGCGTTCCAGTGTTTTATATAATGCGATCATCATTACCTCATCCACATCTTCCATATCCAGGTTCTTGATATACGGAGCCTTGTGGTGACGGAAGCTGTGCAGTTTTCGGGAGAAAAAGCAGATAACATAAGGGAAACTTTCGCTCGGAGATTCCTTGTAAATTTGTGTCAGGGTGCGGATATCTTCCGGACTGTAGAAAAGGGTGGTGAAGTTAATGTGATCTGCAAAGTTCTTCACACAGAATTCCGGATTGGTTGTAAGCTGCTTATTCACAAGGTTGCATACCCGATTATAGACAATGTTGGAGTCCATACGGTATAAACCGGATAAAGAATTTTTAGAAATGTAACTCTTGGACAGTGCAGCTGCAAGCTTTTCATAGGCTTCCGGAATCTGGGTGGAAGCGCAGTTTAAACGGTGTGCAATGGAATTGTTTTTGGCCATCATAGTGTGATCCTCCTTTTGATGTAGGCATTGGAGAATCACCGAAAACAGACCAAAAGGGCGCACTTATCCCAGCCGGTCATGGAGATCCTCCATGCGGTTTGGAACAAGCCTCCGATTGGTCTGTTCGTGTGTCATATTTTGTTGTATCCTTATCCAATGATCGGATGCCTGCAGTGCCAAAGGGTAAGGACAGAGTATAAAAAAAGCCGCAGTAAGATGATAGAAGTAATCATCCTACTACGGCTTTACTCACTTTGGTAAATGCTCATGGTAGAGACAGGGAACAGTGCCGGCCGGCTATGTGCAGTGCAGTGATGCATGCCTGGGTGTTCGTATTTGGTTTATTGGTAAGCTTCGGGTGGTACATCCTTGATCAGCTCGTTGACAAAATAGCGAAGCGAAACTATTCGCATTTTTCCGCCGCTTTTGATCGCTACCATGTATTTGGAACCGTCATAGTATCGGTCACAGAGCCTTGCATTACCTTGGTTTTTGGGAGCCTTCACTTTGTGAAGATTGGGGGATGGGTTTGTTTTCATTGCGGTACCTCCTGTAAAAGTGCCTGGGTTAACGGGTTACAACAGATTATGGTTCTCAGAAGCCAGTAGGGACATATCTGAGGAGAAAAAGTCTTTTTTGCTGGTCAAAACACTGGCTGGGTTAATCCCCTTGGTGTTTGCTATGTGGTCTTCTCTGCTTATCTGCTTGGTAACCGGATCGATCAGTAACAGAGAAAGGCAGAAGTCCAGCTGTATGTTTTTGGTGCGTTCCAGAACTTTCTCATAGAGAGAGGTGCTGGAAAATACAAAACTCAGTTTGTCAAACGTTACGCAGCCAAGATGTACAATGCCAAGGATCATCAGCAGCTGACGGATGAATCGATCTGCTTCGGAAGAGAGATCAAGGTATGCTTTCCAAAGGATGAAATCCCATTTCTTCAGGGAATGACCGTCAATGGCTGAGGTGTTGATAGTCCAGGAAGGGCTGTAGGGCAGACCCATGATATCAACAGGTTTTACATCATCCGGATACTGACACTGATATTGATTCATCAGAAGGGTAGTGGCAAGAATGCCGATCACTTCATTTAAGTTCAGTTCCGCTAAAGTTTCTTCCTCTTCAGGAGCTGTGGAGCCGTTGGCTGCAAGCAGCTTCTCTAAAGTTACCTTTGATTCCGGTGCAGCGTGGGCAGCTACTTTTTCCAAAATCTCAACAGGGCAGGAACGTTTTTTAAGTCCGTTTGCATATCTGGAGAAGGTGGAAACACTGATTCCGCATATCTCACAGAAAGCTGCGGCAGTCCTTTTATCTCCTTTTGCGTCCAGCAATAACTGTGACATTTCTTTTGCGTTATATTCGCCTTGGGCTATATTCATTTTTTCCATATATGTTTTCCTCATGTACTTACACAAATTTGTATCTGACATTAAAATACCACGATTTGTTGCAAGTGTCAATAGAAAATTGCAACAAAAATGAAATTTAAAATAATAAACTGCAATTTTAAAACAGTGAAAATACGAAAAAACCCTTAAAATACGGGGGAATATGGAATTTCATAAATTGCAACAATGGTTAAAAACTAAAATTAGTGTCAATAAGAATAATTAAAAATGTCAAATTGACACTTGACAAATGGAAGTATTTGGAATATACTGAGCTCAAAGGTAGTTATATCTAACTGTACCTGTAAAAAATACGGCAAGGAAAGGAGGAGACTGTATGAGGCTGACCGAGAGCCAAACCATCAGACCAACGGTCACCTGCAAAGCAGAAGAATTGTCAATTGATTCTGTGATAAGAAATGCGATTGGCGAGAGAACTATTACAAAGTTCTGCGAGGATTCCGGATTATCCATAGGGTATATGTCCAGATTGCTGAATGGGAAATTGACGACAACGCCCAGTGTAAAGACGTTGGCGAAGATATCCTGTTCCGGCAAAGAGAAGGAAAGAAAAAGCACCTTTAGTACCCTGTTAAAAATCTGCGGACACGATCTTAATAAAGATGAGATGCAGAGGGAACTTTCGATTGCAGAACAGGCATCCAAAATATTGGAAAAGGGACGTGAAGATGACAGACTTGGTAAATTCAATGCAATGAATCTAAGTGCATCTGCGGTAGGATCTGTATTCAGGCACCTATTGATGATGGGAGTTCCGCTTCAGCCGAAAGGGTATTTTGGACCGGATGATGGCATTGAATTTGGAGTAAAGGGATATCCGTTTGAACGGGTTGTAATTCTCTCTGGCTTCTGTGAACATGACCATCAGGCAGTAGAAACTGAACGGAACATACTGCGGCAGCTGTTGAAGTATGGTACGGATCAGGACGACGTGCCGATGTATCTTTTACTCACCAACAACCAGGATGCGTATGATTATCTGTCGGATGTAATAGTGGATTCTGTGAAAGCATATAAATATGTTTTGCTGACATCTAACGATGGAATGCAGTTTACAAAGCAAACATTTATTGCTGTAGATGATAAGATGCAAAAGGCACCATTTATCTTTACTAAAAAATAATTTTAACAAGGAGCAATGACTGAGGAATGGAAGCGAAGAAAGACCGCCGAGATTCACAGGAGCTGTTCTTTGAACCAAAGTCAGAAAACTTTATCGGAAGCTGCATGGATTTTGCCATTATGCTGGAGGAGCAAACCTGCGACGAAAATATCATTCAATTCACCAAGATGGTTCAGAATGATGAGGAGTGCATCCAGCAGTGGGCAAGAATACAGGCATATAGAGCCCGCTTGATAGCAAGTATTTTTCCTGTTCTTGATGATGATCAAAAGAAGATGATTACGGATTGTCATAGGGAGGAAGATGAATATATTGATATGATTAAGAGCATGGGGAACATAGTAATGTACGACCAGACAACAGTACAGAAAGCAGAAGATAAGGATAGATAACTGAATATGGAGAGAAGAAGAGCCGATGTGTATGCCGATATCCTGCAGCCATTAGGCTGCAGGTGACGGGGCTTTTAAGCAACCAGAACAGTTTTTTACTCACATTGTACAACAGGAGAAAGGAGGTAGGAACATGAATATTATCGTAGGATTAGGCGGAACCGGATGTAGAAGGATAGAAAGTACATTTCGTAGAATGAGCGAATCAAGAGTGCGTAACATAGGGACTATGGTTAGTATTGCTGTAGAAAGAGAAAAACATATAAGAGCTTTCACTCAAAAGCTTTTTGAAGAACTTGATTTTGCGTGTGAATTACAGCGAGTTTTGATTGCTTTAGAAGATGATGAAACTAAGGCGAGAAGAATTGAAAAGGAATTTTTCTCAGACATTCAGAAGTTATACGGTTATCATGCTTGCATGGAAAAAATTAGACATCAATTATCGGGACATGAAATAAGAGAATGCTTTAAACTGAATAAAATTAAACAGACCGATACAAAAAAACTGAATATTTCATGCAATCAGGCTCAAAGACCGGAATATCCTATGCCTGCAAAGAGCGAAAGCAGATTCCGATTGATTCGGAATAAGAAAACGTGTTCCAAGGGAGAAGTGCGCCTAAAACCTCCGCTAAGATGTATTTTGGAATTGCTATTGCAAACACTGGAGCGTACATTGAAAATTTTAGAAGAGAAAATTCAAAAACAGTGGGAAGAATGGCGATATCCACAAAACCGGGTAAGAAAGATTTGGAGGGAACCATACCAAGAAAGCATACGAAAGCTTCAAAGGTATAGGAATAATAAGATACACCCGGAAGCGTTAATCAAATTTCAATATAGAAGTCGAGATTTCATATTTGCATAATTTAAACTAAACAAAATAATATGAATGAAAAATGAAACAACAAGAGAACTGAAATATTGAAAAATATAATGATATGAGAGTTTGAACCTGGCTCAGGATGAACGCTGGCGGCATGCCTAACATATGAAAGTCGAAGAACGAAGGAATATCACATGCCAGCAGCCGCGGTAATACGTACAAAAAAGCTTGAGAGAATCAGATTTTCATGAGAAAGGAAGGTGAAATGTTGGGTTAAGTCCCGGATGGCTAAGGAAAAATTCGATGTATAAAAGAGTTACATAAACAATCGTTACAATGTGAAATAGATAATAAAGAAAAAGGTGTTTGTTGCAAAAACGAAAGTTTTTGGGACAAGCACCTTTTTCCATACCTAATCCGGTTATAAATCGATATCCATATCCCTTGCCCTGTTTTTCTTAGGAGGATCGGGTTTGTCTTTTTCTTCTTTTTCCGTCACAACCGGAGTTTCATGCACCTTTTCATTGAACAGCGAACCGAAAATAAAGCTGGGTGATTCTGCATAGGTCAGCTGCTGACTTAATTGAAGCAGGGATTTGTATTCTGCAGCAAGCTGGGAGCGTTCTGCTTCCAGTGCATGATAGTCCTGGCGGAATGACTGAATTGTAGAGGCCGGTGCTTCCGGATGCATCGGATCAATGCCAAGGCGTAAAAGATCATCCATCTGATTACGAAGCTGCAGGAGCAGAAGCTGCTTTTTCTCCGTGATACCTTCCACCCGAATGGAGTTGATAAATTCATCTGTGCGGTCAGTGGTTTTGGGAAGCACACAATCCGGAATCTGTCCCTGACTGATCACATAGCCGTACATCTTATCATAGTCTGCTTTGCTCATGGCTGAGACCGGGATGGAAGATGTAATCCCCTTGGCATTCATGAAGCTCTGCAGTTTATCTGCAGATAGGGCGTCAATCTGGGGAGAAGATTTCAAAAGTTCCGGTACTGTTTGTGAGAGACCGTCCAAGTAATTCATGATCTTATCATATTCCGATGGCAGCACATAGGAAACATCCCGGTTTAAGGAAATACCCAACTCCTCAAGGCGGCGGGAGAGTAGTTCCTGCTCCTTGGAATGGATAGGCTGCTCACGAAAAGGATTTGCGCCATAGCAGTTACGGATATTGATGGCGTCAAATTGCGTCAATCCAGACACATCCGGGGAATGCCCGTGTGCAGACAGGAGAGCAGCAAGCTCTTTCTCCTGATATTCTTGGATGGGCTTGGTGAAACGCTGTTTTAAAAATTCGTTCCGCTTATGGTAGGTGCGTTCCATGGTTACATCCACGCTTCTTCTAAGACAGCCCGGCATCTCTGATTTGGTCCCCCAAAAGAAAGCAAAAATTTCTTCCGCATCCATGGCAGATATGCCGGAAAAACCATCCCCGATCAACACATAATCCGGGTGCTTTTCCAGTGCCAGATATAAATCCCTCTTTTGTGCGCTGCTCATAGGGCAAAGAGCAGCTCGTACCTTTTGGATATCCACCGGATTATGAAGAGATAACATCAGATCCGGCATGGAACCGCCGGGCCAGTAGCGGATCGTGTCTATGGTTTGCTGCGTGGCCTGCAGGGAAGCGAGCATGGGAGAAACCGTATCATAAAAGGATTTCTGACCCTCCAGCTTTCTCAACTGTGATTTTACATGATTCAGTCTGGCACCTACTTCATCCATTTGCTTCTTCAAGTCATCCTTATTCTCTAAGCCCATCTTACAAACCGTATCCAGTGCCTGTTCCATCATTTCCAGCTTCCTTGAAGTGGAATGAGAGGTGGAAAGGTTTTTTGCCTGATACCGGTTCCCAACGTGCCGGATTAGGGCGATTGCTTTTCGGATCAATAACTCCAGGTCACTTCTCCTGCGCCCATTCCAGTCATACCGGGCAATGGAAATGGTTTTTGGACGAGTTCGCTCTTTCTCAGGCTCCCGGCCAACCACAAACTCCTGCTCCGGAACCGGAACCGAAAACATGGTTCCCAACTCAAAGGCATCCCCAAGGGTTTTATCCCGGATTTTTCGAGTGTGGGTTTTGTTCCACCATGTAATCGAATTTGCTTCCTGTCTGGCAATCTCGTACCCATAGTCTTCCATAATGGCAATGAAATCCTCCCGATTTTCAGAAACACTTCTGGCTGCAGCCATCTCATCCTTCATTTCTTCTTTCCAGGAAACATTTTGTTGTCTAGCAGACCACTCCCGATAAGTGCCATGTCCTTTTGACTGGGAAAGCTGACTGCGGGGATCTGCAAATTTCAGTTCAATTCCATACTCATGCTGAATCTCATCTGACAATTCCCGTATCTCCATCCGCTTATCGGCAGTCATACAAAACTTAGAAAGTCCATCCGGCATATAGGCATTAATAATGATATGATTATGCAGATGGTCCTTGTTCATATGCGTATCCACTACGGCCTGTACTCCCAGCTTCTCGCAGAGCTCAATTCCGATCTGGTGTACCGTGCGGGGATCCAGATTCTTTTCTCCAAAGGACTGTATCAGATGAATGGCAGTAACTGCTTTCGTGTGAACCATCCAATTTTCTCCGGTTCGTACATCCAGAAAATCAAAGGAAATCTCACGCTCCTTCGGATGATAAGAAAGATAAGCTTCCCGATTAAGCCCAAAGTCTAATACAGCAGTTTCCGGCTGGCACAATACCCCGGAAACCAAAAGCTCCTTGTGACCGTCATCCAGATTAGCAATGGTCTTTAAGGGATTGGAGCCATATTCCAGAACATCCTCCAAGCCATTCCTGCTCACAGAAGTTTTATCCTGATTGGAGCCATAATCCAAAATATGCTGCAGATTCGTATTATGAATCAAAATCGTCTTACAGATAGCGGTCATACCTCATCACCCCCCCTTTGCAGCTTTTCCACAGCTTTTTTGATTTCCTTGCGTAGAATCCGGACTCCCGATGCACGGATAGAATTGCGGTTCGCCTTTGCATAAGTGGCAGCATCCCGGAGAGCCGTCTTGGTATCGTCAGCAATCCGGATCAGCCTTTCATAATCTGCATCATACAGCTGCCTACGGATTGCCAGGGCAGCAATAAAGTTATTCAGCTGCTCAATATACCGGGATACCTTTAAAGTCAATACAGAAATATCATCTGTATAAACCATAATTTTGACCGGCTCCCGACGTGAAAGAAATTTTTTCCGCACATAACTGGATAAAGAAATCCCCTTTGCGTCAGCAAGCAAAGCTTGGTACTCCTTTTCGGAAAAATACACCGGAACACGATTGTTAAACTTCATTTGAGCCGGTTCCTCTTTTCCATTATCCGGGATTGCCAGTGGGGCAGATAATAACGGGGCCAACTGCTCATAACACAGCTTCGATACAGATAGCTTTTTTCGTTCCGCAATCGCCTCCAACTGCTTCTTTTCCTGCTCAGACAGATACACTTTAATATACATAAAATCACATCCTTTCCCATTACACTCACGCAGTTTGTTCCGCATAGCGGAAGGGTTTGGGCGAAGCCCGACAAGGAACAAGGGCCCGCATTTGGGCCATTGTTCTCTGCTTGCTACAAAGAACGAGAGCATGAGTAAACGTATATCATTTGCCTTCAAGTGATAAATTGCACCAATGAGACTACGGGAAAAAAGTAGACAAACCAAAACAGAAATGAAGCTATCAAAAGCAGCAAAAGAGAAGCCAAGATTGAGAGAAAAAGGAAATGTGACAGATAAACCAATTACAAAGCATTATGTGACAGCATCAAGAAACGAAGTGACAGATAGTGCAAAAGAGAAGCATAAATTGACACATGATCAGCAAGCTAATCAGAATAAAAAATAACGATAAGTGACACATACAACATATAGAAATAGCATACGGACAGAAATTGCTTTTCAAAAAGAATAACTGACACCTGACCATAACCTGACGGGAGGCCGATCAAAAGCTGTTCTTAGATTCTGAGCCAGAGGGAAAGCAGCCACCCCTTTAGGGGCTTGCCATTGAGAACCGGGGAAAGTGGTGTTACAATGAGAAGTCCGACGGTTAGGAAATCAAAGCTGTCCTTGAGTTCGTCGCCGTCGGTAGAGAACCTACAACGCCACTTTTCCCGGTTGTCAATGGTGGCGGAAACAGCCATAGACTTGGCTTGTGCCAAGCAGGTATGCCGACCAACGGGAGGCATTCCTGTCCCTGTACCTATAGCAGCCAGTAAATGAAATTCGGGTGGTATGGTGTGACAGAGCAAAGCGGCGGAACACGATACCATCCCGCCGGGCATGGCTGACCGGAGGGAGGCGATGCCGTAAGTAGAACAGCAACAGTAAGTAAGGAATTTCCAGAATAAAGTAAAAGGCAGATGTCTCGAAGAGTCATATGAATTTTACTTTATTCTGGAATTTCCGAGCCAAGGAGAAATCGAAGGTATAAGCCAAGAGACTACCACTTTCACTGTAACTAAGGTGTCTGCCACAGGCAGTCACCGGAGCAGCCAGTACACAGGAACTCTTATCCCCATGCCAAGAGGTATAAACCTATACGTCCTGGCATGGGGATAGGAGTTCCGTCAGCGGAGCCAAGGAAGTGGAACTTGCGTAGCCCCTGGGAGGGGGGGCAGGGGCGCGCCAAAGGCGGGGGTGGGAATGGTCCCATAATAAAATTAAATTTGAAAAATGTATTGAACATAAAGGTGAGATGTGGTAATATAACTGTAGGCCGTAGGGAGGCGAGGGTAATGCCTTAATCCAAATATCCCATTAGCGGGATTAAGAATGGTATATCCATTCTTTTTTTTTACTCGGAGGAGTGATGGTATGGCAAATATAGAAACGCCTATTACGCTCGAAGAACAGATAGATATGATGAAGAAATATGTATCCTTCAGACAGCGAGGCAGGATGAGAAAATTTTTATCGTATGCAGGGTATTTCAGAGCAAGCAGATATGGGAAGTATCTGCTTTCCAATGTTGGAAATATGGGAAGTAAATCAAATCAAGACACACTGTTTGACTTATATCAGTTTGATGTGAATTTGAGAAGAATTTTAATTTATTATTGCAATCGTGTCGAAGTTAGATTTAAAAGTGCTATTTCCAATGCGTGTGCGATACATACATAGGACGGAACATTTTATCTGGACAAGCAGTATTATACACCATCAAAAGGTGAAACAGATTTAAAAACTAAAAAGCAATGCCCATAACTCTTGCGGAAACCCTCGTTCGTTCTATCCCTTATGGAACTAAATTCCGTCAAGTTCGCTCCATGAACGCTTATATCACAGACCTTATTGAAATCGGCAACGGACTTTACCGCTTTATCAAAAGCTATGATACCATCGTTGCTATTTACGATTACGATAACAGTACTTATACAGAATTTGGCAAATACTCCGTTACAACGTCAAAACAAGTAACCACCATTTATAATATCGAGTTTTCTCGTGGTGGTGTTTCTCGTGAATTTAATCCCGAACGTATCTTTTAAACCGCTCAACTCGTCAAAAAATCAATTTTACTCAAAAGAAAAGAGGTTATAAAAATGTCCGAAATCCGTCTTGTTCGTCTTCCGTCCG
>JAZRLF010000084.1:0-38227 GCA_045646695.1 Lachnospiraceae bacterium
AATACCGCATCGTTTAATTCAATTGTACCAACTTCCTTGCCTTCCATATTAAAAACAGATACGTTTGCCATCTGAATGTCCTCCTTTCACCCTGAAACTTACGCCTGAACCCTAACGGTTTCTTTGATTGTTACTAAAGCTTTCTTAGGTCCTGGAACTGCGCCCTTTACTAAGAGTAAGTTCTTTTCAGCATCAACCTTAACTACTACTAAGTTCTGAACTGTAACTTTTTCACAACCCATGTGACCTGGCATACCTTTGCCCTTGAATACACGGCTTGGAGAAGAACAAGCACCGTTAGAACCCTGGTGACGATGGAACTTGGAACCGTGTGCCATAGGTCCTCTGTGCTGACCTAATCTCTTGATTGCACCCTGGAATCCTTTACCCTTAGAAATAGCAGATGCATCGATCTTATCGCCAGCTACGAACATGTCAGCCTTGATTTCTGCACCTAATGTATATTCTTCAGCGTTTTCGAATTTGAATTCTCTTACATATCTCTTGCAAGAAACACCAGCCTTTGCGAAGTGACCCTGCTGAGCCTTGTTAACACCATGTCTGTGAACGATTTCTTTCTTACCGCTCTTATCTTTGATGTTTTCTTTTGCCTTCTTGTCAACAAAACCAACCTGAACTGCAGAGTAACCGTCGTTTTCAACAGTCTTAACCTGAGTTACTACACATGGTCCTGCCTGAAGAACAGTAACAGGTACTAATGTACCATTTTCGTCAAAAATCTGTGTCATACCGATTTTTGTTGCTAAAATAGCCTTTTTCATGATTTTCCTCCTTTTGTTTCTACAGCGGAATGGAACTTGCCATTCATTCTAGTAGAAGGTATTAGTTGTTTTTCATTTTTAATACAATGTTTACACCTGCAGGCATTTCCAATCTCTGTAATGCATCGATTGTCTTCTGGTTAGGTGCAATGATATCGATCAGTCTCTTGTGTGTTCTCTGTTCGAACTGTTCTCTGGAGTCTTTGTACTTGTGTACCGCTCTAAGAATTGTAACTACTTCCTTCTTTGTTGGAAGTGGTACAGGACCGCTCACCTGTGAACCATTCTTTTTAACTGTTTCGATAATCTTTTTAGCTGATGCATCAACTAACTGATGATCATAAGCCTTTAATGTAATTCTCATTACCTGACTTGCCATAAAAAAAGTCGCCTCCTTTTCGTACTTTTTGGGTTGTAGTACGACAAGTGGTGACTGTACACTCTCCCGTGTGTGTCCTCATAACACTCGCAACTCGAGGACATAGTCCTCCAGGTGTTCATGAGAAACTCTCACGTCGTTTCTATCTACATCGATAGACCTTAAGTTACGTACAGTGACTTGTCGCCAAATTCGACTTGACATTCGCTCCACGGAAAACCCGGCCTGCGCTCTCACGCATCCGGCTGCCTCACGCTTCATAGCTATCATGCCACAGCAAGATATACTATACACTATGCTCTTTCATAATGCAAGTATTTTTTTTATTTTTTACGCCAAAAATTGTATTTTATTAGATACAATGCGCAAGCAAATATTCCGGGCTCATTCCGGGTCCCGAAGCCTTTGCCTGCGTTATATTACCATATAATACATCGAATGGTCAAGAGTTTTTCTCGTATGATACTGTATCCCACAATTTCCGCATGACGAAAAGTGTGAAGAAAAAAGGCCGGCATCATGTCATTTAGTTAAGAATCAAAAAAAGAATCCCTGTCCAATATTCAAAATTGGGCAGTACTCTTTTTTAGAGGTTAATAGCTATCTACGAAATCTTATAATATGGAATTTCAGTCGAATTCCTATTCCATATATTTTGAGTATTTCTCCATAAATGTAGCATATTCTTCTTTTTCGGTTATCCAAACAATTACATAATACTCATTTATCCCCAAACGTGAATATGCTTCTAATCTGTGATTTCCGTCATTAAGCTCGAACTCGCCTTCAACGTAATGCACGATTAGAGGTGGCATATCCTTTTCAACAGCAATAACATTTTCAAGCTCTTTTACTTTCTTTTCAAAGTTATCTTTGGGAATTACCCATTTCATATCTTCTTCCGGTCCACAACAACGCTTAAACAGTGATAGCGGCATTTTGACTGGTCCCAAGAAATACCGGTCAAATAACTTAAGACCATCTGAAAATTCTTTATTATGACCGTCTGACAAAAGATAAGCATGTATCCAGTCTTCAAGCTTTCCGTTTCTAGCATAACCTATTGCTGATGATAATGTGCTTTTGTACTCCATTACGAATACCTCCTTTTTTGAATATACAATCTTTCTAATTGTTTCGTATGAAAGGTGATATTCATCAGCTAACTGCTCTATAGTAACTCCATTTCGGAACTTTAGTCTGATATCATGATTTCTTTTGAGAAGATACTTTCTGTATCCTGTGGATTCACCCCAATCTTTCTTTTGCTCCATTGAAGGGATATAAACTAATTTTCCAGCAGCATACCTTTGTATCTGTTTCAGCAGACGTTCTGGGAAAATATCTTTACCATTCTCATATTTCATTGCAATCACCTCCGATACATTCCCATTATATCTTCTCCAAAATGATATTCATATCCCAAGAATGCGTTAACCTGTTTAAGGCATAGAGTCATGTGCGGACTTTCTTGCCACGGCGGTAAACTCCCCCGGTATATTTTTATTTGTCCATGAAGGGTGTTCATCAAATTTTTCTAAAGTAAAACCACTGTTAATTATCGCATTAATTATTTCGCTGATAGTATATTTACGATAACTACACTTAGGCATTTGCTGTCTTATTTCGTCTTCGAAAAAGCGAGCGTGTGCCATTTCGCCCTCAAAAATATCTGTTGAAAAATAGCTCATAGAAGGTTGATCAAAATTTAAAATGTCAGATATTTTTGTAAATGGGTGAAAATCACTACAGATCATTTTCCCGTTCTCTTTTACCAAAGAATACATAATATGCATAAATTCATCAATGTCGTGAAAATAATGGAGAATCCCACCTTCCATGAAAACCACATCAAAGTATTGATTGTATTTTTCTATATCTATATCTAAAACGTCCCCTACTTCAAAATTTATTCTCACACCAGCAGCCTGTGCCACTTCATGTGCATATTTCTTATTATCCTCTGAAATATCAAAGACTGTTACATCTGCGCCTAAAATCGCTAGTGGAATTGCTTTTTTTCCACAAGAGCCGCATATATTTGCCACTTTGATATCTTCAAAGGTATCAAAATAGTTTGCATACTTCTTTAACATTCCTATTGGATTTTCCCTATCTTTTTTTGCTCTTTCAGTAGGAGTACCATCTTCTCTAACCCAAAAGTCGTAAGCATTATATTCCCACGCTTTTTTGTTTTGATTACTGTAGTTCCGCATATCATTACACCTCCAAACTATAGTTACTCATAGCAATTATTTTATATCTAATCGAAGATTGTGTCAATAAAGGGTATCTTCTGTTTACCAACTAGTCTGCATAACGTAGTAAAATCTGTTCTGAATTTCAAAAAGCCCAAAACCTTAAAATGTCTTGAGAATGTATTTTGAAGCCTGTATATTTCCAAAAGGGAATATTTATGGTAGAATAATGATTGTTAGAAAACTTGAATTTGTCGAATAATTAGTATGCTTGTGTTAAGAGATAAGAAACGGTAAATACAAAAATGTTTAATGGAGGTGTTGTAATGCTTGGCTTGAAAAGAGGTACTGTTGAATTATTTCCCCACCAGCAATTGTGGGAGGATATAGCTGCGAAAACTATTATATTGTTGAAATCTTTATTAAATGATGTTGCTATTGATATTCAACACGTTGGTAGTACATCAATTCAAAATGTGTGTGCAAAACCGATTATTGATATTGCCGTGGGAGTCAAGACGTTGGATAGCATAAAGCCTTATATCGAATTATTGGGTAAAAATGGAATAATATTTCGGAAAGAGGATGTGAAAGAGCAATTACTATTTGTGATTGGAGATTTCGAAAAAGATTTTCGCACACATCACATCCATGTTGTTGAATGGAACAGTGTGGCTTGGAATAACTATATAAATTTCCGAGATTATTTGAATGCATTTCCTGAATATGCAAAAAAGTACGATGACTTAAAGAAAAGCCTAGCATTGGAATTTGCGAGCAATCGAGGGAATTATACAGCAGGAAAACACGAATTAATTGACGAAATATTGAAGTACGCATACTTGTGGAAAAGTTCGATGTAATTCAAATGAAGAAAATCTATTACGTTGTTTGTGGTAGACAAATTCCAAGTTGTCGAAAAGACGAAATTTTTAGTTTGGTGTTTGTCATTAAAAGAGTACCGCTCGCTTTCGTATAAAGTGAGTGGTACTCTTTTCTTAAACACTTAACTTAATGCCTTTGAGACAAACTAAATGACATTGCGGTCAACGCCGGCCTTTTGCATATCTGTATTTATTTACACTCCACCTTTACAGCATCAAATTCATCCTGAATCTCTTTAGACGGAGCCGGTGTCAGCAGACTGACAATAATAATTGCAGCCAGCGCTACCAGGAATGCCGGCAGCAATTCATAAATATTCCAAGCACCACCCAGAGGTCTTACCAGATATTTCCAGATGAATACCATAGCACCGCCGGATATCATACCGGCCAATGCACCATACATATTGGAGCGTTTCCAGAAAAGCGCTGCTAAAACTACAGGGCCAAATGCTGCACCGAAACCTGCCCATGCAAAGGACACGATACCGAATACAGAGCTATTCGGATCTGCTGCCAGGAAAATACCTACTGCAGAAATTGCAACCAGACAAACACGTGCAACTACAACTGTCATGGCATCAGAAAGTCTGATATTGAAAAATCCCTTTAAAACATTTTCTGAAACGCTGGAACTTGCTGCTAAAAGTTGTGAATCTGCAGTAGACATGGTAGAAGCCAAAATACCTGCCAAAATAATACCTGCCATAAATGCGAACAAGATACCATTTTTACTAAGCAAATCTGCCAGCTCTACAATAATGGTTTCAGATGCTGTTCCCTCTAACATTGAGATTTTACCTGTTTTGCTGACACTATAGCCTACAATACCGATGAAGATTGCCACTGCCATGGAGATTACCACCCAAATACTTCCCACTCTGCGCGCCATCGGAAGCTTTTTCTCATCTTCGATGGCCATAAATCTCAATAAAATATGGGGCATACCAAAGTAGCCGAGTCCCCACGCCAAAGTTGATACAATAGTAATCGGACCATAAACTGATGCAGTACCACTTGCACTGTCAAACATTGCTGTCAAGGACAGATAACCCGGCAACGCATTGGCATTATCCATAACAACCTCAAGTCCCCCTGCTGCATTTACCCCAAACACTACTACAATAATCAGAGCAATACTCATAACAATACTTTGAATAAAGTCCGTTGTGCTGGCTGCACTGAAACCACCTAAGCAAGTATAAAGCACAATAACAACTGCACTCACTACCATAGCCAGCTGATAATCAATGCCAAACAGGCTGGAAAACAGCTTACCGCATGCACTAAAACCGGAAGCAGTATATGGGATAAAGAATATAATAATAACTACTGCCGCAATCAGCATCAGGATATTTTTCTTATCCTGGTCACGATAACGATTTGTAAAGAAATCAGGAATCGTAATAGAATTATTGGCTTTAGCTGTATAAATACGAATTCTCTTGGCAACGATCAGCCAATTAATATATGTACCAATTGCCAGTCCAATTGCTGTCCAAGCCGCATCTGCAATGCCAGTTAAGTAAGCCACGCCCGGCAAACCCATTAAAAGCCAGCTTGACATATCAGATGCCTCTGCACTCATTGCTGTAACAAAGGGACCTAATTTACGGCCACCTAAATAAAAGTCACCTGCCGTCTCGTTCTTTTTGGAGAACATAGCGCCTACAATAATCATGCCAAATAGATATACACCTATGGCAATTAAAATCGTCCATAATGCTGTTGTCATAATAGTACCTCCTCATCATCGATAACTTCACCTTTTTACCAATGTACCACTTCATCATACCACAGTGCCTTCTAAATTGCAACTACTGTTTTTACTGTTTATGTTTGTGTTTATGCGTTTACTTATTACCGCTCGTTATTCCCTTTCTAGTTTCCTTGATTTTTTGCTGCACATTCTGTGCCTCTCGGCAAAGGGTTTTCTAGTTGCACAGTAATGATTCCTTCTATAATAAATAAAACAGCCTCACTGTGACTTACAATGAAGCTGTCTTGTTATTTTTATTTATTCCGCAGTTTCATAAGCCCTGCGTGTACCTGCCGCACTCCCTTAGGTGCCACAGCAAATAATAATAAGTATATTTTATTTTTCTCAGTCAAATATGGATTTTTGATCGTGTCTGCCACGTGCTTCCGCACATATTTACATATTGCGCTATATTGGGTATTCTCCCTCTTCATCTTCACAATCGGAATATGAAGCAAGTACTCCAGACGTTGGGATAAACCAAACCGCATAGCAATCTCTGTCAATTCAGGGAATTTGTCCCAAACCAATTCCTGCACCATATCCGCATTATCCACACAATCACCGTATACCCGGCTAAAATCATTTTTGTCCGCCTTACGGGTATTGCTGCCAATACGATAAAACACATGATAGGTCTGTCCTGTAAGACTTATAATCCCATGAGTGTCCATCAACATCTCCACCAATAATCGAAAATCCTCATTCAATGCTCCTACCGGAAACTGATGATTTTCAAACAGTTCCTTTGCCACAAGCTTAGTACAATAAGAGCAGTCGCCCCGATGCATTAATAATTCCTTTAAAAATTCTTCCGAAGAAATAAAAACATCCTCTGTGGGTGGCTCACAAATATTGGGCAGACTTCTGCCTGCTGCATCCACCTCATCACGTCCTATCTGTGCAATCTGAGCCCCACTTTTTAAAACTCCCTGCATCAGACGTTCATACATCTCTACAGATATATAATCGTCACTGTCTACAAATCCCAGATATGCTCCTCTTGCCTGGGAAATTCCCAGATTTCGTGCAGAAGAAGAACCTCCGTTTTCTTTGTGGAACACACGCACGCGGGCATCTCCTAATGCAAGTTCATCACACAGCTCCCCGGTTCCGTCCGTGGAACCATCATCCACCAAAATTAATTCCAGATTTCCATAGGTCTGATTTAATATAGAAGAAACACATCTAGGCAAATATTCTTTTATATTATATACCGGTACAATTACACTGATCAGTGCCTTTTGTTCCATGTAAATTTCTCCCTTCTATTGATACTACACATTTCTACTTCGTACACCGGAAGCTTTACTTGTTGCTCCAGACTGAACTCAAGACTTACGCTTTACTTGTCATTCTCGACCAAATTCAGGCCTTACACTTTACTTGTCATTCCCGACCAGACTCAAGTCTTACGCTTTACTCATTGGACCTGACAAAAATTCGGGCATCTTTTCACCTGATAGCTCTGCACGCATACAGGCAAAAAGCCTATTGGCAGCCAAATCCCCATTCCAGCTCTCCCGGATGGTTTCATAGGCTGCAACTCCTATCTTCCTACGTAATGCTTCATCCTTCATCAGCTTTTCTACATGTGCCAACAATTCTTCCTCGTGTCCGTTACGGTAATAAAATCCATTCCGTCCCTGTTCTATCAAATAAGGGGCCGCCCCCATGGCTCTATTAGCAACTACCGCACAGCCGCTGTTCATAGCCTCATTTATCACCGCGCCCCAGCCTTCACCATAATCACTGGTGGTCAGATAAATATCGCTTTTTTCCATATAGGTGCGTACCCGATCCGGATTCTGATTGCCCACAAAATCAATCACGTCCTCCACTTGTAATTCCCTGGCATAGGCGCGCATAGCTTCTGCCCTGTCACCATCTCCTGCCATGATAAGTCTAAAGGGATATCCGGCATCCTTTAAGGAACGAGCCAGTTTCACAGGCACCTCCGGGTGCTTCCAGTCAATCATCCGTGCCGCCCAAAACAATTGCACGGTACCACTGTTGCGTGACTCCTTCCCCGCCAACAGCGCTTCAACATCGTACTGTTTACATGCCGGGAAATATCCAAAACGATACTTCTTGCCCGGATATGCATTTACCAGTCGGAAATCCCCGGCCACATAGGCCCCTGCACAAAGCAGGTACACTCTACCAAAGCAATATCTGGTATGGTCTAAAAACTTTTTCCGCAGCCCTCTTGGAGAAATAAATTTATATCGACCATTTTTATATAAACGCTCGCTGTATCTCCAGATTGGCTTACCGGCCTTTAACCTACTCTGGATATAACACTCCTCATCCGTACCACCGAAAATCACTGCATCTGCTTCATCAATCTGCTGCTGACACGCCTCAGGATTTTTCCAATACTCAGTCAGGTAAGGTGTGCTGCGAAACACCTCTCCCCAACCCATTTGCACACGTTCCTCTTCCATAGGCTCTGTCTGCATAAAGGTATAAGAGCCCCCGGCCTCCCGACACAGTGCATACAGACGGTCTGACATAGGCTGCTGATGATGATTAAAATAATTGGATACAAAAACTACATTCATACGATTTCTCTATTCGTTATTTTATAATTCTGTTTTATCTGCTCCGCTTACAATAGTCCGGTAAATCTCAACCAAACGCTTATTGTTCACTGTAGCATCATGGGTTTGCCTTGCATGTTCTTTGGCCCTTTCTGCCTTTTCTATGGCAGCCGGCATATCCCCGAAAACCTGACACACTGCATCTGCAAGACGGTCGCTGATACGGCCAAGTTCCCCTTCCTCTTCTGCGCGATCTATGCAAAAGCCTTCAAATACCGTTCCTTCATCTTCCTTTATTATAGTCGAAATACCGCCCACATAAGAAGTCACAACCGGAGTCCCCAAAAGCATAGCCTCACCCATGGAATTGGGAGAGTTCTCCATAGAAGATGCGCACACAAAGGCCTGACACTTCAAATACTGCTCCTTCATCCGGTCCGCCGTCAGCCTGCCAAGGAAATGAACTTTTCCCTCCAGACCATACCCTTTGATCAGCTTTTCCAAATATGCACCATAAGCAGAAATCTTTAATCTGCCCTGCAAATTTTTGCCGCGCAGCAGGCTGTTGCCTGCCACATACACCTGCGTATCGGGATATTTACTCAAAATTCGAGGCAAAGCCATCAACATATAATGCAAGCCCTTGAGAGGATAATCTCCCTGACTGAAAAATAATCGATGGGATTCACAGGATTCCAAAGACCATTGGCCGGAGTAAAATTCCTTCCGAAGGGTTTCATTCAAAGCATGGTACTGTGCCCCCGGATTCCATTTGAGGGTCCAATACCTGTCCCACTCTGTTCTGCCGGTAATATGACCGGCTCCCTGAATTGCTCCCAGCTCCCACTGACCTCTATCTTCGAATTTCTGCTGCTGTTTACGCAGGGTATCCTTTTTCACCAAATCTCTGAAGGTTACGCTTTTTTGTACCCTTTGTGACAAATTCGCCATATAAGCACCGGCACATACTCTGCACAGGCCCTGAATACCAACCAGAGTACGTGACGGTCTGCCAAAGCTTTTCACTGCTGCCAACGTGTGAGGATATTCCGTTCCAAAGCAATGTATCATATCCGGCTTAAAATCCGCAAAAATCCGGACCATATCCTGCTCCACAGCCATATCGTACTGCTCCGGCACACCGGCATCCTCCCTAAAACCATAGAAAGGAATGTCATAGTCCTGATTCACAACAAGTGCATCCTGCATGAAAGGCTGCTCTTTCCCTATAGGGAATGCAACTCCCAGCTGCACCATTTCATCCGGATGGGCCTTATTATAATCCAATACAGCATCCATCAGACCTGTGATCCAGCCTTCTTTATTATTTACTTCCTGTCCTAATTGAACAGCAATCCTTGGCAGCATAATATTACAAATCCACAGTACACGCATGTAACGTCCCTTTCAAGAAGCATCAAGACCCACTGGTGCCTATACATGCATTTCATGCTGCAGGTACCTACGGTCCTCAATATCCTATCATTCGTTTAATTAAAAATCCAATTTAAATATGGAAGCAATCTGATGTTAATATCATACGCTGTCCACAGAAAAAATCCAAAATATACTATAAAAGCACTCAGAGTACCAACTGTCAAAATAATTTTCCACGGTCCCTTTTTCATGTGATACAAACAGCCACTCACCAGGAAAATCTGGAAAATAGCAAAATAATTGGCCACACGGGTAACCTCCGGAATAAAAGAACCGAAAGTATTGATAACCAACGCAACTATATTCGCCCCAAAATAAAACCGCATATGAATTTTTTCTTTGACGGAATCCTTATAACAGATCAATGCCAATACCAAGCAACACAGACACCGGAAAATATTGACGATACTGGTTTCTCCTGTATCAAATGCAGTATTTTCATAATAAGGATAAAATGTAAATATAATATTGCGGTAAAAATCCTGCAGAAATATCATAGATAATATAACTGCACTGCCCCCCGTTATTACCCATTTATTCAAACGCATATCACACAGCAGGCGGATAACCATGTAGCCGGGTATTACCAACAGTACTGATTTATGAAACAGTGCTGCAAAAAGAATCCATGCAATAAACTTGCCAAACTCCTTACGTATGGCAAATTTGGCAGCGTACATTACCATAGCAATAACCAGGTAATAGCGCACTGTATTCAGACTCTGAAAATAATATCCATTGGTCATCAACAGGAAAACCGCTCCCCAGTACCATTCCCCCTGGTCATAAACTGCTTTTACCATAAACGCCACTGTTACAATAGAGAAAAAAGCAAATATGGGCAGATAATTATCGTACCCCAAAAGCTTCTGCATCCAATATACGATAAAATTAAATCCCGGCTCACTGGCCACTTCACGGCCGGCATAAATCAATTCAAAATTCAGGCGATACACCCAATAATCATTGCCTACCGCTATTCGACAGGCGCTGACTCCCGTAAGTAATAGGTATATCCCCGCTGTGGCCGCTATATTTACTGCCTGCTGTCTGTCCACACCATACCTGCGGTATCCATAAATATAACCGGTTGCATATTCACTGTTTTTTACAAAGGCAGCCAGCACCAGCACTGCCACCGTCAAGGTAATATAGACCAGCATCCCACATCTCCTGTCATTACTTTCTGATATAGCCTTTTACAAAATCAGGAGGACGGCCCGATTCCGCAAACATCTACTTGCTTACACCCTGCCTGCAGAGGCTTTTTATTTTGTACAGCATCTTTTTCACTGCCTGATACAAGCTCCCAAACACCTTGCTCTCCGCCATGGCCGTTCTCACCGGCTGCAGCGTCAATGCAAGAATGATTTTATACTGAACAATCTGCTTCTTACTCATATACATAGAAACAATTTCCGTATGCTCTTGCTTGGAGCGAATCCGGTTAGCCTCCGTTTCGGAAAAACCGCCGCCCTCATACAAAGCCAAAGCAACCGGCACATATATCGGTTGTATATTCTGCGCAAAAAAACACCACAGAAAATGTTCATAATCTGCCCGCACCCGATATTCCGGCTTATAGCCCCGCTCTGCAAACAAACTTCTGTGGTAAATACAAGCCTGATGGCAAGGCACATTTCGATAGCAGGCAAAAGCATCCATTTTAGGATTTGACTGCACCACACTTTTCCGAAGGGCATCATACACATTGCCATAAAAGAGCTTACCGGAAGGATACTTGTCCATTTCAGCCACCATACACTGCAGGGAATCCTTCTGATAAAAATGATCGCCGCAATTTAAAAAATAAAAGTATTCCCCTTTTGCCAATTGACAGGCTTGATTCATCGCATCATAGATACTCTTATCCTGCAGCTGATAAATATGCACCTTATCCGTCAGGGAAGCGCCGGCATCCTTCAGCCAGGCTTTCAGTTCTTCTATAGAACCATCCCCGGAGCCGCCATCCTTTACTACTACCTCGTAATCCTGAAAGCTTTGACTTCGAATACTTTCCAGGGTTTCAATTAATTTATTGCCCGGGTTTAAACAAACTGCAATAATACTGATTTTACACATCTTAACTCCTGCCGTCCTGTCCGTCCACACTACGTCCTTCTTTGATTCCCTGAAGAATCAATCCAAAAGCCTTCGGCCAGGGAATATTCTGACACATTTCTTTTCTTTTGCAAAAAGCAAAGCGAAAACCCCAAACAGGAGCCATGGCACCATATAAAAAGTGATACAGCACTCCCCTGTCGAAGAAAAACTTCTCATGATAACCTGTAAACCAGGTGGAAGGTCTGGGTATCTCCTCTCCAATGCAGACAGGACTTTTGTAAATATGCATCCCCGCCTTGATCAACTGGGATATAAAAAGACTGTCCTCCCCATTACTATAAGGAGCTCCCCCACCAAAAAGCAAAGAAAAGGTAACGCCTGTGCGCTGCAGCTTTTCTCTTCTGAAAGCCATACTGTAAGCCGGATATCGACCGCAGTTCCACAAACTCACCTTGCCCCAGTCATCATTCTGATAAGTTTTGCGGCTGGGATCCACTTCTACCTGAAACATAATACCATCTGCTTCCGGATGAGCTGCAAACTCAGCCTCAATCAGCTCCTGATACCCTTCTGTATACACTATATCTTCATCACTAAAAAGACATATATCCTGATTCGCCTTAGAAAGGGCCAGGTTTCTGCTGCGCCCTACTCCGCGCTCATTTCTATCATACACCTCTACCGGAAAACCATCCACCTCAAAACAGGCTTCTTTTTCAGCACCACACTGATTCACGATCACTGCAGGCCCCGCCAGGTGCATCTTTGCCACTAATTCCGGTATATCCTTGTCCACACAAGAAATCAATAATTGAACTGACATAATAACCTCTTAACTTTTTATTTCCCGGACATTTGCATAATCTGGCTCCACTAAGGACCGATATTGTCAAGATATCTCTGCCGTAACATACACTCTTTCGTCCCGCTGCCACAAACCCTTGCAAATGTTTACATGGGTTGCTTACATATATCTCTTCAACAACCGCTGGTCCGCATCCCACAGAATAGCCCCTGTCACAGAAACCTCCTGCTGTGCATAATAAGCCAGCGCCCTGTCAATAGAACCGCTTTTATCTACACCTGACACAACTGTCATGACCAAACCATCGCAGCCCCTCAGCACCTCTCCGGCCTCCGGGCATTGTACCATAGACGGAACCGGAATCCATTCCACATCAGGCGAAATCTCTCGTAGCTTCTGACACACCTGTTCCAAAGCAGGGGAGTCTCCCACGCAAGTCACTGCTGCCCTTCTGTAATCCTTCACAGCATAAGCCACATTCGCACAAAGCTCCTCACTTTCATCAGTACCAAATACCCGAAGTCCGTGACGCTTTGCCAAAGTAATCGGCAAATAAATAGCATCATCCATCATATAATGCAATATGATATACAGTCCCCCAAGCACCAGTCCCAGAACGCTGCCCAGCACAAAAGCACGCTGGGTTCGTATATCAGCCTTAATCTGCTGCGCCTCCTCAGATATATCCTGAACCACAATTTTATTGATTTCCCGTTGCTTTTCCCCAAATGCTGCAAAAGCCTCATCATAAGCTGTTAAAATCTCCATACTGAGCACCGGATCAGCTGTTAATACCTTAAGCTCCACCACGCGAATATCTGACGGCATAATCAACTCTACATAATCATTTAATTCCTCTACGGTAAGTGCTGTGCTAAGCTTTGGCAACACCTGACTTGTAAATACATCCATGGTAAGCCAGCTGTCCAAGGTGGCCGCATTAAAATAAGAAGCCTGTTCGGAAAGTACCGGGTCTGTTACATACTCGATATAATAGGTTGCAGAAGCCTGATATTCTCTGGCCGGCGCATACACTACCTTATATAAATAGTAGGCACTTCCGAAAAGCAGGGCACCCGCCACTGTACAGAGCACAAACTGATACCACTTTCCCAACATCTTTAACATAAATAACTTAAAATCAAACGGCTCCTTTGGATACTCCATAGCTCCTACTCCTTTGGACACTCTTTTTATTGCTCCACACTCTATGTCTCTGCAGACAACTGCCCTGTGGTCCGCAGCTTACATGACTATTTTTCTTCCGTCTGTCTCTTTGCAGATGTTTCACTGCCCGCCTTATGCTGTGTAAACTCTTCCTTAAAAGCAGTAACCTGCTGGCTCTCTACACCTTCTGTACTATCAGGCCAGAACAAAATCTTTAAGGTCAACAACATCAGCTTGATATCCATCCACACGGAATAATTCTCAATATAAGTAAGATCCAGTTTCAACTTGTCATATGGTGTGGTATTGTACTTGCCATATACCTGGGCATAGCCTGCCAGACCGGACTTTACCTTGGTACGGAATACAAATTCCGGCATAATCTCCACATACTGGCTGATAATCTCCGGTCGCTCCGGTCTTGGTCCGATAAAGGACATATCTCCTTTTAAAATATTGATCAACTGCGGCAGCTCATCAATACGAACCTTGCGGATAAACTTGCCGATCGGTGTAATGCGACTGTCATTCTTGGTTGCCAGACGCGCCACACCGTCCTTCTCTGCATCCACACGCATACTGCGAAACTTCATAATTCCAAATTCCCGCATATCCTTGGTACAGCGAACCTGTTTGTAAATTACCGGGCCGCCATCATAAAGTTTGATCACAATGGCAGTCAACAACATAATAGGAGAGGCAATGATCAGTAAAATAGCAGAACAAACAATATCTATAGCTCTTTTGATAAAGCGCTGCTCAATAGTCAGCGCATACTCTCTTGTAAGGAATATAGGTGTATCAAAAATATGCATTTCCTCAGCACCGCTTAAAATCACATCAGAAATCTTAGGCAAAATATATACACGAATGCCCCTGCCATAGCAATACTTATAAATTTCATTACGGCTGATCACATCAATATCACCTAATACAATGGCATCATATCGCTCCTCCACCTCTGCACAGATAGCTGAAATGCCTTCAGATACATTCATGCACTTGCAAATATCATATTTATCTTTACGACTCTCAAACTTATGAATCAGCTCATCATAAGGTCTTTCTCCATAGATCAATAGCATCTTACGGGGTGCAAATAAAAGCTTATATACCTTTTGCGCTAACAAGGACCACCCAAACACTCCGATACACTGCAATACCGTAAGTGCCAAAAACGGCGTAGGATCCATTAATCCGAAATTCATCAAAGAATCCTGCCCATACGTAATCACATTAACAATCAATGTAGCAAAAATCTGAGAAAAAACAACCTCTGTAATCTTCAGATATCCGATATTCAAGCCTCCATACATACTGGAAAACGCAAACAACAGCAAAGCGTAGACAGCAATAGCCAGTACATGCCCTTTAAAGGTATAATATAAATGGGAACGAATTTGAATACTGAAATCGTTAAGCCAAAACCAGCTGTAGATCACTGTTTCAAAGCCTATCGTAATCAGAGAAAAGCCCAATACTATTAATCTTTTAAATGAACCTAATCCTCTCATGTAACTCCTCACACTCTCCTTTTTACTGCACGCCATGCCCAAAAGCAAAAATTATATGCACTATAAGGAATACTTAACTTTTCTTCTTTGCGGTATAAATTCCAGATACGTCTGATAGCCTCCAGCTTATTGGAGGAAAGGCTGTTGCCGATTCGTCTGTACAATACCAGGTTTTCTTTTAAGCCATAAGCTGTCCTGCCGTCTCTTAAGATCCGCCACCAAAGGGCTGTATCTTCACTTTTCACAAGAGGCATATGCAGCTGTTCTTTGGAAAGCTTCTCACTGTCAAACATAACCGTGGATGTAAATATGGTGGTATTCTTCAAAGCTTCCTTATAGGTAATCGTCTCCGGTACCTCTACCACCTTACCGGTACCTTTACCGGAAGCATCTGCAAATTCATATCCTGTATAACAAAAGGCTGCATCCTGCTCCTTCATATAAGCCACCTGATGGGCCAACTTCTCCCGACTCCACAAATCATCTGAATCCAGATACGTCACAAAACGCCCCCGACTGAGGTCAACGCCATAATTTCTGGCTGCTGCCGCACCGATATTCTCAGGAAGCACATGATACCGAATCCTATCATCTGCGCACTCTTTCACATACTGCTCCAAAAATTCCCTGGTACCATCAGTAGAACCATCCTCTATCAAAAGCAATTCCCAATTGGTATAGGTCTGGGCCACCACGCTTTCGATGGTAGCCGCAATATATGCCTTTACATTGTAAACCGGCACGATAATACTTACTAAATCGCTCATCCTGCTATCAAATCCTTTTTTATAATTACGTTATACTCTTCTGTTAATATCATAAGCTCATAGCCGGGAATCTGACTGTATGCCTCTCTCCAGTAGTATGGAACGATGACACAATCCGCTTCTCCCCCTGCAAGCAATGCAATAAATTCCTCTTGATCCTCACCGGCCAGTTCCGTCCGCTCCAACAGGCTGTAATATGCATACTCCACATCATATCCGCTGTTTATATAGCTGGCAGATTTACCACTCCACAAATCCCTACCATACAAAGGCTGCCAGGAAGACTCATACAGCCTGGTATATTGCAGCATATCTCCTTTGGCTGCCAACACAATGTGGGTATCACCAACCAACTCATAGAGCGCATCAAAGGCTTCTGCCGTGCCCACCGGCACACCGTGCCTGTCAGCCTTGACTTTCTCATCAAAACCGTGAAAATTAGTGGCTGTAAGAAGTAAAACCCCTACACAGATGTAAGCCACAATTGATTTCATATATCCCTTGCATACCCCTGCACGGATACCGGGAATGTTTATCCCTTCCAAAATCTCTCCAAGTATCATAGCAAACAATGCCATCCATAAGGGCATGGGAAATAATTGTTGTAAATCCAACCAATCATAAAAAGGTGTAAAGCCCTTCAATAATACCACTGCGGACCAAGGACATAATACCAGAAAACCCATTGCTGCAGACAATACGGTCAGCCTTTTCTGTTCCTGACCGCTTTTACGCCAAAGAAATATCAAAAGACCCAGCGCAAAAAACCACAGAATGCCCTGTCCTGCCTTAAAAGAACTGATGCCTTCCAGCCATCTATTCCATTCTGCCAGCATGCTTACACCTCCTATCTGCCCAAAGGTGTACCAGAAGCATACACACTACAATAACCGTACAATATCCTATGCCCCAGGTAGTCCATACCAAACAAGCCTCTACCACTATAGACAGCACCGCCAAAAGCCATTTCCGCTGCCAGCTTACATACAAAGCATATGGCATCAGCAGTACCCCTCTGATGGTCTCTCCGGAAAAACCTGCAAAAAACACTCTATATCCGGCAAGTCCGGTACTCTTTGATGTAATCAACAGGAAAAGGGCAATCATACTCAAAAAAAGCCATCTCTTCTCCCGATTGTGCGGAAACAACTTCTCCCCAAAAGCCTGATAAACCAACATGGTACAGCACCATATCACAATAGGCACCATTTTACACATAATCATATAGATGGATTGTTGTGATATTGTTATCAAACTGCTGTATAAACTGGATAATCCCAAAATTTTCATGCGCAAAGGCATCCCGCTGCCACCGGCTTGTCCCAAAAACGGGTGTACTTCCATAATACGTCCGCTTTCCACATTGCCGATAGTAATATCATAAACAGCATCCTGTAAATCCGGCACATACCCCTGCAAAAAGTGCACCAATGTTAATACTGTCAGCGCAGCAAACAGTACCCCCTGCCATAAAACCTTCCGTTCTAAGTTTATTCTTTCAGGCTTCGGCCATTTTCTGTGCATCCAGCATAAAATCCCCACATACACCAGCATACCTGCCGCAACGAATATACCGCACAGCTGTGTATATGTCTGTAAGCTTCTGTCTGTTATAAGCGTAATCAAATGGGCCGCTTCCGCACATCCTAATATCACCCAAAGCCCTGTTACCAACCAAATCGCCATATTCTCGTTCCTAAATCATCGTTCCTAAATCATCGTTTCTGGAATCATTTTTCTTATACCGCACCGGGATTACAGGTCCCGAAGCACCTACAAACCCACTATTACATTTTAGTATAACACATTCCTACAAAAAAAACAATCAGCCCCTTTGGCAACCTTACGCTCCAAAAGGACTGATATTTGTATCTATTACATCGCACGGATATCCAATCTCACTTTATCAGCAATTCTCGCTATGTATTCACTGTTGGTAGGTCTGTTTTTGCCTTGCTCATAAGAATAACCAAACAGCTCCTCAAAGGTCTCGCTATTCCCTCTGGTCCAAGACACTTCTATGGCATTGCGAATTGCCCTCTCCACTTTTTGATCTGTAGTTTTAAAATGCTTGGCAATCGTGGGGTACAACAGCTTGGTAACACTTGATACTGCTTCCATATCCTTTCCGGAAAGCATAATAGCATCCCTCAAATAATGATAACCCTTTAAATGTGCCGGCACACCAATGTCCAGCATGATCTTGGTAATATACTTTTCCAGTTGTACATCACCTATCGTTAAAATATCCATAAGTAAAATTCTCCCTCTGCACCTTTATTGACAGAAATACTTTTTATCCAACGTAAAAAGCCTCCGTTAGTGAGAATTCTACCATAGCTGTCAATTTTTGAAAAGGTAAATACGTCGCGCATTCCGCAATATTTCAGCATTTTCACAATATCATGTGGTATTAAAATTTTTCTTTCACAATATATATTGGCCTGTTTTTTACTTCCATGTAAGTTTTTGCAAGGTACTGCCCAATAATACCGATACAGAACAGCTGCACACCGGCTACCAGCGTAATAATGCATGCGGTAGACGGCCATCCGGCTACAGGATCACCCCAGATCATAGCTCTGACAATAATAAATATCATAGCCATAAACGCAATAATACAGAACAAAATCCCTACTACAGCAGCGATAGAAAGGGGTACCGTGGAGAACGCCATAATTCCTTCAATAGAATACAATAACAGCTTCCAGAAGCTCCACTTCGTCTCTCCCTTCACCCGTTCTATATTTTCATATTCCAGCCAGTAGGTCTCAAAGCCTACCCATCCGTAAATACCTTTGGTAAAACGATTATACTCCGGCATGGACAAAATGGCGTCTACCATCTGTCTGGTCATAAGTCTGTAATCTCTGGCACCATCCACAATCTCCGTCTTACTGATCATACGCATCAGCTTATAAAAGCATCTGGCAAAAAAAGAACGAATAGGGGGCTCGCCTTTTCTGGTCACTCTGCGGGTGGCTACGGAGTCATATCCACGGTCTATATAAGTAAACATCTCCGGCAATAAGCTTGGAGGATCCTGCAAATCTACATCCATAGCTACTACATAATCTCCCCCGGCATGCTCTAAGCCGGCTAACAGCCCTGCTTCCTTACCAAAATTCCTGGAAAAAGACACCATATGGACTCTTGCATCCTTTTCATGAAGCTTTTTGATCTCGGCTACCGTCCCATCCTTGGAACCGTCATTGATATAAATAATCTCAAAGTCCATGTCTCTATTCTTTAGAAAAGCTTCGTTTTTGATAAACTCTGTATAAAAATCTGCAACTGCCTCCTCTTCATTATAGCAAGGTACAACAACACTTAATAATTCCATGGCAAAATCTCCTTTACTCTCATTATCATGGCAAAATCTCCTTTACTCTCATTATCATACCAAACTTACATGATTTTTACAACCTTTTCCTTTACTTTGTACATACTTTCATATAGAATATAATCATAGATAAAGGAAGGTAACCATATGACTTTTATAACAGATTTATTATCCAATGAATTATTTATTTCCGCGGCTACCGCATGGTTTACAGCCCAGGTTCTGAAAACACTTATCCATGCCTTTTTGACCAAGAATCTGGACTTGGAACGAATGTATGGCAGCGGCGGAATGCCCAGCAGCCATTCCTCTACTGTAACAGCCCTTGCTACCTCTAGCTATTTTTTGCATGGAGCGGGAAGCAGTGAGTTTGCCATTTCCGTCATCTTAGCTATCATTGTTATGTACGATGCCAGAGGGGTGCGCCGTGAAACAGGTATACAGGCCAAGGTACTCAATGATCTAATGGAGCTTTTAAAAGATATCCGAAATGAAATCATGCCTATGGACGAAAAGCTTAAAGAATTTATCGGTCATACACCATTACAGGTCATTGCAGGGTCTATCCTGGGTTTTCTTATTGCCTGCATTACACACTTATGCTTTTAATGAAAGCTTTTTGGTCATTATGCACAAAAACCCGACCGGTTTTTCTAATGACAGTTTTTTAAATTTATGTTATTATATATTTAAATGTGACAACTTTTGTCACCCAAGAAAGAGAGGTTCTATATTTCATGAAGAAATTACACGTCGCATTATGCGGCATGATGGCTTCGGCTGTCCTGCTGACCGGCTGTGGCAACCCTGCAGCTCCTGTAACCGGCAGCGAACCGGAGGTTATTGAATCTACCGTAACTCCTACAGAGAATACGGATAGTACTGAAACTATTATATCTACAGAATCCGAAGATGTGAGTATTGATGACTCCGTCCCACCGGAAGAAGGTATGGTACGCAGTAGATTTACCAACGAATGGATTGACGAAGATTTATATGATCAACGTCCCCTTGCAGTAATGATTCCCAATGAATCAGCTGCCATTCCACACTATGGTTTATCTGAAGCAAGCATTTTATATGAAGCCAATGTTGAAGGCCGCATGACCCGTATGATGGCAATTTTTGAGGATTATGAATCTGTTGAAAAGATCGGTAATATCCGTTCCTTCCGTGAGTACTACGGATATTGGGCATTTGAGTGGGATTCCATTATCACTTCCTATGGCGGTACCATTTATGATGAAGCCCTCAGATCAAGCGATACTACCGACCACTTAAACGGCAATACATATCAGGGAAGGACCGGTTCTCCATTCTACCGTTCCGCAGACAGATCCGCACCTCATAATGCCTACATTAACGGCACCAAGGTAAAAGACTTTTTAAAGGTTCTCGACTTTGATGAAAAAGACCGTGGTATGGCAGATGAGACACATTATAATTTTACTACTCCATCCAAGCCAAATACACTGACCCAGTATAAATCTGCCCAAAAGGCTACCTATGTGGACATGACTGCTTGCTATCCGTTAACCAAGTGCTACTTTGAATACAACGATGCCGATGGTTTATATTACCGTTCCCAGCACGTATCTAACGGTACAGACGGTCCTCACATTGACGGTGCAAATGGTGAGCAGCTTACTTTCACCAATCTTATTATTCAGTCCTGCGAATATGCAGTACGTGACGCCAAAGGATATCTTTGGTTCCAGACTATTGATTCCGGCCGTGATGCATGGTATGTAACTCAGGGCAAGATTATCAAATGTACCTGGGAAAAAGAAAGCGAATACGGTGCCACCAGATATTACGATGAAGATGGTAATGAGATCACATTAAATACCGGTAAGACAATGGTATTGATTATTGAAGACGGAGATATGTTCGATTACGAATAAATATTTCTATATTTAAAAGGCTGATGAAAACAGTGGAAATTGTTTTCATCAGCCTTTTTTGATACATTTTACTTACTCCAAACTGATAAATGGTCCGGCTGCGGAATACAAATTGCTACCATAAGCATTCCGAAATTGCATAACTCCTCTGGCGAAATCAAGAGATTACTCTTGCCCCTATCTATAATTCATGCTAAACTAGTATTTATCATTACAATCTCATGAGGACTTTAATATGACGAAAAAAAAATCTCTTTTACAAAATAAATCGATTTTGATTCTTTTGGGACTGGCCCTTTTCTTCCGCATTTTGTGTGCCTGCCTTTGTCAGGGCTTTGCCTCTGATACGGCATGCTTTTACAACTGGGCTCAGAGACTGTGGACAAATGGCTTTGCGGGCTTTTATTCACCGGATTATTTTTGCGATTATCCACCCGGCTATTTGTACGTGCTTCGCCTATTAGGCGGTCTATTTGCTGCTTTTGATATTCATACAATATCCGGTGCCAGTCTTCTGATCCTGAAGCTTCCGGCACTGCTCTGTGACATGGTTACAGGTGCTCTGATATACAAATATGCCTGCAAGCATTTTACTTCCGGCACTGCTGTTTTTTTGAGTGCTATTTATTTATTCCATCCGGCTGTATTTATCAACTCCGTAATTTGGGGACAAGTAGATAGTGTATTTACATTGTTAGTATTATTATCCTGCATCCTTTTAACGGAAAACAGACCCAAACCTGCCTATTTTCTTTTTGCACTCAGCATACTGATCAAGCCGCAGACCTTGTTGTTTGCCCCCCTTATTTTATGTAACCTGGCAGAACAGTACTTAAACCGCAAACCATTCAAAGATATTTTACGTAATATTTTGGGCGGTATATTGTCTTTGGTGATGATCGTATTATTATGCCTGCCTTTTGGTCTGGATAAAGTGATTTCCCAGTACACGGACACCCTGTCTTCTTATCCTTACGCTGCTGTAAATGCCTTTAATCTATGGGGCCTTTTAGGCAAAAACTGGGCTTCTCAGGACAGCATGCTGGGATTTTTAACCTACAGCCAGTGGGGAACACTTTTTATTGTGGCCATGACCGTTATTTCTCTTATTATCTTTTATAAGCGCAGAAATCATTCAGACCGATACTATGTAACAGGTGCTTTTTTGGTATGCAGTATGTTTCTGTTCTCAGTACGTATGCATGAACGATATCTATTTCCGGTGATGATCATGCTCTTATTTACATACATACACAATCAAGAAAAAGAATATCTGAAAAGCTACGGCATATTGTCCTGTTGTCACTTTGCCAATGTATTCTGGGTATTATACTATTATGACCCATCCCATTACAGTGCCAAATCCTTTGGTATTTTGTCCCTATCCTCTTTTACTGTATTGGGCGGATTATTCCTGTACCGTACCATTTATTTATCTGCAAAAGGTCGTCTGACATCCCTTACAGCACACACCGGCAAAGCATCCTCTGCCAAGCTTTCCGGGGCAAATGCACTACAGAAGCGCCGCGATACCGACTTCCAATTAGCCTGTCCGCCTCAAGCTTCCCGCAAACCTATGGGCTTTACCAAAGTTGATTTTTATTTGATACTCGGTCTCTCTCTTTTTTATGGTATTTTTGCTCTTACCAATCTGGGTGTAACAAAAGCCCCTACCACAGAGCTAAGCTTCCCATACAATACCTTTTTGGAGCTAGATGCAGAAAACGGACAAAGCATCTCTCATATTTACTGGTATTTATTAAATGAGCAGGATATCACCTGCAGATTGGAGACTAAAACTTCTCCGGATGAAGATTGGACTTATGTACAGGATATAGAATTGGCCGATGTATTTGAATGGGAATATATCACCCTCGCAGAGCCTGCTGCAAGCGTTCGAATCACCAACATCACCGAAAATGCTGTCGTAGGCGAATTGGTACTTACAGATGCAAATGGAGACTTTGTGCATGTGAAGCAGGAGTCGGACTATGCTCCTCTTTTTGATGAGAAGGATACATTCCCTGAAGCTATAGATGCACAGAGTACCACTATTTTTGACGAAATATACTACACCAGAACCGTTTATGAATTTATGCACGGACTACGTACTTACGAAAATACCCATCCACCTTTAGGCAAGATTCTCATCACTCTGGGCGCTTTGCTTTTTGGCACCACTCCATTTGGTTTCCGTTTCATGGGGGCTTTTGTGGGCATACTGATGCTTCCGTTTCTGTATCTTTTGGGACGTAACATAACCAGAGATCGTATGTTGGGCAGTTTTATTGCCTTTATATTTGCATTTGACTTTATGCATTATACCCAAACCCGTATCGCCACGATCGATGTATTTATTACGTTTTTTATTATACTGATGTACTATTTTATGGAACAATACTGCAGCATGAGCTTCTACAGTACAAGACTTACAAAAACGTTCCTTCCATTAGGTGCCTGCGGTATTGCTTTTGGACTTGGCATTGCTACAAAATGGACCGGTTTCTACGCCGGTGCAGGTCTGGCAATTCTGTTCCTCCTGCACTTGTTTAAGCACTTCCGTGCATACCAATATGCCTTGAAACATCCATTAGGCAGCACTGATGGTATTAACCACAGCCATATTATCACACATTTTTGGAGTTATACATGGAAAACAATCGGCTTTTGTATCCTCTTCTTTGTGGTAATTCCTGCAACGATTTACCTACTATCATATATTCCTTTTGTGGACATCCATAATCCGGGCTTATGGGATAGAATGTGGGCAAATCAAAAGCTTATGCTTAATTACCACAGTACACTGGATGCAACACACCCATATTCCTCTACCTGGTATGAATGGCCTACTATAGTAAGACCGATTCTCTACTACTCTAATACTGTCGGAGAGAATTTACGTCAGGGCATCAGTGCCTTTGGTAATCCCCTGGTATGGTGGGCCGGTATTCCCGCATTTTTGTATACCGCTTATCTGGCCATTTATCAAAAAAAGGAAACTGCCCAATTCCTGGCAATTGGTTACTTGGCACAATATCTTCCATGGGTATTGGTAAGTAGATGTACTTTTATTTATCACTATTTCCCAAGTGTTCCGTTTGTGGCACTTATGATAGGATATTCCTTCCTACAGTTGAAATTACACCTGCGTCCTAAGACCTACCAGCGAACCATCGTTGTATATGCTGTCGCTGTTTTTATACTGTTCCTATTATTCTACCCTGTGCTTACAGGCACTACCGTCAACAAAGACTACGTGGTTGATTTCCTGCGCCTGGTAGATGGATGGGTGTTGGTGCGCTAAGATAACAGAAGTAAAATCATAAATATAATAACAGAAAGTGGTCCCGGCTATTCGCCAAGACCACTTTCTGTTATCTCTACAAGCGCTTCTAACGCTTCCTTTTCATCCTCGCCATCACAAAAAAGCTCTAATTCATTACCGCTCTTTATACAAGCTCCCAACACACTCAGAATACTCTTTGCATCACCGGTAATACCTCTAAAGCGGAAGGTAATACGACATTTATACTCCATGGCTTTCTTGCACAACACTCCTGCCGGCCGTAAATGCAGCCCCGCAGAATTATGTATTATCACCTTTGCAGATATCATATCACTCCTCCTTATATGCTATATATTAAGATGCTATATCACAATATGAATCATTCTCCAATTTTTTTGGCAATTAATTCTATCGGTGTAGAATCTATAACCTGGATATATTCTGATATATTATAAACAGCTTTTATACTAAGGGTTTCTTCATCCTTTAATTCAGTTCGCTCATTTAATTCCAACCAGGCCGCCATATCAATAGTACCTGTGACATCAGCTGGGCTAAGCATCTCTACTAAATGTTCCGGTCCGCGTACCACAATTGTCAAATCAGCACTCTTTAATATATGCTCTACAGAATATCCGTCCGGAACATTGATCACCTGTGTCTGGCCCATACGCAATGTATTATATTCCTTTTCTACAATAGGAACAATAGGGATCGTCACTTCTACGCGTTCACTTTCCTGTTCGTCCAAGCTGAAAATACCTGTCGGTAAATAATCTTCAAGATTCACCTCAGTAATAACTGTCTCCGTAGCACCCTCAACGGACAAAGCTTCTCCGGATACCACGATTTCCGTAATCTGTGCAAGTGTTGTCTCTTTGCCGGCAATCTTGAGTTCTGTAACCTTACCTTCTACTTCACCGGTAGCAAAGTATCCCTCTGCAGCTTCTCCGGACATCTCATAAACTACCGGAACTGTCTTGGTTGCCAATATCTCAACCGTAGTGCTGACATTCTTCATGCTGATGTCAACCCGTTCTCTCGGGATTTCATCTCCTTCTTTATCCAGCAAAACAATATCTGCATATGCCACAATATCACTTGTAGTATCAGTAATATTGACAACGGCTACAGCCTTATCAATAGATTCAATGACACTTCGAGCTCCACTTACTGATATACGGTTTTGAGCTGTTTTGGAGTTACCTACAATATAACCATCTTTTGGCTCACCTATATGATTGACTGATAATGTCAAATACCGTTCCTTTCTATCCTCAACAGATACTTTCATTTCATCTGTACTTGGTTTAAACGTAATAGAATCATTATATCTTGCACTGGTAATCCTTAACTCTATAGTACCATCCAGCTTCATCTTGGAAAAATCGGCTTCTACACTGATATCACTGTCTGTTATGCTGTCAATCACTGAGCGAGTTGAGTGAATAGCAATCCTTCTTACCACATCCGTATCATCCAACACCTCATATACCTGATTCTTATCTGTTATGGCCTCCGTATTGATAAGGTTAACCGGTACATTATACATGGTTTTAGAGGCAGCCGGATCAGCAATACTGTAAATAATAATCCACAGTACCACAGCACAAACAACCGAGGTGATTTTTAATTTCCAATTGTGAAAAATACGATTCTTCATACTATTTTGTGCCTTTCAACTTTTTAATGATATGTGTTTTCTTGTTCTGTGAAGTTTCTGTCTGCTTCTCCTGAAAACGCACCAAATGCTCTTGAAGCACATCTGTACCCAACTGACGGTACAGTTTACCTTCTCTTGCAACACTGACTGCTCCGGTTTCTTCTGATACAATGACAATTAACGCATCCGTATTCTCAGAAGCGCCCAAGGCTGCTCTGTGTCTGGTACCCAGCTCCTTACTCACTGCTCTGTTATCAGACAACGGCAAATAACAGGTGGCCGCCAAAATGCGGTCTCCCCGTATAATAACTGCTCCATCATGCAAAGGTGTGTTGTGTTCAAAAATATTCACCAGAAGCTGACTGGTTACCACTGCATCAATGGAAATGCCCGTAGCTGCGTAGTCATTTAATGTCTGCTTACGCTCCAGCACAATTAATGCACCAGTTCTGTCCTTACTCATTGCTGAACAGGCATTTAAAATAGCTTGTAAAGTCTTATCTGTAAAACGTCCTTCTTCAACCTTCTTGTCAATCAGATGCAGCTTCTCCAGAAATTCGTTTTTACCCAAATCCTCCAGTGCTTTTCTAAGCTCCGGCTGCAAAATGATAATAACTGCAGTAATAGCCACACTAAATACATTTTCTGCTATCCACAAAATAGTATTCATCTGCATCGCTACAGCAATCAGCAGTAAAGTGCCGATTACGATCATACCTTTAAAAAGCACCCATGCTCTGGTATTTTGAATCCACACTAATATATGATATATCAAAAATGCCAAAATCAGCATTTCCACAATATCTGCCACTCTGATATTCACTCTGCTTATCGCATCTTGAAAAAATTCTCCTAAAAGCACCAAACGTTCCATTTTAATTCTCTCTTACCTTTGATTTGTACGGTATCTTTGTGTATTAATCCTCTTTACAGTCTTAGACGGTGCCTGAATGTTCATTTTGGGTACAGCCTTTACATAATAGTAATAGTCCTCATCTTCGAACTGCACCTTCTCAGCTCGGCTGTAATCCAATCCCATAAACAAAAGCCCTACTAACATAGCTAACGGAATGGCTATAATTGTCCCCATCAAAAGGCCAAAAACCGATGGTCCGTTATCAAACACCAAAATCCCCATAAAATTCAGTATAACATTACACATAGCACCTGAAAAAATCGCTACGCTCCATGCGTGGTCTATTGATTGTCTACGCAGAATATGTACAACCATTGTTGCTGCCACAAAGCTGATCAATGTCAAAAACATAGCCTCATTATGAATCAAACCATCTATGCCCACGCGAATCTTATCTACAGTCGCTTCATCTGCCATACCCTGAATAGTAAGCGCATTTGCAGATATATAATCTATAAAATAATGTGTTACAATACCGCATCCAATGGTCAGTGCTGCCACAGGTCCGCACAAAATACCAATGATCAACGGCATTACATATGGCAATCCAAAGTAAAAGGATAAAGGTACCAAAACAAGCAATATAATATCTTTATTGCAAAATCTAAGGTACAAAAGTCCCATCACCATAAAAATCGCCAGTGCTATCAATGCTATCTCAAGCGAAAGGGATGATAAATGTCCCAATATCACTGCCAATCCCACCAGAACTGTTCCAAATGGGGGTATAAATGCGCACACAATTGTAAGCGCCAGTACTACCAGAAAGCTATCCAACCGGGCCATATATCCAATCTTATCATTAATAGCCAGAAGCATCAAAAATGCCACTACAGCCTTCACAGTAGGTACGATCACTTTGTAATACTCTGCGTATATTTCTTTCATTTTTTCTTTTATCATTAATAATGTTGCCATAGATACCTCTTACATATTCTGATTATTTCCATTTTGTACATAATGCTTATACAGTTCCTTAAGTCTCATTATATAAGCATTTACTCGCTTTTTGTATCTGCCATAGCGATAACTGTAATAACTATAGCAAATCATTAAGTAACAGGCAATAAATATAATATATACCACCAGAATATTCCTTGCAAAAAGAAGAATATCCATACTGAAAAGCTCTAACATCAGAGTCTCTATATTGTACAAAGCAGCCAAAGCACCAATAATCACAAATGCAACAGTCCCACAAACAAAGGACCACAGCATCTGAAGCATCACATAATCTCCGGGTGAATACCGGGTAATCTTCAGTTCCTTCTTGCCTTCCTTTGTCTCATACAATGCAAGTCTTGTCATCATTTTGGTACGTTCTTCATTAATCATACACGATTACCTCTATTCCATTCCTGTAGCCAGAGTCACCACATAAATCTGCCGTGCCCCGCCCTCAAGCAATACCTGGGCCAATGCATCCACAGTACTGCCCGTTGTGTATATGTCATCCACAATAAGTAGTGTATTTAATTTTACATCATTTATTGTTAATTTAAAAGCCTTTTTCAAATTATTTTGACGTTCTTTGCGACTTAATTGCTTTTGAGGAACTGTTTTCTTGTGCCGAATCACAATATCCTCTCTAAAAGCAAGCCCACAGCGCTTGGCCAGAGCCTTGCCCAAAAGGGCCGCCTGATTATAGCCCCGTTCCTTTAGACGGCTTTTGTGCAGGGGAACCGGAACTACCGCTTCTATCCCCATAGCCTGAATGTCCCTGCCCAAATATCTGTAAAGCTCTTCGCCAAAAAAACCTGCGTATTCTTGTCGTCCTTGATATTTAAACCGAAACAGTGCACTTGCTACACTTTCGTACCGGTATAGAGAACGACCTCTTACAAATTTATGAGGATACTTTCGGCAATCATGACAATATTCGGTCTCTTCTCCGGAGATTCCCTTTCCGCACCGCATGCAGTAATGATTGCCCAAATAACCAATTCGCTTTTGACATCCGGGACAGCACATAGCTCCCCAGGGCGCCACAATGTCATCACAGATCGGACATCTACGTGGAAATAATAATTCTGTAATAATCTGATGCATAATCCTCCCGGCTCTCCAGGCTCAAGAGTATTAACGCTCTTTTCCAAGATTCATCAGCACATTGCGGACTTTTGCCACATGAGTCATTCCTGTCAGAAATCCATAGCGGCACATTCCTGAATGCGAAGATTCAGGGAAGTATATCTGCAGTGCTGGCTGCTGTTGGCAACCATATATTCCACAGTATCCTTACTGCCTAAAATCGTCACACAGTTTCTGGCTCTGGTTACGCCGGTATATAGCAGATTCCTGTTAAATAACATCCGCGGACCGGTCAATAATGGCATGATCACAGCCGGATATTCACTGCCCTGTGACTTATGTATAGTGATAGCATAAGCCAGCTCCAGCTCTTCCAGCCCGGTAAACGGATAGGTCACCCGTTTGCCCTCTTCAAATTCTACCACCACCTGCTCGGCATGCTCCCGTATCTCCAAAATCCGCCCCACATCTCCATTAAATACACCCATTCCTCTGTCAATAGGAATATTATATCGGCTGACAACCTCCCATTCCAGCTGATAATTGTTGCGAATCTGCATAACCTTATCACCTTCTCGGAATATGGTGCTGCCTATTTGATGCTCTCTCTTAGAAGCCTCAGGCGGATTTAAATACTGCTGTAAAATCTGATTCAGCTGCTCTACCCCCAACGTCCCCTTACGCATAGGAGTCAGTACCTGAATATCCATATAGTCTGCATTAACATACTTGGGCAATTTCTCTGTAATCAATTGAATCATATGCTTGTAGATTACATTGACATCGTTTCGTTCCAGAAAGAAAAAATCCCGACTCTTATTATCTAATGTAATTGTTAAGCCTTTGTTAATACGATGTGCATTTACAATAATATGGCTGGCTTCTGCCTGCCGAAAAATTCGATCCAGCACAACTGTAGGAAAGCACTCACTGCCCATAATATCGCGCAAAACTTGCCCGGGTCCCACACTAGGCAGCTGGTCCACATCCCCTACCAGTATTAGCCTGGTACCGCTGCAAATAGCCTGCAATAGAGCTTGAAATAATTGAATGTCTACCATAGACATCTCATCTATAATCACTACGTCCGCATCCAGCGGATTTTCCATATTACGTTCAAATCGGGCGCCTCTGCTGTCATCTTCCAACGCTCCGTTCAGTTCCAGTAATCGATGTATCGTCCTTGCCTCATAACCGGTAGCCTCTGTCATGCGCTTTGCGGCTCGGCCTGTAGGTGCTCCTAACAAAATGTCCAGGCCTTGCTGCTCAAAATACTTGATCATGGTGTTAATGGTAGTGGTTTTGCCTGTGCCCGGCCCTCCTGATAATATAAACAGACCATGCTTGATACTGCCCAATACCGCCTTGGTCTGAAGCTCATCCAGCACAATCCCCAACTGATCTGACAGAGCTTCTATCTCTCTAAGAATCTGTGCCTCCTTTGCAGGGCTGATATGCTCTACAGCAGTATTCAGTTCATGAAGCATTCGGGCGCAGTTCAACTCCATATAATAATAACGGGAGGCATACACCATACGTGTCTCTTCCACCTGCTTAATGACTAATTTTCTGTCCATCATCATATTGGACAAAACAGCCTCCACAGCGTTATAAGGAACCCCCAAAAGCTGTTCACTTCTCTCTGCCAAAAGCTCCCAAGGAAGGTAAACATGTCCCTCCTGCACCGCCAGCATAAGCACATACAATATACCACTGCTGATACGATAATCTGAGTCAGTATGGATGCCTATCTTTCCTGCAATTTCATCTGCTAATTTAAAGCCCACTCCGTGAATATCCTCAGCCAGCTTGTAAGGATTGGTCTGCATCACCTGATACAGACTATTCTGGTAGGTTTGATAAATCTTCACAGCCAGGTTGTTGCTGATACCAAATTGCTGCAAATAAACTAAAGCGGCACGAAGTTCTTTTTTCTCCTCCATCTGAGCACTGATTTCTCTGGCCATACGGTCACTTATACCTTTCACCTCAGCCAGCCGCTCCGGCTCTTCCTCCATAATCCGAAAGGTGTCTGCGCCAAACCGCTTGATAATACGGTCCGCCAACGCCGCCCCTACTCCTTTCACTGCCCCACTGGCCAGATATCTGCGCATACTCTCTGCATCTTCCGGCGGTATAACCTTGTAGGAGACAATCTTAAACTGGGCGCCATATACCGGATGGGAAATGCCTTCCCCCTCTGCCTCAATGGTCTCTCCTACAGTCAATCCCTTCAACGTACCTACACAGGTGATTTCATCCCCTTCACTGACCATATGAAATACCGTATATCCATTGTCACTTTGATAAACAATATGTTCTACATAACCTTTTACAATATCCATACATAATCCAAATAGAGCTGCCGCAGCGAAACCACGACAGCCCTTTATTATTCTTTATCTTTATAGCCTGCCAAAAATTCTACATACTTACCGGTACCAACTGCAACAGCTGTCATAGGGTCCTCTGCTGTAATAGTATTGATACCTGTTTTGGAATGAATCAACTCCTCCAAACCACGCAGCAAGCTGCCACCGCCGGTAAGTACAATGCCTCTGTCTGCAATGTCCGCTGCCAACTCCGGTGGAGTCTTCTCCAATACACTGTGAATGGTCTCAACAATCTGATTTACAGGCTCACGCAATGCCTCCTCGGTCTCCTTAGAAGAAACGGTAATAGTCTTTGGCAAACCTGTCACAAGATCCCTGCCTCGTACATCCAGAAAAGTCTCTTCTCCAATATCAAAAACCGTGCCGATTTTAATCTTTAAATCCTCAGCGCTTCTCTCACCCACCAATAGATTGTGCTTCTTACGCATCCAGCGAACAATAGCTTCATCAAAATCATCGCCTGCCACCTTGATGGAAGCGCTGACTACTGTGCCGCCCAAAGAAATAACTGCAATATCAGAGGTACCTCCGCCGATATCAACAATCATATTGCCACAAGGACGTGAAATATCAATACCTGCACCAATAGCAGCTGCGATTGGTTCTTCAATAATAGAAACCTCTCTCGCGCCTGCTTCATAGGTAGCATCCTCTACCGCTTTCTTCTCTACCTCGGTAACTCCGCTAGGCACACAAACTGCAATACGCGGCTTACGGAAAGTACGCTTGCCAAGCGCTTTCTGAATAAAATACTTCATCATCCGCTCAGTAACCTTGTAATCCGAAATAACACCTTGACGCAGCGGTCTGACTGCTACGATATTGCCCGGTGTACGTCCTAACATCAGTCGAGCATTCTCACCAATGGCTTTAATTTTATTGGTATCACGATCAAATGCAACTACACTTGGCTCCTTTAACACAACACCCTTGCCACGGATATATACTAAAATACTAGCTGTTCCTAAATCAATGCCGATGTCTGTATACTGTCCCATAAAAATACCTTCCTACTCTCTATTCTTTTATCGAAAATTTCTGCACTAAAAATATCATAAAGCAGATTGCCAATAAGTGCAAGAGCGAAAAAGGTCAAATTAAGAAAATTTTCACTTTTCGTTATGATTCAGCTGCTTTTATGCCTGTTCTCTCATTAACAGCTTCTTGATATATTGTCCGGTATAAGACTCCGGCACCTGACTAACCTCCTCCGGCATTCCTTGTGCAACCACTGTACCGCCACCGTCACCGCCTTCCGGACCAATATCAATAATGTAATCAGCCGTCTTTATCAGATCCAGGTTGTGCTCGATTACTACTATGGAATTGCCTCCATCTGCCAATCTCTGTAAAATCTCTGTAAGCTTATGCACGTCAGCAAAATGAAGGCCTGTAGTAGGCTCATCCAAAATATAAATAGTCTTACCGGTTCCCCGTCTTGCCAGCTCTGTTGCTAATTTTACACGCTGTGCCTCGCCACCGGAGAGCTCCGTAGCAGGCTGTCCCAGTTTGATATATGACAGTCCCACATCATATAGTGTCTGAATCTTACGGTGAATAGATGGTACCGCTGCAAAGAAATGTACCGCTTCCTCTACCGTCATATCCAAGACATCATATATGCTCTTGCCTTTATACTTTACTTCCAAGGTCTCACGATTATAACGCTTACCACCGCACACCTCGCATGGCACATATACGTCCGGCAAGAAATGCATCTCTATCTTTAAAATGCCATCACCGCTGCAGGCCTCACAGCGACCGCCCTTCACATTAAAGCTGAAGCGGCCTTTCTTATAGCCCCTTGCTTTAGCATCTGCTGTAGCTGCAAACAAATCACGTATCTGGTCAAATACACCTGTATAGGTAGCAGGATTGGAACGTGGATTACGACCAATCGGTGATTGGTCAATATCAATAACTTTGTCTAACTGCTCAATACCCTCGATGGTTTTATGCTTGCCCGGAATAGTGCGGGCACGGTTCAGCTTCTTGGCAAGAGTTTTGTACACAACTTCATTAATCAAAGAGGATTTGCCGGATCCTGACACACCTGTCACACAGGTCATAACGCCCAGCGGTATATCTACATTGATATTCTTGAGGTTATTCTCTCGGGCTCCCTTTACCTTCAACCACCCCATAGGTTTACGGCGCTCTGCAGGCACCGGAATACGGATCGCACCGCTTAGATACTGGCCGGTAATGGATTCCGGCACCTTGCAAATCTCCTCGGCAGTGCCTTGTGCAACCACTTCTCCACCATGACTTCCTGCTCCGGGACCGATATCCACAATATGATCCGCTGCCCACATGGTGTCCTCATCATGCTCCACTACAATCAATGTATTACCCAAATCACGTAATCTGCGCAAAGTAGCCAGAAGCTTATCATTGTCTCTTTGGTGCAGACCGATACTAGGCTCATCCAAAATATAACATACTCCTACCAGACCTGAACCAATCTGCGTAGCCAGGCGGATACGCTGGGCTTCACCGCCGGAAAGGGTGCCTGTAGCTCTGGACAAAGACAAGTATTCCAGACCTACGGAACGCAGGAAACCGATGCGTGCATGAATCTCCTTCATAATCTGCTCACCAATGGCCTGATGCTGCTTGCTTAAATCCAGATCATGGATATGCTCGTATAGTTCTTTTACGGTCATGGATGTCACTTCATGAATATTCTTGCCCCCCACGGTTACTGCCAGAGCTTCCTTCTTTAAACGCTGTCCTTTACACAGGCTGCAAGGCGTAATACGCATAAAACTTTCATACTCTGCCTTCATGGTCTCTGACGCAGTCTCCCGGTATCTGCGATTCATATTGCTGATAAGACCTTCAAAAGCAATAGGATACACACCCTTCCCTCGCTGTCCTTCATAATATACATCTACCTTGCGTCCTTCCGTGCCATGTATAATAACATGTTGAGCTTCCTCGCTCAATTCCTCAAAAGGTGTATCCAGGCTGAATTTGTACTCCTTGGAAAGTGCCAAAAGAGTGGCATAAGTAAAGCTGCCCGGCTCACAGGAAGACTGCCAGCCCATGGTCTGAATAGCCCCCTGGTGCAGAGAAAGACTTCTGTCCGGAATCATCAACTCTACATCAAATTCCATTTTGTAGCCCAATCCAAAGCAATCCGGACAAGCACCAAAAGGATTGTTAAAGGAAAAGCTTCTCGGCTCCAGCTCTCCTACACTGACACCACAGTTAGGGCAGGCAAAGCTCTGAGAAAATACCAGCATCTCACTGCCGATTACATCCACGTACAATAGTCCCTCAGCTAAGGCCAATACATTTTCAATAGAATCTGTGAGACGGGTCTCAATACCCGGCTTCACTACCAGACGGTCTACAATGATTTCTATATTGTGCTTAAAATTCTTCTCAAGCTTGATCTCCTCAGTCAGCTCGTACATATTGCCGTCAATCATAACACGCACATAGCCGCTTTTCTTAGCACGCTCTAATACCTTCTCGTGCTGTCCTTTACGTCCTCGCACTACCGGTGCCAACAGCTGAATACGGGTCCCCTCCGGCAAAGCCATAACCTGGTCTACCATCTGGTCTACAGTCTGCCGTGAAATCTCCCTGCCGCAGTCCGGACAATGCGGAATACCGATTCGGGCATATAACAGACGAAAATAATCATAAATCTCCGTCACCGTCCCCACTGTAGAACGTGGATTACGATTGGTGGATTTCTGATCGATAGAAATAGCAGGTGAAAGGCCTTCAATCTTCTCTACATCCGGCTTCTCCATCTGTCCCAAAAACATACGTGCATACGAAGACAGGGACTCCATATATCTTCTCTGGCCTTCTGCGTAAATCGTATCAAAAGCCAGTGAGGACTTACCGGAGCCTGATAAACCGGTCAATACTACCAGCTCATTTCTCGGGATCTCCACACTTAAGTTCTTTAGATTATTTTCGTTGGCCCCTTGAATCTTAATGTATTCTCTGGGGCGCATTTTTACTGTTTCTTCCATAAATATCTCTCCTGTTGTCTTATCTTCCTGCTGTTATTCATTAAATCTTTGTTTCCATCAGGCAGCTCTTTATTACTTATCACTCTCCAGCTCCTGCAAAGCTTTTTTCAGCTCGATCATCTTGTCACGCAGCTCTGCCGCAGCTTCGAAATTCAAATCTGCTGCAGCCTTCTGCATCTTCTTTTGCACCTCTGCGATCAGCTTGGTCAGTTCTTCCCTGCTCATGCTCTCCGGATCCTTCTCCATGCGAACCTCTTCCTTGGCAACCTCTTTACTGATACGAATGAGTTCACGAACCTCTTTGCGAATAGTCTGCGGTGTAATACCATGAGCTTCATTATAGGCCTGCTGAATATCCCGACGACGGTTAGTCTCCCGAATAGCTGCTTCCATGGAATCTGTGATACGATCCGCATACATAATTACATGTCCATCTGCATTTCGTGCTGCTCGTCCAATGGTCTGAATCAAAGATGTCTCAGAACGCAGAAATCCCTCCTTGTCTGCATCAAGGATAGCTACTAACGTAATCTCCGGAATATCCAGACCCTCTCTAAGCAGGTTAATACCTACCAGCACGTCAAACACATCCAGTCGCATATCGCGGATAATCTCACTGCGCTCCAACGTATCAATGTCCGAGTGCAAATAACGCACCCGCACACCTACTTCTCGTAAATAATCTGTTAAATCCTCTGCCATATGCTTTGTCAGTGTGGTAATCATAACCTTATTATGAGCACCTATCTCTTTTTTAATCTCAGCGAGCAGATCATCAATCTGCCCTTCTACCGGTCTCACCTCTACTGCGGGATCCAAAAGTCCCGTAGGACGAATCACCTGCTCTGCCCGCAAAAGCTCATGCTCCTGTTCATATACATTGGGCGTAGCAGACACAAAAAGCATCTGGTCTATCTTACTTTCAAACTCGTCAAAATTTAATGGTCTGTTATCCAAAGCTGACGGCAGACGGAAACCATAATCCACTAAAGTAGTCTTACGAGAACGGTCACCGGCATACATACCTCGCACCTGCGGAATAGTGATATGCGACTCATCCACTATAATCAGATAATCGTCCCCGAAATAATCCATCAGTGTATGTGGTGTAGCACCGGGCTCCATAAAATTCAGATGTCTGGAGTAATTCTCAATATCGGAGCAAAAACCGGTCTCCCGAAGCATCTCCACATCATAATTGGTACGCTCTGCAATACGCTGGGCCTCGATCAGCTTGTCAGAAGCCTTGAAAAACTTAACCTGTTCCTCCATCTCCTGCTCAATATTTACGCAGGCCTTTAAAATCTTATCCGGTGCCACCACATAATGAGAAGCCGGAAAAATAGATATATGATTCAATAACGTCAGTACCTTACCGCTTAACGGATCAACCTCAGCAATACGATCAATCTCATCTCCGAAAAATTCCACACGTATCAGATATTCCTGGGTATATGCCAAACAAATCTCTATAACATCTCCCCGCACTCTGAACGTACCGCGTGTCAAGTCCAAATCATTACGGGTATACTGAATATCTACCAATTCCCGCAGCACCTGCTCCCGTTCCTTCATCATGCCCGGACGCAGGGAAACAATCATCTCCTGATAATCCTCCGGGCTGCCCAGACCATAAATACAGGATACGGAGGCAATAACCACCACATCCTTACGCTCCGTCAACGCAGCCGTAGCAGACAGACGCAGCTTGTCTATCTCATCATTAATAGCCGAATCCTTGGCAATATAGGTATCGCTGGAAGGAATATAAGCCTCCGGCTGATAGTAATCATAATAGGACACAAAATACTCCACCGCGTTGTTAGGAAAGAATTCCTTAAACTCACCATATAGTTGGGCCGCAAGAGTTTTATTGTGCGCTATTACCAAAGTGGGTTTATTGAGTCTAGCTATAACGTTTGCCATAGTGAAAGTTTTACCGGAACCAGTAACACCAAGCAAAGTCTGACATTGATTGCCTTCCTGGAAGCCTTTTACAAGAGCTTCGATGGCCTGTGGCTGGTCGCCGGTAGGTTTGTATTCAGAATGTAATTCAAAACATTTTTGTGCGTCTTGCATAATTTTCGCCTCCATAATCTATAATAAAAAAGGTTGTCTATCAGCCAGAAGTTCGTGTAATTATTATAAAATTATCTGGCTGATGTTCGTTTTTGCTCCATTACACAAATTCAGGTCACAAATTTATAATCGTAATGCGTGCAAAGTTGTCTGGGAAGTATTCGTTGAATATTTTTTACAGTTACGTCAATTTTTTCAACAAATCATACATAAAAATATGGATAAAAATTTTTATATCCACTTTTCAAACCAAGCCCTATATCAAAACCATTCCCTAATAAAAACGTAATATTCATCTTTTGTATTCCCTTTTAACCT
>JAZRLF010000085.1:0-5144 GCA_045646695.1 Lachnospiraceae bacterium
CACTTTACAAAAAAGAATGTGGCAGCCCTATGCATCGATATTTAGGAATGATTATGTTTTTTGTTGCAATTGGAATGCTGTTAATGCTTCTAATCGAAAGCAAAATAGTAGGAATAATAATTATTGGGCTGCTGTTATTAGTAGGCTATAATTGTTTTTGCTGCAAACGATAAAGGCGGTTTTGCAATTGGCTCAGTTGAACTTTTTTTAATAGTGGGTATCCGCAATAACTTAAAAGAAGAGCAAAGAAACCTTCTGTAGCATATCTTCTGTAGTATATCTTCTGTAGTATATTTTGCGAGGTGTGCCTCTATTTTGCGCATCCTTGGGCAACACTTTTCTCGCATAAGAAAGAGAGATTTCTCATATAACAAAAAAGAGCCTGTCTGAAATCAGACAGGCTTATATTTGCTCATTAAGCTCTTTCAACTAAACCGGACTTTAAGCAGCTAGTACATACATTCAACTTCTTAGTTGCTCCGTTCACGTTACACTTTACACTCTTGATGTTAGAGTTCCAGATTTTGTTGGATCTTCTATGAGAATGGCTTACTGCATTACCAAAATGAACGCCTTTCGCACAAATATCACATTTAGCCATTTTGACACCTCCTCGCGGTTTACTAATTCACAACAGTAATATTATACATAAAATCATTTCAAAATGCAAGAGTAATTTTCAAAATTTTACAATTACATCAAAACACTTATAAAGTATACTACAAACTAGTGGCTTTGGCAAGTGTTTTATATAAAATACAGAGAAAATAAAAAAAAGTATTTCCTTTTTTTCGGAAAGCGGTTATAATGTATGTAGTATATCTATGCTAGGAGGTACACTATGAAAAAATCTTCTATTGATACCCATATGGGCAATATCAAAATTGACAAGGATGTTTTGGCACAATACGCAGGTGCTATCGCAATGGAGTGCTTTGGTATTGTTGGTATGGCCAGTGTCAATGTTAAGGACGGACTTGTTCAACTACTGAAAAAGGATTCCATGACACGAGGCATTTCCGTTTCTGTAAACAACAATAAATTAAACTTAGATTTTCATGTAATTATCAGCTATGGTGTGAATATTGCAGCGGTTTCTGATGTTTTGGTTGAAACCGTGAAGTATAAGTTAGAGCAGTTTACCGGAATGCAGGTGGACAAGATTAACGTCTATATCGAAGGCGTCAAAGTGATTGATTAAGGAGGATTGTGTGTTATTATGAATAAAATTGACGCACAGCTTTTGTCTAAGATGTTCTTGGCTGGTGCAAAGAACTTAGAGAGTAAAAAAGAGTGGATTAATGAATTAAACGTGTTCCCGGTTCCGGATGGTGACACGGGTACCAATATGACCATGACTATTATGGCGGCAGCCAAGGAAGTGGCTGCTATGGAGCAGCCTACTATGGAGGCTTTGGCAAAGGCTATTTCTTCCGGTTCTTTACGTGGTGCAAGAGGTAATTCCGGTGTTATTTTATCACAGCTTTTCAGAGGATTTACCAAGGCTATCCGTGAGGTGAATGAGATTGATATACCTATGATGGCAGTTGCTTTTGAGAAGGCTGTTGAAACTGCATACAAGGCCGTTATGAAGCCTAAGGAAGGTACCATTTTAACCGTTGCCAAGGGCGCAAGTACAAAGGCGAGAGAATTGGCGGATGCAGGATGCCAGGATATGGAGACATTTATTAACGGTGTCATTGAACATGCAGAGTATGTACTTAGCCAGACACCGGAGATGCTTCCTGTCTTAAAGCAGGCAGGTGTTGTGGACTCCGGCGGACAGGGCTTTGTAGAGGTACTGCATGGTTGGCAGGACGCATTCCTGGGCAAAGAGATCGATTACACCATTGCTGATGCTGCACCGTCAGCAGGTAGTGTGAAGGTTAATACACAGGCAGAGACCGATATCAAGTTCGGCTATTGCACAGAGTTTATCATTTTACTGGACAAGGTATTTAATGTTAAGCATGAAATGGATTTCAAGTCCTACTTAGAGTCTATCGGTGATTCTATTGTAGTGGTTGCAGATGATGATGTGGTAAAGGTACACGTGCATACCAATGACCCGGGTCTTGCGATCCAGAGAGCATTAAAGTACGGTGCATTATCTAACTTGAAGATTGACAATATGCGCTTGGAGCACGAAGAGAAGCTTTTCAAGGAAGCGGAAAAGGCGCAGGCAGAGGCTTTAAAGGCAGCAGAACCTGAGATGCCTAAGAAGGATGTGGGCTTTATTTCCGTATCCATCGGTGCGGGCATGAATGAGATTTTGTTAAGTCTGGGTGTTGATTATATTATCGAAGGCGGTCAGACTATGAACCCATCCACAGAGGATATGTTAAATGCTATCGACCGTGTGAATGCAGATACTATCTTTATCCTGCCAAATAACAGCAATATTATCTTGGCGGCAAATCAGGCAAAGGCTTTGGTAGAGGATAAGCAGATTATTGTGATTCCGACAAAGACAGTACCGCAGGGTATTACAGCCATTATCAATTATGTACCTGATTTGAGTGTGGAAGAAAACGAAGAGAATATGCTGGCTGAAATCAAACGTGTAAAGACAGGTCAGGTTACTTATGCAGTTAGAGATACTATGATCGATGATAAAGAAATCAAGTGCGGCGATTTCATGGGTATTGGTGACGCAGGCATTTTGGCAGTTGGTACTGATATGACTGAGATCACTTTAGAGATGGTAGATGCTATGGTGGACGATGACATTGAGTTGATCAGCGTTTACTACGGCAGTGACGTTACGGAAGAGGATGCAACAGCAATCAGTGATGCCATTAGCAGCAGACATCCTGCTGCAGACGTGGAGCTTCAGTATGGTGGACAGCCGATTTATTATTACGTAATTTCTGCAGAATAATTATTTTTTGGGGTGGCTTAAGGCTACCCCATTTTGCACATTAGGAAAGTAACAATGAAACTAACAGATTCCATTTTAGAATTAAAGGGCATTGGCGAAAAAACGGCCCGTCTTTTTCAAAAACTTGAAATATATACGATCAAGGATTTATTACATGCATTTCCGAGAGATTATGATAAGTTTGAAGATGTATGTACCATATCAGAATTAAAAAGCGGCGAAATAGCGGCTATAAAGGGCAGCATAGTAAGTGTAAAACCTTTGAAGAAGGTTCGTAATCTTACCATTTTGAGTGTATTGGTGCGGGATCATACAGGCGCTGTACAGCTCACTTTTTTTAATCAGCCTTATTTAAAAAACAAGCTGTACCCGGGAAGTTCTTATTATTTCAGAGGTATTTTACAGGTAAAAAATCATCAGCTTGTGATGGAGCAGCCTACAATTTATTCGCCCGCAGAATTTGAGTCTCTTCGGGATGCTATTATACCTAAATACCACCTGACCAAAGGGCTATCCAACAAAATTGTCATAAATAGTGTGAAGCAGGCACTGGAGGAAGTGGCTTTGACAAAAGAATATCTGCCGGAATATATTTTAAATCAATATCAGCTGTGCGATATTCCTTCTGCTTATCAGGGCATTCATTTTCCAAAGTCCTTTGAGCAGTTGGTGGAAGCCAGAAAACGATTGGTTTTTGATGAATTATTTATGTTTATATATATGGTGCGCAGAGAAAAAGGGTATGCTGATAAGCTTCCAAACGGGTATTTTATGAAGGATACAGACATACTGACACAGTTTCCGGATACCCTGCCGTATAGATTGACCAATGCCCAAATGCGTACTTGGCAAGAGGTAAGTGCAGATTTATCCTCCCCTTACCTGATGAATCGTCTCATTCAGGGAGATGTGGGCAGCGGCAAAACCATCATCGCACTTATGGCGTTGCTGAAAGTGGTGACAAACGGCTATCAAGGGGCTTTAATGGCACCTACAGAGGTTTTGGCAAGGCAGCATATGGAAAGCTTTCGTGAAATGACAAAGACCTATGGACTGCCTTTTAAGCCGGTATTATTGGTAGGTTCCATGACCGCCAAAGAGAAGCGTATCGCTTATGAAGCATTAAAAACCGGAGAGGCCAACCTGGCTATCGGAACCCATGCCGTAATCCAGGATAAGGTGGAGTTTCATAAGCTTGCACTGGTTATTACAGACGAACAGCATCGTTTCGGTGTAAAGCAACGAGAAGCGCTGGCAGGCAAAGGAGCCTTCCCTCATGTATTGGTTATGAGTGCCACACCTATTCCGAGAAGTCTTGCCATTATCTTGTACGGAGATATGCATTTATCAGTCATTGATGAGCTTCCTGCAAATCGACTTCCACGCAAAAATTGCGTTGTGGGAACCGGTTATAGACCTACTGCATATCGATTTATGCAAAGTCAAGTAGAGGCCGGACATCAGGTTTACGTGATTTGTCCCATGGTAGAAGCCTCAGAAGAAGAGGATACCAAATTAGAAAATGTAATAGACTATGCGGAGAAGCTGCGTGAATGTATGCCGGCACATATTCGTATCAGCTATTTGCACGGTAAAATGCGTCCGGCCGAAAAGAATCGGATTATGGAGTCCTTCAGTCAAAAAGAGCTGGATATTCTGGTATCCACAACTGTCATTGAGGTGGGGATAAATGTGCCAAATGCTACCGTGATCATGGTAGAAAATGCAGAACGTTTCGGTCTGGCCGGTCTTCATCAGTTACGAGGGCGTGTAGGACGAGGAAATGCCCAGAGTTATTGCATATTTGTGTCTTCTAAGGACGATAAAAAGACCATGGAACGACTGGAAATCTTAAACAAATCCAACGACGGATTTTTTATTGCCGGTGAAGATTTAAGACTACGAGGGCCGGGAGATTTATTTGGCATCAGACAAAGCGGAGATTTTGATTTTGAACTGGCGGATATCTATCAGGATGCAGATATTTTGAAAGCATGCGGGGAGCTTGTGGAACACATTATGAAGACAGATCCGGATTTATTATTACCGGAGCATATGGGACTGCAGGAATATTTTACATCCGGCAACTGGAACCGACTGGATTTTCGCAGCATATAAGATTATGCTCTTTATTTAATCGTATTTTTGGATCTTGTTTTATTCCACACTTTTTGGACTCGGTAATATTTTATTTGTAAACATTTTACGGTAATTCATCCGGCGTCCACTTGCAAATCAGCGAATTTTGTGATAAAGTTTACGA
>JAZRLF010000086.1:0-24671 GCA_045646695.1 Lachnospiraceae bacterium
TTAATTATTTTTTAATTCGTTCATATTTTCTGAAATAATACGTAATATCAAAATACGTAAGTTCTTCACTCTCTGCTGTCATCTCCCACTCCGGATCTGCATCCAGATTCGGAAAATAGCTGTCTGCCTCATATCCATGCTCAATCCATGTCACATGAGCCACATCACAGTATGGCAACATCTGTTTATAAATGCTGTCACCACCGATAATGTACACATCCTCTGTAGGGTACTGCTTCAGTTCCTCTAAAAGTTCCTCCACAGAATGCACTACTACTGCATCCTTTACTTCATAATCACTGCTTCTGGATAAAATAATGTTGGTGCGGTTAGGCAAAGGCTTTCTCTGTGGAAATGTATCCATGGTCTTGCGACCCAGTACTACCACCTTGCCTGTTGTCTCCATACGAAACATCTTCTGATCATTGGGTATACGCACAAGCAACTTCCCCTTGTTACCAATGGCCCAATTTTCATCTACTGCTACAATCATGTTCATAATCGTGTTTCCTCTCTTTCTGCTCCTATCCGGTTGCTATCTATTCCTAAATAGCAATGGGAATGTCCTTGATCTGAGGATGCGTCTCATAGCCCTCTACACGCACATCATCTCTGGTAAACTGATAAAAATCTTTAATCTCCGGATTCAGCCAGAATTTTGGTGCCGGCAACGGCTCTCTCTGAATCAGTTCCTTAATAAATGGAATATGTCTGTCATAAATATGGGCATCTGCAATCACATGTACCAGTTCACCAACCTCCATATCACACACCTGAGCCAACATATGCACAAGTACTGAGTACTGTACCACATTCCAGTTATTAGCCGCAAGAATATCCTGTGAACGCTGATTGAGTATAGCATTCAAGGTCAGCTTATCATGGCCCGGCTTCTGAGTCACGTTAAATGTCATGGAATATGCACATGGATATAAATGCATCTCATGCAAGTCTTGGTGCACATAAATATTAGTCATAATACGTCTGCTGAAAGGATTATGCTTTAAATCATAAATCACACGATCCACCTGATCAAACATCCCTTCTTTATATTGATGTTTCACAGACATCTGATAGCCATAAGCCTTGCCGATAGAACCCTCTTCGTCAGCCCATTCATCCCACACACTGGATTTCAGATCATGAATATTGTTGGACTTTTTCTGCCATATCCACAGCATTTCGTCTGTGCAGGACTTCAAAGCAGTCTTGCGTAAAGTCAGAATCGGAAATTCTTTGCTCAAATCATACCTATTGACCACACCAAACTGCTTAATGGTATAAGCCGGTGTACCATCCGGCCAATGAGGGCGAACCTTTTCTCCCTCCGTACTGGTGCCGTGATCCAAAATATCCTGGCACATATTAATAAAAATCTTATCAGCCAAACTCATAGTAATCATCTCCTCCGTATAAATTTATATGTTATATTTTTATCATTTATCTTCCATACTTGGTTTCCCGATTTGTCTTTTGTGGTTAATAAAATCCTAAAGAATCCCTCTGATTGCTGCCAAAATCAGCAAATGGGCCGGATAAAAAATATAAAAGAAATACTTGGACTGTCTGCCTCTCTTACCATTGTAACACATTACTGCCAAAATCATAGGAAAACAGAAAATTTCCAGCCAGTTGTTCAAGCTAAGCACTGCCCAGGCAATGACCGCTGCCATCACCGGTTTGCAGTAAAAGCCATAGAAAATCACAACAGTGCACACACCCAATGCCCCATAATCGGTTTGTAAAGCCTCCGCTGCCAAGGCCGCAAGGACAATAGCCACAATCTGGAAAACCTGATATATGGCCCCATTACGCTCCTCTTGCAGGGTCTTTAACTGCAGCGCATTTACAGCCCAAATTGCTGCAAATCCCAGGGCCAAAGTAAAAAATACATTTTGATATCCGGGTGCCCACAAAGCGCCTCCGATAGCCAGATTAAAAGGGATCTCTGAAATCACTGCAAATACTATCAAATTTCGCAAATATCGCGTTCTGCTGCGGGTATGTATAAACCCCTCCACCAGCAGAAAACAAAAAGCAGGAAACGCAAAACGACCAAGCCCTCGCAACACCATATCCACCTGCCAAAGCTGTTGCCCCTTTTCATGCATCTGTAGAGAACCGGACTGCATCAGCTTTATCACAAAGGGCTCCAAAATCACCGCCCCTATATGGTCCACCAGCATCAGTATAATGGCCAGCCACTTTATATGGGCTCCTGTAAGTCTCTTGTATGTTTTCTCTGCCCTCATGACCTACCTCCTGTAACATTTTTTCACGCACCCACACAGGCAATTTGACACAGCCGGTATATTACGCACCCACACAGGCCCCTCATACAACTGATAGCTTACGTCCTGACACAGGCCCTCTCCTACAGCTGACAACTTACGTCCTGACACAGGCCCTCTCCTACAGCTGACAACTTACGCCCTGGCACAGATTATCTCATACATCTGATCACTTATGCATTGGCACGGGCCATTTCATATAGCTTATAATACATGCCTTTCCGGGCCAGCAGCTCGTTGTGATTGCCTTCTTCTATGATTCCCTCTTCTGTAAGCACCAGAATACGGTCCGCATTTTGAATGGTACTGAGCCTGTGGGCAATGGTAAGGGTAGTGCGCCCTTCTGACAAGCCTGCCAGGGACTGGGCAACTGCATATTCGCTCTCATTGTCTAAAGCACTGGTTGCCTCATCCAAAATAATAATCGGCGGATTCTTTAGAAATACTCTGGCAATACTGATACGCTGCTTCTGTCCTCCGGACAGCTTCACGCCACGTTCGCCTACATAGGTATCATAGCCATCCTTTAACTGCATAATGAACTCGTGTGCTCCTGCTTTTTTGGCAGCCTCCTCTACCTCCTCACGGGTAGCATTTAAACGGCCATAGACAATATTTTCAAAAATCGTTCCACTGAACAAATATACATCCTGTTGTACCATACCGATGGCACTCCGCAGGCTCTTTAAGGTGTACTCTCTAATATCCCTGCCATCCAAAGTAATACTGCCGGAATCAATCTCATAAAATCTCGGTACTAAATTGCACAGAGTGGTCTTACCGCCGCCGCTTGGTCCCACAATGGCTACCTTCTCACCAGGTCTGATATGTAAATTCAGATTGGTAAATACTTTATTATGATCATCCGGATATGCAAAGGATACATTGTCAAAGTGAATTGCTCCGTTAGGATTTACCAGCTCCACAGCACCCGGTTCATCAAATATCTCAATGTCAGAATCCATAATCTCATAGAAGCGTTCAATACCGGTAACACCCCGCTGAAACTGCTCTGCAAATTCCACAATACGTCGTATGGTAGTAATTAAGGTACTGACATACATTACATATGCCATCAGATCACCGGCATTGATAGCGCCATTGACCATAAAAATACCGCCGGCCAAAAGCACTACCAGATACATAATACCATCAAAGGTACGGATGGTGGTATGGAAGCTGGCCATCACATGATATCCCCGTTCCCTAATTGCTCGAAACTTCTGATTATCCTCCTCAAACCTATGAAGCTCCTTAGCCTCATTGGTAAAAGCCTTTACCACTTTCTGACCTAAGAGACTATCCTCAATGCGTGCGTTTAATTCGCCGATCTGCACTCGCTGCTCCCGGAAACGCTCACGCATGCGCATATTCTGGGGCAGACATACGCCCACCATAAACGGCACTACCAAAAATACGATCACCGTCAAAGGTACATTAATGCCGGCTAAAATCACAAAGGATACTACCAGCTTAATGACCGCCACAAAAAATTCCTCGGGGCAATGATGTGCAAACTCTGTTACATCAAACAAGTCATTGGTAATACGCCCCATAATGGTTCCTACTTTGGTGTTATTGTAATATGTGTTGGACAGCTGCTGCAAATGTGCATATGCATCTCTTCGCATATCCGTCTCTATACGTGTACCCATGATATGTCCCCAGCCGGCCATAAAATAATACGCAGCGCAATCCACGATACGCAATGCCAAGTACAAGGCTCCCAGCTTACCAATGGTCCCTACAGACAGCGCAGCCAAATCCTCCAGTCTCTGATTGGTAATATATCTTAAAATCATAGGCAGCACCAGTTCACACACAGTGGTTAATGCTGCACAAAACAAATCAAAAAACAGTAAATGCTTATACGGATAAAAATATGGAATAAATCGCTTGATAGAAGCTTTGTTTTTGCGCAAAATCCCTTTCCTCCTATACCAACGTTAACCTTTTAAACGCCTGCTGATAAGTTTCTATTTTGCCTACGGCATAATGCCCTAGAATCTTCGATTCTATTGCTAACTTATCAGGCGAAAGTACGCAAGCGTCCTTTCCTGCTGATAAGTTATATTATACCAAATTTGTGTTCTGTTGCAAGAGTTATTTGCCTTGATATATATCCCCAGAAGAAAAAGAGAGTGATACAGCCGGCGCTACGGATTGCCTCTGTATCACTCTCTTTTTATATAATAACAGAAAAGTACACTCATATCTCTTTCCCATTATTCCTAAAAAAGAACAGCTTATGCGATATTCAGTTGTAAGTATAGATTACATTTTATAGTGGATTTTAACGAAGACTTTTTACTATAAAAATTCTCTGTATCTTACCGGTGTCTCACATATTTTTGTTTAGAGTTTTGTTGGTTTGAAGCTGTTGCTTCATTGTGTGTTTTAAAAGTTGCTGTTCTTTCCTTGGCATATTTGCTGTTCTCTTTTACGAAAACATCCATCCACCGGGCATATGTTTTTTGTAACAACACAAAAAGCGCCACAAATTATATATCCTAAAGAATAGAAATATCTTTATCTCAAAACGATAAAACGTCTAAAAAAAACTCCCATTTCACATTCTCTACATATATATAACGGACGAATATAGTTTTTGTTCCATTTTTTTTAAAATTTGCAAGCAATCGCTTTGCATTCACTCATGCGATCCGATTTTTGAAATTTCATAAAATGCCAACACACTTCACCAACATTTAACATAATTCCGGGCCTATTAGTTTTCTTCCCCTAAGGCTTCTTGGGTCTCTGTAAATGTTCTTACAACGCTCTTTACAGCTTCTCTGTACTCCGGCTTTAAAGCAGCGTATTCCAGCATCAAATCTTCATGTTCCTGTAAATGCTCATACATTCTGTTTTCACATACCTGGTTGTGTCTTTCATCTGAAAGTGATAACAAATAATCTACAGATACATTAAAGTACTTGCTTGCCTTAATCAAAATGTCTGTTGGAACCAACTCATCTTTTGCTTCAATACGGCTGATTGTCTGCTGTGATGTGCCAAGCTCCTTTGCCATTTTTCCCTGTGTAAATCCGCGCTTAAGTCTTAGATCCTTTAATCTACTCATAGTACCACACTCCTTTCTTTTGGTAATTTGAGTTTACAATTACAAACGTCGTGTGTTACTCGGTTGCAAAAGGGTTGCATACCAAATTTTTGTTAACGGTTGTTTTATATAATATTATACGCATTTTTCTTTACAACACTTCCATTTTCCGCTAAAATACTCTATAATCAATATGAACTACTACTGACAGGGAGAATGGTTATGGGCAAAAAAGCAACAAAAACTTTAGACAATATGTATTATAAGGCACGCATGGAGGCCGCCGAACAATGCGAAGATTTCTCCAGCCGTGAAAAAGCCGCAGAAATTTTGGGCATTGACCGTACTCGTCTTGCGCGTATTGAATTAGAGACTATCTTCCCTTATCCGGAGGAAGTGGTCCTTATGGCCAAAGCTTACAATGCTCCTGAATTACTAAATTCTTTTTGTGCCAGAGAATGTCCTATCGGCATTGGTAATGTTACCGAAATCACTATCGATGATTTTGATCGTCTGACCCTTAAAGTGCTGGGATCTTTAAAAAACATCGACACTTTGCGTATGTCCTTAATCTCTATCAGTGAAGATGGTATCATTGAAGCCGCCGAAGAAAAGCAATTCTACTCCATTTTAGATTCTTTGGACAAAATAGCTACCAATGCAACTGCTCTTAAAATCTGGGCACAGAAAAATATAAAGGTGAAGTAGCCGTGAGCCGCTTCACCTTTTATTATACAATATTTTCATTCCCCGGTACATACAGCTCTTTTAATCCTTGCTTATTTTGTACCGGCAAAGGCACTATTTAGCCGCTTCTTCAGCAAATTCCGTATTCACCAAGGCCTCATACGGCAACATTTCTTCTAATTCTCCAGCTTCCATCAGAATATGCTCCAAAAGCTCAAAGCTTTCCTTTTTGAATATCAGATTTTCCGGCCAACTATCCTGATCATAATATCTTTTTACGATTGTAGTCAATGTCTCTTTATCCGTTTCTGCAAACTGAGGTGCAATAATTTCCGCAATTTCTTCCGGAGTATGACTATTTACATAATCAAGACCTTTTTGCAGACCATTGGTAAAAGCCTGAATGATTTCCGGATTTTCTTCTATATAGCTGGTAGTAGCACTGAAAGCAGTATATGGCACATATCCGGATTCCTCTCCAAGACTGGCTACAATATAGCCATCTCCCTTAGCTTCCAGTCCGGTGGCGTGAGGCTCAAATTCAACCGTGAAGCTTCCCTTACCGCCGGAAAAAGCTGCTGCCGTGGAACCAAAGTCGATGCTCTGGTCAATACTCAAATCTGTTTTAGGATCCATGCCATGTTTCTTAAGCACGTACTCAAAAACCATCTGAGGCATACCACCTGCACGGCCTCCAAGAACCTCTTCCCCTTTTAGCATATCCCAGCTAAAATCCTCAATAGGCTCTCTGGTTACCAGGAAATTACCTGCGCGCTGAGTAAGCTGTGCAAAATTTACCACCGGATTATCAGTCCCCTGTACGTAAGTATAAATACTGCTTTCGCTACCCATAAAGCCGATATCTGCTTCCCCTGTAAGGACAGCTGTCATAGTCTTGTCGGCGCCAAAACCTGTTACCAGTTCAATATCGATACCTTCCTCTGCAAAATATCCTTCCTCGATTGCAACGTACATCGGTGCGTAAAAAATAGAATGGGCCACCTCATTTAATGTGACTTTTGTAAGCCCCTCATCGGTGCTTGTTTGGCCGCAGCCTATACAGCAAAAACCGCACAATAAAAGCACCAACCCCAGAGCAAGACATCTGGACAAAATTTTTGTCATAATTGCCTCCTAAAAAAGTTGATGCTTTATTGTATGCTGTCTTTTGGGAAAGGGTGCTGAAATAAAAGAAATTAATTCCTCTATACCCGCCAATAATTACTGCCCTCTCTATCCAAAAGCTTCTCACTTATCATATCACGTCTAATGGTACAAAAGTCATCGTGAAAATCTGCTATAATAATATTGACCTCCCTTTCCGTATATACCTTACCTGCTTCAAAGGCCTCAATCATCACCTCATAGGCTATACGGCGCTTCTTACGCTGAGCCGGAATAGACTTAAGCTTCCCGTATTCAAAAAAAGCATCTATAACCTTCTGTCGGTACTCCTCATCTCGCTTTTCCTGCAAGGTAGCCTCGTCAGACTTCTCCTTAATAATATCCAATATTCCTGTCCGGAAAATATCTTCACACAAAGAATACATCATATAGTACTGGCTCTTATAAGATCTGACAGCACCTACATCGGTCAGCTTTTTTAGATGAAAGGAAACAGTCGGTGCCGTAAGCCCTAATCTTTCCGCCAGACGCTCCACATACATATCCTCAATCGCTAACGACTTTAAAATCTGTAACCTGGACTTATCCGCCAGGCACTTAAATAAGGCAATTGCCTGTGCCTCTGTCATTGCATGTCCTCCACTGTGTTATCTACTCCTACTACCCTTGTTACTACGCCATCTTCATACATTGCTGTATAACTCTTTAAAACCCTTACTTATTTCTTCTGCCGCCTCCAGCTTAATACGCTCAATCTGTGCTTTTTGCGCATCACCATGGGCCATAGCCTTATCTAAAGATGCTTGCCATCCCATCGGCAGCTGTTCTAGCTTCTGTAAAAAGAACGTCTTAACTGCCACGTCATCCTCAGCATTCTTCATGGCTACCAAAAATACTGTTTTAAATATTTCATACACGTTTCCTTGAATTTTTTCAAATATTCTTTCGTCTGTGCGGTCATCTCCCAGCATTTCTGTCTCCCGCAGCTTACAAGCATCCATCTGCTTTTCAAGATATTCCAAAAAGTCGTTTGTTTTTTCTCTGTTCATATCCTTGTCCTTACCTTTCACTCTTTCTTTTCCAAGAATTTTTCACATGAGCTCATTTTAATACATCAGTATTTTTCACTTCTTGTTTTTTGATTATATCATCACCTCTCTATTTTTGCAATATCTATTTTTATGATTATCTAATCAAATTCTTAATATTTTTCTTTTGCGAAATGTATGTATAGAACAAAGCGGACAAGTCAGCTTCAAACTTTCTTTTTCCTGTGTAATAAAAAAAGCACTGATTCACTCAATGCTTTCTCCGTTTTTTATTTCTTCTTATTGATTTCCTATACTCTGAAACAGCTTCCGCCCACAAATTCTCTGCAAACACTGTTGCTTGGCAGGCTTTCGCTGCTGACACCCAGAAAATAATCCAAAAACTTCAGCAAACGCTCTGCTTCCGGATAGGCCGCATCCTCCGGTGGAATGTGAAATAACAATGGCTCCGCAAACTGCTTAAGCACAGCCAGCTCGTAAATAAGCACAGAATTAAACATCACATCTGCCTGTTCCTGGAACGGGAAAATATTCGCCTCCTCGCCCCGTCGCACACTAGGCCACATCTGAATAGTCTGTGACGCTGATGTGCCTCTGGTACGGGCATCCCGCACGATACGTCTGAGCAACCGGTTATCTGTAGACGGTATCCGATTATGCTCATCTATATTGAGACTGGTCAAGGCACTGATATAAATTTTAAACTTACTCTCCACCGGCAGAGAATAAGAAAGCTTGTCATTTAAGCCGTGAATCCCCTCTATCACCAGTAAATCATCCACACCTAATTTTAATTTGTGACCATTATACTCTCTGCAGCCGGTTTTAAAATTGTAATGAGGAATCTCCACTTCTTTGCCGCTCAATAAATCAATCATGTCTTTATTGAACTGTTCTACATCAATAGCTTCCAGACATTCAAAATTTGGTTTGCCCTCTGCATCCAAAGGAGTATCCGCCCGATTCACAAAATAATCATCCAGCGCTATAGGATGGGGAATCTTGCCCTGGGTACGTAGCTGAATCGACAACCTGTGACTGAAGGTCGTCTTGCCGGAGCTGGAAGGCCCCGCAATCATAATAAATTTGACCCCTTCTCTGGCAGTGATTGTCTTGGCAATTTCGCCAATCTTGCGTTCCTGCTCTGCCTCCTGCACCAATATCATATCACTGATATCACCGGCACAGATTTTGTCGTTCAAATCCCCGATCGTATTCATGCCAATCTGGTCACTCCAGACATAGCTTTCTTCCAAAGTCTTTCTAAGAAGGGGGCTGCCGGTAAATTCAGGCAGCACATTCAGGTCATCGGCCTGAGGCAGTATAAAATAAAAACCACCCTGCTCCGGAAGTAATTCAAACAGACGAATCTCTGATACATCCTCCAGACAAGGCCCAAAGAAATAGTCATAATATCCATCCAAATAACATAAATTAAGGCCATTACTACGTCTGTAACGGAAAAGTTTGGCTTTATCTGTCATTCCTCTCTCCCGAATAATCTCCATCGCCTTATCCCGGGTGAAAATCTGATTTACAATAGGCGTACCCGCTTCTCTAATAGCCAGCATACGCTCCTTAATTTGTTTTAAAAGTGCTTCATCAAAATCCGGCAAGTTCCTGGTTCTTACAAAATATGCATGGCCAATGGTGTAATCCACGATACAATTCCATACCTTGTCTTCCCCTACAACGTCCGAAATGGCTTTACATAAAAGCATGATTGCTGTTCGTAAAAATTTGCGGTAATAAACTCGATCAACCTTTTTTCGTTCCATAAGCACCTCCTATATGCTTCCACACTCCGAGGCATACTCTTGCCACTTATCTGTCTCTTGCAAGCATTTGCGCAACTCGGTGGCTGCCGGCGGCAGTGATATATGTTCCGGTAGCCACCGAGTTGCGTAAACACGTATTGGTTCATTACAGTATAAGGAAGGCTTCCTCCTCCACTGCCTTTATCACGGTACATTCCGGCAATATCTTAGTAAAATAATCATACAAATATGGCACAAAAAGCTTCTCAATGCCATAATGCCCTGCGTCAATCACGCATACCCCCTGGGCCACCAGATCGATGCCGGTATGGTGGTCTATGTCACCGGTAATATACACGTCTGCTCCCGTGCGAAGTACATCCTTTACCAGGCTTTTGCCTGCTCCGGGACAAATAGCCACCTCACAGCACAGGGTATCTAAATCACCGAAAACCTTGACATGGGATACATCAAAGGCCTCCTTGGTCAGGAGCGCCACCTCTTCTAACGTCATAGTCCCCATCAGCTTACCTACACGGCCAATTCCCTCTGTGGCAATCTCATCCTCGTATGTTACCTGCAGTACCTCTGTATCTAACAGACGCAGTCTCTCTGCTGCCGCATCCGCCATCCCCATTACATCAAAATTGGTATGCATCCCATAAACACAGATATCTGCCTGTATTAAATCCAGCAATCTGCTGCCAAAAATAGTATCATTGGTAATCTGCTTCATCCCGGAAAAAATCAGTGGATGATGGCTGATGATCATACCGACACCCATTTGAATGGCCTGGCTTATGACAGATTCTGTCACATCCACGCAAAGCATAACAGCCTCTATAGGCTTTTCTCTTCGCCCCACCAAAAGTCCTACATTATCCCAGCTTTCTGCAAAACTTGCCGGGGATAGATCTTCTAAATATTGAATGACATCTTCACAAGTAAGCATATCGTTACCTCATTTGTATTTTCTTCATAGCAGAAACTTCTTCCTGCAATTCTTTTATACGGGTGAACGCTTTATCACCGGAGCCCTTCTGAATAAGATTTTCCAGCAAGGCTTCCTTATGTCCTATAGAAAATTCCAGGTATTGCTGCAGCACCGGATGTTTATCCTGCAGCAGCAATGGCCCATATTGCAAAGCCCTCTCCTCCGGCATAGGAGCTTTCCCGGGCTCTATATACATCATAGGATAGTATTTGCCTTGAAGCAGATCATCTTTGTCCCCTTCAAATACCATATCCTCTTTTACAATATGCCAGCCGCTCTCATAAATATACCTACGCACCAGTTCTATCTCTGATTGAGGCTGGAGTACAGCGCCCTGCATACGTTCCATTACGGCCCGGCCCTCTGTCATAATATGCACCATAAGCCTGCCGCCCATTCCTGCGCACAAAAAAGCCTCGGCCTCTCCCGGTGTCACCATGTTCAATCCGTCCGAAAGTCTAAAATCCAGTTGATCCACAACTCCGTACAGAACACCGTTTTTCTTTGCCTGTTCCAAAGGCCCCTCATTCACATCCATGGCAATCACCCGCTGGGCAATGCCTTTTTGTACCAAGGTAATAGCCACATAACCATGGTCACAGCCCACATCACAAACCGTCTTGCAAACCGGAACCAGGTTCACCACTCCCTGTAATCTTTTTGAAAGTTCCATTTAATCTAAATAATCCTTTAACTTACGGCTGCGGCTTGGATGGCGAAGCTTGCGCAAAGCCTTAGCCTCAATCTGTCTGATACGTTCACGAGTAACCTTAAATTCTTTACCCACCTCTTCCAAAGTACGGGCCTTACCATCGTCCAAACCAAAACGCAGACGTAACACCTTCTGTTCACGATCTGTCAGTGTCTCAAGCACCTCTTTCAGCTGCTCCTTTAATAAAGTATTGGCTGCAGCCTCCGCCGGTACCGGCACATTGTCATCCTGAATAAAGTCGCCTAAATGGCTGTCTTCCTCTTCACCGATAGGAGTTTCTAAGGATACCGGCTCCTGACTAATCTTAATAATCTCACGTACACGTTCTACCGGCATCTCCATCACCTTGGAAATCTCCCCCGGACTTGGCTCACGACCTAATTCCTGTAAAAGCTGACGGCTGACACGAATAAGCTTATTGATAGTCTCAACCATGTGTACCGGGATACGAATCGTTCTGGCCTGATCCGCAATCGCTCTGGTAATGGCCTGACGAATCCACCATGTAGCATAGGTAGAGAACTTATAACCCTTGTGATAGTCAAATTTTTCTACGGCTTTAATAAGACCCAGGTTACCTTCCTGAATCAAATCCAAAAACAGCATGCCGCGGCCCACATAACGCTTGGCAATACTTACAACCAGACGCAAATTGGCCTCAGCCAAACGCTTTCTGGCGCTTTCATCGCCCTCTTCCATACGTCTTGCCAGATCAATCTCCTCTTCTGCACTCAAAAGAGGTACTTTACCGATCTCCTTTAAATACATACGTACAGGGTCTTCCAGACTAACGCCGTCAGGAATAGACAAATCAATATTATCAAGATCTATGTCTTCCTCACCATTTAACAGCAAGTCATCATCTACCGGCAGAAAATCATCATCATCAGATATGCGCAAAACGTCAATGCCGGTTTTCTCCAGAGTGTTAACCAAACGCTCAATCTGGTCCACCGACAGCTTCAATTCTGCCATAAAATCTACCACTTCACTATACTCCAAGGTCTTATTCTTCTTGGATTTGCCTAAGGCCATCAGCCCTTTTACCTTTTCTTCGTATTTTGCCAACATGTTCTCGTCCATTATGGTTCCATCCTTCCATTATTAAGTAGTATGAGCTTATGAAAGTAAAATATGTACTTTTGCAAGCTCTTCTAACGCTCTTTTTCCGTCTATTACCTGCTGTAATGCCCCCACATCGGTGCCCAGCTTGGCTGTATAGTACTCATAGCTGTTTTTCTTCACTGCGTATACAATATCCCGCAATGCTTTTTCCTTGTCCTGTTTGGTCTCTATGCCATCAAGCTTGGTGTGGAACACAGAGGCCACTTCCCGCTGCTCTTCCATATCTGAAAACCTGGATAAAATCGCAGCCGGATTATAGGTTCCTGCTGCCAGATCTGCAAAAAGAAGCTCTGCAACCCGTCCATAAAGCTCTTCCGTAAAATCGGAAGGCTTGATAAATCTGGCTATCTGCCGGTAAATTTCCGGCTCATCCGTCAGCCATGTAAGCAGCATCCGCTGGGTACGCTTTTTGTGGTCCTCAGCAGTCTGCTTTTTCTGAATGCCAGACTTTGGCTTGTCCACCGGCTTGGCAAAGCCCGTCTGGGCTGCATATTGATTTACCAGCTTGCGCAAATTCTCAAAACCGATGTGATACTCTGCGGCAACCGCCTGAATATAATTCTCCCGCTCTACTTCTATCTCAAAGCCACATAGCTTACGAGCAATCTCTTTGTGGAACTTGGTCTTGTCCTCCGGGTCTTCCAGATTATACTCCCGCTTCATCATACGCAGCTCAAACATAAAACTGTTCTCCGCCTGCCTGATACGCTCCGCAAAGGCCTCTTTGCCCAGATGCTTCATAAATTCGTCCGGGTCCTTATAAGGCTCCAAATTAATGATGCGGCCTGTCAGCCCCGCCTCCTTTAATATCTCAAGGGCTCTGAGAGCTGCCTTTGTACCGGCACCATCACTGTCGTAACTAAGTAATACTTCATCGGTATAGCGCCTGATCAAATTGGCCTGGCCTGACGTAAATGCGGTGCCCAGACTGGCAATGGCCTGGGTAAAGCCTGCCTGATGCATGGCAATCACATCCATATAGCCCTCACACAGAATAAAATTCCCGGCTCTGCTGGTTCTGGCAAAATTCAATCCATAAAGATTACGGCTCTTATCAAAGACCATAGTCTCCGGGCTGTTCAGATACTTGGGAGTACCCTCTCCCATGACACGTCCTCCGAATCCGATGACCTTGTGGTTGATGTCCTGTATCGGGAACATCACTCGGTTCCAAAATTTGTCATGGAGCCCATAACGCTCATCAAAGGTGGAAATCCCTGCCTCTACCAATAAGTCGTCACTGTACCCTTTATGCTGTAAATACCGGGTCAGATCATTGGAAGTTTTCATAGCAAAGCCCAATCCAAACTTCTTCATGGTGTCCTCGCTAAGACCTCTCTCTGCAAAATACCGGTGACCAATCTGTCCTCTCTCTGAACGAAGCTGATAATAAAAATATCTGGCAGCTTCTTTATTAATCTCCAAAAGCAAGGCTCTTTTAGATTGTTTCTCCTTTGCTTCCTGATTATACTCAATCTCCGGCAGCTTTATACCTGCACGGTCTGCCAAAGCCTTTACAGCCTCCGGAAATGTATAACTCTCATAATTCATCACAAAGCTGATCACATTGCCTCCTGCACCGCAGCCAAAGCAATAATAAATCTGCTTATGTCCGGAAACGGAAAAAGAGGGACTCTTTTCATTATGAAAGGGACACAGCCCGAAATAAGAGCTGCCCTTTTTTTGTATCTTGACGTAGCTGCCCACCACGTCCACTATGTCATTTCTGTTCCTAACTTCTTCGATGATTTCATCAGGATAATACATGTAGCTTCTTCCTTCTCTGGTCTTAACCCTGCCAGGACTTTGGAATGTAAAGGGATTCAAAGGTTGCAATGGCAAACTTATCGCTCATAGAAGCTATGTAGTCACACACAACAATCTCCTTCGGTGTTCCCTGCTCTAACAGCATCAAAAAGTCCTCCGGCAGTAATTTCATATCGTTATAATAATACTTGTATAAGGTCTGAATCAGTCGAATGGCCTTACCTTCTTCACCCTTGACCGCCTGATTTTCGTAAACCTCTTCAAATAAAAACCTGCGCAGTTTCATCATGGCGCTCCAAACCTCAGGGGACATCTGCACAGTCGGTTTGTCCTGAGACTGGGTAACAATATCATGAATCAAATGATTTAAACGCTCTCCTGTAGTCTCACCCAATACCTGGCGAATCTCTACCGGAACATCCTGCTCCTTTAAAATGCCTCCTCGGATAGCGTCGTCCATGTCGTGATGTATGTAGGCAATCTTATCCGAAAGCCGGACAATCTGGCCCTCTAACGTCACCGGCATACCCGCCGTCTGGTGATTCCGAATACCATCCCGGACTTCAAAGCTTAGATTCAATCCCTGGCCATCCTTCTCCAAAATCTCCACCAAACGCACGCTCTGTTCACTGTGCTCAAAGGGATATGGAGAAATCTCATTCAACGCCCGTTCACCGGCGTGACCAAAAGGAGTGTGCCCCAAATCATGGCCCAAGGCAATCGCCTCTACCAGGTCCTCATTTAACCGAAGTGCCTTGGCAATGGTGCGAGCATTCTGACTAACCTCCAGCGTATGGGTTAGGCGGGTACGATAATGGTCTCCGTTAGGCGTCAAAAACACCTGGGTCTTATCCTTCAAACGTCTGAATGCCTTGGAATGCAATATACGATCTCTGTCCCTCTGATAAATAGGCCGGATGTCGCAAGGCTTCTCATACCGGTCCCTGCCCCGGCTCTCACTGCTTAAGGCCGCAAAGGAACTTAAATACTCCTTCTCTCTCTGCTCTAAGCTTTCTCGAATAAGCTTGTGTTCCATATGTGCAAACACCTCCTGACCGAACCCTAAATCACTGATATATCAAAATGAATCTGTTCTATAATTCTTTTTCTGCGTTTATCCTCTGAAATCCTTTTTTTCGGGTAAATTTGCTCCAAATTGGTTTTGCTCCAAATTTGCTCCAAAATTACTTCCCAAACCGAAGGCTCTTCTGCTATAAATCTTTTTTCAGCCAGATTCTGATTCCATAACAAACATACCCGCTTACAATGGGCACACAAAAAACAGATTACCCTACAAGACTCACGATAACAGGTACCATCACCACCGTCATTATACCCGTGACTACGATAGCAAGACTGCTCATGGCACCCTGCACCTCGCCGATTTCCAAAGCCTTGCTGGTTCCGATGGCATGAGAACCGGCTCCCAAACCTAATCCGAAAGCAACCGGATTGTCCACCTTCACCAGACGTAAAACCGCCGGCCCTACTACCGCACCCATGATACCCGCTACCAAAACACCGATAATTGTTACTCCCTGAATGCCTCCCAGCTCCTCGGTAATACCAAGGGCAATGGCTGTGGTCACGCTCTTACTCATCAGAGAATTCCGCAAAATATCCTCCACGCCAAGGAGCTTTGCCAAAGCAATCATAGTAGCTGCATGGGCCACACAACCACAGGCAATACTGATAAGTACTGCAGCAACATTATCCTTTAAAACCCGCATCTGACGGTATAACGGCACTGCCAGACATACCGTTAACGGGGTAAGAAAATTACCGATTAATCGCGCTCCCTGCTCATAGGTCTCATAAGGAATACCTGTAACGGACAAAAATGCGATAATCACTATCATAGATACCAGCAAAGGATTCAACAAAGTAATCTTTGTCTTTTTCTGCAATAGAACAGCCATCTGATATACAAATATAGTCAAAAAAACGCCAAAAAAGATAGAATTTGATAAATATTCCTGCATTACTGCTCCTCCTTTTTATTTTTGCCGGTCAATTTGATCACCAATTGAGCCACGATACCGGTTACTGCTGTTACCACTGCCGTAGAAACCACACACATGATAAATAACTGTACAATGCTGCCTTTCATAACATCCAGATTGACCATCAGACTGACTGATGAAGGCAAAAAAAACACGGCCATGACACTGATCAAAAAGTCCGCTGTCTCCTCAATCATCTCTAACTTCACAACCTTTGTCATCAACAGCACCACCATTAATACCAAACCATATACACTTGCCGGAATGGGAAACGGCAGCACTGCGTTCAATAATTCACCGATAAAACTAACCCCGGCTATAATACCAAATTGCTTTATGTATTTCATAATACTCCTTCTGAGGCTCTGTCCTTAAATGCACAGCTGTGTCCTGCATATGTCAGGATATGCTCCGCAGCCCTTTACGCCTCTAATATCTCCTTAACATTTCAAAAATCCGCTAATATATCCACAGTTTTTCAAAAAAACTGCCTATATATCCTATAGATAGTTCAAAACTCTGTCACATTTGTCAACAACAAGAGCCGGCACACATCTCATCAGATTGCCTGCACCCTCTTAACAGCGTCGAAAAAAGGCTCGCCCCGGCAAATTACAGGATAAGCCCCTATATCTATTATAAAATACCACTTTTCACACATTTTTTCAATAAAATATAAAAATTTTAACAAAAAAGTAATTGACAAATGCATCCATTTCATGTATAGTATTTTTTGTTGTGAGGAACGCATTAGTTTCTCAGAAATGCGGAAGTGTCGGAACTGGCAGACGAGCAAGACTAAGGATCTTGTGGCTATTGCAGTCGTGTGGGTTCAAGTCCCATCTTCCGCAGTAAATAATTTTTGATAAAAGCCTGGATTTATGCGAGTCTCGGGCTTTTTTCTTTTGTCTTGAAGTCGACAATTGTTAGGTACCCGTAGGTACCTTTTTCTGTAGTTTCTACCGTTTTTCTTTCTGCTGCATTGAATGCATTAAGCTTCTCACTTAATTCATCCAAATAATCATCCGTTCTGGCAAAGGTATAATGTTTCAGGTTGGTATCTACCGAATGCCCTAATAATTTAGCGCGTTCTGATACTGGCAATCCCATGGGGACGTACACATAGGAATTCAGTGCCATACGGAATGCATGATTATTGCTGAGCTTCAATCCCAACTTATGGCATACTTTGTACAGTGCTTCGTAATACGCTACTGTGGTAATCCAATCACCGTTTTCTTTACAAAATACCCATTCAGATGTAATGCCCAGTTCCTGTTGCTTTGCTTTCAATTCCGTTAAGATTCTACGAACCTCATATGTAATTGGAATGAAGCGTCCGTTGTGGCTTACACCTTTTTCGTTTTTGGTAGTAGGATTATAATAGTACACCTTTTTACCATCTCGGACTTCATCATTTTGCTGAGAGTGAATGTGAATGGCTTTGTCTGTGATATCCGTCCATTTCAAAGAAGGAATTTCTCCTTCTCGCACTCCGGTTTCTGATGAAAACAATATGGCATATGCATTTACATCGTATTTGGTGCGATGTGCCCTGTCCCACAAATGATTTCGTATCAACTTCACTTCTTCCGGTTGAAAAGCTTTATCTTCCGGTTTGGCACAAGTCGGCGTCAGATTCTTTTCATATGCTTTGTTCTTGGCCGGAATGGGATTGATACTGATATATCGTCTCTCCGGATCACAAGCATATTCAAACACAAGGTTTAAAATCCCTTTAAACTTATAAAAGCGTTTCTTGGTAGGATTATGTTGCCTTGTGACATTTTGAATGAATTCCTTAGCCTCAGACGGTGTTATAAGGCGAATATCTCTGGCTCCGAATTCCTCGGTAATGAAAGCCTTATATGTGCTGTGATAATCGCGGATGGTTTTCTCTTTTGGCTGTTCCGTACGAATCCTTTCATCTAATGCCGCTTCAAACATTGTTTTAAAGGAATAATCCGTGACGGCTTTTGCATCGAAATAATGTGTGTAAAGCTTGGCTATTAGCGATTCGTAGGTGGCACAACGGGGACGCTTGTCTCCGCATACAGTCTGCCATCTTGTAACTTGCTTACCGTCTTTTGTAATAGAAGTTTGTGTAATCGTGTAGGGATGAACCTTTAATACTTGTTGCTCTTTTAGCTTAAACTCCTTTTTTGTCAATTCTTGTATTACAACGTCAACACCATCTATAATACCCTTATCTCTCAGATTCATCAAGTTGTTTTTCTGCACTTCAATCTCCCTGATTTCGCTGAAGATATTGGATTCTACAAACGGAGTTGGCTGCTGTAATACCATAGACATCCCCCCTTGATCAGAATTCATTTGTTATTAGTGACAAGATTACCGCAATTATTATCTTTGTGATTTCATGCTCCTTTTGTTGTACGTTAAATTTTTTCTCCGTTGCAACAATCCTTTATCTACATAACATATTCAGTTGTCAATGTGCACTGCTGTTTTTGCCTCAAATTTAAAAAAAGTAAAGACAAAATACAATTGTTGTGATATACTACTTTTAAATAGTGAACATTACATTTGTTGCTTATATTATTCAAAAGTATATTATTCACATAATGATAATAGCATATACAAATGTATATGTAAAGAGATTTGCGAGGTAATTTATGGAAAATTTATGTATTGGTGAAAACATCAAAAAATATCGTATAATGGCCGGACTTACCCAGGCTGAACTGGCAACCGAGTTGTCAAAGTTAGAAGGAAAGAATATTGCTCCCTCTGCAATTGCAGGTTATGAAAGCGGTCAGAGAGTTCCGAAAGTAGAGATGCGTGTACAGATTGCAAGAATTCTTGGTGTAGATCCGGTAGCTTTGTCCGGAATTGAAATGGACGAAAATGATGAAAAGCGTTTGTTGTGTAAATTACTTTATAAATATGCTACGGATATGTCTCTTGCTGAAGACGGTGAAGTGACAGTTAAGTTATCCGATGATTTCGCCGGATTCCAGATGGAATACGAAGAAAACAAAGAACGTTTGGAATTTTTGTATGAGGATACAAAAGAAGATTCTCTGATGCGTGAAATTTCCAAGCAGACGTTAGATGCTGAAATGGAATATTGGATAATAAGGTATCCTAAACTTGATGCTTCTTATCTCTGCAAACAGAAAAATGCAACTTGTACCGTTGATGACATGAGAAGTTGCAGAGACATGATAAAAGAAGAAATTGAAGAGGACTTTGTACGCTATCAAAATGCATACCTGAATCCGATGATGAACAAAGAAATCATTGATAAAATCCGCAAAAAGTAAATTCCTTTTGTAATGTTGTAGCTGTGATAAAATATATGAAGTAACAACAACTTAGAATTTATGGAGGTAATTGTTATGAGTTTAACTTTTAAAGAAATGCAAGATATGTATAAAGAAGTGGTAAATAGATTTAATAAAATAGAATTGCAAGATTGGAAAGCTGAAGGAGCAATGATTGAACTTTCTAAACAAGTAGGCGAACTGGCAAAGCAGGTAATGATAAAGGAAAAGTATTATGCATTGACCGGAGAGGTTGAGGATGTTGATGAACGCTTAGGGAATGAAATGGCAGATGTCATTGCTCAAGTAATACGATTAGCGGATTATTACAATATTGATTTAGAAAGAGCATATATTGAGGCGAGAAAAGATGAAGAAAACTACCTTGTTTCAAGAGGGGTCTGAATCCCAATTCGTAGGTATTAGAATTTGACGGATATTATAGGAAAGAGAATTTTAAACTATGTTAGAACTGCGAAAAATGAACTACGAAGATATGATAGAACAATGGAGATATGTTACTGCATTGCCGGCGGACGAAAATGGTTTGACAAATCAATATGAGGGTGTATCGTTTAATGAGTACAGAGATTCAGTATTACCAGAACTTATGATGTATGAAAATCCAATTAATATGCCTGATTGGTTTGTCCCTGAAACTTTTTACTACTTGTGGGATGGTGGCACATTAATTGGAGAATATCGAATCAGACACTATTTAACAGATGCTTTGAAAATAGGTGCCGGCCATATTGGATATAGTATCAAAAAAGAGTTTAGAGGTAAAGGATACGGAACAAAGGGGTTAACTTTGACTTTAGATTTGGCAAGAAAGATTGTTCCGGAGGAAGAGATATATTTGCGTGTGCTAAAAAATAATATTCCCTCCATCAAGGCGATAAGTAATAATGGAGCTTATATTGCAGGTGAGGATGAAACACATTACTTAATGAGAGTAAAAAAATAACGAAGAGTTTAAATTTATCTGGAATATTTAAAAACGAGAAAAATATTAGCTGTAGAGTGCAGCTTATTCGGATGTAATATCTGAATAATTCGATAGGCTTGGGAGTTTTCCCAACAAGCGGATGTTGCACAGGTATATACCTGTGCACTGCTTGCAGATTAGTATTTTCACTGTTTCGCAAGCAGTGCACGGATACGTATCCGATGCAAAAAGCTTGTTGTGGCACTGCCCCAAACCCTGGAACAGTATCGCGGATACTGTTCTGTTAAATGGCGAATTGCTGAGAATGTGAATCCTCAAGGATGCGGAAAATATTCATTCGCTTAAGCTGAGTTGATTTACACATATTTATACTTTTAAGAAAAGAGCTGGTTTTATGAACGTTTTGTTTTTAGGGGACGGATTTGATCTGTTTCACAAGTTGCCAACTAAATATATTAATTTTCTTAATAGTTATGATGAAAGAGATGAATCATCTCACATAACGAATTTAATAAACATTTTCGGGAAAAGTGATTTTGATAAAATGCGGCGAGAAAAAGATATTTCCTTTTTGTCAATCTCAGATGATATAAAGGTTATAATGAGAGAAAATAGTGAGGTAGAAAAGCTCAAAAAGTGGGCTGATGCAATATCTTCTGTAAGAACAATAATTTGATTTAGGGCATTTTTATGAAATTACTGAAATGTTACTGAAAGGAAATAAGCACAATGATCTACAGAGTTGATAATCTCCCAGACAACAAAATAAACCCTATTACCGGGCAGGAGTATGACAGCTCATGGATTGTCTTTATACTTATCTGTGACACAGATAATAAGGCTATTACTGGAATGGGTAAAGAAGGCGTTTATTTTATTCGGATGAGCAGATTTTTAGATGATGATTGGTATCTCTCCGTTGGTGACTTCATTGGATACTGCGAAGCCAGTGGTTTGAATGGCATACTGGTGCTGTCTGAGTCTGATTACGAAGATGCCTTAAAAAAATACGCTGGTCATTCTTATAATGAACCTATACTTCGCGAGGGTGAGCCTCCCATACTGATTCACAGTACGACTGCAGGTAATTGGAACATCATCCAACGTGATGGGAAATTAAAGAGCTGGAACCGTCTGAAACATGATATGGCAGAATGGGAAAACAAACCTATTGGGATGCAACTCGGAGACCTCGCAGAGTTCAGTGATTATATTATGTTCGGCGGAGGGGTCAGTGGTGAGATTGTGGTGAACTCGAAACTTTCCGGTTTCATCAATATGAATGTGAACGCTGAGTATCATACAGGGGCGAGATTGTATTTTGATGCTAAAAGAATGGCACAAGATGGTTTGCTGGTTCGAGACGGAGCACACGTCAAGGTCAAGGATGCACTTCCCCTTGAACCATATTTGATATGGGTTGCAACATGGGATAAGATTGGTCTAGGAAGTCCAGTATCGACACCGAAGGTGTTTGCTGAAACTGCCGACCAGCAATTCAGCATCATAGCCCACTATCGTGAATCAGTATGACACAAAGTTTACAACTCTATTTCTTGCATAGAAAGGATAAAAGAATGTTCAAAACGGATGTATATATCCCCACATTGATTGAATTACTAAAGAATGTATACAAGGAACGGCTTCTTTATGTTGGTCTTCAGGGCAGTTATTTAAGAGGCGAAGCAACGAATCATAGTGATATTGATATTATGGTTGTGATCAGTGATATGAATGTTGCTGATCTTACCAAGTATAGAGAAGCGATCTCTTCCCTCGAAGATTATGATAAATCGTGTGGATTTATTTGTGGTATAGAAGAATTGCAAAATTGGAATCCTCTTGAGATATGTCATCTTCTTCACACAACAAAAGATTATTATGGAACACTTACGGAACTTATCCCTGAATACACGAAAAATGATGTACGTAACTTTGTGAAGATGGGTCTGGGAAATCTGTATCATGAGATTTGCCACCGTTATATTCACGCTCCAAAAGAGAAAAATATCGCTAAGCTACCGTATACATACAGGTCCGTATTCTTCATACTGCAAAACTTATATTACTTGGACAGTGGCAAATTTGTAGGGACTAAAAAAGAGCTTCGAGAAGCATTATTCGGTAAGGACAGACTTGTTTTGGATACTGCAATTTCTTTGGGCAATGGAACGGAATTCGACTTTGACGAAGTATTTGACTTGCTATTTACATGGTGCAAAGAAACGATGATCCGTATTTAGTAATAATGGTCAAATAAATAAGGCGGTGTACTTCATGCAGAACTACAGGAACGGAAAATGGGCCAATCAAATAATCTCAATGCAGCATCCTGACGGAGGTTGGGGATGTTTTCATACCCTGCGTGGAGATAGTGATACCCCGATAACGACAGAGATGGCACTTCTCCGATTGGAACTGTTGGGTTATACTGCTGAAGACGAATGTATAAAAAGGGCTCTTACTTATATGGAAACGCTGTTACATACAGGAAGACTTCCGGAGGGGACAGAGAAAACCAGCGATTTTGAAACCTTTGTGGATCTTATTGTTGCTACAAGAATTCGCAGATTCACTGACCTATGTGAGCCCGCCAATGAGATCGCAGGCAAATGGGCGCAGGTGATCACGAAAGCATTTTGCAGCGGGACTTATTCTCAGGCTGATTATGATGCGTGCTATATGCAGGTGTTTGGTAGAAAACCTAAGGGCGGAAGACTTACCGATTTTGTCAACTTCTATCAGTTATCTATACTGCCCGGTATGCTGGATCAACAAACAGAAAGCCTTATGCTTGATTACATTCTGAGTCACGATGATGGTATCTACTATGTTTATGAAAGCAGTCTTGGCATTGTACCGGATATGTTTCAAAGCAAAAAAGCAAGCCGTTATTTGGCTGCAATTGAACTTCTTGCTCGATATGAGTCTTGGAAAGATAAGATTTCCTTTGCTTACGACTGGCTAAAGGCTAATCAGCAAGTTGACGGAACATGGGATATGGGGCCTTCAGCAAAAGACGGCGTGTATTTCCCGTTATCTGACCGTTGGGATAAAACAACAAGAATTACAGACAGTACCTATAGGATTGGCAAACTGTTTTCTTTGCCATGCTATTGCGGACACGACTGCTCAAGGTGTATTACATATATTGCAACACAGAAAAATGACGATGATTTGCGAAGACAATCTCAAAGCTTTTATAGAGAAAGGTTCAGTCTAGATATCCCCCTTGAGAAATTCAACTGCGAGGGTGGTAGATCTGAAAATGTGTTTGAATTATGCAAAAACTGTCCTTTTGTAAAGTGCTGTAAGGAACGTAATGTAAACTCCTGCAGTAAATGCCCTGAATATCCATGCAAAGAGATTTCAGACTACCAGGCAAAGTATGTAAATAAGTGTAATCAACTGGAGAATGCAAATTATTAATTGACGAGCAACTTCTGCTTGAGCGTTAAAGGGTCTGGGAATCCAGATACTGCCTTGGATATCCAAAGGCGATGCTTGCTAAACTAGTGATATATATGATGCTGTTTGAGGATATAGGAACTCTATTAGCTTAAATTGAAAAATGTTGAATCTAGCTAACATAGCATACTCTCTAAAAAGTGAAGGCCGGTGTGAACCGACCTTTACTTTTTGAAGTCATAGTAATGCTAATATTGCAGGACAATAATATGTTGTATTTCTTACTTTTTCGTCTTTTTTTAGTATCCCTTTTTCAATAAATTCATCTAACATATTATATAGAGTTCCTTTGCTTCCGGGAAGTATATCTTGGAGTTGTTTGGCTTTAAACATGGGCTTTTTGAAAATCTCATCTAATAGAGTTATTGCATATTTTGAACTCATATCAGACACACA
>JAZRLF010000087.1:0-17633 GCA_045646695.1 Lachnospiraceae bacterium
TCAAGACACATTCTTCATGATTATTACCAAAAGGCATTATTTCACTAAATTCCATGCAGCTAAAATCTGCAATTCATTATGTATTCGTATTATATTTTATAAAGCTACTTCAATATTAGCCTTGATTGCTTCAGGAATGTCAGCTTCGTCTAAAGAAACATTTAAGGTGAAGTCAACCTTGAACTTTTCACTAATTGCCTCAAGCTTCTGAATGGTTTCAGTAATGTCTTTATCTTCTAATTTTGCGATTTTTAAAAAGCTGTCTAAGTACATCTGCTGTAAGTCATGATCCTGAGAAATGATACCTAAAATGAATCCCAGGAACGCATCTGCGTTAGCTAATGAAAAATCTGAAACATCGATTAATCTGATCTTGTTATTCAATTCGTACATATGCTTTGTACTCTTATCAAGATATACGATATTTCCTTCCATTGTCTGAATCTGGCTGTTCACCTTGTCTAATAATACTTTTGTTTTGCCTTTTCCTTTCACACCTACGATTAACTGAACCATATGTATGCCCTCCTAATAGTGAAATGTTATAACTAATATAACTTACGTATATTATAAGAAAAATTAACACAAAAATCAATAACTTTTTAGATAAATTATAAAATTTTTTGAGTAAAAAGTGAAATTATCTGTGAATTTGCTCTAGTAGCTGCTTCATCTCTATGTATAAATCGTCTTTTGTGTTGCCGTGAAGAATAATCGCAATATAAGGATTGCCTGAAGTGTCCTTTACATAAAGCCCCAGACAGCTGCCGGCTTCATCTGTAGTACCTGTCTTACCGCCCAGAATGGTCACATTTTCAGGTGCCTTGTATAACTGCCTAAAGTATCCATTGGTGGTGGAAACACTGATGTTTTTGTCACTGCCGTATTTATTCTTGTAAGTGGTAGAATAAGATGACATGCCGATAATCTGGGTAATGGCCTCATACTTCACCGCTTCCTTAAATATCAGATACAGATCATATACCGTGGTATAATGGTCTGTATGATGAAGCCCGTGTGGATTCATAAAATGTGAATTGGTAGCTCCTAACTTCTGTGCCTCTTCATTCATTAATGCCACAAAATCATCCACACTTCCTGCAATATTCTCTGCGATCAGATTAGCCACATCATTGGCAGAACGAATCAGAAGCAAATGAAGCGCCTGCTCCATAGTCATAGTATCTCCGGCTTTAATACCTGCCAAAACAGCTCCGGACTCTGATATATACACTTCATTGGTAGCAGTAAGGGTCTGGTCCAGACTGCCATACTTGATAGCCACTAATGCGGTCAAAAGCTTAGTCAGGCTGGCCGGATAAAGCTTTTCATGCATACCCGTCGCAAAAACAACCTCTGACTGCTTTAAATCAAACAGGGCTGCGGCACTTACCTGCTCTATCTCGTAGCTTTCCAGCGCCACATCACTGTCTCCTACACACAGTTCGGCGGCAAAGGTATCCGTCCTGCCTGCTGTATCAAACAATAATTCAAAGCTGCTGTTGCCGCTCATGGCTGTGTATGGAAGCATCACAGTCCCTGAGCAGCCGGTGAGCATACCCACACACAAACTAACTATTAAAAATAATGATATTTTTTTATCGATACGCTTCACGCCACTCTAAATCTCCTCTGTCAATTGCCCTGATCATGATCTCTGCAGAAGCCAAATTGGTAGCCATCGGAATATTATGCATATCACACAAACGCATAGCATTACTTACATCCGGCTCATGTGCTTTGGCTGATAACGGATCCCTTAAAAAAATCAAAAGATCTATTTGATTATGCTCAATTTGTGCACAAATCTGCTGTTCACCGCCTAGATGTCCGGCCAGCATTTTGTGTACGTTTAAATTGGTTACTTCTTCGATCAATCTGCCTGTAGTACCTGTAGCATACAGTTCATGTTTTGAAAGTAAAACACGGTATGCAATACAGAAATTCTGCATCAGTTTCTTTTTGTTATCATGGGCAATCAATGCAATATTCATAAGAAGACCTCCCCGTTTTTCCTTTGTTGTAATTTAATATTTAAGACAAATCCTATCCCCATGTACAGACACAGAATGGACGTCAGTCCATAACTGATGAATGGTAAAGGAAGTCCGGTATTAGGTAAAATAAAGGTTGCCACGCCTAAATTTACAAATGTCTGAACGCCTATCCAGGCTCCGACTCCGGCGGCGATCAATCGCCCGGCCGTATCCTTTGCCTTATAAGCTACATATAAACATTCTAACACAATTGAGAACAAAACTGCAATAAGAAAAACACTGCCTTTGAAACCAAATTCCTCTCCGATCACGGCAAAAATGAAATCCGTATGAGGTTCCAGAATATGCCGGCCATTCTTAACACTTGTAACCTCGTTATTCTTATATCCTTTACCGTTTAACTGACCGGAACCTATGGCAATCTCTGAATTGATCTGCTGATATGCCGTGGAATCCGCATACTCCTCCGGATAAATAAATGCCAGGATACGCTGTCTCTGGTGATGCTCCAGCACAGTAGATTCCGGTTGAATAGCCAGAAATACGACCACACCTACTATCGGAATAATAATAGCAAAAGCAGCAATGATATATCTCCAGCTCAAGCCTCCCACAAACAACAGGGAACAAAAGATGGCAATAATAACCACCGTGGTAGATAAGTCCGGCTGGTCCAAAATCATATATGCAGGAATTGCAAATAAAATCCCGCATAAAATCAGGGTGAAAATCTTATTGATATTTTTCTTATTTCTCATAATAAACTGTGCAAAGAATAAAATCAATATTAATTTGAATAATTCTGAAGGCTGAAAGGTGATAGGTCCTATTTCTATCCATCTTTGGGCACCTTTCGTTGATTCACCTAATGAGGAATATGTGGTTACAGCCAAAAGTCCTGCTATTGCCGCATACATGATCCAATAAAATTTTAGAATCCATGTATAATCAATCATAGCAATCACAAGCATAGCTGCAACTCCAAGACCTATGCCGAAAAGCTGTCTATTTACATATGCCTCATTAGCGCTGTTAACTGCAAGTATACTATACCCTGATGCCAACAAGACAAGGATGACCAATCTGAAGTTAAAATCACGAAATCTGTACTTTTTGAACATCCTTCTCCTCCTTTATCGTTTTATGTAATCTATCTTACCGTTTATCTGCACCTTTGTAATTACTTATTGATATCCAATATCGGAATATTGGCGTTCAGCACAGGATTGGCATTGCCTCTGGCATGGCTTCCTGTCTTGCTGATTTGTATCTCCATGCTGTTTGTGTCTATTTTCATGTATTTGGATATTACCTTGGCAATATCATGCTTAATCATTTCAAGCGTCTCAGCTGAACAATTGACTCTATCAGAAATCAGTAATATTTTCAATCGGTCTCGGGCAATTTCCCGGGAACTCTTCCTGTGAAAAAGGTGTCTGAGCTTCATATTTCTAAACATACAAACCTCCTAATTCTTGTGAAAAATTCCACTGATTTTGGTCCAAAAGGACAGCTGTCCTATCTCTGATGTAAGTGGGATGTCTTTGCCTGCAACTCTATCAGAAATATTCTGATATGCTTTGCCTGCAGGTGTATTGCTTCCCACAAGAGGTTCTCCCTGATTGGTAGAGATGACTACATTTTCATCATCCGGCACTACACCGATAAGGGGAACAGACAAAATATCCATCACATCTGTGGCACTCATCATATCTCCCCGCTTTACCATATCCGTACGCATACGGTTGATCACCAGTTCAATCCGTTCAAATTCTCTGGCTTCCAATAAACCGATAATGCGGTCTGCATCTCTGATAGCGGAAACCTCCGGTGTAGTTACCACAATAGCTCTGTCTGCACCTGCCACAGCATTTTGGAATCCCTGCTCAATACCTGCCGGGCAATCCAATATAATGTAGTCGAAAATATCTCTCAAATGCCTGATAAGCTTTACCATCTGCTCAGGATTTACACTGGATTTATCTCTTGTCTGAGCACAGGGCATCAAGTAAAGATTAGAGTGTCTCTTATCTCTAATCAGTGCCTGCTTTACCCTACAGTTGCCTTCTACAACATCTACCAGATTGTATACTATGCGATTTTCAAGGCCCATGACCACGTCCAGATTTCTCAGACCGATATCGGTGTCAATCATACACACCTTAAAACCCATTTTCGCCAGCCCTGTGCCAATATTGGCACAGGTTGTGGTCTTGCCCACACCGCCTTTACCACTTGTAACAACTAATACCTCACTCATACGCTCCTCCGCTAATAAATATTGCTTTGCTTCAAGCCTTGTCAGCGAGTATCTTTCTTACTTTGGTAAATATTGATCTAAGGTCCTGTGTTGCCCGGGCCTTAATCATCTATTGAACACATCAATAAATTGATGATATCAAACCTATTAATGCTCATTGGTTATCATGGAAGCGTCAATATCCACGGCTTCATCAGACAATACTTCTTCTTTGTCATCAGCAAAATAGTATTCAAAAACCATGGCTGAAGTCTGAGAAGCAAAGCCTGAACTATAACCAAAGCAAATACGGCAGGAAACTGCTATCTCCGGATTGTCATATGGTGCATAACCTACAAATAGAGCATGGTCTGCACGCTTAGTATTTTCCTGGGCAGTACCGGTTTTGCCCCCAACTGAGATCCCCAGATCTTTAAAATAAGAGCTGGCATCCATAGCTGCCTTCATACCTGTGTGAATGGTGTCCCAGGACTGACTGCTGATCTCTACTTCATTGCGCACCGCTGCGTCATATTTCTGTAAGAGAGTGCCCTTAGAATCCGTCAGCTTGTCTAAAAGAGTCAGTTCATAGCAGGTGCCGTTATTAGCTATGGTAGTTACATATCGGGCCAGTCCTACTGTAGTAAAAGAGTTGGTACCCTGACCGATAGCCGAAAGTACCGGCAACTCTGTAGAAACCTGAGGCATGGATTCTGTGATCTCTACACCGGATTTCTCAGTCAGACCAAACATATCTGCATACTTTGCCAGCTTGTCCAGACCCAACTGGGCATTATAATCCCCTTCTTCATCCAGGCTTAATCTATATCCGGTTTCATAATAATATACGTTACAGGAGTGTCTGATAGCCTCCCAGGCACTCAGTTTCCCATGTCCTCTTGGATATATCCAACACCTGGAAATCTGTGCAAATCTGTCAAATACACCATTACAGGTAATAGTCTCAGTGGTAGTCACCACACCTTCCTCCAGGCCTGCTACAGTAGAAATCATTTTGAAGGTAGAACCCGGCGCACTTCTCTGCTGAGTAGCATAATTATACTGAGGATTGGACTTATCTAATCTGATTTTCGCATAATATTCCGGGTCTACTGTATTGGCCATCAGATTATTATCATAGCTTGGATAACTCACCAAAGCTCGAACATCACCGGTATTAACATCTGTGACCACGATAGAACCTGCAAATGGATCCAAAGCCAGCTGGGCCGGCGTAATATCCAGATTATGAATACGATTGATCATAAATTGATATGCAGATATGGTACCTTTGTATAAAGCATCCACATCATCGATGGTAATATCTATGCACTGCTGCTCGCACAAAAGCTTACACACCTGAGCGCCTGTAATAGTATCCGTAAGTAACATATACTTGTAATAATACTTCCTAAAGGAAGCAGATTGTTCCATAAGCTTAAATGTATACTCTACCAGCTTATCAAACATCTCACCGGAATCCGCATAAGCAGACTCCAAATCCAATTTGCTTACATCGATCCAGTTTTGTGCAATGCAATATTCCAGAAACTCTGCCATGGAGATGGTTTCATTCTGCACCCAGTCTACATAAGTAGCATCTTCTTTATCTACCAGTTCCATGTCAAGAACCTCATAATCCTTTAAAAGCTCAATCATGGCTCCCTGATATATCTGGAATTCGGTATTCAATCTTTTGTATGGAGTTCTCTTTGTATAAAGTTCATCACGAAGCTTCTGAATCCTATCAGAAGAAAACTCCAGATATGCATGATAAACAGTCTGCTCTGTTTCCCCAGCCTCTTCAGAAGCAAGATGGGAAACACTGATTATGTTGTTATCAAAAAGTGCATAATACACATCATAAATCGGTATCATAATATCGGAGCTGGACTGATCCGCACCTAGCGTAAAAGTCTTGGTGTTTTGTATCTTGCTGACCAAAATACCTGCAATATTCTGCTCCAAAATATCCATAACAGCCTTTTGCAGGTCTGCGTCAATGGTAAGATACACATCATTACCGGAAACAGGGTCAATTCTTTCCTCCGTATCCAAAAGTCGCCCCATTTTATCTACATATACTTTTTCATGACCATTGGTGCCATGCAGTTCCAATTCCATATACTGCTCAATGCCGGTCTTACCAACCACATCACTGGACGTATATTTGGCATCCATGCCAAGTTCATCCAGTTGAGCATTTAATTCTGACAACTCTGTGCCGGATATCTTGCCGGTATAGCCGAGAATTTGAGAAAAATATGTGGAATCTACATATCTGCGCACGGTATCTTCTTCAATAGACACACCCTGTAGCTTGTCCATATTCTCCATAATAACCGCAACTGTCTCCTGGCTGATATCCTTGGCAACAGTAGCACCCAGATGCACCTGATAGGATACTAACCACATGGCATGTCTGATGGTAACGATCTGAAGAACCTCTTCCTTGGTATATCCTTCTCCGATGTGAAAGATATAATTGCCATCTTCATCACGCCTGCGACTGCCGGCTTCATCATATTCATACTCGCCTACTGCATATCTGGAAGTACCTGCCAGATACGTCATTAATTCTTCTGCGGTAGCTGTCTGCTGTTCATAGGAAAGATTATCCACATAGGCCTCGCCATACACATCGGCCTTAAAACGCAGTAACGAAGTTCCGGAAATATCATATTCGTATTCTCCGGCATCATTTATAATAATATTAAAATCATTTACAATGGTATCACCGTTTTTCTCGATCATTTTGATCAAGGTATGGATGTTTTGATTTAAAAGCTTATTCTTACTGTTAGAGCTCTCATAAACATCTTCTATCTTCACGGTATAAGCCAGGTCATTATAAGCTAAAAGCTTACCGTTGACATCATAAATATTGCCTCTGGTGGCAGGAATATCCTTGGTCTTCTCAATACTGAGCTGATAATTTTCCAGATACTCCTCACCGGAAATAATCTGCAGCACAAACAGCCTGTGCACCAAAATACAGGCTAAAGCAATAAACACCCCACACATAAGAAACAATCTGGATTCTTTTATTTTTTCAAGTATTTCCCGAAACATCCGATTCTTTCTCCTTTACTTCCAGCTTCACTAAAAACGAATTGAATTTATGTAAAAGCGGTATCATCAGAAGACTTAATATGAATGTATACAACAGCTCCGGTAAAATCACCTGACTTACATATACCCCAAAAGAAAATCTTCCTCGTAATAAAAACATAAAAATATAACAAATAACGCCAAACAGGCCATCAGAAAGTGCAACGGTCAGATACGGAAACACAATATCATCCTGATAAAAAAATCTGGCCATAACACCACCAAACCCGCCAAACAGCAAAAAAAGGAGAGAATAGACACCAAGATACGAGCCAAAAAAAATGTCACATAAAAGTCCGCTGAAAAATCCTGTCAGCATACCGTTATTGATACTAACGGCAAAACCGAAAAAGACCGTAACGATCAGCAGTAAATTAGGCTTGACTCCGTTAAAGGATAATGCATCAAAAACAGTGTTTTGCAATATAAATATAAGCATAACAAATATACTCTGACCAATTACCCTTTTCATGAAGCCTCCTTTCCTCGTGCAATGGTATTTATTCTCCGTAATTTTCTTTTAAATCCAAAATAACCAGAACCTCATCCAAATGATTAAAATCAACCACCGGAAGAACCGTACCTGATTTTGTCATATTATTGATATCAGCCTGCATGGTATCAATGTATCCCACAACCAATCCGGGCAAATATTTATCACTGATGGAACTGGTCACAATCTTATCCCCAACACCTACCTGTCCGTCAGAGTCAAGCAACTGTGTAAAATCAATAGTTCCCCTTGACTTTACACCGGCAAGATTGCCGCTGATGATCAGATTATCCTCTGTAGCAAGCACCTGCCCCATGAGATTGATCTCGTCGGAAATAATAGAAGTAACCCTGGACCAATTCGGTCCCACATCCGTAATGATGCCAACCAGACCACCGTCCGCGATCACATTCATATCTACAGCCAGGCCATCCTTACTGCCTTTATCAATCAAAAAGGAGTGATACCAGTTTACACTTTGGCTGCCTACGATTCTGGCTCCAACCTTTTGATAGCTTTCATATTGAGCATCCAACTCAAAAAGTTCTTGTAAATGTGCAAGCTCATATCGATCCTGCTGCAGTCTGTTGATTTCCAGTGTCAGTTCATCAACCTGTGCACGTAGAGCACTGTTTTCCTCCAATAAAGCTTCTATTTCTTTCAGGTTGTCAGCTTTATCCTTTAAAAAGCTGCCAACATAAGTAATACCTCTTTGAAAAGGAATAACCATATTGCCTGCGGCGCTGTTCAAAACACCTTCAAACACACCAGTAAACAGGCTTAATACAATCATCAAAACACAAATTAAAGTCAATGCAAAAAGGAGATATTTACTGGGAATGGTAAATTTTTCTCCTTTTTTCTTTACTAATGGACTCATTTACTCTTTCCTTTGGGCAACCGTCTTGTAATAATCTTCCTTGATAACCTTGGCAAGTCCTGCCGCTACGCTGGTTCCCGGATTATCCGTCTGCTGAACCTTCAGGCCGGTCTCTCTAGACAAACTTTCAGCCAAATATGCTACCTGGCTGGCACCACCGGTCAAATAAACACCGTGGCGATAAATATCCGCACCCAATTCCGGTGGAGTCCTCTCCAAAATAAGCTTTACCTGATCGATAATCGTAGAGAAATGCTCTACCAGACACTCATGAATCATCTGAATTGGAATCTGTTTCTGCATAGGAAGACCGGTCACAATATCTCGGCCGAATACGACTGCATCCTCACCCTTCTCTTCTAATTCTTTTAACTGCATCTTAATCTGCTCTGCAGATTTTGAACCTATAATTAAGTTGAATTCCTTTCGTACAGCACTCTTAATGGCTTCATCAAACTTGCGACCGCCGGTTTTGATCAAACGGCTGAGCACAATACCGCCTAAGGATAAAATAGAAATTTCTGTAGTATCAAATCCTACATTCACCACCAATGCACCGCTGGCAGTCTTTACATCAATGCCAAGCCCAAGGCCATCTGCCACAGCCTTTTCTACTACATAAATGTTTTTGGCTTTTACGTTGGCATTCTTGATCAAATCATAAAAAGCTCTTTTCTCTACCTCGGTAACATCTGTCGGCACTGCAACATAATAATCTGCCGGAGCAGCCTTTCCTTTGGTAATATCAGAAATGAAATACTTTACCAGCACTTCCATATCCTTAATATCCGCAATCACACCGTTATTTAGCGGAAAGGAAATCTGGATATTGGCAGGTGCCTTTTCATACATTTCATAGGCACTGTCACCGTATGCAAAAATATTTTTCTTGTTTTCGATAGCAATCATATTCTTTTCGATCATAACGCCGTCGTCATTTTTAGAGTAAATCTTGATGTTGCAGGTACCTAAATCGATACCATATACATTATTTCCCAAAGTACTGTTCCTGCCTTTCTATAGTAATCCCAGCTCTTGAAAGCTGGAATATGTATTATCACCAATAATAATATGATCTATTAGTGGTATGTTCATTAGTTTGCTGCATTCACGAATCTGCTTCGTAACTGTAATATCTGCCTTGGATGGTGTAATATCTCCGCTGGGATGATTATGAATGAGAACAATGCTGCTGGCATCAAATTTTAATGCCAAAATAAAAATCTCTCTGGGTGAAATCAGAGAAGCATTAACTGTCCCCTGGCTGATCTGCCGTTCCCCCAATAAATGCCCTTTATTATCCAGCATGATCAACATGACACATTCTGTGGTATAGTGACGCATACTCTCCATGTAATACTCAGCAAGCCTCTCCGCACTGTCAAACTTCCGGATATTCCTCAAAGACTGTTTGGCCATACGCTTGGCTAATTCACCGATAGCCTTTAACTTGACTGCCTTTACCTCTCCGATTCCCGGAAGTCTCATCAGCTCCTCTAAGGAAAGCTGGTGAAGCCCGATAAGCTTCCCATTCATATTCTCCTGCAGTGCCAAAATATCTCCTGCCAGCTCCAGGGCATTTCTGTTTTTAGTTCCGGTTCTTATAATAATAGCTAAAAGCTCTGCATCTGTCAGACTCTCTGCACCATACTTTAAAAACCGCTCATAAGGCATAGCCTCTTTATTGTTAAATTGTCCCATACATCTCCTGTCTGCTCTCCAGGCTTCAGGATAGGGCTTATAAGAAATGGTAAATCACAAGTGCTAAAATCACACCCAAAATGCTTGCAACCGTAATCTTAATGGTTAAAGAAAAGCTCAGCACCAAAATCCCCAAATCCAACACAATGGGACTTGCAAATCCAAAGGTCTGTCCATAGTTTAACCAGGCTACCGGAAATAAATCACCGATAAAGCCGCCGATTACAATTCCTGTAAGTATCAGCATAAAGCAGGCCCAGCTGTTTTTCTTCATAATAGTTCCTCTTTTCATGTTAACTCCGTATCGCTTAATACATAATGCTTAAGTGTCTTAAATTCTTCGTTTCGTAACCTTATCAGCAAATCAAACCACATAAGGGCCAATGCCTATTCCTATCTTAGCATAAATATTCAAATGTGTACACTAAGAATCGAAAAAATGCCAAAAAAGTATCGATTAAAATTTTCTTAATTTTACACAACCCGCTTAAAATTATGGTCCACAATGCCTGCATCCATACAGGCCTGTACGGTTTTCAAAATACCGAATTTGGCATGTTGCCAGGTAAGTCCGCCTTGGAAATACACCGCATAAGGAGGTTTGATCGGTCCATCTGCGCTAAGCTCTATACTGGAGCCAGATACAAAAGCGCCTGCTGCCATAATTACTTTAGCATCATACCCCGGCATATCCCAAGGCTCCGGTGTTACAAAGCTATCCACCGGTGCCCCTGCCTGAACGCCCTGACAAAATGCAATAACACCTTCCGGAGAGCCAAAAGTAACAGCCTGAATAATATCGTGTCTGGATTCTGTGCTGTTTGGTACTACTGCATAGCCCATGCGTTCATATAAATTAGCTGCAAAAATCGCGCCCTTTAATGCCCCTGCAGTTACGGTAGGCGCCAGGAAAAGTCCCTGATAAAATTTACTCAGAACCCCCAAAGAAGCACCCACCTCTTTTCCCAGTCCCGGACTGGTTAAACGGTATGCCGCATTTTCCACGCATTCTTTTTTACCTACAATATAGCCGCCGATTGGAGCAAGTCCGCCGCCCGGATTTTTGATCAGGGAGCCCACCGCCATATCAGCACCTACATCCGTAGGTTCTATGGTTTCTACAAATTCACCGTAACAATTATCTACCATACAGATTACATCCGGCTTAATAGCCTTGATAAACGAAATCAATTCTCCGATTCTAGCTACAGACAAAGTCGGTCTGGTCTGATAACCTTTTGAACGCTGAATGGTCACTAACTTGGTGCGCTCATTTATGGCCTTTTTGATACCTTCCCAGTCAAAGCCACCGTCTTCCAGTAAATCCACCTGGGCATAGGTTACACCATATTCAGCCAGTGAGCCCTTGGAAGGACGGATACCGATTACCTCTTCCAGTGTATCATAAGGCTTTCCTACCGGGCTTAACAGCTCATCTCCCGGACGCAGATTACTCATAAGGGCCAGTGCCAAAGCATGAGTGCCGCATGTAATCTGTGGACGAACCAGCGCATCCTCTGTGTGGAAAATATGTGCATAAACCTCTTCCAAAGTGTCACGGCCTAAATCATTGTAGCCGTATCCCGTGGTACCTAACAGACAAGCTTCACTTACCTTGCATTCCTGCATGGCATGAACTACCTTGGCCTGATTGTACTCAGCCACTGCATCAATCTGTGCATAACGTTCTTTTAATCCTTCTAAAATCTCTTCTCCGTAATTTAGTACTTCCTCTGAAATACCCATTTTCTGATATAACGCCTTAAGTTCCTGTGTCATCATTGTGTAAGTCCCTCATCCTTTATTTGTTCTAACATATACTGTAAAATATCTTCTTCTGAAGCAAACCCGGATTTATCCACCCAACGTACCTTACGCTCTCTGCGAAACCAGGTAAGCTGACGCTTGGCAAAATGTCTGGTGTCTCTCTTAATCCTGTAAACCGCTTCTTCCAACGTAATTTCTCCGTTCAAGTAATCAATAATCTCCTTGTAGCCCAGACCCTGCATGGATACCATATTTCTGGTGCACCCCATATCTAAAAGCTTCTGCACTTCCTCTACAAGTCCCTCTTTTAGCATCAGGTCAACTCTTAAATCGATACGCTCATAAAGCTTTGCCCTGTCGTCATTTAATACAAAATAATAAAAATCATAAGGGCTTTCCTTCTGTCGCTCTGCCTCGTTATGGGCTGAAATAGGCTGTCCTGTCTTTTCAAAAAATTCCAATGCACGGATCACTCTTTTTACGTTGTTGGCATGTATTTCTTCTGCACCCTTTGGATCTGCCTCTTTTAACATCTGATGTAAATATTCTGCGCCTTTTTCCTGAGCAAGGGCCTCTAAATGAATACGATAAGCAGTGTCTGCATCATTTTCCGTAAAATCAATATCATAGACTACAGACTGAATATAAAAGCCGGTACCGCCTACCAGAATGGGCACCTTACCCTCTGCATAAATCTCCTCCATGGCTTCCTTTGCCATATGCTGAAAGCGGGTTACATTAAAGCCCTCCGGGTCCTGAGGTTCCAGGCAATCTACCAGATAATGCTTTATCCCGCACATTTCCTCAGCCCTAATCTTGGCAGAGCCGATATCCATGTACTTATACACCTGCATGGAATCGGCTGAAATCACGGCACCGTTTAAAACCTTGGCAAGGGCTATGGACAGCTTGGTCTTGCCCACCGCCGTAGGTCCTGTTAAAATAATTAATTTTCTTTTCTTCATAATTACCTGTTCAATATCAAAATTTGTATAATATAACTTATCAGAAGTTACGAAAGTAACTGACGATAAAAGGCGCAGACATGCGCCGCAAATGGATTATAGGGTTCGCAAAGCGGTTCCTATAATATAACTTATCAGCAGGAAAGTTATACTATGCGCTTAAATTTCTTTTCCACTTCCTGCTTGGTCATGGAAATAATAGTAGGTCTGCCATGCGGGCAATGATACGGATTCTCCAAGGTTAAAAGTTCATCTATCAGCTGCACAGCTTCCTCGTAAGCCAGCTTCATATTGCCCTTTACAGCGGCCTTACAAGCCATACCTGCCAGTTTCTCCAGCACTACTTCAGGTGCTCCTGTTACAGGCCCCTCCATCAGCTCATCCAGCACTTCTCTGAAAAGCTCCTGATAGCTGCAACCATATAGATCTACCGGCACAGCCCTCAGGCAAAATGTATGATCGCCGAATTCTTCTATTTCAAAGCCCAAATGATGAAAAGCCTCCATATGCTCCAGAACCACCTGTTCCTCCTTGGCACTGGTCTGCAGGATTACAGGAGGCATAATATTCTGAACTGCCACTTCTTTTCGGTCCACTGCTGCCACCAACCGCTCGTATTTGACCTTTTCATGGGCTGCGTGCTGGTCTATCATGTACATGCGGTCGCTGTACGCAACGATCCAATAAGTGCCGAAAATCTGTCCCAGGATTTCGTAGCTTTCCTTTGCCTTTTCGGACAGAAATTGCTCCTCAAATAAGGTTTCCTGCTTGACGTCGGTAATCTGGATATGAGACAACGTATTCAGCACCCCGGTTTTGGTGTCTCGATCTTCAGAACTTGGATCTGCCGCAGCCTCTCCTGCCTGCACAGTTCTGTCTGCCTGTACAGCCGTTGTCCATGTCTGCTTCGCAGAATCCGAATCCGCATATGGAATCGGTTTCACCGCCACCGGCTTGACATCATGTTCCATCTGCTCCGTTGGCAAAGTTTTCCCGGAATATAATTCTGCCAGCGGAGATCTCTGCAGGACAGACTGTACTTCCGATTGTACTTTATGTTGCATTTCCGAATGCATTTCAGGTTGTGTTTCCGGCTGCGTTTCCAACTGCTTTTCTGGGTGTGTTTCCGATTGTACCTTCGGAATATTTGATTTGGCCTGATAAGTTTCCGACAGTGGGGTTTCTGCCACCGCCGGAGTTTCCGTGGTTCTATTTTTCACATATCCATTTTCCACAGTTTCGTTTTTCCCTGCTCCATTTTCTCCGGTTCCAAAGTCTATCACAAAAGGCTTCACGGCTGGCTTCGCTGCTTCTTTTTCCTTCTCTGACAGTTGTTTTAACAGATTTAATTGCTCCGCAGAGACTCTGGCTTTGTCATAGACAGGCATGTTTTCTGCTTGACTTACCTTTGTATCTTTTCCAAAGGAAGCATTTACAATCAGTTCCTTACTTCTGAATGTGCTTAAAATACTCTGAGTCACCGTCTTATATACGTACTGCTCGTCGGAAAAGCGCACCTCCATTTTGGTTGGATGCACATTTACATCCACCTCTGCTGCCGGCATGGAAAAATGCAATACCACAAAAGGAAATTTGTGCTGCATCACATACTGCTTATAGCCGTCCTCAATGGCCTTGGCCAACACCTTACTCTTTACATATCTGGAATTAATAAAATAATGCTCAAAATTACGATTAGAACGATTGATTTCCGGCTTTCCCAGGAAACCTTTCAGCTGCATACGCTCCTCCGCAATCTCGATAGGCACCAAATGGCCGGCAATTTCTCTGCCGTAAATGCGATAAATAACTTCCTTCAAATCACCGTTGCCCGGGGTGTGAAACCGCACCTGACCGTTTTGTATAAATTTAAAGGAAATATCCGGTCTGGACATGGCAAGTCTCTCTAAAAGTTCTGCCACATAACTGCCTTCCGTCTGAGGCTGCTTTAAAAATTTACGACGCACCGGTGTGTTGAAAAAAATATTTTTTACAAGGAAGGTGGTTCCGTCCGGAGCCCCTACCTCTTCAAAATCCTTTTCTATAGCGCCTTCAATAGCATAACGTACTCCGGTCAAGGATTCTCTGGTCTTAGTCACCACTTCCACCTGAGCTACGGCAGCAATACTGGAAAGGGCCTCACCACGAAATCCCATACTGGATAAGCTTATTAAATCTTCTGCACTGCGGATTTTGCTGGTCGCATGTCTGGCAAAGGCCAGGCGAACTTCCTCTGCCTTGATACCCTGCCCGTTATCGGTAACACGAATCAAGTCGATGCCGCCGTTTTTGATTTCTACGGTAATCACAGTGGAACCTGCATCCATGGCATTTTCTACCAATTCTTTTACCACGCTCATAGGGCGCTCCACCACTTCTCCGGCGGCAATCTTGTCTATGGTATCCTCTGAAAGTACTTTAATTTCTGCCATGTGGCTCCTCCTTTGTAGTATAATCTGTATTAGGTATATAATAAATCAAATTTGCGTTAATCCTAATATTCGCTTCACATTGCCTGCAAAGATCATGGTCTTCTCTTCTTCGCTGATTAAACTATCTAATGCTACACCGCCGATAAACATTGCCGGATTACAGGTAGGATAATCCGAGCCGAAAACAAATCGTTCCACCCCAAACTCATCAATACCGTGCCGAAGCATTCCATGGCGGAACAGACCTGTGCCGGATAAATCCAGATAATAATTTTCACTCATTTTCATGCGATTCAAGTGACGCATATAGCTATCATACTCCCCTGGATGAGCTGCCACAAACACCGTTTTTGGATGCTTTCGCACCATCTCATCCATTTGATCATGATCCATGGTGTGCAAATTTACTACCATTCCATACTGAGTTGCCACATCCAAGATTTCATCAAATGCTTTGCAAGCATAATCGCTCCATCCATGCATATAAGGCACCAGCTCTCCGATTAAATGAACACCCTTTTTATGCATTTTCTCAATCTCTTCGCAGGATTCCCGTAAATACTCCGGATGCACATGAAATCCCGGCACATAAAAATCAGGATACTGCTGTTGTAATTCCAAGGCTCTTTTATTACTGTCGGCAATCATTTCCCAAGGATTCCCATAATGCGAAACATTCTGTACATTTCGGCATAGAACTGAACCACAAATCCTGGAAATCCCCAGTCCCTTCAAATACTCCGCTGCGTCCTCCATGGACACATCATGGTATTCTCTGTGTGAACAGATATTGGTAGCTTTATCATTAAATGGGTGCGTGTGAAAATCAATAATCTCGTACTGCATCATCATATCCTTTATTTATAAAAACATTTATTTTAATATTACTATAAATAGGCGGCCGCGGCCTTATTTCTTAATAATTTTCCATTTATTATCTTCGATAACATATTGAAATTCGCTTAAATTTACATTAAGCATCACATCAATCAAGTCCTTAAAATCATTAACCAAGTTAACTTTATCAAGTTCCTCTATCTTAATCCAATGCATTTTCCCTTCGTCTGAAGAAAGAAGTTCTCCTTCATACTCAGTTGCTTCAAAAAGGAAAACAATATATCGCCCTTCATTTATCGGAAAATGTTTTACACCACACAATCTTGGCTTAATAATCGTCAACCCTGTTTCTTCCTGCATTTCTCGAATAACAGCATCAACTATAGACTCTCCTGGTTCAACATGACCGCCAGGCAATGTGAATCCCTGCCAATCTTTCTTGATCCTATCTTGCAATAAATATTGTCCATTTTGATGCAATAAACATGCTGTTGTAAGTTCCACTGTTTCTGTACGAGCCATTATATCCCCCTCCTGGAATTGGAATTTATTGCGCTCAAAGGAAAAGGAAGCACTTGCGAAGCAAGTATTTACTTTTCCTGGCGCAATACCGACAAAATCATAAGTGCGAAGAACGACAGACACGTAGTGGCTGGATTTTGAAGGTTGGATTGAAGAGATAAACTTGAATTTCCACTATTCAAGCCATTGAATAAAAGCTGTTTTATCTGTACTGTTATATCCGGCATTACTATAGAAATTCAATGTTGCTTCTTTTTTTGCTCCTGTAAGTAACATCATTTTGTAACAGTTTGTATTCTCAGCTATTTCTTTTGCATAATTCAAGCATTCTGTTGCATAGCCTTTTCCACGATAATCTGAATGTGTAACCACATTTTCAATGAATGCATATGGCCTTATGTTTCTTGTTAAATTTGGAATAATCACGCAGACACAAGAAGACACAATTTCTCCATCTACTTCCTTGACAATAATATGATGGTTTTTATCTTGTATAATGGTGTTCCATGTATTTTCTAAATGTTCTGTTTTTTTCGGAACCGTTTCCTCGTGCAAATGCAAATATAGATTTAATATCTTACTTAATTCGTTCTCATAAACCTCTCTAACCATTGCAGTATCTCCATAAATTGGAATTTGTCGCTCCGACAAACTAACAATTTGGCTATAACTTCATAACAACCTCAACT
>JAZRLF010000088.1:0-101164 GCA_045646695.1 Lachnospiraceae bacterium
GCCAGTCCTTAGTGAAAGAAGGCTGAAAGCCGCACTTGAGCTTAGTACTGCTGCAGAGTTTCACGGAGCGGGAGCGTCCCTGAAGCAGAAGATATATTGCTCCGGCTGACAGCTGCCGAGGTTCACAAACACCAAATACCATACAAAAACACGGGCCTCCGTCTACAAGCGAAAGCCCATGTATATTTACATATTTTTACAATAATTATTGTATTGTGGATATCCTTATAAATATCTTTTAAGCTTCTAAAGCCTTTGCAGCTTCGATTTCCTTCTGGCAGATATCGTTTGGAGCCTGCTCATAGCGTGCAAACTCATAAGAGAAGGTACCTGTACCACCGGTCATAGAGCGAAGGTCTGTAGAATATCCATAGATTTCCATCATAGGAACATCCGCTACAACCTCAGTTTTGCCGCCTGCAACAGGGTTCATACCAAGCACACGGCCACGGCGCGTATTCATATCGCCCATAACACTTCCGGTGTAAGCATCTTCTACAACTACCTTGATGCTAACGATTGGCTCTAACAATACAGGTGCCGCATTCATAAAGCCCTGCTTAAATGCGCCTATACCTGCAAGCTTAAATGCCATTTCAGAAGAGTCAACTGCATGGTAGGAACCATCATACAGTACAGCAGAAACACCTACTACCGGATAACCTGCCAAAGGACCCTTTGCACAGCATTCCTGCAATGCCTTTTCTACTGCAGGGAAGTAGTTCTTCGGAACGGTACCGCCAACAACTTCCTGTGTAAATACGTAAGGAGTCTCTAAGTCACCGCTTGCTGCAAAACGCATCTTAACGTGACCATACTGACCAGAACCGCCGGACTGCTTTTTGTGCTTGTATTCTACGTCAGAATTCTTACGGATAGTTTCACGGAAAGCTACACGTGGTTTTTCTAATTCTACAGCAACTTTATATTCATTTAATAATCTGCTTGCAACTACATCTAAATGTAAATCACCCATACCATAGAGTAACATCTGACGGTTTTCTGCATCATTTACGCTTTTTAAGGTTAAATCCTCATGACAGAGCTTCTGCAATGCCTGTGCCAATTTATCGATTTCACCTTTTTCTTTTGCTCTATATGCCTTGTATGTATAAGGAGTAGAAATCTCAGCCTTACCAAACTGGATAGGTGTAGCCTTGGTTGCTAAGGAGTTACCGGTTCTTGCTGCTGTTAACTTGGCAAGAGCACCGATATCACCGGCATGAAGCTCAGGTACTTCGATAGGCTTATTGCCCTGTAATACATAGAGCTTACCAACCTTTTCCTCGATATCCTTATCCACATTGTAAATCATATCATCAGGTTTCAGAACGCCGGAGCATACCTTAATGAAGCTGTACTTACCGATGAATGGGTCAACCATGGTCTTAAAGATAATTGCAGATTTTGCCTTGGAAAAATCATAATTTGCATGATAAATCTCGTTGGTCTTACGGTTGATACCCGCGATCTCCTTCTTATCCGGAGACGGTAAATACTTCACGATATCGTCTAACAGTGCATAAACACCCTGACATAATGTGTTAGAGCCCATAGACATAGGTACGATGGAGCCGTCCCATACATTGTATTTCAAAGATGCACGGATTTCTGCTTCGGAGAATTCCTCGCCTGCAAAGTATCTGTCCATCATTTCTTCACTTGTTTCTGCAACTGCTTCTACTAAAGTGTCGCGGCAGATTGCAAGGTTTGCCTTATTGTAATCAGGTACTTCACAAGGAGTAACTTCCTTGCCTACCCAACGATTACCGGTCTGGCTGATAACATTAACATAACCAACGAACTTTTCATTCTCACGGATCGGTAAATTAAACGGAGCCATCTTCTTGCCGTAAAGCTCACTCATATCCTCAACTACCTGACGGAAAGATGCATTGTCAACGTCCATTGCTGTAACAAATACCATACGAGGTAATTTGTACTTTTCACATAAGTCCCATGCTCTCTTGGTGCCGGCTTCTACGCCTGCTTTACCGTTTACTACGATAATAGCGCCGTCTGCAGCACTTACTGCTTCTTCCACTTCACCAACAAAGTCCATGTAACCAGGAGTATCAAGAATATTCAGTTTGTATTCGCCCCATTCAATCGGAACTACGGAAGTAGAAAGAGAAATACCTCTCTTCTGCTCTTCCTTACCAAAGTCGCTGACTGTGCTGCCGTCTGCAACATTACCCAGTCTGCTTGTGATACCGGACAGATAAGTCATTGCCTCCACCAGGCTGGTCTTACCTGCCCCGCCGTGCCCCAAGAGCACTACATTGCGGATTTTGTCCGTTGTATAAGTTTTCATATGTTAATACCTCCACGATGTATTATTTTCAGATAATTGTGAACATTCACTTATCGTTCAACAATTTTCTAAATCTTAATATACATAATACACAATAATCGCGCATTAATCAATCTTTTTTTTGATAAGTTTTCTAAATTTTTTATCTTTTTTGAAAAAATTCAAACATTTGGACCTTTTACTATTGAAATTACGGTATATATTATGCCACTTACACATATACTTGTTACATCATGAAACCATTTGGACGGTATTTGTATGCAAAAATCGTTAAATTTATGGCAGCTGGGCGGATTTATTTTCACTGTGATAGCCGGAACACTACTTCATTTTCTTTATGACTGGACCAATCAAAGTATTTTATTTGCTCCTTTTTCAGCAGTAAATGAATCTGTTTGGGAACATATGAAATTATTATTTTTCCCCATGTTCTTATTTGCATTGGTGGAAAGCAAGGCTTTTGAAGAGCATTATCCAAATTTCTGGTGTGTGAAGCTTATAGGCATACTTTCAGGACTTATACTGATACCTGTACTCTTTTATACCTACACCGGTGCATTTGGTGTTTCCTTTGATTGGGTCAACATCGGAATCTTTGTTTTAGCAGCGGCTGTTTCGTATTTCTTGGAAGCACAGCTTTTGAAAAGAGAACAAAGATCTTGCGGTGCTCCTCAAGGTGCCCTTTTGATACTCTTTCTATTGGTGCTGGCCTTTGTGATATTTACCTTCGCTCCTCCCGCTCTTCCACTTTTTGAGGAACCGGATACAAGTGCTTTTACATTCTGTCCCTTTTAAAATCCGGTATTTGGCCGACAGCCACCAGGTTTTGCAGACGTCTGTTTCTTTCCCTATACGCTTTCACTTCCTTAATCATTTGACAAGGCCTCAGTTAATGTATATAATTGTAAGAAAAAACATTTCAGGTGAATGATATGCAGACAACTACTTGTTCTTTTATTGGTTTGGGATTAATAGGCGGCTCCATTGCAAGAGCCTTTCGGGAATACTACCCGGACATGAAAATCAAAGTATTCGACAAGGATATCCCTTCTCTGTCACTGGCTGTAAAGGAGCGTGTAGCCACTTCTATACATACTGAGATTACTCCGGATCTGTGCGATGCGGATTATATCTTTCTGTGCGCGCCGGTGTCTGTAAATGCAGACAATCTCCATACGCTAAAGCCCCTGCTTAGACCTGATGCTATTATCACAGATGTAGGCAGTGTCAAGACCGGTATCCATGAGACTGTAACAGCCCTAGGTTTAGAGCAACAGTTTATCGGCGGACATCCTATGGCCGGCAGCGAACGTTTCGGCTTTGCCAATTCCAAAGTGAATTTACTGGAAAATGCTTATTATATCCTTACCCCGACCCCGCAAGTACCTAAGGACAGGGTTTTGGCCTTAAAAGAAATGATTACTGCTATCAAAGCCATCCCGCTGGTGATCGCCTGCGCAGAACATGACTATGCTACTGCAGCCATCAGCCATCTGCCTCATATTATCGCCTCCAGTCTGGTGAATCTGGTGAAAGAAACTGACTCAGAGGACGGATTGATGAAGACCATCGCGGCAGGAGGCTTTAAGGATATTACCCGCATTGCTTCCTCCAATCCTACTATGTGGCAGCAGATTTGTCTCACTAACACAGACAATATCAAAGAACTATTGGACCGTTATATTCATAATCTGGAGCATATTCGTTCTGAATTAGAACAGAAGGATGCCCTGGCCCTTTACAACTTTTTTGATCAGGCCAGAATATACAGAGATTCCTTCAGCAGCACCTCCAGAGGTTCTATTATGCCATCTTATACCATTAGTATCGAGATTCCGGACAAGCCCGGTGCTTTGGCGGAAATCACTGTACTTTTGGCTAAGCATGACTTGAGTATCAAGAATATGAACATTGTACATAACAGAGAGGCAGAATTCGGTGCCCTGACCATAGAATTCTACAGTCGGGCAGATATGCTTAAAGCCGTAGAGCTTTTGCAGCAGGATGCATTTACCACCTATTTAAAGAAAAATTAATTTTTTTCTGTATACATTTGAACATTTTACTTTTTACAGTTATTTTATAGTTCTTTTCAGACTGTTTATTACTGATATATGAATTCAGAGGTTACTATGCAAAAATTATACAGTTCCGGTGCCTTTGCCCGTAAAGCACGGGTCAGCCTCAGAACCATTCGCTACTATGACAAAATCAATTTATTAAAACCTACCAAGGTGGAAGATAACGGCCGAAGGTACTATACCGACGAAGATTTCGCCAGACTTCAGCAAATTCTTACTTTTAAAATGCTGGGCTTTTCTTTAGAGGATATAAAGGCCATGACCATTTCCGTTCCCGACAGAGACACTTTGCAAAAATCTCTTTCCATGCAGCTGTCTCTTGTTCGTATGCAAAAAGCCCAGCTTGCCCAAATGGAGCAAGCGCTTTTAGAAGCGGATGCCTTTTTAAGCACCAATGAACAGTTAGATATGAACCACATGGCCAACCTGATTCATTTATCTACTGCCAGACACACCCTTCAGGAACAATACAAAACCACTCAGAATATCGATGCACGTGTGCGGCTCCATAAAGAATGCTCTGTCAATCCTACAGGATGGTTTCCTTGGGTATTTTCTCATTGTCAATTAACAGAAGGCTTACGGATTCTGGAACTGGGCTGTGGTAACGGTGCTCTGTGGATTGACAATAAAGAATCCATTCCGCAGAATATACACCTGTGTCTGACAGATATTTCCGAAGGACTTTTGGAAGAAACCCGGTTAAAATTAAAAAAAGAACTGGCGGAGACTATTTCCACCAAAAATCTTTCCCTCTCCTTCACTTCCTGTGATTGCCAACGGATTCTTTTTGAGGATGCTTCCCTTGATGTGGTGATTGCAAATCACTTACTTTTTTATGTAGAAGACCGAAATACGGTTTATCAGGAGATTTTGCGGGTACTTAAGCCGGGTGGACGTTTTATCGCCTCTACCTATGGCCCGAAACATATGATGGAAATCACCTCATTGGTACAGGAATTTCACCCAGCTATCACCCTCGCAGACAAGGAGCTTTACGAAGTATTCGGTTTGCAAAATGGCGCTGAGGAGCTGGAAGCACATTTTACAGAGGTACAGACTCAATATTATGAGGACAGTCTGTCTGTATCTAATCCTCAGCTTTTACTGGAATATATCCTCTCCTGTCACGGTAATCAGAACGAGTATCTGCTGCCAAAATATCAGGAATTCAAAAATATGCTTACACAGAAATTATCTTCAAAGCCATTTTACATTACCAAAGAAGCCGGATTATTCGTTTGCCGTAAAAAATAATGTACCCAAAAGCCTCCATCCCTTAGCCTGAGGAATGGAGGCTTTTTAAACCTGACTTATTCGCTTTGTTCTTTACCATGTACAAGTAATCAGTCCGTCTTCTTCCAGATGAAGTTTGGTTCCATAAGGTTCACACATTTTAGCCAAATAATCAAAAATCTCCGGATTATAACTCCTTCTCGGCAAACCTCTCTCAGATTTATATCCATCCATGCTCATTTCAATTGGCATCAAAACCAGCTTTGTAAGCTTTGTACCATTAGTCTCCCAATATGGAATAACGGAACGGGCCATCCTTTTATCAGTCATAAGACCTACCGTAAAATCTTTGGAGCGCTTTTTTAACAGTTCATGAACAGTTGACGCAGCAGTCAATCCATTTTTTTCATAGAAATCTGCAGGTGCCAGCTCTACACTATACAACTGCAACGCAAAATCACCCAATGAATAGAATATCGGACAATCCTTATAAATCTCAATTGGGCGCAGCAAATGGGGACCGTGTCCGATAATGGCATGAGCACCGAAATCGATACAACGATGAGCAAATTCCTTTAAAAATTCTGCAGGATTTTCTTTTGCATCACCACTGAGCTGATGAGAATGAATGGAAACCATAATATAATCTGCCTGAAGCTTCGCTTCGTATATGGCCTTTTCCAAACGGGCCATATCTTTCTCATTCAGTCTCATCACATACTTGGCTTCTTCACCCTTCTTAAATTTTAATTCTCCTAATTCTCCTTCGTCCTCTGCCAGCTCCCCATGATAGCCTTCCTTACGGGTAATTTCCTTTTCCGCATTGATATTTGTCTCTTTTGCTATCTGTCTGAGCAGATCAAATTCTTTTTGAGGCAGCTGTATGTATTTTTCCAGTCGCAAGCCGTTGATTCCCGGTCTGCCCGGAACTCTTGGTGATTGTTCGCCTGCCATCATGCAATCTTCAAAAGAAGTATTCACCGCAATCAAAGCCACACGACCACCGGCTGTTTCCAAATACCTTGGTGCAGATGCTTCTGCCAGGTTTCTTCCTACACCGCTGTGTACCAAACCGCTGTCATTCACATAATCTATGGTGGCTTCTAAACCATCATAATGAAAATCCATAGCATGATTATTGTTAAAGCTGGTGATATTAAATCCAAATTTCTTAATATCCTCCAACACTTCCGGATTCGTACGTAAATAGGTACCTCCACTGTATTGAGAAGCACATGTTTCTCCTTCATGATTTAATGTCGTTTCCAGATTGAAAAATCTTCCGTCTCCTTGCTTAATAAAATCTGAAAGTTCTTCATATCCCTTAAATTCAGGGAAAATTCTTTGTTGAATCAACATATCTCCTGCAGCTGTAAATTTCATAATTTATTCCTCCGTTAATGTAAGTCCGGTTCTGATAGCAATTTCCAGTCCCGGTACTAAAGATTCTTTGTCTACCCACTCTTCTCTTGTGTGCATACCCTCATGAATATTTACTCCAATACACAATGCAGCTACTCCCAGAGAAAGTGGAATATTACAATCTGTTGAAGAGCTTGCAAAAGAAACCTTTTTGTCGATAACATCTTCAATTACAGGTACTACTTTATCCTTTAAAGCTTCCACTTTCGCATTGTCGATATTGCTGCAAGGTCTTTCTCCAACCCTGGTCACACGAACCTGCACTTTATCAGACTCTGCATTTTTAAATATACGCTCAAATTCTGTCTGCATAATTTCCATACAGTCCTTGTGATCTGAACGATATTCACAAAGCATGTTTGCATTCTGTGCGATGGTATTTACAGATGTGCCTCCTGATATAGTACCTATATTATAAGTTGTTTTACTGCCATCCATAGCAGGAACTTCTATTTTGTAAATATCTGAAACCATCTTGGATAATTCTGCAATAGCATTCTGGTTGCCAAATGCAAGATATGAATGTCCCCCTTCTGTCAGCACCTCTACCTCATATCGATGAGATCCTACACAACGGTCAGCCACCACATCCAGGCTACTGTCAAAAGTAATAAACTGCTTAATTCTGCCTGCATAATCTTTGAATAACTGTCTGGTTCCTTTCAGATTGCCAAGACCTTCCTCACAGGAATTACATACAAATAAAATGCCTTTCTTTGGTGCAAGCTTCTGTTCCAGGAAAAACTTAGCCATCATCAAAAGTACTGCTACACTGGCTGTATCATCAGAAGCCCCCGGACAGTGGATCTTTTCTCCATCATCAAAATACGGCATAGGCTCCATATCCGGAAATACCGTATCGGTATGTGCTGCAAATACAGTGATTTCATCGCTGTTTTCACAATTTAATCCCCAAATCACATTTAAGGCCTGGTCTATATAAACACCTTCTGCTCCCACTTTTTCCAACCAATTCTTACAGTATTCCGCTCTTTTATGTTCAAAATGAGATGGTGCGGGAATACCACATAACTCCTTTAAAGTTTCCAACATCAGCTCTTTATTTTCCATTATGTAATTATTAATTATTTGCTTCAAGTTCTTTACCTCCCAATGCAGATCATGCAACAGTTTCCAAAAGCACTTCTACTTATCTGTTTTTTCTATACTTTGATTATACGTCACCTTATACAATTGTAAACAATTGTATAGATTGTTCTTTCCACACTTTCAAAGTTGTGGTATACTGTGTAGAAAAGATATAAATTCCATACCCTAAAGAAAGGAGCACAAAAATCATGGAGCTTTTACAACTGCGTTATTTTTATGAAAGTGCCAAAAACGGAAGCTTTGCCAAAACTGCCGAAAAATACATTGTTCCTGCCACTTCTGTTTCTGCTTCCGTACGCAGACTGGAAAAGGAACTTGGCTGTTCCCTTTTTGACCGTTCTTGCAACCGCATCCAATTAAACGATAATGGCCGCAAATTACTCCAATCTCTCAATGTTATTTTTCATGAATTAGACCAGACTGTTGATTTTCTTACCGCTGCAAGTACAGACACCCGTGAAATCAAGATGCTTGTTAAAGCAATGCGTATGGAAATCACCAATTACATCATTGAATACAAAACCAGGCATCCTCACATTTCATTCAAAACTGTTTTTAACTTTGAGGAACAAAATTACGAAAATTACGATATTATCATTGATGAGGACTCTGCATTTTACGAATCCTTTGAAAAGATTACCCTTTTTGAAACAAAGCTTCGACTGAGGGCCTCCAAAAACAACAGTCTGTGCCATCAAAAGCTTACACTAAAGCAATTATCAGGCCAGCCCTTTGTTTCTATCGGTGAAAATAACGGAATGCACAAAATCCTTTTAAACGCCTGCCAAAGAGCCGGTTTCATTCCAAACATCGTGGTATCCAGCAATGACTTGGAATGCAATCGCAAATTCGTGGAAGCGGGCGTAGGAATCGGTATCGGACGGGAATATCCTCATTCCTCCATGCCAGAAAATCTATCATACCTGGATGTCATAGATTTTAATGAAAAGCAGATCATATGTGCTTATTACAAAAAGCATTCAGCCTATGGAAATGTAATGCATTTTTTAAATTTTTTAAAAAATAATACTTGCAGGTGACGTAACGTCACCCTATACAATGTATATAGCGGGCAAAAAAGACCGAAAAATACTATAAAACCCATTTATTTGCCCATAATAACTATAAAAAATACAAACTCATATCACGAAAGGACACTGACTATGAACATTATCGTAACAGGCGGCGCCGGTTTTATCGGTGCAAACTTTGTTTATTACCAGCTGGAAAAACATCCACAAGACAGAATCATTTGTCTTGACGCACTTACCTACGCAGGAAATCTGGAAACTTTAGAGGAAGCAATGAAGTCTCCTAACTTCCGATTTGTAAAAGGAGATATTGCAGACAGAGATTTTGTATACAATTTATTTGAAGAGGAACATCCGGACATTGTTGTAAACTTTGCAGCTGAGTCCCATGTAGACCGTTCTATTGAAAATCCCGAAATTTTCTTAAAGACCAATATTATGGGCACCCAGGTGTTAATGGATGCCTGCCGCAAATATGGTATTCAGCGTTACCATCAGGTTTCCACTGATGAAGTATACGGTGATTTACCTTTAGATCGCCCGGACTTATTCTTTACAGAAAAAACACCTATCCATACCTCCAGCCCATACTCTTCCAGTAAGGCAGGTGCAGATTTATTAGTACTGGCTTATTACAGAACCTTTGGACTGCCGGTTTCCATTACCCGTTGCTCCAATAACTATGGTCCGTACCACTTCCCTGAGAAGCTCATTCCTCTTATGATCAGCCGTGCTCTTGCTGACGAGCTGCTGCCGGTTTACGGAAAGGGCGAGAATATCCGCGACTGGTTATACGTAAAGGATCACTGCTCTGCCATCGATTTAGTTATGAGAAAGGGTCGAGTTGGCGAAGTATACAATGTAGGCGGTCATAATGAGCGCACTAATTTAGAAGTAGTTAAGACCATTCTTGCACAGCTTGGCAAGCCGGAAAGTCTGATCACTTATGTAACTGACAGACCGGGACATGATATGCGCTATGCCATTGATCCAACCAAGATTCATACTGAATTGGGATGGCTGCCTGAGACCAAGTTCGACGACGGCATTAAGGCTACTATTCAGTGGTATCTTGAGCATGAAGACTGGTGGAAAAATATATTAAGTGGTGATTACCAAAATTATTTCCAGAAAATGTATGTAGAAAAGGGACGCGCATAAATTATGCTGGCCGACCGGAAAATTGTAATAACAATTTTTTATAAACAGGTTGTATCCACAAAAGAAAGGGACATTTCAAAATTATGAGAGTTTTAGTAACCGGAGTAAAGGGTCAGCTTGGCTTTGATGTAGTAAGAGAATTAGAAAAGCGCGGTCACGTAGCTATCGGCACAGATGTAGACAATATGGATATTACCGATGCTGCAGCTGTTTATCAGGTAATTGCCGACACAAAGCCGGATGCTGTCATTCACTGTGCCGCTTACACTGCTGTAGATGCTGCAGAAGACAATGTGGACCTGTGCAGACGCATCAATGCCGCCGGAACCGAACATATTGCACGCACATGCAAAGAATTTGATATTAAAATGCTTTATATTTCCACGGATTATGTATTTGATGGTGAAGGAACCCATTTCTGGCAGCCTGATGATGTACGCAGCCCGTTAAATGTATACGGTCAGACCAAATATGAAGGCGAGCTTGCCGTAGAATCTCTTTTAGATAAATATTATATTGTTCGCATTGCATGGGTGTTTGGCTTAAATGGCAAAAATTTCATCAAAACCATGTTAAACCTGGGCAAAACCAGAGACCATTTGACAGTTGTAGATGACCAGATTGGCTCTCCTACCTACACCTATGACTTGGCCAAGCTTCTGGTAGATATGATAGAAACGGATAAATACGGCCGATATCATGCTACCAACGAAGGAATATGCAGTTGGTATGATTTTGCTTGTGAAATCTTTAAGCAGGCAGGTTACGACCATGTAACTGTAACACCTGTCTCTGCCAGTGAATATCCGGCCAAGGCAAAGCGTCCATCCAATAGCCGCATGTCTAAAGACAAGCTTACTGAAAATGGTTTTGCAAAGCTACCTACATGGCAGGATGCACTGAGCAGATATTTACAAGAACTGGAACATTAATCAACATTTTTAATATTATCCATTATATGAATCCTTGTGTTCGGACTGAACATAAATATAGGGCGGTATCATGAAGTAATCACACTTCATGATACCGCCCTATCATATTACTTTCTGGCTGCCCAGTCAGCATTAAATTTCTCAATACCCTTTTCAGTTAACGGATGATACATCATCTGTTTAATAACCTTATATGGAATGGTAGCAATATGTGCACCTCTGCGAGCTGCCTTTGTAACATCCTGTGGACCACGAATACTTGCAGCAATGATCTCTGTATCAATGTCATGAATAGCAAAAATATCTGCAATTTCTTCGATTAATTCTGCTCCGTCTGCAGCAATATCATCTAAACGACCGATAAACGGACTAACGAAAGATGCGCCTGCGCGAGCTGCCAATAAAGCCTGTGTAGCATTAAAAATCAAAGTTACATTGGTCTTGATGCCCAACTTCTTAAGCTCAGAAGTTGCTTTCAAACCTTCCTCGCATACCGGAATTTTGATGACGATATTCTTGTGAATCTTTGCAAGCTCTATTGCTTCCTTAACCATGCCTTCTGCATCCGGAGACACAACCTCAGCACTGATAGGACCATCAACAATCTCAACGATCTCAGCAATAACTTCTTCAAAAACTCTGCCTTCCTTTGCGATCAGGGAAGGATTTGTGGTTACACCGCTTAAAATGCCCAACTGTGCAGCTGCCTTAATCTCTTCGACATTTGCAGTATCAATAAAAATCTTCATGCGCTTCTACCTCTTTACTTACTAGTTTATAACTTTAGAACAAGGAGGACAAGCCCCCCTTTAAGCTCTTAAGCCCTCAAAGCTTGAGGGACTTGCTCCGCTTCATATGCAAATGCACAAAAACCCACCTGGCACATCTGCATATATCAGCGGAGCATTTTTCATAGTGAAGGATACTTTCCTATGTAATGAAAACCATTGCAATTCTTTGCAACTTTTCATATAATATAACTTATCGAGGTTACGTAAGTAACTTGCGATAAAAGGGGCAGATATGCGCCGTAAATCGATTATAGGGTTCGTATCACGGTTCCTATAATATGTCTTATCGGAAGTTACGTAAGTAACTTTCGATAAAAGGCGCAGATATGCGCCGTAAATCGATTATAGGGTTCGTATCACGGTTCCTATAATATAACTATATTGAATTTAAGTCAATTATTGGAGTAAAACTAGGAAACTATTCAATAATCCCATAAAACTTTTGCAAACTTTTTCATTTTCTTTCATATGCGTAATTCCATATTTATCCACGCAAGCAAAATATATGCTGCTTCACGGACCTTTAACCGGAAAATATTTTACATAAGTCTGCAAACATTATATTGGATTAATAACAAAAGAACATACAGAAAGGAACCTCTTCCAATGTTACAATATGAACGCCAAAAACAGATCCTGGAATATTTAGAAAAAGAACAGTCCGCCAAAATCGGCGAACTGGCCCGTAAATTATATATCAGTGAAGCCTCTATCAGACGAGACATTACCGCTTTAGAAGCGGTAGGGCTTGTGGAACGGGTCTATGGAGGAGTTATCTTATCCCAATACAAAAACGAAGTGGTACCCGCAGACTTACGAGAATCAGCCCACTCCGAAGCCAAGGAACACATTGCCAGAATTGCAGCAGAGCTTATCCATGACGGCGATACCGTTATTTTTGACTCCTCTTCTACCGTTCGCCGCATTTGTAAGCATATCAAAAAAAGAAAAAATCTTAAAATCATTACAAACAGTCTGCGTATATGCAGTGATCTAAAGGATACTGACATATCCGTTTACTGTACCGGAGGCGAATTTTTCCAGAAACAAGACAGCTTTCTGGGTCCTTATGCAGAGCATTTTCTGCGCACTATCAATGCTGACGCTCTGTTTTTTTCCTGCAAAGGTTTGTCTTCCAACGGAATACTTACAGATGTATCTGAAGTAGAAAATTCTCTCCGCAAAACTATGATCGAACAGGCAGAGAAAAGTTATTTTTTGTGTGATTCTTCAAAGCTGGACTGTAAGTATGCTTTTACGCTTTGTAAAGCAAAAGACATTACAGGAATCCTATGTGACCGGGATCTGCCGGAATTTTAAACATATACATATTGTAGGGGAGAATCTGCTGTCAGAAGATTCTCCCCTACTGAAAGTCTATTATTTAAACGAAGTGCTGCTATTTAATACTAGTGTACTGTATAAAAACAGCACATCTTGGTCATTAAATTCTATAAAATTGCCCAGCATTCCGCTGTGGATATAGCGAATGTCTACCAAGGTCACCTTGCTATAGCTTTCCAGTAGCAGCGGCACCAAGCTACTGGCAAAGGAATCACGGAACACCACCAATTCCTTATCGGTAGTAGCATTTGGGTTTTCTACCACAAGCAATGCATCAGAACCTGCCAAGAACATTTCATAGGGGTCCTTGCCACTCACTGCTTCCAGATCATACACGGTTTTGTTCACGGGACTGCCTGTGTCGAAGCTCGTCACAGTACATCCTTCCAGCAGATCATTGGTAAGATAGGTCAAGCTATCAGGTGTGAGAGGCAAAGCTGACTGACCATAGTATACCCCATAAAAAGGTTTTTCAACCGTTACCTCTTCATATTGCCAGGTCAAGGTGTTGCCCATGGACTGCGCAAGCCGTTCTGCCACATCTGTGATGCACTCCTGTCTCCAGTGAGTATCCGTATGATAATAGTCTGCAATATTCAATAAATCCGCCAATTCAATATAGGTCATATAATCTGTTTGCTCCTTCATGGATGCATAAAATCCATCATAATCCATGGAAAGATATCCGTTTGGCTCTGCTAAAAACATATTTTTGTCAGGTGCAATGGCGAAATAAAGTCTGCATCTTGTATCTGCCATGTAGGTATCATATAAATATTTAAATTTATCACCTGCATTTTTAATCATGTATGCATTTGCCGGATATTCCAGCTTGGAAACATAGCCTTCTACCAAGTAAATGTCATTATTGGCTTTTTGCCCAAAAAGTCCCAGGTGCGCCATAGCTTTTATGCTTCTGAAAGTATCTCTGAATGGAAACTGATCCAGCGTATAGCTCTCAAATTCTGTCATAAAGTTTCCGGAAAGTACTCGCTCCTCCGTCAAATCCGGAAAACCTGCCAGCACTCTTCTCTCACTTTCCGAAAAATCATCTACCTCTTTTACCCAAGAGAATACAGCCAGCCCAAAGAAGAAAACTGCCATAGAACATACCAGAAAAAGTTTACTTTTTTTCATGCTGCACCTCCCTTAAAATCTAAAATACAAAAACGGATTAAAGCTGCCATCCACCAAGTAAGCTGTGCACAAAAGCAACAAGCCCATTAATACCACAGGCTCTAAAATCCCTATTACCACGGCGCCTTTCTTGGAATGCTCCAGCTTCATTGCCAGATTCCTGCAGAGTGGGGTAGCTCCGACTACAGCAATCAAAAGCACTATCAGATTACTTCTAAAATAATAGCTTGTCTCTGCAGACACAAAAGGAAGATTGCCTGCACCAAACATACCGCCGATATACGCAAAAGCTTCCCTCATATCAGTGGCGTTAAATATTACAAAACTGATCATGATTAACACAAGCACATATACGTGCTTCAAAGGCCCGCTTTTTTGTAATATTGGTAAAAGAACCAACTTTTCCAACATCAAAAGCACTGCAAAATAAAGTCCCCACACAATAAAATTCCAACTGGCACCATGCCAGAATCCGGTTAATAACCATACCGTCAGGATATTAAACAGCCACCTTGCTTTGGACACCCGATTACCACCTAACGGAATGTAAACATAGTCTCTGAACCATGTGCCTAAAGACATATGCCATCTACGCCAAAACTCTGTAATGCTCTTGGAAATATATGGATAGTTAAAGTTTTCCAAAAAGTCCAGTCCGAAGATTTTGCCGAGACCGATTGCCATATCACTGTAACCGGAAAAATCATAATAAATGTGTAAGGTAAAGGCAAAGGCATACAGCCAATAAAAGGCCACAGACTTATCCCCTGAAGCTTTGAAGATTTCACAAAGCTCCCCCAAAGTATTGGCAATTAAGATTTTCTTGGACAATCCGATCACAAAACGTCTGATGCCTAGAGCCGTCTTATCTATAGAATGTGTTCGCCTCTCCAGCTGCTTGGCCACATCTGCATATCGCACAATCGGTCCCGCAATCAGCTGCGGAAACATGGCCACATAAGTAGCAAGGGTAAATGGATTGTATTGAACCTTAGCTTCTCCCCGATACACATCCACCACATAACTGATCACCTGAAAGGTATAAAAACTAATGCCGATAGGCAGCGCAACTTTTAATAAAGGTACCTGAAGCCCCGTCAACGCATTAAAATTACTTACAAAGAAATCCGCATATTTAAAATAACCCAAAATGCCAACCATGCTGACTACAGATAATATAAGCCAGCCCTTTTTCTGCTTAAGCGTAGTACTCTTGCCAATCAACAGGCCAAATACATATCCTAACAATATCACACCAAGCATCAGGATTACCAAACGCACCTCACCCCAGGCATAAAAAAACAGACTGCTAAAAAGCAGTACTAAATTTTTGATTTTTCCCGGCACTGCAAAATACATGATCAATACTGCCGCAAGAAAATAATATAAAAAAGGAATACTGGAAAAAAGCATAACTCCTCCAAACTAATGTCCAAAGCAAAAATTGCAGGCAAACATTCATGCCCAAATATAACTTATCGGAAGTTACGAAAGTAACTTGCGATAAAAGGTGCAGCTATGCACCGCAAATCGATTATAGGGTTCGCGAAGCGATTCCTATAATATACTTATATTTCAAAAAAATGCTGCAGAATATACCATATCTGCACTCCACTACTATAAATCTCCTAAAATCAGATTCCTATGCAGGAAATACAAACATACAATATTCTGCAACATTTTATAAAAATAATTCTGTAATTTTATTCTTCTGCAAGGTTCTTCTTACACATTAAGAAGAATACCTTGTCGCCGATTGCTTCCACAACCATTTCCTCTGCCTCAACACAAATGTTCCATCTCATGTCTGCGTTGTCCTTCAAGGTAGTCATAAAAGCTTCCACGTCTGCATCCTCTGCCAGGTCAAATACATATCCTACAAAAGGAATAACACCAATCATAGGCATAAATACAGTTGCTTCTTCAAAACCTGTGATATCAGCAGTAAAACCGGTAAGGAAACCCGGCTCAACAGGCATGGTACCGCCCATGAACTGAATGATTTCATTGGCAATCAAAGCATCAGCAGCTTCCTGTGCAGTCGTCTCCGGATTTGCAGCCATCATATCTCGGAAAGCAGCCAAGAGAATTTCACCTGCGGTGCCGTCTGCTGCAGCAGAATTTGTTTCCGTTGTCTCAGTGCTTTCAGTCTCAACAGTTTCTGATTCTGCTCCTGCAGTTTCTGTCTCAACAGCATTAGATTCTGTGCTCTCAGACGCATTGTTGCCACGGCCACATGCTGCCATAGCTGCTACCATAGCGGTTACTAATAAAGTTACTAAAATTTTCTTCATCCTAAAATCTCCTTGTAAATCTTACATAATGACGCGGCGGAAGTTTTTCTTACCACGTTTTACAATAATCCCCTCTGCAAAATCTGCAGGTACATATACAGTCTTGATATCCGTAACTTTGTCCTCATTTACAGTAACACCACCCTGCTCCACAGCACGTCTTGCTTCATTTCTGGAGCCGCAAAGACCGGATGCCACTAAAACACTTAAAATATCAATCTGACCGTCTGTAAATTTGTCTTCTGTAATAACAGCCTCCGGCATATTGGCCGCGCTGCCGCCTGCAAACAGGGCTCTTGCACTTTCTTGTGCTTTATTCGCCTCTTCTTCGCCATGAACCATCTTAGTCAGCTCAAAAGCAAGGATTTCCTTTGCAGTATTTAACTGACTGCCTTCCCAGGTTTCCATCTGTTCGATTTCTTCTAACGGAAGGAAGGTTAAAAGCTTCATACACTTAATAACGTCGCTGTCTGCCACATTTCTCCAGTACTGGTAGAATTCAAACGGTGTAGTCTTCTCCGGATCAAGCCATACAGCACCCTTCTGAGTCTTGCCCATCTTCTTGCCTTCACTGTTTAAGAGCAAGGTAATGGTCATAGCATATGCATCTTTACCCAGCTTACGTCTGATCAGCTCTGTACCGCCCAACATATTGGACCACTGATCATCCCCGCCAAACTGCATATTACAGCCGTATTTCTGGTATAACATGTAGAAATCGTAGCTCTGCATGATCATGTAATTAAACTCAAGGAAGGATAATCCCTTCTCCATACGCTGCTTGTAGCACTCTGCAGTAAGCATACGATTTACACTGAAGTGTGCACCAACTTCACGTAAAACCTCTACGTAATTCAAACCCAGTAACCAGTCTGCATTATTGACCATAATCGCCTTACCGTCAGAAAAGTCGATAAAACGACTCATCTGCTTCTTAAAGCAATCACAGTTATGCTGGATAGTCTCCGGTGTCATCATGGTACGCATATCAGTACGACCGGACGGGTCACCAATCATAGCAGTCCCACCGCCAATCAGGGCGATAGGCTTATTGCCGGCCATCTGCAGTCTCTTCATCAGGCAAAGTGCCATAAAGTGACCTACATGTAAAGAATCTGCGGTAGGATCAAAGCCAATGTAAAAAGTAGCCTTGCCTGCATTCACCAATTCCTTAATCTCTTCTTCATCTGTGAGCTGTGCCAAAAGTCCTCTTGCTTTCAGTTCATCAAAAACTGTCATGTTACTCATAATCTTTCTTCCTTTCTACATTCCCGGTGTGCCACGGCATATAAATAAAAAACCCCGTCCCAAACAAAGGACGAGGTTACTCGCGATACCACCTTTAATCGCCATATGCTCACACATATAGCCTCAGTAAGTTGACCATCATCAACTATCGCACTGTAACGTGTACGTCCTCCGTCATAACCTACACAGCCAGCGAACCAGCCTTTCAGCTATGCAGCTCGCGAATGTATTCCAGCTCTAGTCCTCTTTGCGCCTCTCATCAACCGGCAGCTCTCTGTAATTCGTACTAAAGTGTACTTGTTTCGTTCATAGCCTTTGTTTATTGTCGCGGTAGCAATCAGCCAACTAAACATGTGTACATGTACCTTGGGCGGCTGCCGCAGGATAAAATACTTTGCAGAAGCACTTTATCGCATATGCCTATATTAACTGCTAAGTTAAAAAAAGTCAAGTGTTTCGTTCTAAAATATTTATAAATTATAACGTTTCATCATTTTTTCGTAAAATGCCGGCTCCTTAGCAAGACGCCAAATCTGGTCAGCTTTTCCGTCCGCGGACATTTTACTGATTAAATTCAAAATGATTTCTTGCCCTATCTTTCGCCCATCCTCAAAGGCATCTTCCCGTTCCATTCGCATATGCTTTTCTTCATTGTATTCATATATACTCATAGCCCTTGCCTCCGTTCTGTGCTTCTCCAGAAAGTCTTTCAAGAAACCTTCCCTACTGCACTTTTTAATGCTTTTGTCTACTGCTGCTTCAATGGACATACTCTCTGCATACTTGCGTACCCAATATGTATACTCTGCATAATCACACAAATCCTTGCAGGCCTCCATAAGCTTTGCGTTATGTCCCTTATTTATATTTATCACATCCACGATTAATTCCAAAGAAAACGCTTCATCCTCCACTGTATATAAGTCCAATAGCTTCAGTACTTCATAATCCGGTCGCTTATCTCTGCCATTGTAAAATACCACAAATTTAGGTGTTGGAATGGATACACGCTTACTGCCGTACAAGTTCTGATTCTTGGTCAAATCAGAATACAAATCAGACAAGTAAAACAAAAAACGCAATGCCATGTTAGGATTATAAGTTGACTGGTGCTCATACAAGGATAACCGCAAATCAATAATAAATGACAAATCGTTCTGCATGGACATATAAATGGCATTTTCCAGAGTATTGATGGTAAGCTGCTCTGGATTTGTGTACTTTTTACCGCTCACTGCATTATACAGCTCCAGTAATTTCCTCTTGTCGTCAAAAATCAGTTTAAACATCCGAGACTTGTAGTCTCGTTTTACAGGTATTTCAGTGCAATGCAGAAGATAAAACATTTTGTACATTTGTTATGCTAAAAAATAACTTGTAGAGTTTATATTTCCACCACCTGCGCCATCACTTCCCCAAAGGAATCATGAATCACCAGGTCGGCCTTACTGTCTCTTGGTGTCGCGTCTCTGTTAATAATAACCAGGTGCTTCCCTTTAAAATACTCTACAATATATGCTGCCGGATACACCATCAGGCTGGTGCCTGCAATAATAAGCATATCTGCACTGCGCACTGCTGCCATAGACATGTTCCAGGCCATATCAGGCAAGGACTCCTCATACAGCGTAACATCCGGATGTATGATGCTGTGGCAGTCTCCACATAATGGTACTGCATGATTGGCCAGCAATGCTTCCAATTGCTCCAGAGAATACTCGCTGCCACACTGCTCACAATGATTGGTCATAATAGTACCATGCAGATGATATACTTCTTTGGAACCTGCCATTTCATGCAGATGGTCAATATTCTGGGTAATCACGCAGCTAAGCTTGCCCTGTTCCTCCAGTCTGGCAAGTGCGTAATGACCTTTATTGGGCTTAATGCCCTTTAATAAGATTTTATCCTGATAAAACCTGTAAAATTCATCCGGCATCTTCTCAAAGCAACTGCGGGAAAGCATATACTCCGGCGGATACTTATATGCCTGATTGTAAAGACCATCCTTACTTCTGAAATCAGGAATACCGCTTTCCGTAGACACTCCTGCGCCCCCAAAAAATACGATGCGGTTGCTGTCAGAAATCATTTCCTTGAGTTTATTAATCTTGTCCATACAAAATCCTCTCTAAATATCATAGCATGAATGGTAGTTCGTTCCCAGTTGCATTGCTGGCCTACATAGATAGGCATAACAGACGCAAATAAAAATTCCTACCTCTGTATTTAGCCCGGTGCGAGGTAGGAATTAATACTATCATGAGGCTAACCACATTTATTTCTGATACAGGTCATATGGGGTTGCCTGATAAACATAATAATTGAGCCAATTGGTATACAGATTGTTGCTGTGGCTTCTCCACTGCAGTCTCGGCTTCCGGATAGGGTCGTCCTCCGGATAATAATTTACCGGCTTGTCGATTTCCAGACCCTTATTTACATCACGCATATACTCATTATGTAAGGTATAGCGGTCATATTCCGGGTGTCCCATAACAAAAATTTGACGTCCACCCTCTGTCATGCACAGGAAAATACCAGCTTCTTCTGACTCTGCCAGCACACGCAAATGTGCACAGTCGTGAATCTGCTCTGCAGACACGGTGGTGTGTCTGCTGTGAGGGGCCATAAAGTAATCATCAAATCCCCGTACCAAAGGAATCTTGCGATTGGATACCCTATGCTCAAATACACCAAACAGCTTGGCCGGCAAAAGCTCCTTCTGAATGCCGAAATGATGATACACACCGGCCTGAGCTCCCCAGCAAATATGTAAGGTACTGGTTACATTTGCCTTGGTCCAGTCCATAACCTCCACCAGTTCCTGCCAGTAGTCCACTTCCTCAAAAGCATACTGCTCTACCGGCGCGCCGGTAATAATCATGCCGTCAAACTTTTGATTCTTAAGCTCATCAAAATTATGATAAAATTTGTTTAAATGATTTGCAGATGTATTTAAAGATACATGAGAAGACATCTTCATAAAGGTCACATCTACCTGTAACGGTGTATTAGACAGGGCACGCAAAAGCTGCAGCTCCGTATCCTCCTTCACCGGCATCAGATTCAAAATACAAATATTTAACGGACGAATGTCCTGATGCATAGCACGGAATTCATCCATTACGAATATATTTTCATGTTCTAATATACTTTTTGCAGGTAAATCGCTTTGTGTTTTGATCGGCATTTTTTTACTCCTTGAAACGTAATTGTTATTATTCTAACATAAAAAGCATTTCTTGGCTATTGGTATTTTAAATTATAATTTAAAAACTTCTCAGCAAACTCCTGCTCTGTGACGATCGGCACTCCCAATTCCTTTGCCTTTTTGTTTTTGGAAGAGGTGGAAGTTATATCATTGTTGATCAGCCAGTTGGTCTTAGCGGTCACACTGCCTGTTACTTTGCCACCCTTTGCTTCAATGGCATCCTTTAAGGCATTGCGGTTATCATAAAGCTCCAGAGAGCCGGTAATCACCACAATCTGTCCTGTCAGGGTTTGAGCTGCTGCATCTATCCGGTCTTCCTGAATATCCAGTTCCGCCAGCAGTCTTTCTACCATAGCGCGATTTGCTTCGGAGGCAAAATAATTGACAAAGGCCTGCGCAATAACATCTCCAATGCCTTCGATCTCATTTAATTGCTCTGCATCAGCCCAAGCCATGGCACTGTAATCATTCTGAAAATGTCTGCAGATCAGCTTGGCTGTAGCCAGTCCCACTCCTGCAATACCAAGGCCGTAAATCACCTTTGGTAAAGTAGTCTGTCTGGATGCTTCTGTAGCCTTTAACAGCTTATCATAGCTCTTTTCTCCAAAGCCTTCCATAGCAATAATCTCATCCTTATATCTGTCCAGATGATACAGATCACTAAATTCATGTAAATAGCCTTTGGCAATAAATTTCTCCAGCGTTGCTTCGCTTAAACCATCGATATTTAGCCCATCACGACTGACAAACAAACTAAACAGCTTTACTTTCTTGGCTGCACAGGTATCATTGGTACAGTACAGGAATTGTCCTTCATTAATCTGTCGCACTTCGGTACTGCCTCCACATACCGGGCATACCTTAGGTATCTTTAAAGAATCGGACTGAGTCAGATTTTCTGCAATCTGCGGTATGATCATATTAGCTTTGTAAACGGTAATTTTATCTCCCAAGCCCAATTTTAAGGCACGAACAATGCTGATATTGTGTACACTGGCCCGGCTTACGGTAGTGCCCTCCAGCTCTACCGGTTCAAATATGGCTACCGGATTAATCAAGCCTGTTCTGGATGCGCTCCATTCTATTTCGAGTAAGGTCGTTTCTTTTAATTCATCTGCCCATTTAAAGGCAATGGAGTCTCTTGGAAATTTGCTGGTCCTGCCCAGACTTTCTCCATAGGCAATATCGTCCAGGGTAAGCACCAGTCCGTCACTTGGTATATCATAGTCTTGAATCTTTTCTGCAAACCCTTCAATAGCTGCCAGTATGGTATCCTTATCCACTTTTTCATATGGAACGGTAGCAAAACCCATGCTCTGCATAAATTTCACCTGTTCTTCTCTGTATTGAAACTCCATCCCTTCACACTGTACCAGGGTAAATGCAAAGAAATTGACACTTCTTTCTGCTGTAATAGCACTATTTAACTGGCGCACAGAACCGGAACACAGGTTTCTTGGATTTTTGTATTTTAAGGTTTCATCCTCAATAGCTGCATTAATCTTCTCAAAATCACTGTAGCTGATCACAGCCTCCCCTCGAAGCACACATTTGCCCTTGTGTGGAATGGTAATGGGCACATTTTGAAAGCATCTGGCATTGGCGGTAATAACCTCACCCACCTCACCGTTGCCTCTGGTAACGGCCTTGGTAAGCTTGCCTTCTTCATAAGTAAGCACAATGGTCAAACCGTCCAACTTCCAGCTGAGCAGCCCCTCCTTGTCCATAAGCCAGTCTCTGAGCTCTTCCCGCACCTTGGTCTTGGCAAGGGAAAGCATGGGCTTGTCATGTGCCTCCTTTGGTAATTCATCTACCGCAGCATAGCCTACCGTCTGTGTAGGACTGCCGGCCAGAATAATACCTGTCTCTTCCTCTAACTGTACCAACTCATCGTATAAACTGTCATACTCCAGATTGGACATAATTTCTATGTCCTTGGCATAATAAGCTTCTGCTGCCTCTTTTAATATACGATTTAATTCTTTCATTCGATTTAATTGATTATTTTCCATGTCACTTATCACTCTTTCTGATAACTTTGCACATCTCATACAGCTTCTTTAATTCCTCACCGGTAATCTCCCGGTATTCTCCGGGCTTTAGGCTTCCCAGCTCAATATTGACCACACGGACTCTTTTTAGAGTCTTCACCTGATAACCCAGGCTCTCGCACATACGTCGTATCTGACGGTTCAATCCTTGGGTCAACACAATCCGAAAGGTATACTTGCCTTCTATAGTTATCCTACAGGGCCTTGTGGTTCTGTCCAGTTCTGCCAAATAAATCCCCTGCTCCATGGCCGCCTGAAAATCTGCCGACAGTTCCTTATCCACCTTGACCACGTATTCCTTCTCATGACCGCCTGACCCCCGCATCATATTGTGAATCAGATTGCCGTCATTAGTCATAATCAAAAGGCCCTCGCTGTCCTTGTCCAATCTGCCGGCATAGGTAACCCGCACCGGATACCGGAACACATCCCCTATCTTACGCTTTGCATGGGGATCCTTCTCCGTACACGTGACACCCACAGGCTTATACCAGGCAAGAACCACCTTATCCGCCTCATTTCGCAGCTGCTTGGCACCGATAGTCACTTTATCCCCAGGCAGCACCAATTGGCCCATTTGAGCCTTTATGCCGTTAATATAGACCTGTCCGGCCTCAATATATCTGTCAGCCTCTCTGCGGGAGCATAGTCCCGCCTGAGCCATATATTTGTTAAGTCTTGTTCCTTCTGCCATAATTTCCTCGCATGTGTATATATTGCTGGGGGATACGGTTTATGGTATCCCATTCCTTTTTCTCATTTATAGCTTTCCGTTTCATTATGTAAATACTTTTGTATTTAGAATCAGAAGTATACTTAAAATACTAACTTAAAATGTAAAAAATGTCAACGTTCCCCAGACTTCTTGCCACTACGTTTTAGACCTCTTACCACTACTCTTTGGACCTCTTACCACTACTCTTTGGACCTCTTGCCACTGCGCTTCTTTAACGAACTACAAATACCCCCTCATCCTGCTGATATACTGCTCCTCCATAGCCATCACTTCCATAGCCAGCTCCTTTACACCGGCATTTGCATACTTATTGTGATTCAGAGCCTTTACTATATCTGTAATACCTCGATTTGCTCCTTGAATCATCATTTCTGCCATATGACTGGTGGACTGATTCATAAAAGTCTGTACCCAGACGCTGCCTCTAAGCAACACATTTTTACCGGCAGCATCCTTATAGAGTCTATCCTCTGCTTCCTTTAGACCATTTGTAGCCTTTTCATAATATTTCCCATATGTCATAGACTGCTTTGCCAGTTCCCTGGCAAATTCTTCCTGCTTTACTCTCGGCATAAGTGCGTCAATTACTTCCATAGCCATATGTGTATTTTTCTGAATTTCCCGTAAAACTACCTGATCCTGATTGTGCATTCCCATCTTCTCCCCTTATATATCGTTCTTGCATAGAAAATAATATTTTCCCGAGTCATAATAAAAGAGAGATACTTTTCAGTATCCCTCCATAGTTTGTACATTATTCAAAAAATCATACATTTATTGCTTGTCTAAATATTCACTTTTTACGTATCCGACCTTGCCTTCGTAAATAATCTTACTCCAGCCGTCCTCTACATCTGCAATCCACTCAATGGTAGCACCTTTCAGTACCTGTCCGATACGACTGGATGAAGTACTTGCTTCAGAACGAACATTCACGGTAGTATTAGCAATAGCTGTACCGTTTGCTACATTTTCACCGGCACCTGCTTCATCCGGCTCTTCAATCACCTGTAAATAATCAGTCTTCAGGTAAGCTTCCTTACCTTGATAATTAATCTTGGCCCAACCATTTACACGAATTTCAATTACGTCAATTGTAGTGCCTCTGGCAATACTTCCCAGCTTATCAGCTGTCTCACTGTCAGAAGAACGTACATTAATAGTCTCTGTAGTAACAGCCTGACATGCAGCATGCAAAATAGTCGGATCCTCGTTTACAGGCTCAGTCTCACTGACAGCCTCTTGCTCTGCTGCAATGCTGGCCAAAGCAGTACCTACTGCAACACGGATTTCATTCTGCATAACTTCCATATAAGTACGAACCTGCTCATCGCTCTCTAAAAGTGCCTGATATTCCGTATCAATAGCAGTCATCAGACTGATAACACTTTCATCAGCATTAATGGCATCGATATAAATCTGTTCTTCCTCTGTAAGGGTGCCTTCATTAAAATAATAATTACCTGTTTCATCTGTACACACATAGAAACAATATATTCCCGGAACTAGAATATCAACTCCCGGAAACTGGGCTCTCACCGCTGCATATACGATGTAGCTGCCTTCTGTAGGACCTATCTTGGTGAAAACATTGTATTCAGGAAATGCATCGATATACTTACCAAGCTCTGTTACACGGATACGCTGGATGTCTGTCATATTGTTGGTAATGGAATGAATCGTATCTACATCGCCCTCTGCCAATGCATTTAAGTATGTTACAACCAAGCTATTAATCGGCTCATACAAGTCGGCTTCTAACGGATTATCTGAACTAATGGCAGATACCGTTTCTTCCGTTGTAGCCACTGTTTCTGATACTTCTTCGTTAGCAGCAACAGCATCTTCCCTGGTCATTAATGTGTTTGCAACCAGAACCGCTACAACCACTACGACACATATCGGAATCAATACTTTTAAATTAATAAACTTCATTTTAACCTCGCTATCTAAAAAGCTGCAAAGGCGGCGAAATGTGTCCGACAGGAATCGAACCTGCATTAAAGGCGTCGGAGGCCTCCGTTCTATCCATTAGACTACGGACACAAAACTGTAATATATTACGAAATTATTACGCCACCTTTGCTATAATAGCACAGGCTTTTAAAAAAGTCTAGTCATTTTTGTCAATTCTATGCTCATAAATATAAATTTTTTGTAAATCAACTGAGTAATAATAAATATTATTGGAAAGAACTTCCTCTTCCAGCACCTCACTTTCATTCACTTCCCGGACCATTGTAAACAAAAGGTCCCTTTCCGGAATCTGTGCTGCAGGTATCACAATCCACTCATGCACAGAAGACGGAATCAAATAAAAATCCTCTTTTATCTTCTCTCTGACTGCATCAAGCGCCTCCGGAAAATAAATCTGTATAGCTCCCCAATACTTCTCTGTATTAGTAAGCACATACATCTCCTGCCCGGAACAACTCATAAATTCCTTCTCTTCATTACCGCAAAAACTGTCTAATACCTCCGTCATATGGCATAACATCGTCCTCTTAGCTTCCTTCGTATGCTTTATGGCATACTCCAACAACGCTTCCTCCGACACATCCCAATAGGACAAGTAGGTATTTTTGATCAAAACACTGCCCTTGTAAAGCTGTTCCCCATTCACTTCAAAATAAGCTACAATTGCAAAATCAAGAAATACCCTATGGGGAACCTCCTCCAGAAGTTTGCGGTTTTCCTCAATATGAATCAACTTACAAAAAATATACTCCTTAGCAGTCTCATACTGCTGCAACAATTGTACACACTCCGGCACATCACCGGTTTCTTCTATATAACAACAGTATAGCTCTTCTGCCAATTCTTCTACGGAATAGCCCTTTTGGAAGCTTTTATAAAATGGCTCCAAATATATGGTGGGCGCATAATTTACTCCTTCATGCTCAAACATAATACCATGTCGCATACAACTGTTCAGTTTCTCAACAGCTACCGGCTTAGCGGTAATATTCTTTGGTACAATGCCCTGTAAGGCTTCTAAAATTGCTTCTCTAAATTCGGTATAGTTCATAAATAGATTCCTTTCAAGAATATAAAATATAATTCTCTCATACAAATCTATCCGGAATTTGTCACAAACATCCTTTTGAAGCTATTATCATTACATAGGAAAAAGTACTTTTCCATGAAACAATAAACACCACGCAGTACTCCCCTGCATGGTGTTATCATTTGTAAAAGCTATAAATATGAAATTACCAGAACTTATTATACTCTGGACAGATATTCACCTGTACGGGTATCAATCTTAATAACATCACCGATTTCAACGAATAATGGAACCAATACAGTTGCGCCTGTTTCAACAGTAGCAGGCTTAGTAGCACCTGTAGCAGTATCACCCTTGAAGCCCGGCTCAGTCTCAGTAATAGCTAATTCAACGAAAGTAGGTGGCTCTACAGCAAATACATTACCATTGTGAGAGCAGATTCTACATACTTCATTTTCCTTAACAAACTTTAATGCATCACCGATAGCATCAGCATTTAAAGCGATCTGATCATAGGTTTCCATATCCATAAAGTTGAATAAATCACCGTCAGCAAATAAGTACTGCATATCTTTTCTGTCAATACGTGCCTGTGGACACTTTTCAGTTGGTCTGAAAGTCTTTTCAACTACACCGCCACTGATAATGTTTTTCAACTTTGTTCTTACGAATGCAGCGCCCTTACCCGGCTTAACATGCTGGAACTCGATGATCTGATAAATATTATTTTCATATTCGATGGTAACACCATTTCTGAAATCACCTGCAGAAATCATAAAAAATCCTCCTAAATGTATATAACGATATTCCTTTGCTTATTTTACATGATTCGTTTCAATTTTTCAACTGTTTTTTTCAATTTGTGCCAAACAAAAGTCAATTGCTTCTAAATATCCCTGTAAACCCTTGCCATAAATCTGGTGATCGCACACTTCACAGGTCACAGAAACCTGTCGGAATGCCTCTCTTTTGGTAATATCAGATATATGGATCTCTACCTTAGGAACAGTGATGCTGGCCAATGCATCTCTGATCGCATAACTGTAATGGGTGTACGCTCCCGGATTAATGATCAAAGCATCCGTTCCGTCAAAGTAAGACTCCTGAATACGATCAATAATGCCGCCTTCATAATTACTCTGAAAAACCTCAATATCAGCTCCGATCTCATTGCCTTTTTCAGCAATTATTTTTTGTAAATATGCATAATCCTGATTGCCGTATACACTTTTTTCTCGAATCCCGAGAAAATTTAAATTAGGTCCGTTAATGACTAAAATCTTCATTGCTTACTGCCTCCACTATCTCCTGGACTATGTCCTTCATATTCTTACCATCCACGCAGACGATCACATCCGCCACACTCTCATAAATAGCATCTCTCTCCTTCAGCAATTGCTCAATGCGAGCTTTTGGATTTTCACATTGTAAAAGAGGTCTTTTGGTATCATGCTTCACTCTTTCATAAATCGTATCCGGAGAAGCCTTTAAATAAATAACCTTACCCAAAGTCTTGATAATCCCCTGATTTTCTTCCCGGATAGGAGTGCCTCCGCCCAATGAAACAATCCTGCTGCCCAGTTCCCCGGACAATCTGCTCAAATACTCCGTTTCCTTTTGACGAAAATAAGCTTCTCCCTTTTGTGCAAACATCTCTGAAATGGACATGCCCTCTTTTTGCTCTATTAACTTGTCGGTATCAATCAGACACTTTTTCAGTCGGTAGCTCAATCTATAGCCAATGGTAGATTTACCGCTGCCCATAAACCCTATCAGTATTACGTGTTTCATAATTATAAACCTAAAGCCTCTCTCAGCCTGTCCAAAATATGTGTTGCCACAGATTCTGAAACAGATATATCATTCCATAATTCATAAGCAATAATGCCTTGGTACAGTAACATTTTCAGCCCGTTAAAAGCTTGTCCTCCATGAGCCTTTACCAGCTTCATAAATTTGGTTTCGTATGGATTGTAAATCAAATCATATCCCGTATGTATCAGTTCGTAAAAACCTGCGTCTTCCATTACTGTATCCTCTACATGAGGATGCAGCCCCACACTGGTAGCCTGTATACACAAATACTTTTGTCCTGCCAGATTAGAATAATCCCGAAGCTCCATCGCTGTAGCAAAGCTTCGTCCCGCCAATGCATTGACTTCCTCTGAAATGGCCTGTGCCTTTTGCAAGGTTCTGTTTAGGATATAAACATGGTCTGCACCTTTGTCCAAAGCCAGCATGGCAACACTCCTGGCTGCTCCTCCTGCTCCCAGGATAATGATCTGCTCCCCTTCTATCGACACACCATCACTTAGCATTCCACGATACAATCCCGGAATATCCGTATTATACCCCTTAAAACCGCCCTCTATAGGGACCAGGGTATTCACGGCACCTATTTGCTTGGCAAATCCATCAATCTCTTTGATGTATTGGATCACCTCTGTCTTATGGGGCACAGTCACATTCATTCCGGCGAAATGAAGCGCCGCTGCACCTCTGACAGCTCCTTCCAAATCTGTATCTACTAAATATGGTGTATAAACCACATTATGACCGAAAACCTTGGCCAATTCATTATGAATAACCGGTGACAGGGTATGCTCCACCGGATTACCGATAACCGCCAGCGTTTTGGTCCGTCCGTTAATGTTTATTTCCACTTGCGTTCACACTCCTTTTGTAAAAATAAAGTACAATCCGCTCTAAATAACGCTTCAGTATAATTTGGAACTCTTCTTTCTTATCAATAGGCTTTACCAAAATACTGTAAATCCCGCATCTTTTGGCGCCCCAGACATCCGTAAAAAGCTGATCGCCAACAAACAAGGTTTCACTGGCTTTTGTCCCCATCACCTGCATGCAGTACATATATCCGCTTTTTGCCGGTTTATTGGCCTTATAAATATAACCAATACCTCCTACAGCCTCTGCAAAGCTCTTTACACGGGGTTCTTTATTGTTGGACATCACCATGATCTGAAATCCCATGTTACGAAGCCTTTCAAAAAATAGAATAATCTCCGGTGTAGCAGGTGCGCCATGACACACCAGTGTATTATCAATATCAAATATAACTGCCTTGTAGCCCTGTGCCTTAAAAGCGGCAAAATCCACCTCATGCACACTGTCTAAGTAAGCATCCGGATAAAATGTTTTTATCATAAAATCTTCAAATCCCTTCTAAGTGCATTGAAAGACTGTCTCTGCTTCATCTGCATATTTGGTTACAAAAAGGAACACCTCTTTTGGTGAGATGCTCCTTTCGTATTATAACTTCTTCACCAGTGAGTTGTGGTACATTACCAAAAACACCTTACCGAAGCTTGCAGCCACAATACCAAGCACCAGATAAGAAAGTATACCATACATGTATTGTACAGATGTGGTATACCAATTCAGTTCTCCCCATAACTTCTGTCCAAAATACATATAAACAAGCATCACAACTGATACACAAAGAAGCACAACTCTTAATTTTTCAACACCTTTTACATATTTTTTGGCTTTTGCAATTTTTTCGTTCATAACATCCTCCAATGTTTTTGATCCTTCGTATAAATTAATCCATCAGATATTTCTAAACAACTCTGTTATCCTAAGGTTCGGCTGTATAAATTTGTCTCTATACATTCGTCGGTATAAATTTGTCTGCGTAAATTCATCTGAGTAAATTCCTCTATACAATATCATCTGCTATTTAGATACGCTTTACTATCTGTAAAATTGATTATTTATCTAAGAATTTCTTTAATTCTTCCATAAAAGTATCTGCATCCTTAAATTCACGATACACAGACGCAAATCTAACATATGCAACCGGATCTAAGCCTTTTAACTTCTCCATGATCAATTCTCCTACATAAGAAGAATCCACCTCACTCTTTTCCAGAGAAAAGATACCATTTTCCACTGAATCTACGGCCTCTGACATCTGCTCAGAGCTAATCGGTCTCTTATGACAGGCACGCATAATTCCCTTTTCTACCTTGGAACGGTCATAGGCTTCACGAGTATGGTCCTTTTTCACGATCATAACCGGTAAAGTCTCTATCTTCTCATAAGTGGTAAACCGTTTGCCACAATCTTCACACACCCGTCTTCTGCGGATAGAATTGGTTTCTTCTGCAGGTCTGGAATCAATTACCTTCGTATTTTCATAATTACAAAACGGACATTTCATCATTTGCCTCCTAGCTCTTACATCGTACTGTAAGCCTGTAAACGTATTACTTTATTTTACCAAAATACTTATTTCACGTCAACCAAAATAATATCCGGGCCAATTTGTTTTATTTCACGAAAACATATCACATAATCAGGCTCTGTAGGAAACAAACATCCAAATTTTCCGCAGCAGGCTGGTATATATATTTTTTCAATGCAACCGGTGCAGCAATCAAACTCGATGTCCTGTACTCTTCCCAGCTTTCTACAGTCTCTTATATTAATAACTTCTTTACACTTCAATTCAGAATACAGCATAACACACCTTTTTATTTTATTATATGTGTCAAAAGAATAAATCTCCACGTTTTTGTTCATACTAAAACCTGTCTACCAAAGATAAGTAATAAAAAAGCTTAAACTTTGGGGGTCTTTATGGGAAAAGTAGAAATTTGCGGAGTAAACACATCAAAGCTTCCTTTACTGAAAGAAGAGGAAAAAATCCGACTTTTTGATCGCATTGCAGAAGGTGACATGGAAGCAAGAGAACAATATATAGAAGGTAATTTAAGACTTGTATTAAGTGTTATCAAACGCTTTGGGGGAAGTGATGAAAATGTTGACGATTTGTTTCAGATTGGCTGTGTAGGACTTATCAAGGCCATTGATAATTTTGATCGAACACTTGGGGTAAAATTCAGCACTTATGCTGTACCCATGATCATTGGCGAGATCAGAAGATATCTGAGAGACGGCGGTAGTATCCGGGTCAGTCGTTCTTTAAAAGATATTGCTTATCGCGCCCTGCAAGTCAAAGAAGTTATGCAAAAAGCGAACCAAAAAGAACCCACTTTGGATGAAATATCTGCGGAAATCGGTATCCCAAGAGAAGACATTATCTATGCGCTGGATGCCATTCAAAGTCCCATGAGCTTATATGAGCCTATTTATACGGATGGTGGAGATACCCTTTATGTCATGGATCAGATCAGTGACAAAAAAAACAAAGAAGAATTGTGGGTAGAACAAATTTCTTTAAACGAAGCGCTCAAGCGTCTGGGAAGCAGAGAAAAAGAAATCATTATCCTCCGTTTTTTTGAAGGGAAAACACAAATGGAGGTAGCAGAAATGATCGGTATATCCCAGGCCCAAGTATCCAGATTGGAAAAAAATGCCCTTAAAATTATGCGCCACTATCTGGCATGACAACAAATACTAATATTATAAAAATGGCACCTTCCAATAGGAAAGTGCCATAAATTATAACCTTTTCTAGTTCTAGTACTGGATTAGTATGGTTAATCCTTACTTCGCATAGTCAACCGCACGACTTTCTCTGATAAGATTTACTTTAATCTGACCTGGGTATTCCATTTCAGCTTCAATCTTCTTGGAAATGTCACGGGCCATCAAAATCATATCTGCATCAGATACCTGCTCCGGAACTACCATTACTCGAATCTCTCTACCTGCTTGAATAGCAAAAGATTTGTCTACACCTTTGAAATTGTTTGTGATTTCTTCTAATTGTTTCAGTCTGGTTGTATATGCTTCAAATGTTTCTCTTCTGGCACCCGGTCTTGCAGCAGAAATCGTATCTGCAGCCTGTACCAAACAAGAAATCAAGGAATTCGGCTCCACATCACCATGGTGAGATTCTACAGCATTAATAACTGTAGCATTCTCTTTGTATTTCTTACAAAGCTCTACACCTAACTGAATATGGGTACCTTCCATCTCACGGTCTACAGCTTTACCAATATCATGTAATAAACCTGCGCGCTTTGCAATTCTGACATCCAAGCCAAGTTCTGCTGCTAACAAGCCTGAAAGCTGTGCCACTTCCACAGAATGCTTTAATGCATTCTGGCCGTAACTGGTTCTGAATTTCATCTTACCAAGTAAGCGAATCAATTCCGGATGTATGCCATGAACACCAACTTCAAGAGTTGCTGCTTCACCTTCCTCTTTAATCATGATTTCAACATCTCGCTGTGCCTTCTCCACCATCTCTTCAATACGAGCCGGATGGATACGACCGTCAACAATCAGTCTTTCAAGGGCAATCCTTGCTACCTCTCTTCGAATTGGATCAAAACTGGACAACACAACTGCTTCCGGAGTATCATCGATAATCAAATCAACACCTGTCATAGTCTCTAAGGTACGAATATTACGTCCCTCTCGTCCTATGATGCGTCCTTTCATCTCGTCGTTCGGAAGCTGTACAACAGAAATTGTGGTCTCAGATACATGGTCTGCTGCACATTTCTGAATAGCGGTAACCACATAATCTCTTGCTCTCTTGTCTGCTTCTTCTTTTGCTCTTGTGTCCATTTCTTTAATCATAAGAGCGGTTTCATGTTTCACTTCATCTTCAACAATTTTCAATAAGTAGTCTTTTGCCTGGTCGGAGGTAAGACCAGAGATTCTTTCCAGTTCCTGTACTCTTTGCTCGCTTAACTTGGAGATTTCGATTTTCTCTTTTTCAAGAGCTTTTTCTCTCTCTACTAAGCCTGCTTCTTTCTTTTCGATAGCATCTGATTTCTTATCGATGTTTTCCTCTTTCTGCTGAACGCGTCTTTCATAGCGCTGCACTTCTGTTCTGCGCTCTTTAATCTCCTTATCCAATTCGTTCTTAGCACGAATGGATTCTTCCTTAATCTCTAAGGAAGCTTCACGCTTCTTTGCATCAGCAGTTTTGAGAGCTTCATCGATAATTTCTCTAGCCTTTTCCTCAGCGTTACCAATCTTCTTCTCGGATACATTCTTACGATATGCAATAGTGATTACAGCGGTAACCGGAACAGCTACTACGAGACATGCCAGAACTATCAGACAAACGGTGCCGATAGACAACATACAGGAAGCTCCTCCTTATTTAATTATTGTGCATTTGTTTGTAGAAAAGAACAAATCACAAATGCACCTTTATAATTGTAATGTAAAAATTGCATAATGTCAAGGAAAATTCCTCTTGGATTTTCGTAATTTTCTGTAATATTCTATACAATGCACCGCAAGTTTTCTGTAAGCTGATTTTCCTATTCCTGCCCGGACATTTACAGACAATATAGAACCAATTGCTATATCTGTTAATCCTCTTCTACAGCAATACATCGCCTAATATTGTCTGTGCTGTACCCTTTCCGGTATAAATAATTCATCATTTTGACAATTGACTTCCGATCAGCCTGAACAGTGTCAAAGCCCTTCTTTCTCATCAACTCCCTGATCTGAGAAACTTCATCCAGTGGTTCATTTTCTTCTTCAAATTGATTCCAAATACGTTCTGCTATATCCTGACTAATCCCTTTCCTATACAGCTCCTGTAAAATTCTACGTTTACTACGGGTCGCCCCATAACATCGAATATACTCCTCTGCATATCTGGCATCATCCAGATAATGATAAGCTGTCACATAATCCAAAGCTTCTTCAATCATATATTCCGGATATCTGTTTTCTAAAAGCTTACGTTTAAGACTTTCTCTGGTATAGCTCCTCTTTTGTAAAAGGCTCATAGCACGAAGCTTTACCCGTTTAGGAAGTACTTCCTCCAATAGCTTCCTGTAAGCCTCCGGCGGTAATTCTTCACCGCAGATAATATGGTATTTAGGAATTTCCCCTTTGTATATAGGAAACACAAGGTGCTCATCTAAACGAACGAGCACCTTTTTGGTATTATATTCTATAATATCTGTCACTGTCATAGCATCAGATTATACTTCTTCAGTACTGGATTTACGTGTTGCTTTAACTGCTGAGTCACTACTTCCGGCAGGTATATCTGCCTGTAAGCCGTAATACTCACGAACCTTCTGTTCCACTTCAGTCAACATCTCCGGATGTTCTTTCAGGAATGTCTTGGTGTTTTCTCTGCCTTGACCTATCTTATTGCCTTCATAAGAATACCATGCACCGGATTTCTTAATAACATCACAGCTGGCAGCAAGATCCACAATATCACCTACTGTAGAAATTCCCTCACCAAACATAATGTCAAACTCTGCTTCCTTAAATGGAGGTGCGATCTTATTCTTTACTACCTTTACTCTGGTACGGTTACCAATTACGTCTCCGCCCTGCTTTAAGGCTTCCACTCTTCTGACATCCAAACGTACAGATGCATAGAACTTCAAAGCTCGGCCACCGGTAGTTGTCTCCGGATTACCAAACATAACGCCCACCTTCTCACGAAGCTGATTGATAAAGATAACTGTGCAGTTGGACTTGCTGATAATACCGGTCAACTTACGCAGTGCCTGAGACATCAATCTGGCCTGCAATCCCACATGTGAGTCACCCATATCACCGTCAATCTCAGCCTTTGGCACTAATGCTGCAACAGAGTCTACTACAATAATATCAATGGCACCTGAGCGTACCATGGTCTCAGTAATTTCAAGAGCCTGCTCTCCGTTATCCGGCTGAGAAATGTACAAATTATCAATATCTACACCGATATTCTTGGCATATACAGGATCCAACGCATGCTCAGCATCAATAAATCCTGCAATACCGCCTCTCTTCTGTACCTCAGCAATCATATGTAATGTAACGGTAGTCTTACCGGAAGACTCGGGACCGTAAATCTCAATGATACGTCCCTTGGGAATACCGCCAAGTCCAAGCGCAATATCCAGACTCAAAGCACCGGTAGGAATGGTCTCTACATTCATCTGTGCAGAGGAATCCCCCAGCTTCATAACCGCGCCCTTGCCATATTGCTTCTCAATGTGTCCTAATGCTGCATCAAGTGCTTTCAGTTTCTCATTTCTATCCATGTTCTATCTCCTTAATCTCTCCAGGTCTCAGTAATAAAACAGTAAATCTGGGCAGTTCTTCACAAGAACACTGCCATCTCATCCTATCTATGTCAAAAGGAACAAATGTTCTGTCTGGTATCAGAATAAAACATATGTTTGCTTTTGTCAACACCTTTTTTGAAAATTATAAGTAATTTTCAATGCTTTTCCAGTAACTTATCTCATACTCTTTGTAATACAATGTGTATATGATCACCAAAGATTAAATCATCTCCTGGTGATACATAATACCTTCATACTCTAATATGCAGTTTCGTGCCATGGCAAGTGCTACAGTCACTGTGTTTTCGCGATTTTTGGTACGATTACCGCCAAACTGATGCTTGCGTACCCATACACGTTCCTTCACGGCACATGCCACATAAACCAGTCCTACCGGCTTCTGTGGTGTGCCTCCTGTAGGTCCTGCAATACCGGTTACCGCTACTGCAACCTCCGCACCACTATGCTTCTGTGCGCCTACAGCCATTTCCATAGCTGTTTCTTCACTGACTGCTCCCACTCGGGCTAAAGTTTCAGGATTTACTCCCAGTTCTTCTATCTTGGCCTCATTGGCATAGGTAACAAAGCTTCTGTCAAAGCAAGCGCTGGCCCCGGATACATTCACCAGTCTGGCACTGATAAGGCCTCCGGTACACGATTCTGCCGTAGTAATACGGTAGCCTTTGTCTTTGCAAAGAGCAATCACCGCATCCTCCAACTCTTCCTTTTCATGGGTACTGTATACGGCCGGTCCAAAACGCCTCTGAAGCTCCTCTACCACAGGAAGTACCAAAGCCGATGCAGCCTCTTCATCACATGCCTTGGCTGATACCCGAAAATGTACCTCCCCCAGCTTCGCATAAGGTGCAATGGTAGGATTGGTCTGTCCTTCTAAGATATCGGAAATCATAGTCTCAGCAGTAGACTCAGGAATGCCGCACACCTTTACCATGCGGCTGTAAATCACCTCTCCGCTTAAAGCAGACAGCTTTGGTGCCACACTTTCTTCAAACATAGGCTTCATCTCATTAGGAGGCCCCGGAAGCAAAAATACATGCTTCGTGTCATCAAAAATATAAATTCCGGGCGCAGTCCCATTATGATTCGGCAAAATCTTCGCCCCCTCCGGTATATCTGCCTGTCGGAAATTATTCTCCGTACAGGCAATCCCTCTTCGATTAAAATAGGCCCGTAAGGACTCGCAGGTGGCCTCATCCCGGTAAATCTCTCTGCCAAAAAGCTTAGCTACCGTCTGCTTGGTCAAATCATCCTGGGTAGGTCCCAGTCCTCCGGTCAAAATCACCGCATCTGCTCTGGAAAGAGCCAGCTGCAAGGTAGACTCTAATCGACCCGGATTATCGCCCACTACTGTCTGAAAATAGCAGACAGCACCCAAATCCGCACATCTGGATGCCAGATATGCTGCATTGGTATTGACAATATTGCCCATTAATATTTCAGTTCCTACAGAAATCAATTCTACTATCATAATTATTTAAAATCGTCCAAAATACTTTTATTCTTATAAATATAATCCACCAAGGAAATAATGGTCAGCGCCGTAGCAATCCACATTACAATGTCTGTCACTAACTGCAGTGCCGGAATATTGGCAAGCATTAAAATCACCATAATCATCTGGAATGTGGTCTTGTATTTGCCCCACATACTGGCTGCGATTACCACGCCGTTGTCAGAAGCAATCAACCTAAATCCGCTGATAATAAACTCTCTGCTGATGATAATTACAACAATATATGCCGGGATACGTCCCAATTCAATCAGACAGATTAAAGCGGCACAAACCAACAGCTTATCTGCCAATGGGTCCATAAACTTACCGAAATTGGTAATCAGATTGTGCTTACGGGCAATTTTACCATCCAGCAAATCCGTCAGGCATGCCACCACAAAAATGACCAGTGTAACCCAGTTCATATATTGCATAATGCCGCCGAAAAGTGCATCAAACCAACCCCAGCCGGCTTCCTGCCCCAAAAGCAGTACTACAAAAGGAATCACTAAAATCACGCGAAATACAGTTAGTTTATTAGGCAAATTCATGGTATATCTCTCCTATCAAATCATATTCGTTACTGTCCGTAACAAGTACTTTTACAAAATCCCCTGTCATAAGGGTTGCTGTAGTCTGAATAAAAATATATCCGTCCACATTCGGTGCGTCCTTGTAGGTACGGCCCACATACACATCCTCGTCTGCTACCTTACCTTCGATCATACACCAAAGAACCTGACCCACCATATCCTCAGCCTTCTCGAAAGCAATGGCCTGCTGCAGCTCCATAAGCTCATCTCTGCGGGCTGCCTTTACCTCTTCTGCAATCTGATTCGGCATAACTGCTGCCGGAGTATTGTCCTCCTGTGAATAAGTAAACACACCCAGGCGATCAAATTCCATTTCATTAACAAAGTGATACAACTCCTCATGGTCCTCCTCTGTCTCCCCCGGGAAACCACTGATCAAGCTGGTACGCAGCGCAATATCCGGAATTTCTGCACGGAGCTTAGAGATAATATTCCTCAGATCCGCATTGGTGGTGCGTCTGCCCATACGCTTTAAAATTATATCAGAAGCATGCTGGATCGGCAAATCCAGATACGGCACCACCTTCTCTTCATCGCGAATAGCGGCAATCAGTTCATCATCGATTTCTTCCGGATAACAGTACAAAATACGTACCCAGTACAAGCCCTCAATCTCGCATAACTTATGCAACAGCTCTGCGAGACATTTCTTACCGTATAAGTCCTTACCGTAAAGTGTCGTCTCCTGAGCTACCAGAATCAATTCCTTTACACCCTGCTCTACTAATGCTCTGGCTTCTGCAAGCAAATCCTCCATAGGAACAGAGCGGAAACGACCACGCACCTTTGGAATAATACAATAGGTACAAAACTTATCGCAGCCCTCTGCAATCTTCAGATAGGCAAAATGACCGCCGGTAGTCACCACACGTCTGCCTTTGGTAGCCGCCAAATGCTGAATATCCTCTAAATATTCCGGCTTCTGATTGGCCAATACTCCTTCCACTGCCTCTACGATATGCTCAATGGCAGTAGTCCCCAGTATCGCATCCACCTCCGGAATCTGTTCACGAATCTCTTCATGATAGCGCTGTGCCAGACATCCGGTGGCAATCAATGCCTTAAGCTTACCCTCTGTCTTGTATTGTCCCATTTCAATTAATGTATTAATACTCTCCTCCTTGGCATCGTGAATAAAGGTACAGGTATTTACTACCGCCACCTCTGCCTCAGATTCATCATCCGTAAATTCAAATCCCCTGTCTGCCAACATGCCCAGCATCTTCTCACTGTCCACCAGATTCTTATCGCAGCCCAAGGATACAAACATTATCTTCATAAATCTACACCTGTCAAATCAGACAACAAAGAAAAGACTGCTGATATTCTCCCTATACCTCCACATGGTGAATGTGTATTTATGCACCCTCATCATGCAGCATAGTTCAAAGTCTCTTAAATATAACAACGGCTACTACAAAAATAATATACATCACTCCGGTAACGCCCGGAAAATGCTATGATACTTCTGCAGCAGCCTGCCCTTGTCGTCTGTATAAATATGGATTATTCTTCTGTTATAATCTTAATCTTGCCCTGGTTTACTTCTTCCACAGCAACACTTAAAGCCTTATCAATCTTGGTATTTACCAAAGGCTTTGAACCGTCGATCAGCTGACGTGCTCTTCTTGCGGTAGCCATAACAATAGAGTAACGGCTGTTAACTACAGGAGTATCGCCCTCTGTTTCCTCATTAACTACCTGCATTAATTCTGCATAAGATGGATGTAACATTTTATACTTCTCCTTTCTTAAGGTCCACTAATTCTTTTCTCATATTCTCTATAAAAGGAATATTGCGGAAAGCGCGATTTTTCTCAGACTGGATCATCTGATGAAGACTCTCCACACATACATCTATGTCATCATTGACAAGTATGTAATCATACTGCTCAATGCCCTGACTCTCTTCCACGGCACGAAGCATTCTCTGTTGAATAACAGCATCCGTCTCCGTACCTCTGCCCTTTAAACGATTGAATAAAATCTCTGCACTTGGCGGCATCACAAACACCAACATCGTACCCGGAAGCTTTTCTTTGACCTGCAGGGCTCCCTGAATCTCAATCTCAAGAAGTACATCCTTGCCGGCCTCTAACTGCTCCTCCACATAATCCTTCGGGGTGCCGTAATAATTACCAACATAACATGCATGCTCTATAAAACCGCCCTCTGAAATCTTCTGTTCAAACTCCTCCTTGGTGGCAAAGAAATACTCTACCCCATGAGTCTCATACTCTCTCGGCTTCCTCGTTGTCATGGAAATGCTGAGTGCGTATTGTTCATTGTACTTTTCTGTAAGCATCTTTACTACTGTACTCTTACCGGTACCGGCGAAACCGCTTACTACAATCAGAATACCTTTTTGCTGCATACTCTCTGCCCCCTGTTTATTATTCAATGTTCTGAATCTGCTCACGCACCTTCTCAATCTCTGTCTTAAGCTCAATGGCACAATTGGAAATCTCCAAATCGTTAGACTTTGACAATGTAGTATTGGCTTCTCTGTTCATCTCTTGAGCAATAAAATCTAACTTACGACCGATATCACCGCCCTGAAGCAAAGTAGCCTTGGTAGTAGCGATATGGCTCTTCAACCGGACAATCTCCTCATCCACACAAGCCTTATCAGCAAAAATAGTAACCTCTGTCAAAAGTCGTGCCTCATCTACCTTGGTGTCACCTAAAAGCTCCTTGACCTTGGCTTCAAGCTTCTCTCTGTACTCCTGTACAATCTGTGGAGAGCGCTCTTCAATAAAAGCAACTCTTTTCAGCATTCCATCCAGTTTGTCAATCAAATCATTACGTAAATGCTCACCTTCTGTAATACGAGCTGCCAAAAACTGCTCTGCAGCCCCTTTAAAAGCCTGCTGCAATTCCTTCCAAAGTTCTTCCTCATCCGCAGCAGCCTCCTCCATGGTAAGCACCTCCGGATAACGGGACAAAGTAGAAACACGAATATCATTGTCCAGATGAAAATCCGCTGCCATCTGCTCTAAATGAGCCATATACTCGCTCGCAAGCTCCTTATTGTAACGAACCATAGCAGTATTTTCCGAAAAATCCTCCATGGAAATAAAAATATCTACCTTGCCTCTGGCAGCATATTTCTTCAGCTCACTTCTGATAGCACTTTCAAACATATATAATTTCTTGGGCATCTTAATATTGACATCCAAATATCTGTGGTTTACGGATTTCATCTCCACCGTATACTTACGGTCTCCCTCCATAATCTCACAGCGACCAAAGCCTGTCATACTCTTTATCATGCGGTACCTCTTCCCAGTATGCATAATTCTCCATACTTCTAATTAGTATAGTAAATTTACGGGCAATAGTCAAGGAATTCTCAAAATAAACTTGTAATAGCTTTTTGAAATAAACTTGCTGCATTGATTGGAGCTAGACTTGCATCATTATATTTTCCCATACTGCAGTTGCGGATGCTGTCTGCGAAGCTCACTGTATAAATGCTCAGCTGCCTGCTTCACCCCGTCACCAATCCGGATTTCAATCACTTCCCCATCTTTTAATACTAACATCAGCTTTTCAATATCAAAATTTGCAGGACCACAGCACACCTTACTCTTCACTTCCTCCACTCTGCGATAGGCACGTTCAAGACTTTCTACAGCAACCACGTACCAATGAAAATTCTTCTTCCAGAAAATATGATGTACCCCCAGCTTCACGCATTCAATAGATACAGCCTGATCAAATTCCCGGTCTAATATATCATTTACTGCTCGATTATAGTAAAACTTTTTTATATCCTTTCTCATTTCAATCTCCTCCTTTCGATAATAGTAATCATTACTATTTTATAATAAAATAACATGTTTTTAAAATAATTGCAATAATCTATCTAAATTTATTTCCAGTTTTTTACATATCGTTTATACACATGCTGCTTCTATATAAAACAATGTTTTCTAATCCTCCCAAAATTACATTTCAAGAAGTTTACAACTTGTAAAAAATCCATTGACAAATCAGTCTACAGTTTGTAAACTACATTTATAATCTACATTTTGTAGACAAGGAGGTTTCTATGTCAGAATATAAATTAGGTGAAATTGAAATGAAATTTGCAGAACTTATCTGGAATTATGAACCAATCACATCCGGAGACCTTGCCAAACTATGTCTTTCAGAACTGAAGTGGAAAAGGTCTACTACTTATACTGTTTTAAGGAGATTATGTGATAAAGGGATATTTCAAAATAATCATGGCACCGTATCTTCTCTACTTTCCAAGCAGCAATTTCAAGCCAAGAAAATAGAAGAACTGGTTGAAACAACCTTTGACGGCTGTCTTCCTGAATTTGTAGCCGCGTTTGTTTCACAAAAAAAGCTTTCAACAAAGGAAATCGAAGAACTAAAAAGAATTATTGACGAATGCTAGTTGATGCGAAGGGAGAATTTTATGCAGAGCATTTATATTACAATTTTCAAGATGAGTTTACAAGGAAGTATCATTTTTTTATTCTCTTCCTCACACGTCTATTATTCCAAAAGCTACGTATTTCTCACAAATACATAGTAGGATTGTGGTTCATTCTATTTTTCTATTTAGCAGTTCCATGGAAAATCAATTTGCCGGTGGGATTTTGGAATCATGGACTCATACACAGTCCTTTCACGGAATCTGTAAGCTCGAACATCTTGGATGGTCCAACCTATGATTACGCTGCAGAAACTGATTCTGCTGTATATCCTTCTGCAGCAGATCATTATGATATATTAGGAAATGACACAGATTCTAATGAAAATAACCGTATTACAAATGAAAACAGTCTATACAACATATTTGAAACCTTGTTATCAAAAACCTGAGTCAGGAAGAAAAAAAACAATACGCCTACGCATTGCTGCAGGCAGCTTCCGGTACACTCCCCCATACCAAAAACATATTTACTGCTCCTGTTTGTTTTCAAGAAGGGGATGTAAAAGCTCGAATTAAAAACATATTAGAGCACAAATGCACCTTACCGGTTGTTGGTTTTCTTGTAACAGCTGTTGCTTTGATCTTAGCACTTTTATTTTCAACCAGCACTGACACACAAGGTGAAACCATATCTGAAGCTTCAACAGAAAATGGAACCATATCTGAAGCTTCAACGGAAGACGAAACCATATCCGAAGCTTCAACCGAAGAGGAAATAATCAGAGAAGAATTTAACGATCTTTTGGGATATAATGGATATTACGTTCTGGACAAAACCACAGTACCACCATGGCATACTTATTATTATGCAGTAGAGGGAGAAGAAACATTTCTGATTGCCACAAGCTGGGGGCTAGAACGAGACGACCATATAGTTGATATTGATGGTGACGGTGTACAGGAGCTTATTTGTAATGTGGTATATGGAGATGGCGGTCAAGATACGCTCATTTACCGCAGACAGGGAACTCAGACTTTACGCGGTTCTACAAAAGATATGTTAGATGAACCATATGACAATATACATTTTATGAGCATACTCTCAATTTACATTCCCGAAGAAAATATAGTGGAAATCTCTTACTACAGAGTAGATTTAAATGATATGTTGAGAAAAAAATATAAAATTGATTTTGAGAAAATTACTTATTGGGAAGAGGTGTATCCCGAGCCATTTGATTCTATGCAGGAATAATAGGATATGCTCCTCCTCTCTGCCGCCTTCGCCTTTTATACCCCGACTACTTTCTTCTAGGATTACCCAGACTACTTTTCTTCCGGGATTACTTGTCTCATTCTTAAATATATGTTAAAATACCATACAAATCGTTTCAAGGAGAACCATCATGGCATTTGACGGAATTACCATAGCCTGCCTTACTAAGGAGCTTTCCGACAAGCTCACAGGCGGACGTATTTACAAAATTGCACAGCCGGAAACGGACGAATTATTGCTCACCATAAAGAATAACGGCACCCAGTACAGACTTATGCTCAGCGCCAGCGCAAGTCTGCCTTTGGCATACCTGACAGAAGCCAATAAGCCAAGTCCTTTGACTGCGCCAAACTTTTGCATGCTGTTACGCAAACATATCCAGAACGGACGTATTGTGAGTATTTCCCAGCCGGGTCTGGAGCGTATTATCCGCATAGAAGTAGAGCACCTAGACGAACTGGGTGATTTACGCCATAAGACTTTAGTTGTAGAGTTGATGGGTAAGCACAGCAATATTATTTTCGTCAATGAAGATGCCATGATTTTGGACAGTATCAAACATATTTCCGGGCTGGTTTCCAGCGTCCGTGAGGTACTGCCGGGCCGTCAGTATTTTATTGCAGAGACACAGGAAAAAGTAAATCCCCTTACCACGCCTGCCATGGACCTGCCTCAGTTGCTTTCTGCCAAACCATTGCCTGTTTTCAAGGCACTATACACCACCTTCACAGGCTTTAGTCCGATTATGGCTCAGGAGCTTTGTCACAGAGCCGGTGTGGACGGAGATATGCCTACTGCCGGTTTAAGCGATTCTGATTATTCGAGACTTTCTGCTTTCTTTACTGCTATGATGGAAGATATCAAGCAGGGAGCTTTTCATCCGGTTATCGCCTACAAAGGGGAAGAACCTGCTGATTTTGGTGTTTTCCCATTTACTATTTATCCCGAGGATGCCCAGAAAAAATTTGACTCTGTTTCTACCCTTCTGCAGGAATATTATGCTGAGAAAAACACCCTCACCCGCATCCGCCAGAAATCAGTGGACCTGCGCAAAATCGTACAGACTGCATTAGAGCGTAATGTCAAAAAATACGACCTGCAGCTTCAGCAGATGAAGGACACTGAGAAAAAAGACAAATTCCGCATTTACGGTGAATTGATTACAGCTTACGGTTACGGCGTAGAGCAAGGAGCCAAGTCCTTTGAAGCATTAAATTATTATAATAACGAAATGCTAAAAATCCCGTTAGATCCTACCATCCCGGTTATGGACAATGCCAAAAAATATTTTGACAAGTACGCCAAGCTGAAACGTACCTACGAAGCACTTAGTACCCTCACTGAAGAGGTAAAAGCTGAAATCGAACATTTGGAGTCTATCGCTACTGCCCTTGACATGGCCGTAAAAGAAGAAGATTTAACAGAAATCAAGGAAGAATTGGTACAGACCGGCTACATCAAGCGTCACGGTGCTCAGCAAAAAAAGGCCAAAATTACCAGCAAACCATACCACTATGTAAGCAGTGACGGTTATGATATTTATGTTGGCAAGAATAATCTGCAAAATGACTATATTACTTTCCAGCTGGCTACCGGCAATGATTGGTGGTTCCACGCCAAAGGTGTGCCCGGATCCCACGTACTGGTCCGTACCAATGGTGAAACAGACATGCCGGACCGCACCTTTGAAGAAGCCGGTCGGTTGGCTGCCTACTACAGCAAAAACCGGGGCCAGGACAAGGTGGAAATCGACTACATCCAGAAAAAGCACGTAAAAAAACCCGGCAGTGCAAAACCGGGCTTTGTGGTGTATTACACCAATTATTCTCTGATAATCGATTCTGATATATCGGGGATTCAGGAAATTTAATATAGGCGTTTTCCTTCAGATGTCTTCAGTCAGTCGCTTTCATTCAGGCACTTTGATTCATGTAGCTTCATTCCGGCATCAATCAGAAGTCTTGCAGACTTTTTGCCTATTACCGCAGCTGCACAAATTCACGTGGAGAACAGCCATACTGCTTTTTAAAACTGCTTGAAAAGGCAGAGCTTGACAAAAATCCGCAGTTTTCTGCGATTTCACCAATGGAAATACCGGCTTTTAACATAGAAACCGCAATATCCAGACGGTAATTTTTAATATATTGATAAGGAGTCATGCCTGTCTCCTTCAAAAATAATCTGGTATATTGATTTTTGGACAAGTGAGCTCTTCCTGCCAGCTTCTGCACCGACAGATCGCCGAAATAATTTGTCTGGATGTACCGGATACTGTCTCGTATCTGAGTATTTGGCAGCTTCTTGCCCGGAAAAAGTTCATCTACATCACACAAAAATGACTCCAAAAGCAAACTCACTCTATCATGATACTGGTAAAAGTTTTCACTGTTAGGTCGATATGAAATGTTAGTAATATGTTTGTCTTTCAAAAAACACAAAAATGCATCCAGGTCCGCTTTTAAAATCGTACCTTCCTTTGGAAATATCTCTATAAGCTTATCATGAGCAACCGAACGAGCACCCGAATAATCAATATAAGCATGATAAAAGTTATCATCCTCTAAAAAAAACGTTACATCTGAAGAATGGCTGATAACATACAGATGGTTTTTGATAAAATAATGCTTTTGCTGATTCCGGATGTATCCCGCTCCCTCTCTCACTATGTAATATATTCTGTCCACAAAAGCAGTCTGATTCATCATATGCGCCCAATTTGACGGTGCTAAGGACAATCCGCACCCTAATATATTTACCCCTGTTTTCATCCCTGAACCTCTTCTTTATTTTCTTAACTATATCCCCTTTTCACACCTCTGTCAATTTAAAAACTATATCAAATGGTGCTTTTGATAAAATTATGTGTTTCAATGATTATTTCTTTATACCTGAAATTTGATATAATGTATATAGAATTTGTACAGCACACGTGCAGTACAAAGACAATATTCAAAACACTCCGGTGATTGCAAAACTCTCCGCAGTCAGCCACAGAGCTTCACAAGCACCTATCTAAACTACATATTAAAGGAGACACAAAATGAGTATACCAACACCAAAAAAGTATATTGCGGACTTTGAAAAAATGGGCTTTGGCATGTTTGTTCATTGGGGACTTTACGCACAGTTAGGCAGAGGCGAATGGGTATTTCACCAAGAGAATATGAATATGGATGAATATGAAAAGCTTGCTGATACCTTTACTGCCGAGGACTTTGATGCTGAGGAGTTAGTATTAACTGCCAAATCAGCAGGCTGTAAATACATCGTACTTACCACCAGACATCACGAGGGATTTTCCCTTTATGACACCTGCGGACTCAGTGATTTTGATGCTTTACACACTCCATGCGGCAGAGATTTGATCAGAGAATATGTAGATGCCTGCAATAAGCACGGCATTGTACCTTTCTTCTACCACACTACCCTTGATTGGCACCACAAGGATTTTAACGATAATTTTGACGCTTACCTAGACTATCTGCATGCAAGCGTAGAAATCCTTTGCAAAAATTACGGCAAAATCGGAGGCCTTTGGTTCGACGGTAACTGGTCTGGACCGGATGCAGACTGGAAGGAAGACCGTCTTTACAAGATCATCAGAAAATACCAGCCGGAAGCTATGATCATCAATAATACCGGATTAGACGCCAGAGGCGCTGTAGGCAATCTTGAGATTGACTCCGTTACCTTTGAACGTGGCAGACCGACTCCTATGAACCGGGAAGGTATGGAAAAATACATTGCTGCCGAAATGTGTCAGACTGTAAATGATCACTGGGCTATCGGCGAGTATGACTTAAATTATAAGTCTCCTGCTGAGCTCATAACAGACCTTTGCCACTGTCGCAAGATCGGTGCTAATCTCCTGCTAAATATCGGACCATTAGCACAAGGCGGTGTTGATCCGTACCAGAGAGAATTATTAAAATTAATCGGCAGATGGATTACTAAATTTGGGGAAGCGATTTATGAAGGCAAGCCTTACGAAGCTTATTCCGCCGGCGATAATTTTATTTTAAAGGGTGATGGCAAATTATATCTTTTCTGTGTTCACCCGGGTCACATAGGCAATGCCCATGTAACTGTAGAAGGCAGCTATAACGGCAGCTACGCTTTTGACTGTGTAAAGGACACCATCAAAAATATTGCATGGATGGACAATAATGAACAGCTTAATTTTATGCAGCAAGGTGAAATGCTTACGGTAGACTTTACCGGACAGAAATACGGCACTTCTTATTGTGTGCGCGTAGCTGTTGCAGAGATTTAAGAATTTTTTAAGGGCTCACCCACTGTATAACAGTGTATGAGCCCTTTTCATATCTATTATTTCCAGGTGTTTTTGAAGTTCAAGGCTTAGGCCTGAGCAATATATGTTCTGGCTGAAGGGCCTTGAAACTCGCCAGTCCTTAGCGAAAGAAGGCTGAAAGCCGCACTTGAGCTTAGTACTGCTGCAGAGTTTCATGGAGCGGGAGCGTCCATGAAGCAGAACATATATTGCTCCGGCCCAAGCCTTGAACTTCATAAACATCACCCATTACTTCCGCAATCCAACCTTCCGTAAAATCGGCTTGAGCGCCCCGCCCTTAGGTATATGATCCAAGGTCTCTTCTGTAATGCCTCCGCACACAATCATAGCAATCACATACACTGCCACAGCCAAAACTACTGCAATTCCAAGGGCTATGATATTCACCGGTACAACCAGACAAATCACTGTATAAACCAAATAAGCAGCACAGCCCATAACCAGGGAACTGATAAGGGGTTTTATAAATACAGTCATCAAATGTATACGGCATCCCAGCTCCTTACGCACCGCTAATTGATTCAGCAGACTCATAAGCGCCGCATACACAATAAAAGCGATAGGCAGCGCATAAATGCCCAGCTTTGTACCCAGGAGTAAAGCTACTACCACCACTGTCTGCGCTGCTAACGCAATGGCAGCATTAATCACCGGCTTATTTACCTTTCCGATGCCCTGTAAAATACCATTGGACACGGTAGAAAGGGAATAAAACGCAATAGAAAACGTCATCATACGCAACAAAATTACAGCCATCTGCATATCCTCAGGCTTCGCAAAGCTAAAAAGCAGATTCAAAATCGGCTCTGCCAGCGCAAACATGCCTACCGCCGCCGGAATGGCAAAAAGCATAGTAGTCTGCACTGCCACCTCTACCTGCTCTCCTGCTGCCTTGCGGCCTTCTTTTACAAAGGCTCCGGATACTACCGGAATCAGTGCTGCACTCATAGCAGAAGCAAGGGCTACCGGCACATCACTTAATAGAACAGCCTTTCCGGAGTAAATACCAAATATAGAATAACTCTGCTGCTCCGTCAATCCGTAATGAGACATGGCAATATTAGTAAATAAATTGTTATTCAGTGTAATATTAAAATTGTAAATAAAGGTACTGAGAATAATCGGTGTTACAATACACAGCATGGACTTAAAAATCTCACCATAGCTGTCCTGCACAGAAGTCTTGTCACGCTCTAAGCGTCTTCCAATCATCTTGCGATTGATACTGTAAGCCCACAGCATCACAAGCAATGCAGTAACCACCCCTGCCAGAGTGCCCAATGCACTACCAATGGCTCCGTACTCCGGAGACTGATATATCTGCATAAAAAGGTATGCCGCCCCAACACTGACCAATGCATTTAATATTTGCTCAAATATCTGAGAAACGCTGGTCTGTACCATGCTTTTATGGGCCTGAAAAAAGCCTCGAAGCACACCAAGAAATCCATATATCAGTATGGTTGGTGCAAAGGCACGCAAAACAAGAGCCGCCTTCCCTTCTAACAGCAGGTCTGCCCCAAAGAATAAAAATAAACTGGCTAGTAATCCCACGCTTCCCACATACACAAGGGCGCAATAAAAGATGCGCTGTGCATTTTTGTATTCACGCTGTTCCAACTTCCCTGCCATCAACTTCGATATGGCTGACGGTATGCTATAGGACGCTAACAGCAACACAATGGTATATATATTGTAGGCAGTAGAATAATATCCATTGCCTTCATCTGTCAAAATATTGGCAAGAGGTACACGATATATCAGCCCAATAAGGCGGCAGACAATACCTGCCGCCGCCAAAATACCCGCTTGCATTACAAATTCATTGTTACTTTTCCGATTTGTACTCATGATTTTTCCTGAATTCTTTTCTTATTCAGATTCGGTCCCTAGCCTAACCTTATCCGGCTTCTGCCCGAATGCTTTTTATCTGGATTTTGTTTGGATATTTTATTATTTGGTCTCTGTCAGACTGCTGTACAGCTCTTCGTATTTCTTGGCTGAAACAGTCCAGGAGAAATCTGCCGCCATGGCTCTTTCTACCATTTTATTCCATTGGCGCTTATTCTCATAATAAACCTTTTCTGCATAACGAACAGTATCACGCATTTCGTGTGCATTGTAGTTGGCAAAGCTAAAGCCGGTGCCAGTACCTTCATATTCATTATAAGGCTCTACGGTATCCTTTAAACCACCTGTCTCGCGTACAATCGGCAAAGTACCATAACGAAGCGCCATCAGCTGACTTAATCCGCATGGTTCAAATAAGGATGGCATCAAAAATGCATCACATGCAGCATATATCTGATGGGACAACGGCTCAGAATAATAAATATTGGCAGAAACCTTATCTGCATACTTCCAGTCAAAATGACGGAACATATTCTCATACTGTACTTCACCGGTACCCAATACTACGAATTGTACATTGTCCCGGCACATTTCATCCATCATATGTGCAATCAGATCAAAGCCTTTCTGGTCTGTGAGTCTGGACACAATGCCAATCATCATAATCTTATCATCCTGTGCCAGACCAAGCTCCTTTTGCAAAACACGTTTATTCTTGATCTTCTCCTTACGGAAATTTTCTGCAGAATAATTCTGGAAAATATGAGGATTGGATTCCGGATTAAAATCCTCATAATCAATACCATTTACAATACCTGTCAGACTGTTGCTCCTTGCCTGCAATAATCCATGCAACCCTTCTCCGTAAAACTCTGTCTTAATCTCCTCTGCATAAGTGTCAGAAACCGTAGTCACTATATCCGCATAAACAATACCGCCCTTTAATAAGTTAGCATTGCCATATGCTTCTAATTTATCATATGTAAAATAATAATCAGATAAGCCTATGATATGCTTCACTGCATCAATGCCCCATTTGCCCTGGAACTTCAGATTGTGGATGGTCATAATCGTCTTAATATCCTTAAAGAAATCACTTCCTGCAAAGCTGTCCTTTAAATAAACCGGTATCAAACCGGTCTGCCAATCGTGGCAATGAATCAGATCAGGTTTAAAATCAATCAGTGGCAAAGCAGACAATACTGCTTTGGAAAAAAATGCGTATTTTTCAATTTCAAACAGGCCGTCATCACAGTATGGCTTAGGACCTGAGAAATAAAATTCATTATCAACAAAGTAAAATGTAATGCCGTCAACAACAGCTTCCATAATACCTACGTATACACTCTTCCAGTTGTAGTCCATGTAAAAGCTGGTCTTGTAGTCCAATTTGTCCTTCATCACCTGCTTCATACAGCCATACTTGGGAATAAATACACGTACATCGTACTTCTCCCTATCCAGGCTTTTCGGTAAAGAACCTACAACGTCCGCCAGCCCTCCGGTCTTAATAAATGGCACGCTCTCAGACGCAACAAACAAAATGTTCTTCATAGTAATCCCTCCATTGTATCATTCTAAACCTTTACATATTCAGTATACTACATCTTTCCGAATTTTAAAAGGGTATCTCACACTTTTTGTCTGTTTTGCAGCCGGATTCTGTCTGCAATGAGCGCAATGAACTCTGAATTGGTAGGTTTACCCTTGCCCGTATTAATGGTATAACCAAAAAGATTGTCCAAAGTCTCCATCTTGCCACGACTCCAAGCCACCTCAATGGCATGTCTGATGGCACGCTCTACTCTGCTTGGTGTGGTTTCAAATCTTTTGGCAATACCGGGATACAAAATCTTGGTAATGGAACTAAGTACAGAAGTATCTTCTACACTCATAATAATGGCTTCTCTTAAATACTGATATCCCTTAATATGCGCCGGCACTCCAATTTCGTGAATCATATTGGTAACCTCCCCTTCTAGATCCACAACCTTTGGCACATCCAGCTTATCAAAGACTGCCTTAAAGGTTTGAACCGGTTTGTCCTGAAGTTTACCCGCCGGCACAGTGATCATAATCTGAAATTCTTTGTCTGCCTGCATCAAATCGTCTAGTATTTTGTAAACATTGTCATTATCTCTGGTAGAGGTGAACTTATACTGTTCCATTCTAAAAACCTCCATGGATATTCTCTTTTCTTCATTGTAAAGCAGTATTCCCACAAATACAACAAAAAGCTGTCCAATTATTCCTCCACCAATCGACACCTGGGTTCGACATGCGCTTACAAGCCAAAAATGACCGCCGATTTATAAATCCTTTTCATGCAGCACAACGCCATCCACCTTTAAGACTCGCTGCAATTCCTTCACATCCAAGGACGCAAAATCATCAGACAACGCCGCTGCAGTTCCTGCGGCCTGTCCCGTGACCGCACAACACGGAATAACCCTCATGATATCCCACATACTGTCTGTTACAGATATACATCTGCCGGCTGTTATCAGATTTTTCACTTTCCCGGAATATAGTGTGGAAAATGGTACTTCGTAAACAGGTCCACGCTTTCTCCAATCGGAAACCATACCAATAGAATCTTCAAAAAATTGGTGTACTTCCGTATCATGAAGGGTATATTCCCCTGCAATTCTTCTTGTCATTCGAATCTGAGGCGTGGTAGCAATGGTCACCGGCATCAGCTTTTCATCAGATTCTCTGCTTTTTACAATGTTGTTAAGTGTAGCAGCATGAGAAAGCTGCATCATTTGAGATAATTCATTTCCCTCAAGCCCCGTAAATCTCCTTGGAATCAATAACTCAACTTTATTTTCTTCGTTCTTTTGATCCTCCGGAATATCTGCAACACCTACCGTATTCAGCTTATAGCCCTTTTCTCCTACCGAATAATACCAGGCAGCCAATATATTGCCCTGTTTAAAGGTCTCCGTAGGGGCTTCTGCAAAATGCGCAATGTCACAATCGCCTGTAGCATCCACCACAGAGCGGACTTTAATGGCCTGTCTGCCGGATTTATTTTCTATGATAACTGCATCAATACAATCTTCTCCCCGGCATACTCCCACTACATAGCTTCCGTAAAGTATATTTACACCATTTTTTATCAATAGCTGCTCTGCCAAAATTGCAAAAAGCTGGGGATTGTATTGTACCTCAAAACGCTTGTCTTTTGCAGTACGCTTAGAAGTATCATTACTGTCAAACCAATTATCCGGATACCTGTCTTCAGCGCCCATAGAAATAGAAAGTCTCAAAAGCTCTTCTGCAATACCAAAGGAAACCTGCTTTCCCAACCCATCGCACAGGGGCAGATATATGGTAATAAGTCCGGCAGTACCCAGTCCTCCCAGCATATAATTTTTTTCTACTAATATAACCTTTTTGCCTTGTCTGGCTGCTGCAAGAGCCACTGAAATGCCGGCAAATCCGCCACCGCATACAAGCACATCACAAGTATCTATTACCCTGGTTTGCAGTCTTTCTGTTATGATCATAAAGCACCTCGCTATTCTGTCTTAAAGCTTATTTCGCATACAATTCCACCAGATGAAGCAAAATCTCCACACTCTGGTCCATTTTCTCTACGGAAATTCCTTCACTCGGTCCGTGGAAATTAAATCCGCCTGTGCCCAGATTCGGACACGGAAGTCCCATATAGCTAAGCCTTGCGCCGTCTGTGCCGCCACGAATCGGGCATTCCACAGGCTGCAAGCCCACCTTCTGAATGGCTGTTCTTGCATTGTCAATCAAATGAAAATGTGGTCTGATCTGCTCTATCATATTGGCATAGCTGTCCTTGATCATCAGCTCCAGGGTGCCCGGTCCGTACTGTGCATTTAATCGTGCCGCAATCAGTCCCATGGTATCTTTCTTAGCCTGAAACTTGGCTTCATCATGATCACGGATAATATATTCCAGTGTGGCTGTTGTCACGTCACCGGACATGTCCGTCAAATGATAAAAACCCTCTCTGCCCTCCGTATGCTCCGGCCGCTCAAACTTCGGAAGCGCCATATGAAACTCCATAGCCACATTCTGTGCATTGATCATAGTGTCCTTGGCACTTCCCGGATGCACGCTGAAGCCGTGTATAGTAACCACTGCTGCCGCAGCATTAAAATTCTCATACTCTATCTCACAAACGTCACCGCCGTCCACAGTATAGGCATAATCTGCACCAAAGCCTTCCACATCGAAGAAATCTGCTCCCTGTCCCACCTCTTCGTCCGGTGTAAAACCAATACAAAGCTTACCGTGAGGCAGCTTTTCTGCCTGAATACGCTCTACCATTGTAAGGATCTCTGCAATGCCTGCCTTATCATCTGCACCTAAAAGGGTTGTTCCATCGGTAGTAATCAATGTATGTCCCTTTAACTTCTGTAAAAACGGAAACTGCTTTACTGTCATGTAGGCGCCGCTTCCCGGTAACAGAATATCCTCACCATCATAATCCTCTATAATCTGTGGTTTGATATGTTCACCGCTTGCAGCATCAGAGGTATCCATATGGGCAATAAAGCCCAACGCCTTTGCCTCTTCTAATCCTTTTGTAGCCGGCAATGTGCCGTAAACATAACATTTATCATCTACCCTGGCATCTGTTATCCCCAGTGCCTTCATCTCCTCCACCAGCTGATATGCCAAATCAAATTGGCACTTGGTAGTTGGATTGGTAGTGCTTCTTGGGTCTGAGGTAGTGTGTACCTTTATATAGTTTAAAAATCTCTCATAAGCTCGCATTGCAAATCTCCTTTAGCTATTTATTTCACATTGATGATTTATAGTAATGTTATTCTACGCCAACTCCAATCTCATGTCAACAAACACATCCAAATCAATCTGCCAAATTCGTTTATTCAGTAATTCAAGGCATCTGCATAATATAGCCCCTTATCAAATTACAATTTCCTCTTAAGCCTGGGGATTGATAATAAACTTACCCTTGGCTCTTAATTCCCCACAGGATAAAATCTCCGGTAGCTTTTCAAGAGACTCAAAGCCATACACAATACTGCTGACATCAATTTTACCATTATCAATCAGCTCCAGGGCACGCTTTTGGGTATAAGGATTGATGAAAGAAGCTTTTAATACAATTTCCTTTTTGAAAATCTCAAAAGGTTTTACAGATATTGTATCCTCCGGTGCTGTAAGACCGAACATCATAACTACGGAATTTTTGCCGGCGATGTCAATGGCCTGCTCTATGGTGCGGTTCTTACCTACACATTCGATCACGCAGGAAATGCGTGAAATATTATGGTCAGCCAATACTTCTTTGACATTTTCCTCAATTGGGTCAATGCATAAATCCGCACCCAGCTTATAAGCAATTTTTCTTTTTGCCTCCACCGGTTCAATCATAATTAACTTTCCTGCTCCTGAAATTTTGGCAAGCTGCAGCATAATCATGCCTATCATACCACCTCCGATAATAGCTACCGTATCACCGCAGGAAATATGACACATGTCAATTCCATGGACACAGCAGGCTACCGGCTCAGCCATGGCAGCTGCTTCATAAGACGTGGTATCGGCTAATTTATACACCTGGCTTTGCGGCACTGCACAATACTGCGCAAAACCGCCGTTTACTCCGGTGCCTATGCCGGTCATTTCCTCACAAAAATGTCCGATTCCGCTTTTGCAGTAATAGCATTCATTACACAGCTTATTCGGGTCTACACAAACTCTGTCTCCGGCCTTGATTCCCTTCACCTGTGGGCCTACTGCTTCTACAACACCTGCAAATTCATGACCTAAGATAGTGCCTGCCGGTGTCGGAAAGCATCCTTCATCACCGCCAAAAATATGTACGTCCGTGCCGCACACCCCACATGCCATCACCTTTATCAACACCTCATCTGCACCTGGCGCAGGCTTCTCCACCTCCATAATTCTCAAGTCATTTGCTCCGTAAAATACTGCTGCTTTCATCCTGATTCATCCTTTCATTCTTTACTGTTTTTTGGCGTTTGCGAAACTCAGCGTCTGTTAGCTGGCGCATTATATGTTCTGGCTGAAGGGCCTTGAAAAGCGTCGGTCCTTAGCGAAGCAAGACGATAGTCGCAGTCTGAGCTTAGTACCGCTACGCATTTTCATGGAGTGAGAACGTCCCTGAAGCAGAATATATATTGCGCCAACTGACAGCTACCGAGTTTCGCAATGCCTATTACATATTTTTTATTTACACTTATATTGCTATCTGATACAGTTTCCTCTGCTTCAAATAATACACATGCCTGAAGCCAATTTCTTTCAAATCCTTAATGGCTTTCCCAAAGTCCGCAGAGGCATTAGCGGAAACATGGGCATCCGAGCCTAAAGTAATTAAATATCCTCCCATCTCGTAATACCGCTTTAATATCTCTTTATCAGGCATAAAATCCCCCAAAATCTCCAAAGAGGAGGTATTCACCTCCAAAGCAATGCCTTTTCGGATAATTGTTCTTAATATGTTATCGATTTTCTCTTGATATGCGGACACATCGATTCCCATATGATACATACCGTTTATGTATCTTAATGGGCAGGTCAGATGGGCTAATACGTCAAAATCCGCAAATTCCAGCATGGTCAGAATATCGTCAAAGTAAGCATCCACATATGCAGCCGCCTCCTCTTTGGTAAGCTTTGAAAAATCTATCTTGGAATAGGCCATAGTTAAATCCTTATACTTTACCAGATGTACAGAGCCAAGAATTACATCATAATCCACCAATTTCCGCACTTTTTCATAGACCTGAGGATGCCAGAAGCTTTCGCTGATCTCCACACCGGATAAAATCGGATATTCTGCATGATTTTTCCGGTTCCGGGCATTCACCTGCTCATTCGCCTTTATAATTGGTGTGAATACATCATAATCCTGAAAAGAATCCGTATCAAAATGATCCGTCACTGCCATGATAGACGTTCCATTCTTCTTCTGAGCCTGATACATCTCTTCCATGTCGCATTCAGAATCATGGGAAGCCTGGGAGTGGGTATGCATATCTGCCATCACACCTGTGATTCCTTCCGGCTTTAATTGACCGTTTGTCTCAATCACATCTGCCCCCAGCATCATGGCCTCATCCAAATCTTCATTCCTTGACAAAAGCCAAATGCCCAATCTCGCATACTCTTTTACCATATCCGCCAAAATTTTATCTGCATAAGGCACCTTCACCCACCAAGTATTTGGATTCTTATGGGGCAGCCAAACCGTTAATTGGTCTTTGGGCACAAACTCACTGATCTCTTTTAATTTTTCCCGGTTCACCTCACCATCATAATGAAAATGCATATTCGGGAACAACCTAAATGCTGCCTTTAGTTCCTCTATACTGCTACAAGTCAGGCATGCAATCTTTTCATAAGGTTTTATCAATTTAAAAAATGCTTCTTTTTGCTCCGGTGTATAATACTGATATTTGTTGTCTATTTTTAACATCACGCCGTTTCTCTCAGCCAGCTTTAAAACATCCTCGAACAAAGGAATTTTCACACCCCTAAACTTCTCAGAAAACCATAGACCAAAATCATATCCCAAAGCCTCTTCATAGGTAATATCTCCGATTAAGACCTGCTCTGTAAACAGCCTGCCGTCCTCAAATCTGCCTGTCCGGTTTATACTCTTATCATGAAGCAAAACAAATTTTAGATCCCCTGTTGGCTCTACATCCAGTTCGATGATTGGGTATCCCTGCTCTATTGCCGCTACAAAAGCGGGCATGGTATTTTCCGGATTTTCTGTACTCACTCCTCTATGTGCCTGAAAAATCATATCATATCCTCCTTCTTGTCTTGGCAATGAATTTAAGTGTTTGCGAAATTCAGTGGCGTCCGGGTTTGCTGCCCAAATCACAGAAGATGCACACTTACACATTGACAAATTTATATTACTTATTATAATAAAGTTGAACATTTCGAGCAATGTAGGACACGATTGTTGAGCAAACAATCAATCATTTGAACACATCCGGGGTATATAGGTGATTATATGAGCAAAGAAAGAGAAAAACAGATATTGGAAATTTTATTAAAAGAAAAAAGCGTCACAGTCAAGCAACTGTCGGATGCTTTATACATCAGCGAACCTTCTATAAGACGTGATCTAATGAGTCTGGAAAAGCAGAATTTGATTAAGCGTACCCACGGAGGGGCCATGCTGGAAGAAAGCGCCCTTTCTACAAATAAAATTCCTTTTTTTATCAGAGAATACGAACAAAGCAGCGCCAAGATTGTGATTGCGGGCAAGGCTATTGATCTGGTAAAGGATAATGACGTTATTTTTCTGGATGCATCCACCAGTTGTTATTATCTGATTCCTTTTCTTACCTCCAAAACCAATATCACAGTTGTTACCAATGGTGTGAAAGCTCTCACCAAGCTGGCTGAGTACAATATTAATACCATTTCCACCGGCGGCGCACTGGTAAACAGCTGCCTGGCATTAGTTGGCGAAGAGGCCCACAAAACCATTGAAAATTTCAATGCTGACATTGCATTTTTTTCTTGCCGGGGACTTTCTGACGAGGGTTATCTGACAGATATTGCCCCTGATGAAAATAATATCCGTAAGAAAATGATCAAGCATTCCCAAAAATCTTTTTTGCTTTGTGCTGATGACAAGTTTGGCAAGAAATATTTTCATAATCTTTGCCACAGAAATGACATTGATGGGATTATCAGTAATGTAGATAACAGCACCTGCTAGACACACCACATCAAATAACAGCACCGCTTAATGCGATGCTGTTATATACTGAAACAGTCTGTCCGGGAAATTTACGGTCATACCATCCACTCCCAGTCTACACATATTTTTCATTTTGGCTAAATCCGTTACTCCCCAGGCTCTTACTCCAAGGCCATGTCCTCTCCACTTCCGGATGGATTCTTCCGTAACTAATTCTGCCATCGGTGAAATTTCTTCTCCACCGATATCCATAAGCTTTTGAATATCTTCATCACTAGGAGCTACTGTAAGCCAGCCGATTCTGGCTTCCTTATTCAATGCCTTTATATTCTTGATATAATCGTACTGAAAACTTGTAAAGGTCGTCTTATGCATGATTTGAAATTCTTCTGACATTTTAAGAACATCTTCCTCTAATCCTGCACCTTTCAGTTCGATAGCAAAATGAATGTCATGCTTTGAAAAATGCTCCAGAAATTCTCTATAGGTCACAATCCTGTCATAAAAACCGGTTGTACTGTTGCCGTAAATCTTAAATTCCTTAAGCTCTGCCAGTGTATAATCACTGATATATCCGGTACCGTCAGAAACTCGGTCCAAAGTATCGTCATGAAATAAAACAAGGACACCGTCCTTTGTTCTTTGTACGTCGGTCTCAATTCCGTTTGCTCCCTGCAAAAGTCCCAAATAAAAAGAAGACAACGTGTTTTCCGGTGCATATTCACTGGCACCTCTGTGTGCATAATTAATCATTTCCATAAAGCCTCCTGAACATAATTAATAATAGGCATTTGCTTTGATCGACAGCTCATAAGTTTTACAAACACCAAGTAAATAATAATGAGTAAATGATAATCTTTATTGCTAAAATAAAAGTTAACCACCAAATTCTTTCTTGACTCCATTGTAACATAAAGATATAATAAAACAACGTTTTTTTTAGGGGGCATTTTTATGGCAAAACATTACAGCAACCGTTCCTGGTCACACGTATTACCCAGACTTCAGGAAGACAAATATCTTATACTCTATCATCCCAATTTGTATAACGTAATTCCTCATAATCATTTATTTTTGGAGCTGACCTATATTTTAAGCGGCACCGTAGAACACACCATCAACGGTCAGACCAGTGTCTAGCAGGCCGGAGATCATTGACCCGGCACTGACAGCTTTGTTAATTATTTGCAAAATTACCGTATCAAGCAAGCCTCACGTTTGCTGGCAACTACTAAAAAGACCTTGCCGGAAATTGCCGATGCAGTAGGTTACCATGATGTAAAGTTCTTCTCAGAGTTATTCAAAGCTTCCACCGGTCTGACTCCCGGTTCCTTTCGAAAAATGCATAGAAATACTGCCGATTTTTTATAAATATACAAAACACGAAATTTTCTATTGAAAAACAAATACCCAGATGCTAAAATCTTCCTATATTGTACAAGTAAAGTACATTATAATCATACTCTATTTCAGAGTTAAACGGAGGTGTCACTTATGAAAAAGCACTTAATAACTTGGTCAATCCTTTCTGCATTGATTATGTTAATATTGCCTTGGCTCGCGGTAACATTTGCTCCGGCCGATGCCGGAATGGCAGTCTGTTTCATGTTATTTTACACAGTTAATCCAATATACTCTATTATATTAGGTTATCATTCCATCAAAGATACCACGATATTGTGGGCTTTGCCACTTATATCAGCTGTATTATTTTTGATCGGCACATGGATTTTCTTTACAATAACTGAGACTGTTTTTATTGCATATGCAGTCATATACCTCTTATTGAGTTTGGCAGCCATGCTGATTGCTTCAAAGTTTACCAAAAAAGTATAAAAGAATACATCTCACAGGAAAACTCATCTGAGACAACTTTTTCTGTTCAATCATAAAGGCGTTGCCGTTAACAAGAAGTTTCGTCTTGATTATAAGTATTTCAAAATAACCTCTGCTTTTGCAGAGGTTATTTTGAAATACTTATATTGCTTCAGAAAATCTGTTATTTATCAGTAATGAAATTTACATATCCACAGTCTCATCTGTAATCTTTGCGATAGCTTCTTCCATAGACATGCCATCTGCAATAGCTGCCTTACGTGCAACATTCACAGCCTGCACTTGCTTCACACGCTGACCGTCTAATTCATAGCCCTTCATTGCCCACAATGTAGCAATCCATGCCACCATAGGCACAATACAGAATAATGCGATAACTACCCAGTTCATGCCCGGAGCATATGCAGTCTCCTTGGTTGGCAATTCATGGATGCCGATGAATAAAAGCGCCACAGAAACTACCGTTGCAGACAAGGATGATACCAGCTTGTCCACCAAACTGAATAAGGTACCCATAATACCGGGAATAAATCTGCCGGAGCGGTAGGTTTCATAATCCGCACAGTCCGCCACCATAGGAATCGGCATATCTGCTGTTGCGTAATATGCACCATAGCCAATGCCAAAGAACACAATAAATAAAATAGTATACAGATTGATGGAAAGTCCGCCTTCCCCCATAATACTCAGATTTACACCCGGAACGCCCTGCTTCCACAAAAGCAATAACACAAGAACGCCGATGTAACTAATCAGTGCCACACGGACATAGGTCATCAAGGATTTCTTCTGCCCATGCTTCTGGGAGGTACGAACCGTAAGTAAGAAGAACGGAGCAGAAAATACATATCCCAGAATCATCATCGGTAAGAATAATCCATCGTAATTACCCATCATGCAGGAATAAAGCATGATCAGTACATTCAGATTGGTAGCAATGGACAGTGCCAGTTTACAACCACCACCGGCAACCATTAGTCGCTGCAATGGCTTATTTGCCTTAATAATAGACAGGTATTCGGAAATCTTAACCTTTTCCTGGGTGCCCCCAATGCCGAAGTATTTGGAATTATCCTTTTCCCAGATACCGATAATGGCCAAAATGGTAAGTATAATAGAAAGTACAATGCCGATAGGTGTCATGATATTAAACCATGTGGCATTAAAATCTCCTGCATATTTATCTCCTGCCAAAAAAGGACCAATGGCCTGCATAACACCCATACCTACTAAGCTTCCGATGGTGTTAAAAATCGTAAAAAGCGGGCGCTGGTTCGGATCATTGGTTAAAACTGCCTGAGCCGAACGAGTTACCGAAGTCTGAAAGGTATAACCGATAACCCAGGTTGCATACAGCGCTACAAATGCTGCATAGCGGGCCCACATCATGGAAGATGGTATCAATGGTGTGATCATATACAGAATAATAACTGACACAGCCATGATAATATTGCCGATAACCATAAACGGACGGAACTTACCGAATCTTCCGTTAGTCTTATCCATCAAAGCACCTATGATAGGGTCTGTAATGGCGTCAAAAACACGCATGCCCGTAATCATTACGGATGCAAATACCATAGTAAGCCCCAATACCTTATTGCCAAAGGTAGCAATATAACTCAGTATCAGCACATAATATACATTGGTAGCACCGTTATTCATAGGGAATAATGCCAGCTGATAAAGCTTGGCCTTGTTCATTTTTGATTCGTTATTCATCTTGCTCTCCTTACACCCAGTTCTCGCCTTTGCCGTCACCCTTACCCATCTTGTAAGCCGGATTTGGCTTTGCCACGCGGCGGATAGATGCAGAGTCTCTACACTCTCCTGCTACAGCCTCTAATGTGACTTCCCCCTCAAGCGGAACCTTAAACACAAATACCTTATCTCCTGTCAAGGTACCAATCTCTTTACCATTTGCCAGTAAGGTTACCTGTTCACAATTAGAGTATACCTTTACTGTAGTGATACTCTCCGGCCTGTCCACATATCTGCTGCCGCAAATATGAACAAAAGGCTCCTTGCTCCAGTATGCTTTGTATAAATAGAAGCTATCCTTCTTCGTCTTGCGGTCAAAGGTCACTAAGCCTTTGTGATTCATACCCGGCTCTCCGCCCTGGTTACGGGCATCTGCGGCAAAATCAAACATATTCCATACATGGGTAGCCCACATAAAAGGACGTTTCTCAATAAACTTGGCCAGATACTCATGGTAAACTGCCTGGTATTCTTCCGAATGATCTCCCCTCCGTGGCATAGAGGAATGGAGATTCGGCATAGCCTCACATCCATATTCAGAATAACCTAACGGACGTTTTGGATATACCTTATGGAAGAAATCTACCCATAAATCGTTTAGGAACAATCCCGGCACATACCATCCCAGATACAAATTCCAGCTCACCAAGTCTGTAATATGAGCCACTTTATTGAAGGGACCACAAACTGCATAGCATGCCAATGTAGTCAGTCTGGTAGGGTCAATCCGGTGAATTAATTCATTTAACATGTGGTGATTATCTAACATATCCTTATTATCTTTGGTGGAAATGGTTATTTCATTGGATACGCCCCAGGTAACAATACTCGGATGATTATAATTTTGAACAATCAATTCCTTCATCTGGCTGATGGTATTCTCCCTGCCGTTTGGCATGTGTTCGGAAATATAAGGAATCTCCGCCCAAACAACCATTCCGTATTGATCACACAAATCATAAAAATACTGGTCGTGCTGGTAATGGGCCAGACGAATGGTATTGGCTCCGATTTCCCGGATCAGCTCCATATCTCTATCATGATGCTCTTTGGAAATAGCATTGCCGATACCTTTCCAGTCCTGATGACGGCATACACCACGTAACGGGTAACTGCGGCCATTTAGGAAAAAGCCCTTTTGAGGATCTACATAGAAGGTACGTACACCGAATCCGGTAGAAATTCTATCTACTTCTGTACCATCCACCAACAAAACAGCCTCACAGGTATAAAGATATGGATCATCCAGTCCGTCCCATAGATGAACATTCTCTAAGATAAGCTCTGCTTCACTGCCTGTAGCGGATGCAACCGTTTTACCGGCTGCATCCTGAATATAGATATCAGTTTCTGCCTGAGGACAATTATTCCAGGTACGGACCTGTACCTTACCTGCTGTGCCCTCTACTGTAGATGCTACGGCAATTCCGGGACCGCCGTAGTAATCTAAATCAAAATGATATTCATTTACCACAAGAAGCTTCACATCCCGGTAAATCCCCCCATAGAAGGTAAAGTCTGCCTTCTGAGGATATACTCTGTCGTTAACGGAATTGTCCACTTCTACAGTCAGCACATTGTCCTGAGGCTTCAGCCACTGGGTCACATCATAACGAAAGGTAGAATATCCCCCGTCATGGGTCCCAATCTCCTGCCCATTTAAATGAATCCTTGCCGAAGCATTTACTCCGCAAAATTCCAAATAAACCCGCTCTTTTTCTCCATGTGCCGGTGTAGAAAATGCCTTCTGATAGACACATGTACCTCTAAAATAATCATTGCCGCCATCCTGACCATCCAGATTGTTCCATGTATGTGGAATATCTACATTATGACAGATGCCATCATGATATGTGAAGGTCCAATTGCTATTAAGCAAATGAATAGTTCTCATGCACAAAATACCTCTTACTTTGATTTTTTGTATGCCTTATATGCAGCATACTCTTCTGTCTTTCTGAACTTGCCTGCACCGCGAATCCACATCACAGCACACAGAATCATCAGTACAGGGAATACCACCGCCAGCGTATCTAATATTGTATTTAAAATAGGCTGTGTTGCCTTAACAACAGTGTCTTTGCCTACACCATTCATACCGGAAGAATTTGCCAGTGCATATAAGTTGTGGTGGCAGGCTTCACGCATTGCAGACACAATCACTGCATCCTCTTCATATTCAGGGAGCTGTGAAGTAACATACCACAGCATAGCATCATATGTGGTAGTACCTGCCAATATGCCGTCAACACCGTTTACATATGTGGTCAGGACATTGTCTGTAATAGACATCCCCTGATTACCCCACTCTTCTCTCATAATATTGGTCATCAGGTTCTTGTAACCGCCGGACCAGGTCGTACCCCAACGTGTGTACGCTGTCATAACACCGTTGCCGCCTGCTTCCTCCAATGGTTTCTGGAATGCCTTCAGATAAATTTCTCTTGCAGCCTGCTCATTAATCCATACAGCCTGGCCAATACGATCCTGTTCACAGTCATTCAGTGCAAAGTGCTTCATAACTACGTCAACACCCTTGTCCTGAATACCCTGCACTTCCGCGCCACCGATTTCACCTGCAAGGAAACCATCTTCGGAATAGTACTCAAAATTACGGCCGCCGTAAGGAGTACGGTGGGTATTGCTGCCCGGACCGTATAAACATGCAATGCCTGCATTCAGACAGTTATTACCGATCATATTACCAACCTGATACATCAGCTCCGTATTAAAGGTTGCTGCCATAACATCTTCGGATGTAAAAGCAGTGGCATCCAGCTGTGTAGCATTGGAGCCGAGTAAAGCTGCTGTCAGGCCTTGCGGACCATTTTCATCACGGGTACCCGGTGCGTTCACAGATTCAGCCGGCATACGCCAATGGAAAGAGTCACCGATCATGGAAACCATTTCATCAAAGGTCAGTTGATCTAACAGTAATTCCCAGTCAGGATCATCATAATCCTTACCAATCATATCATAAAGCTTAAGACCGTTATCTGCACCCATTGTCGGCATATCTACGGCTTCATAATCAGCGGGATCATACTGAACATCCTGCAGTTCTGCTTTCAATTGCTCTGTTAATGTCAGCTGAACAATTTCTGTAGGGAATGTGCCTGTCCAGTCATTACGGGACAAGTAAGTGATGCTCTCCTCAGTTCCTTCATACAGATTCAGGTCAGCATCAGACAACTGTGTGGTAATCTCTGTACCATTTAAAGATGTTGCATAAGTAGTAGTGTCCAGTTTTGCCTCATTCCATGTATAGGTTAATGCAGCATTGCCTGCAGCATCCATGCCATCCGCCTTGGTATAGCCCTTTGCAGCTAATACATTATTCACTGCATCATGAGCATCGGTTGCAACTGTCAAGTAATAATCTCCTGCATCCAGGATATAAGTACCTGCGCCATAGCTGTCAAAAGATGCCATGTCACGCTTATCAACATAAACTGTGATCTTTTCACTTCCGCCCGGCTTTAAAATATCTGTTTTGCCGAAACCAACTAACTGAACAGCAGCCTTTTCTACACCATTTTCAATATCATACCGGGTATATGGGGACTGACCGTAAATCTGAATGGTTTCCTTACCCGCCACATTACCGGTATTCTTAACCGTAACCTGTACCTCAAACTGATCTGTGGAAGCATTGTACTTTACATTCATATTGCTGTATGCAAAGGTAGTATAGCTGAGACCAAAACCAAATGGAAATGCCACATCATCACTGTATACATAATCTCCAGCATTACCGGTCTTCATAACGGTATCTTCGTAACGGGTTTCGTAATATTTGTAACCAACATAAATACCTTCCTGATAAATCATATAGGTACTTGCATTGGCAGGAATTTCACCTTTCACATAACCTGCATAGGTAGTAGGAACAAAATTGTACATTGCCGGGGAAGAGAAGTTATTGTAGCAGTAAGTATCTACCAGACTGCCGGAAGGATTTACCTTACCTGCTAAAATATCAGTAACCGCATTGGTACCGGAAATACCCACACCGCCAATCCACAGACATGCGTCCACATCATAAAGATTGTCCTTTAAGAAATCAACCTGCAGTGCATTGGAGGAGTTGATTAATACGATAACACTCTTAACAGTACCTGCAGCCTTCAAATCAGCAGCATACTGCATCATTGCCTTTTCATTTTCATCTAAAGCAAGATAATTGTATTCCTGGAATTCCAGGTCGTAGCCTTCACCGCCTACACGGGAGATGGTAATGATTACTGCATCACCATATGCTGCGAAGGAGCTTTTTACCTCTTCAGGGTAAACCTCTACTGGCACTTCTGCAATAGAAGCCTGTCCCATTAAAACAGCACTTTCGCCGCTGCCTGCGCTGCGGTTATATGCAGAGCCTTCTTCACTTAAATAGAAGTCCCACAGAGTCGGGTTAACAGTAAAACCGCTCTTCTCTAAAGCAACCTTTAAATTGTCAGCCTTGGAAGCATCCACGTTACCGGAGCCGGTACCGCCATAAACCAGATTCACAGAGCTTGAAGACAGTGTGCTTACCTTTGCACCATCTGCTAACGGTAATGCTCCGTTGTTCATCAAAAGAACTGCGCCTTCTGCTTCTACCTGACGGCACAGCTCATCTCCGTAAGCTGCCATTTCCTCCGCAGAGGCAAAGTCACTGGTAAAGTACTGTGCATTCGGGTCTTCATTTTCCAGTTCCCAGAATGTTCCGCCTACAAATGCTGCAAGTGTATTGTCAAACACTGACAAAGCAATTGACACAGGAACAATAATCATTGAAATGACCAACAGAAAAATGGTCAATGTTTTCCAAAGACTGACCGTTTTGCGTTTTTGTTTTTTGTAGGCCTTCTTCAGAGTCTTTTTCTCGTTCATAAAAATATTTCCTTTCTATGTATTTACATTTTGAGAGATGACCTCTGAACTTTTACTAAATTGTGAAAAATACAGTCATTCATAGAGGTTCCATTTTCTCGAGGCTTTTATTATAATATAAGTACAAAGATATTGCAATACCGAATTTATTTTTGTGCAATACGACGAACAGCAGAGCGTTTTACTTATCTCGCTCTGCCCGTTGTTTGTCCATAACTACTGCTCCAGCATATCTTCAATAAAAATCCCATATCCTCTTGCGCTGTCCCTTACTAATACATGTGTTACTGCACCGATAATTCTGCTGTTTTGCACAATACTGGCTCCACTCATTCCCTGTACAATACCCCCTGTCAACTCCAAAAGCTCCGGATCTGTCACAGTAATTTCCAGTCCTTTATTTTCTACAGCCGCATCATAATGCAGTGCAGTGATTTCTATGGCATAATAGCATCTTTCTCCATCAACGGTGCAAACAATTTCCGCCGGTCCCTCTGTAACCTGCTGCTTATAGCCCACCGGCAAACGCTCCAGTTCAGAAAGCTCCTTCATAAGCTTTCGATTACAGTTCCCAAAAATACCGCAGCCGGTGTTTCTGTAAATATCTCCCAAAACATTTGTTTTATTGTAATCAATAACCCCTGTTAATTCTCCGGGCTCTCCGCTTTCCCCTTTTTTGATATCAATAATCTCCGTCTCATAAAGACTGCCTTGTTCTATGTGTACAATATTTCCCGTATCACTATCATGAATACCATGTCCCAATGCGCCAAAGCTTCCCAGATCATCCACGTAAGTAAGGGTTCCTATTCCCTGGGCACTGTCCTTGACCCATATCCCCAGCTGATATTCTCCTTTCGCATTTTGCACAGGTGTCAATTTGGTATCAAACACCTGATTGTCCCGATTTACGGTAAATATCAGACTTTCTCCATTGGATTCTTCAATCAATTGGGTCAGTTCCTTTTTCTTGCTGATACTTTCACCATTTACAGCCAATATATAATCTCCCTTTTGTAAAATATATTTTGCCGGAGACAGGATTGCCTGACTGCACTCCACCTCACCGATATCTACCACCATAACACCTTCTGTTTCCAGATATATGCCAATAGGAATACCGGCAGGAATCAAATATTCTTCCTTTACAATCTGAAGTTCTACATCCTTTAACGCAAAAAGTCCAAAAAGCTGCAACTCCAGCTCATAACTGGTTAGATCATCTGCAATAAGAGTGATAGGTTCGTACAAATTGATCGCCATAGCGGTGTCAAAGCTATCCTTATGTCTGATTACTCCTGTAACAGGCAAACCAAAAGACAGTGTTTCTTCTTGTCCTGAAGTCACACAGATTCTGGAAGGTAAACATTCATTATAATACTGCACCGCAAATCCACAGACAGAAGAAAAGGTTGCCAAAATACCAATTATACGAATTCCTGTTGTAAACCATCTGCCTCTTCTTCCCATAGCAAGCTCCTTACCCTCTATCTGTATACAGGCATTTATGAAACCTGGTGGTTTCCTGCCGGCACATTATATGTTCTAGCTGAAGGGCCCCCGAAAGCGTCGGTCCTTAGCGAAGCAAAGCTAAAGGCTGCAGTCTGAGCTTAGTACCGCTACGCATTTTCATGGAGTGGAAGCGTCCATGAAGCAGAACATATAATGTTTAGGCAGAAAGCACCAATTTTCATAAATACCTGTATCTGTATATAATTACGTGAGAAAAATCCAAGGCTTTTATACCTTGGATTCTTGGTCTCAGATAGTATCTGTAAATGCATACATTTTATACTGTTAAAAATATTTTGTTTTGAATAAAAACTTTTGTTTAAATGCTGTCTTTATATCTAAGAGCTTGTAAACGCATATTACGGGCATGCTCTGTGGCAGAATATGCAATTTCATCAGCACCTACCATTCGAGCCAGCTCAACAATCATGTCCTCTTCCTTTAATTGATCAATGCCTGATACCGTGCTTCCTGCTTCTACCTTTTTGGAAATCAGATAGTGGCTGTCTGCCATTGCTGCAATCTGAGGTAAATGTGTAATACAAATAATCTGATGTGCCTTTCCCAGCTCTCCTAATTTTTCGCTTACTCTCCATGCCGTTTTTCCACTGATTCCGGAATCTATTTCGTCAAAAATCAGGGTGTCGATAGCATCCCTTTTAGCCAGAACAGTTTTAATTGCCAACATAATGCGGGACAGTTCACCACCGCTGGCTACCTGTGCCATAGGTTTTAATGGTTCCCCCGGATTAGTGGAAATCATAAATTCCACATCCTCCGCTCCCTTTACACCAGGTTCATTTTTGGGCTTTAATACTATCTCAAAGCGTACATCCAGAAAGTTTAACTCTAAAAGCGCCTTTGTCAGAACAGCGGAAAGGGTTGCTGCCGCTTCCATACGCAGTGCAGTGAGCACCTTGCAATGAGCCATCACCTGTTCATAGGCCTTCTGCTTGCGTACCTCTATTTCTTGTAAATATTCTTCAAAATGAAGCAACTCCTCCACTCTGGCCTGCTTTTTTCCCAGAGCGACAAGTATCTTTTCGATAGTATTACCATATTTATCTTTGAGATGATTAATGGTATCCAGTCGATTTTCTGCATCCCAAAAATCTCTTTCAGAGAAGTCCATGTCTTCAGCAATATGTAATGCAGTACGGTTAAACTCAGACAATAGTCCATCTATGTCATTTAACATATCATCCAGTTCACTCAACTGTTCACCAAAGCCAAGTACCGGCTTTAATTCCCGAATAGCTCTGCTAACTAAGGCACCTGCCCCCTGCTCATAGTCCACACTTTGTAATGCTTTCTGCAGTGCTTCTCCTATCTGTCTGCCGTGAAGCATCCTGCGGTAATCCTGTTCCAGATCCTCGTCCTCTCCCGGCTTTAAGCAGGCTGCTTCTATCTCCTGCACTTCAAACTGTAATAAATCCAGCTCTCTTTGTCGCTGCAACTCATCCAGACTATTGTCCTCCAGCTGCGCCTTTAATTGTCTGTAATCTTTAAATGCTTCAGCCAGTTGCGCCAGTGCTTCCTGCACAGGTGCTCCTGCATAGGCATCCAAAATCTCCATATGCTTACCGGTTTTCAATAAAGACTGATGCTCATGCTGCCCATGAATGTCAATCAATGTCTCCGCCAAAACCTTTACTTGGCGGGCTGTCACTGTCTCACCGTTAATTTTCAGAATGCTCTTCACAGGCGTAATCTTGCGCTGAATAATCACCACATCATCCTCAGCCGGTAAATCCATATCCTCCAAAGCTTTATACACAGCCTCATCCAAGGACTCAAATACAAGCTCTACTAATCCGTACTCAGCTCCATGACGAATAATCTCCTTATCCGCCTTGGCGCCCAGTGCCAGATTAATACTTCCTATCAGAATAGACTTACCTGCACCGGTTTCACCGGACAAAATGTTTAATCCTGGTGTAAGGTTTATATCACACTCTTCAATCAAAGCCAGATTTTTCACATGTAAATTGCTTAACATAATATATTCCTTTGCTTATAAGACAATATCTCCTAACTTTTCTTCCAGCTTAGCGGCATCTTCAATAGAACGGGCTGCCAGCATAATGGTATCATCTCCTGCTACAGCACCCACTATCTCTTTCCAGTGCATAGCATCTAAAGCAGCTGCAGCTGCCATAGCCATACCGGAAACCGTTTTTATCACAAGTATATTCATAGCAGGCTCCATACTGATAAAGCTGTCTTTTAATATGCGGATGTATTTTTCACTTAGGTCTAACTTAGTCCCCTTTGGCAGAGAATACACCTGTCTGCCGTTCTTGCCCGGCATCTTGATCACGCCCAGTTTCTTGATATCGCGGCTGACCGTTGCCTGAGTCACACTGTAACCGGCATCCTTTAACAGGTTGGTCAATTCTTCCTGGGTTTCTATTGTATTTTGCTCAATTAATGTGATAATTTCTTCGAGTCTGCTCTTTTTCATATTCGTATCCATTCCTATGACTGGCTCATTTTTTTATGTAGTATTTCCATAAAGCTGGTAGGCTCTAATCTGATGATCTTGGTGGTACTAGGTGCCATGGTAATATTGATACAGTCACCGGTATTCAATTTCACCTTAAAGCAACCGTCAAAAGTGGCCTCTACCTGCTGATTGCGCCCCTGTCTGTCTCCCGGTATTACAATGGTGATTAACTTATTGGCAGACAAAACCACACCTCTGTTAAATAAATTATGAGGACAGATGTTGGTCATAACCATAGCTTCTGAAGTAGGGTCTATGACAGGACCTCCCGCAGACAAATTATAACCGGTGGAACCGGTAGGTGTGCTGACGATACAACCGTCTGCATTGTATCTTTTCAGCAGTACGTTATTTAACCACACATCAAAACGTATAATCTGCAAAGAACCGGTACGGTTAACTACAATATCATTTAGGGCGACTCCACTTATTTCGCCGTCTTTTGTAATAACAGTCCCTTCTAGCATCATGCGCTCTTCTACGGAATAATCGCCGTCTAAAAGCTGCTGCAAGGATTCCTCCAAATGTTCTCCGTCTACTTCGGTTAAAAATCCCAAAGTACCCAAATTAACCCCTAAAAGAGGTATATTCATCCCATAGCTGTGGCGGGCTGCCTGTAATAAAGTACCATCGCCCCCAAGCACCAGTATACAATCTGCGTCCGCCGGAATTCCTTCCGGTTTGGTCCATTTTTCTGTTTCGGAGTCCCACTTGGTCATTGCAACCACAGTTTCACAGCCTCTTTCTTCTAAAAAGCCGGTGATGCGGTTGGTCATCTTCAGACCTTTATCCTTGAAATCATTGCTGATTACACATATTTTTTTCATAGGCTTCCCTTCTGACTAATCCAAAGCACCATGTGCCCTTTCCACTGTAGTCCTGATTAATTCCTTTGCCTGTGTCCGAACGGAAATTCCCTGTCCAAGCACCTGCAATTCTCTTAGCTTAGCTTCTGCATCCTTTTCTGCCAAGTCTTGCACTGCCAAAGATTTTTCGGCATTCTTCTGTAACTGTACCAAATATTCAATATTGCCTTCCGGTCCTTTGATCGGTGAAAAATCCAAATGCAGTATATCAAAGCCTATCATATCTGCAAAATCCAATATCTTCTCTACCACTTCTATGTGGATATCCGGCTCTCTGACTACACCCTTTTTGCCAACCTTATCCTTGCCTGCTTCAAACTGAGGCTTGATCAGACACACCATCTGACCGGCATCCTTTAATAAATTTCTGGCCGGAATCAGTATCTTGGTCAAAGAAATAAAAGAAACATCACAAGAAGCAAAGTCAAGGTATTCTCCTATCTGTTCTATAGTCACATAGCGAAAATTGGTCTTCTCCATACATACAACCCTTGGGTCATTACGAAGCTTCCAAGCCAGCTGTCCATGTCCTACGTCCACACTAAATACCTTCACTGCACCATTTTGCAGCATACAATCTGTAAATCCACCGGTACTGGCACCGATATCCATACAAACCTTCCCCTGAAGGCTCAGCCCAAACCGATCCATAGCCTTTTCTAATTTGAGGCCTCCGCGGCTGACGTATTTTAGGGTATTCCCCTTTACCTCGATTCGGATTTTCTCCGCTTCAAACATACTGCCTGCTTTGTCTTCCCTCTGTCCGTCTACGAAAACCTGTCCGGACATAATGATCGCTTTTGCTTTTTCTCTGCTTTCTGCATATCCGCCTGATACCAAAAGCACATCTAAACGTTCTTTCATACTTAACGAATTCTTTCTAAAATATCCTTTACAATACTAGGCGCATCCATACCCAGTTCCTGTTTGAGCTGGTCTACGCTTCCGTGTTCAACAAATCGGTCCGGAATAGCAACCGTATATAAATCATTACAAAAATGTGCCCGCTTCATATAGGCCGCCACTGCTTCTCCATATCCCCCTGCAGCCACATTTTCCTCTAATGTTACTATCAATTGGTGACTCTTACAAGCCTCTGCAATCGCTTCTTCATCAATCGGCTTGATAAAGCGGCCGTTAATAATGGTAGGATAAATCCCCTGCTCAACCAATGCCACGCGCACCTCTTCTGCCGTCTTTACCATGCTGCCCACTGCAAAAATCGCTACCTGGCTGCCTGCATATAACTGCTCGCTCTTCCCCAACTCTATGGGTGCCCGGTGCTCTTCTAAGCCTGCATACGCTGCTCCTCTGGGATAACGGACTGCCACCGGCTTGCCCAATGCCACCGCAAACTTCATCATATCGGAAAGCTCCCATTTATTCTTGGGTGCCATTACATGCATATTAGGAATGGCGCTTAGATAACTGTAATCAAACACGCCCTGATGAGTCTCCCCGTCACTGCCTACCAATCCGGCCCTATCAATGGCAAATACCACCGGCAAATTCTGAATACATACATCATGTAAAATCTGATCATATGCTCTTTGCAGGAAGGAAGAATAAATGGCAACTACTGGTTTTAAGCCCCCTGCCGCCAGTCCTGCCGCAAAGGTCACCGCATGCTGCTCAGCAATGCCCACATCAAAAAACCTATCCGGATAAATATTGCGGTAACGCTTTAAGCCGGTGCCATCCGCCATGGCTGCGGTAATGGCTACTACCTTCTCATCCCGTTCTGCCAGTTTAATCATAACCGTAGAAAAAATATCGGTATAATTGGCAGTTTTACGTGGCACAGTAGGCAAACCGTTTTCTGTATTAAAAGGCTCTGCCCCATGAAATCTGCTGGGATGATTTTCTGCCGGTGTAAAGCCGTTGCCTTTCTTGGTAATCACATGCATCACCACCGCACCCTTTACACGCTTGGCCTCTTCGAAAACACGCATCATCGCCTGGGTATCATGGCCATCCACCGGTCCCAGATAAGTCAGTCCCAATTCCTCAAACCAGGTACCCGGAATCACAAAGTGCTTAATGCCATTCTTAAAATGTCGGATTCCCTTTACCACGCTGGTTCCCTTCTCCGGAAGAACTTTTAAAAGGGTATCTGATACTGTAGATTTCAGTCCCAGATACTTGTCACCGGTACGGATCTTGTTCAGATACTTATTCATACCGCCTACATTTTCTGAAATAGACATATTATTGTCATTTAATATAATAATATAATTGGTGTCCAGTCTGGCAGCATTATTGAGGGCCTCATAGGCCATACCGCCTGTCAGTGAACCATCACCGATAACTGCCACCACAGTCTCGTCACCGCCCTGCAGATCTCTGGCCTTCACCAGACCCAAACCTGCTGAAATAGAAGTAGAACTATGTCCTGTATCAAAACTGTCACAGGCACTTTCCTTACGCTTTGGAAAACCGCTGAGCCCTTTGTACTTACGTAATGTATCAAAGGCTTCCCGGCGTCCCGTTAATAGCTTGTGGGTATAGGCCTGATGCCCTACATCCCATACAATCTTGTCCTTTGGCAAATCCAGACACAGATGCAAAGCCATGGTAAGCTCCACAGCTCCCAGATTAGGTCCCAAATGTCCGCCGGTAACACTGATCTTGGAAATCAAAAACTCTCTGATCTCAGCGGCCAATTCCTCATACTGTTTTGCAGGAATCTGCTTTATGTCATTTTCCTTTCGTATGGTATCCAGTAACATAAATGTCTCCTTCATCAATAACAAAGCCAAGCAGTATGCCTTATCTTGAGTTCTTCGGCATCTAAACATCTATCATACTTACTTGCTTCTATATATCAAGCTTTCAAAGAGCTGAGCCAAAAAGCTGTCTGCTTCCAGCCCTAACAAAGAAATGGCTTCTTCTGATAAACGCTTGACCTCTTCCTTTGCCTGCTCAAGGCCATAAATAGATACATAGGTCTGCTTATGGTTCTTGGCATCACTGCCAATAGGCTTACCCAACTCCTCGAAGGTGCTGGTAACATCCAAAATGTCATCCTGAATCTGGAAAGCGATGCCCAAATCATAGGCAGACTGCTCCAAACCTGCTATCTGCTCTTCTCCTGCGCCGGCCAAAATGCCGCCCACCATCATAGCAGCCTGAATCAATGCCGCTGTTTTGTGTTCATGAATAAATAACAGCTGTTCACCGGAAATAGGCTCTGTGCTCTCTTCAGACTCTACATCACACACTTGTCCGCCAATCATACCGTAAATACCGGCTTTACGAGCCAACACCTGTAAAGCACGGGCCACCCGTGGATATTCCTCTGCTGCAGCAATGTAAAAGGCACTAAGAGCGGTTTCAAATGCAAAATTAAGCAAAGCGTCTCCCGCCAAAATACCCATAGCCTCTCCAAACACTACGTGGGTAGTCTTACGTCCCCGTCTGTATTCGTCATCATCCATAGCCGGCAAATCATCATGTACCAGAGAATAGGTGTGAATCATCTCAATAGCTGCCATAAAAGGCTCTGCCAGCTCTCCCTTGCCGCCAAAGGCTTCAAAGACTTCCTGCACCAGCATAGGACGGAGGCGCTTGCCACCTGCCAGCATGCTGTAATTCATAGCCTCCAGCACGGTACGCTGGTATCCCCCCTCCTTAGGAAGATATTTACGGATCATTTTTTCTATATTGTCCACCTTAATTGTTAGGGATTCATTAAAATTCATCTAATTCTCCCTCCTGCCCTAAAATCAGTACCTTTTTCTCTACCATATCAATGGCATCATTGCAATATCTGACTAACTTCATGCCCTGTTCAAAGGCCTGAAAAGAAGCCTCTAAGGAGCTGTCCGGTTTCTCCAGCTCTGTAATCAAATCATCTAACCGGGCAAAAGCCTCTTCTATGGAAATATCCTTGTCTGAAATGCTCTTATCAGAAACACTCATGTCAGAAAAACCTTTATCAGAATTACTCTCTGCTGCGAACTCAGCAATCATATCGTTCTTTGACATCCTCCTGCTCCTTTCCTATAACAGACGCCCAAACCCTGCCGTCTTTTAACTGAATATAAATTTCATTGCCCGGCTCTACCTGAGATACACTGTACACAGCAGTGCCATCCGCCCCGGACACAAAAGCCAGTCCCTGCTCCAGCTTTTCTAAAGGAGATAGACCTTTTAACTGACTGACCTTTAAGCGAAGCTGGCTGCGCTTAAACTCTATCTGCCGTTTCATGGCAGACACTAATCCTTCCTCAAGGATCACAAGCCTGTACTTCTGTTCTCTGATCTGATGTGCCGGATGCTTCATTTGAAGCAAACGTTTATACTGCTCCGTTCCTCTGCGGTACTGATCAAGCTTCTGCAGCATACTGCCGGAAAGAGCTCCCTGATAGGACTCAAGCTGCGCCAAAAGCTGGCGAACATCAAACACGGCAAGCTCTGCTGCTGCGGAAGGAGTAGGTGCCCGCAGATCAGACACGAAATCAATAATAGTAGTATCCGTTTCGTGTCCCACCGCCGAAATAACCGGCACACTGCAATGAAACACTGCCTCCGCTACAATCCGTTCATTAAAGGCCCATAAATCTTCAATGGAGCCACCGCCCCGGCCTACGATCATAACATCTACCTTCTGTGCCTCCAGTGCCTGAATCCCCCTGACAATACTCTCTGCCGCTCCATCGCCCTGCACCAAGGCCGGATACAAAATAATCTGTACAAAAGAATTACGGCGCATGGCAATCTGTATAATATCCCGCACAGCTGCCCCGGTAGGTGCTGTCACCACGCCCACAGTACGTGCATAGCGTGGAATTGGCTTTTTGTACTCCCGGGCAAACATGCCCATTTCCATAAGTTCTGCCTTTAACGCCTCAAAACGCTCATATAACCTGCCGATACCGGCCAGACGAATCTCCCTGGCATATAACTGGTATCTGCCATCCCGCTCATACACGTCAATACCGCCTGTCACTACTACCTGCTGTCCTTCCTCCAATCTAAAGGAAAGTCCTTTGCGATAACCGGCAAACATAATACAGGCAAGGGTACCACCGGAATCCTTTAACGTAAAATAAATATGTCCAGAGGAATGGTACTTGCAGTTGCTGACCTCCCCCTGAATAGAGAGGCCCTGCAATAAAAAATCCTGCGTGAACATATTTTTAATATAATTATTCACTTGTGTGACAGAATATACATTAGCCATAACCTAAATCATTCTGCAGCGAATTTTGCCAACACTCCATTGACAAAGCTGCCTGAATTGTCCTGACCGTACTTCTTGGCAAGCTCTACTGCTTCGTTAATAGCAACCCCTGTAGGTACGGAAGCATCCTTTAAAATCTCATAAATGGCAAGTCGGAAAATAGTAAGCTCTACTTTACCGATACGATTCTTTGACCAGCCCTCTGCCTTAGCAAAAAGAGCCTCGTCCAGCTCTGGAATAGCTGCTTTAATATCTTCAAATTTGGCAGAAATGTAGGCCGCGTCCTTTTCAGAATAGCTTACCTCTTCATCCCGGAAAAAAAGCTCCTTCTGCTGTGCCATATCCTCCGGTTCGTTAAATTCCACACGAAATAATAATTTAAATACGCACTCGCGCAGTTCTGTTCTTGTCATAACAACCTCTGTATCCTGTATATTTATTAAACTCATATCTCACCCGGTCAAAGCAGCTTTGACCGGACTGCTTTATGAAAACCTGTTGGTACTTTCAATCAGTTCATATTTAAGCCGGCAATCCGTAAATTCACGCCGGATACCTTAAGACCGGTCATATTCTCAATATTACTCTGCACCTTCATCTGTACCTTACGGCAGGTTTCAGGAATATTGTATCCGTAAGAAATGGCTAAGGAAAGATCCACATTTACTATACCATCATTAATCTCTACCTTTACACCTCTTGCTGCCTTCTTCACATTCTGGCTGGCAAGGCTCTTCTTGGTAGAATCTCCCACTGCGGTAACACCATCCACATCTCTGATCGCAGCCAAGCCTGCAATCATAGCTACCACATCCTCTGCCAGATATACATTGCCGTGACAAACATCTTCTTTTAATATATAATTGCTTCTATTATCCATAGGAAACCTCCTTGTCTAACTACTAGACTTTTATTCAGTATATCAAAAAAGTACAAGACGGTCAAGATAAACACACCCATTCCAAGATTTCAATATATGCGGTTATTGAAAGAAATGTCCGATGTGAGTCGTACACTACGGCAAAAGACTGTTGTGAAAGTTACAACAGTCTCTTTTGCTTATCGTTATCTGCCCTCGCGCTGATACTGGCTCGGGGTCATATTGTACATTTTCTTGAACAGGCGATTAAAGTGCTCTACATTCTCATATCCAACCGTTACTGCTATGCTTTCCACAGTTTGTGTAGATTCCTTTAATAATATACGCGCCTTTTTCATGCGGGCTGCCTTCACTGCTTCCTGGAAGGTCATACCGGACTTCATCTTGATGTATTTGGATAAGTATGGTTTGGTCAGGTGAAACTGCTCTACCAACACATCCAGGGACACATTCTGGTAATGATTCTGGATATAATTCATAATATCCACAATACGCTCTTCTCTGCCTTCTGTAATATTGGCATCCTCTAAAAGCTTGTTGGTTGCAGAAACCAATGCCTCAATAGAAGAACGGATAATATCTTCATCAATACCTACGCCCCAATATACCTTGCCTTCGGATACGATAGATACAAAGGCTGCGGCCTTGGAGGTAGAACCCTTACTGATAGCATGCTCTTCATAGCTTGCCAGTTCATAATTAATACCAAAGTATGCCTTAACTGCATTACTCACGGCATCCAGACGTCCGTTGCCCATGGTTTCAATGGTACGGGATTCCTTCTCCTGAGCAATAGTCACCTTGGCAATAATACCGGATTTCTGTACGAAGTGACATTCCGGCACATCATAAATCGGTGTATGATTTACATAAGCATCGGAGAAAATCTGATAAATATCCTTTGGAGAAAGCTCCTGATGCTTTCTGTCAGATACACCTTTGATCAGATAACCAACCTCTTCCTTCATGGCATTTGGAAGTGAAATACCATAATTCTGCTTTAAGATAAAGGCTACGCCGCCCTTACCTGACTGGCTGTTAATACGAATCACATCAGACTCATACTCACGGCCTACATCCTTTGGATCGATCGGCAGGTAAGGTACAGTCCACTTGCCATGGCTGTTGCCTTCCTTCCACCAATTCATACCCTTGCTGATAGCATCCTGATGAGAGCCGGAGAAAGCAGTAAACACCAAATCTCCTGCGTATGGGGTACGCTCGTAAACCTTCATACCTACCAAATGCTCATATTTATTGCGAATCTTTGTAATATTAGTAAAATCTAAACCTGATTCTACACCATGACATACCATATTCATAGCCAAAGTAATCAAATCCACATTACCGGTACGCTCTCCGTTACCGAATAATGTACCCTCTACACGATCTGCACCGGCCAGTACGCCAAACTCCGCATCGCTGATACCGCAGCCTCTGTCATTGTGAGGATGTACACTTAAAATCACGCTGTCTCTGTATTTTAAATGCTTGTGTATGTATTCAATCTGACAGGCAAATACGTGAGGCATAGCAATCTGAACAGTCGTAGGAATATTGATGATCGCCTTATGGTCAGGTGTCGGCTGCCATACATCCAATACGGCATTACACACCTCCACTGCATAATCCACTTCTGTACCCGGAAAGCTCTCCGGACTATATTCAAAGGTGAAATTACCCTCTGTCTCATCAGCCAGTCTCTTCAAAAGCTTGGCTCCCTCGATAGCGATAGTCTTTACCTCTTCTTTATTCTTACGGAATACCTGCTCACGCTGAGCCACTGAAGTGGAATTGTACAAATGTACAATGGCATGGGGTGCACCCTTTAAAGCTTCAAAGGTCTTCTTGATGATATGCTCTCTGGCCTGAGTCAAAACCTGAATGGTGACATCCTTTGGAATCATATTATTCTCGATTAAAGCTCTGGCAAACTGATACTCGGTATCAGAAGCTGCCGGGAAACCTACCTCTATCTCTTTAAAACCGATTTCAGTTAACATCTTAAAATATTCTAACTTCTCCTGCAGACCCATAGGCTCGATCAATGCCTGATTACCGTCTCGCAAATCCACACTGCACCAAATAGGCGGCTTGGTAATGGTCTCCTTCTGCACCCAATCATATGTAACTACCGGCGGCATAAAATAAGAAATGCCGTATTTCTCTTTCACATTCATAATATAAAACTCCTCCATCCGCAGGGGACTCTATATGTCAATCGAAATTTCCTCCAAAATCCGACGGCTTCTTCAAGCAAAAACACACCTGCGGTTAAAAACTATGTTCCTAGGATACCACAGTTTTCCAATAACCACAAGGTGTGTATTTAATCAATTTTCTTGATTTATTTTAATTATTTTGTGCATATTATCTATATTTGTGACAAAATCCGAATAGATTCCTTTAAAATCATTCGCCCACAGCTTTATTTTTAAGCATGGTGTGCCATAATTTGAGCTGGTTAGGTTTGCCCATATGAGCTTCCTTTTCTCCCCAGATCATCATCTTCTTTTGATCAGAAGCAGTTGGCTCCCATTTATTGTCACCCGGCTCATTTGGATTGCCTGTCTTTGCAAAATTACAAAGTGCTGTTGCCATTTCATCACTAAGTTTATAATCCTGCTCTGTAAATGGTCTCCAGCCGTTTTTCAGTGTTCCGAAGAAATACCATAATTCACTGGAATGCCATGCACCATTGTCATCTCCCGGAAGCTTTCTGTCAAAGAACCAGCAATAGCTAGGCTGCTTTTTTTGCTTATCCTGTCTGATGCACCAATTTCGGGCCATGCCGGAAATAATAGGGGGTGCCATATCTTCACTGGTAGATCCCATCATATACGGAATGTTTTTTTGTTTACCTTGTTCTGCTGCTTCCAGACCGGACATCGTCAAAGCGGCTCCATCTATGCACGGAGAAGCCACCATACCGTATTTAACACTGGATTTCTTTAGTCTCTGCCATACTTCAAATAACTTGGCTGCATCCAAAGCACGAAGCTCTTTTACATTACTGCAGCCTGCTTCCTTCATAACCTGTTCCCAGAATGCAAAGCGATCCTTCACGGTAGCATTGCTGTTCATCATCTTGCTTACACCACCGCCGCTGTTCATAACTGCCTTTGCAAACATTCCATCTGTCAACGGACTGGTACAGAGATTCTGTACACTCATGGCACCTGCACTCTGTCCCATAATGGTAATATTATCAGGATTACCGCCAAACTCTCGGATATTATCGCGTACCCATTGTAATGCTGTAATCTGATCATACATACCGTAATTACCGGTATGACCGGCTTCCTCCTCCAGCTCAGGCAGACACATGTATCCCATAGGACCAAGTCTATAGTTGCAGGTTACGGCAATTACGTCTTTGGTAGGCCACACCGGACCGTTAAAATGCTTTTCATGGCCGCAGCCTCCGGTATATCCACCGCCGTGAATATAAAATATTACCGGCAATTCACTGCCCTTCTCAGCATTTTGAGGAACCCAGATATTTAAAAACAGACAGTCATCTCCGTAAGAATAGGTAGCCCCCTTACGAAATTCATTGTAGTAAAAGGCTTTTTCTACCACATCTTCTTCGTTGTAAAAAGCTCTTGGCTGATAACTGCAGTTACCATATTCTGTGGCATCATATACACCATCCCAATGGGTAACAATCGTAGGATACTCCCACCTGCCTGCAGTGGCATAACGAATACCCTTGTACGCCACCACACCGTCCCATTGACAAGTGGTTCCACGGATTTCTCCGCATTTTGTCATAATCTTATCTAGCATAAAATCCCTCGATTTCTTTTATATTATAGTCCAAATACACGTTGTGCATTTCCCCAACAGATTTTTTCGTAAGCCTCTTTACTCAAAGCCCCGTTTGCCACCTGTTCATCCAGCCATGCACCAAGAGGAAATACCATATCTGAATTCACCATATCCGTTGCAAAAAACAGTCTGTCCTGATAAGTTTCCAAAAAATTTAATCCAAACTTTGAATCACGCATAATCGCCTGTCCCGCGCTATTAGCGCTTAAATCACCGTAAAGATTTTCATATTTTGCAAAAAGTTCCGGAACACGACCACCCTTTACAACAGGGCCTTTTCCCCATTTGTTGCGCTCTTCTTTTTCGTCAGGAGCATCTTTGCTCATCTCAATCCAGAAAGTTTGACTATGACCCAAAATCTTTAACTTCGGATAATTCTTCAACACTTCCTCCAGCAACGGAAGACGAGGAGCATCTACCACGCCATAGCTATATCCCTCTTCCGGGCTCATGTGAATGGTAACAGGCATGTCCAGCTTCTCCGCTGCTGCAAACACAGCCTGTAAAAAGGAATCATCCAAAGGCTTATTGATAGCAAGCTCACCAATACCTACAGCTCCCTGACGCTTGTATTCAGCCAATCTGTCATATACGGTCTGTTCATCCTTTGCGTCCAGCATGCACATCCAGGCAAAATGCTCCGGATATTTTTTACAAATCTTGTGACACACACTGTTTTTACCAAAAGGAACCATTTTTTCACCGCTGGACATCAGTACTGCTTTGCCAATTCCCAGTTCTTCCATATGAGAAATCATCTTGGTAGGTGAAGAAAGATTCAGCTTACCAAGCTTTGGTATATTCCAGGTTGTCATAATGTGCATATGTAAATCGATTTTTTTCATATTCTTACCTTAATATTAATTCTGTGATTCACGTTTTTCTGCCATCTGAGTATACATCTCATCTGTTTTCTTCTTATCCAGATTGAAGATCAAGCCGATACCGATAAGCTGAAGTGCATAGCACAATGCAGGAATTGCATTACATACATAATAGATACCTGTTACTGCTTCAGGAGTCTGAACAACATTCATACCGGAAACGTAGCCTACAAGACCTAAGCTGGCTGCAATACCTGTAGATGCTACAGTAGAACCAATCTTACGGCTGAAGGTATATAAGCTGTACATACTACCATCGCTGCGAACGCCGGTCTTCCATTCACTGTAATCCAGACAGTCAGAAACAAGGGCCCAGATTAACATAGTAAATGCAGTCTGACCAATCATAGTACAGATATTTAATGCAGTATAAAGCACTACGCTTTCGATGTAGAATACTAATTTTACCAAGCTGAATGCCAAGCTGATAGCACTGGTAAGCAAAATAACATTGCGCTTACCGAACTTTTTAACAAGCTTTGGAATCAACGGGAATACGATAAACATGAAAGGCATTGCTGCTGCAGTAGAAATCAAAATCATGTCTGTATTATGATAAACTTCCTTGTAAATATAGCTGTAAGTCTGGCTGGAACCGGTAACAGTAAGCATGGAACCGATAGTAGCAACCATAACACCGATCAGCGGACGATTCTTTAAAGCTGCCTTGATAACCTTGCCGTATTCGAATTTTTCGCCTTCTTTTCTTTCTTCTCGAACACGCTCTTTTGTCAGTGTGCAAAGTACAATATAACTGATCACAGATAACACACCGAAGATAATCGCAATAATTGTAAATCTTTCCGGAATGATATTTTCATTAGCATCAAAGCAGAAAACAGGAACAGCGCCTAATGCAACTGCACCTACCAAGCCACCGCCGATACTGCGGGCACGGCTCAATTTACTTCTGTCTACAGGGTCTGTAGATACTACATTGGCCATAGCACCAAATGGCATACTGGTACCGGTGTAACTCATACCAAACAAAAGATACACAAAAGCTACCCATACGTGCAGCATCACACCTTCGAAAGGTACATTACTAAAACACAATACGCCGGACAAAGCCAAAGGAATCATAAACAACTTAATCCATGGTGTAAATTTGTTACCGCTCTTGCCAAGTCTCCAACGATCTGGGAAGGAGCCGATGATCGGGTCATTAATAGCATCCCATAAACGTGAAACTAAAAATAAAGAAGCCATCCATGTTGCATCAATACCTAATGCGTAAGTACAGAATGTGAGGAAGTAAGCGTCTACAAATAAGTTAACAAAACTTCCTGCCATATCGCCAAACACATAACCAATCTGGTCTCTTACACCAAATTTTCGAATTGGTTTTTCATTTGTTTTCATACATAAATCTCCTTGTGTATATTTTTTCTTATATACTTACTATACAACGCCAGAATCACATTTTTAATTGTTATTATACGATAAGACATTGCAAATATAGTATTTTTATAGTATGATATATACAAGACAAACAATCATAGGAGGAATTTTTTGTGAAAATTACCAATTCATACGAAATATACGAGCTTATTAAGAAAGCCGGTATTCATAACGATCCTGCCAGCCTTACAGAGAGCGAATTAGCTGCCCTTTCCAGAAATCCGGAATTTAAAAATAAATTTATTCGTATTTTGAATCGTAATAACTTGAATTTTTATCAGGAATTGGAAATGGACTCTCCTCATGTCAATACACACAGGGATATCAGCTATGCACCGGAAACAGTTCAGCTGCACAGTCATTCTTTCTATGAAATCATATATTGTGAAAGCGGTGACATCCAATATCTTATTGAAGATAAGCGATATCGCATACATGCCGGAGACATTATTTTAGTTCCTCCCGGCATCAGTCATCGTCCTCTTTTTTATCAGGATATGCAAGAGCCTTATTCCCGTATCGTGCTCTGGATCAACAGCGATTTTTTCCGTTCCCTTACAAGTTCCTGTCCCCAGGACTTACAAAAGCAAATTAAATTACGAGAGCATTTCTTATTGCGTACGGAAGGTACCTCCTTTAAGTATTTGGAAGCGTTTTTTGTGCGTGGTGTTCGGGAAGCCGCCGAAAAAGCGCCTCTTTGGGAGCTTTCCCTCTGCGGCAATATAGCAATGCTGCTCTCTCACCTGGGTCGGGCTCTGATATCTGTCCGCAGCACTTTCCCTACGGAAAAGGAAGAACATATTGACCGCATTATTACCTACATAGAATCACATTATCCTGATAAGATCACATTAGAAGACACCGCCAAACAGTTTCATATCAGCACAAGTACACTTGGAAAACTCTTTTTCCACAAATTGGGCATCAGTTTTTACCATTTTGTGACCCAGCGCCGCCTTATTAATTCTAAGCTGAAAATAGAAGAAGGCAACTCCATGGAAGAAGTTGCCTTGACTTGCGGTTTTTGCGATTACTCTGCTTTTTATCGTGCTTTCAAAAAAGAATACGGTATCTCGCCCCGGGAATACAGAAAAATGGTTTCATCCAATATCGAATTGTAGCTACTGCGGTTTTTATTCCGCAGTACCAAATTCGCTTAAAATAAGTCCTTTATTTCTGTCTAAGGTCATACCAATAGACCAGGAATTTACAAACAATAACAATGGATTGCCCTTTAAATCGCAAACCTTCTTCATATCAGAGGTGCCGATGATCTTATTCAAATCTATATCTTTATTTTCAATCCAACGAATATGCTCGTATGGAAGATTTTCCAGGCGAATGTCTACGTTGTATTCATTCTCCATGCGATATTTTAACACATCAAACTGCAGCACACCAACTACACCCACGATAACCTCTTCCATACCGGAATTAAATTCCTGGAAAATCTGAATAGCACCTTCCTGGGCAATCTGATTGATGCCTTTGACAAACTGCTTACGCTTCATAGTATCTACCTGGCGCACTCTTGCAAAATGCTCCGGTGCAAAGGTTGGAATACCTGCATAGCGGAAGCTTTCCTTAGGAGCGCAAACCGTATCTCCGATTGAGAAAATACCCGGATCAAATACGCCGATAATACCACCGGCATAAGCCTCCTCTAAAATCTTGCGCTCATTTGCCATAATCTGCTGTGGTTGGCTCAAACGAAGGGTCTTACCGCCCTGGACATGACGCACTTCCTTGGTTGCATCGAACTTACCGGAGCAAATACGCATAAAGGCAATTCGGTCTCTGTGTGCCTTATTCATATTGGCCTGAATCTTAAATACAAAGGCACTGAAGTCGTGCTCGTCCGGAATGATCTCTCCACAATCTGCCACACGGGACAAAGGAGTAGTGGTCATATCTAAGAAATGCTTTAAAAACTCCTCTACACCAAAATTAGTAAGAGCAGAACCAAAAAATACCGGTGTCAGCTTGCCCGCATGTACACGTGCCAAATCAAACTCTGCACTTGCACCGTCTAACAGCTCTATTTCCTCCAACAATATATCGGTAGCGGCTTCGCCGATCACATTTACAAGCCCATCTCTGTCAGACGCTGATACTTCTGTAACGGCACCTTCCTTGGTACCTTTCTCAGTATCGGTAAATTTATAAATACACTCTTTTTCTCTGTCGTAAACGCCCTGAAATGCTTTACCGGAACCGATCGGCCAATTGATCGGACAGGTTGCGATGCCAAGCTCGCTTTCGATCTCATCCAATAATGCAAACATATCGTCTACATCTCGGTCCAACTTATTAATAAATGTAAAAATCGGAATACCACGCATTGCACAAACCTTGAACAGCTTTCTGGTCTGTGGCTCTACGCCCTTATTGGCGTCAATTACCATGACAGCGCTGTCTGCTGCCATAAGGGTACGATAGGTATCCTCTGAGAAATCCTGATGGCCCGGTGTATCCAGAATATTGATACAAAAACCATCATATTCAAACTGCAAAACAGAGCTGGTTACGGAAATACCTCTCTCCTTCTCAATCTCCATCCAGTCGCTGACTGCATGGCGTGCTGTGGCCTTGCCCTTGACACTGCCGGCCAGATTGATGGCACCACCATATAATAAACACTTCTCCGTCAACGTAGTCTTACCTGCATCGGGATGAGAAATAATGGCAAAGGTTCTTCGTCTGTTAATTTCCTTGGTATATGCACCCACGTATATATCCTCCATAAAATACTGAATCACTATAAAAAAATCACACTATTTCTAATATACTAAAAAAGGGAAGACTTGTAAATAAGTCTAACCCTTTTTTGCAAAATTTTCTTTTATATTAAGTCAAGCAGTAATCATTCACATTCCATTCTCTTTAAAGAACTCCGCAAATACCATCCTCTCCCTATTCCAAACCCGTTCTTTCTTCCATACAAGACTTATCCCGGTTAGAAGGGCCGGCTCAAAAGGAATCCCTGTCATACCTTCACTGTGCTCCGTAAGCTCTTTAAATAAAAATCCTACGGCCACCCCGTCTGCGATTAACCGCTCCACGGTGGACAACTGGGAAGTATTGTGCATCACCCGTGGCATTACGCCGGCTTCTTTAAACTTATCAAAGATCAGTTCATTATGATAAAAGCCCTGGGAAAATACTACAAGAGACTCCTGCTCCAATTCCTTTGGCGTGATCACTTTTCTGGCCGCCAGAGGATGCTTATCTGATACACAGCATACCACTTCGAATTCTGCTACCTTTAGCATCTCGTAACCGGGAAACACTTCTCTACCATGGGGTAGAAAAGCCATGTCCAACAAGTCATTTTTTAACATATTGCACAAATCGTCTCGTCCGGCTTCCTGGGTAACTAACTGAATATCCGGATGCTTTGGACAAAACTCTCCGTATATTCTGGAAAATAATATATTGCCCGCCATAGGCGGCATACCCAGACGAATCAAAGCATGCTTTCCGGCGCGTTCCTTCATAATCCGTTCTACACGACCTGCGTGCTCCAACAACCCCTCGGTCAGTTTTAAAAATTCCTCTCCGTCCCGAGTCAGAACAAAACCGCTCCTGCTTCTCTGAATCAGAGGCATCTTAAATTCCTCTTCCAGATTTTTGATAGCTACTGAAACAGATGGTTGGGAAACATGCAGATATTCTGCTGCTTTAGAAATATTTTGGTACTTACAGGCTGTCTGAAAATATATGAGCTGCTGTAGTGTCATATTTTTCCTCCATTTTAATAGGTAACCTTGCAATATTCTCTTTTCGCTTATAACGTAATGCCTGAAAACCACCACACCATAAGCTGCAGGGCCTAATTTTCATTACTATACTTAGAAACCAGCTTGCGTACCACTTCATCTCCCACCTCAGCTGTGGTACCCGTTCCCCCCAGGTCTCCTGTCAGTACTTTCTTTTCTACTAACATTTCCTCGATGATGTCAATCAAACGATCTGCCCATTCCTGATGACCAAAGAATTCCAACATCTGACTTACGCTCCATACCGTAGCCATCGGATTAGCCTTGCCCTGGCCTGCAATATCCGGAGCAGAACCATGAATCGGCTCAAACATGGATGGGTAAGTGCGTTCGGGATTTAAATTAGCTCCTGCTGCCAATCCCATGCCACCTGAAATAGCAGCACCCAAGTCTGTCAATATGTCACCAAATAAATTGGAAGTTACTACGATTTCAAAACGTCCCGGATCTTTTACCATAAACATGCTGGCTGCATCCACCAGATAAGAATACGTCTTTACATCCGGATATTCCTGGCCTACTTCTTTAAAGATCTGATCCCAGAATACCATAGAATAATTCAGGGCATTGCCCTTGCTGATACTGGTCAGGCTCTTTTTCTCTTTGCGTGCCAACTCATAGGCATAACGAATGATACGTTCACAGCCGTGTCTGGAGAAAACGCCATCTTGAATAACCACTTCATTTGGTTTGCCCTTAAACAACCAGCTGCCGCTGCCTGCGTATTCGCCTTCGCTATTTTCACGTACAAAAGTCATATTAATATCTTCTCTTTTTACATCCTTAAGCGGACATGGCGCACCCTTTAAAAGCTTTACCGGACGTAAATTTACATACTGATCAAAGGTTTTACGAATTACTAACAATAAGTCCCACAGAGAAATATGGTCCGGTACCCCCGGATAACCTACTGCGCCCAGAAAAATAGCATCATGCTGCTTTAACTGCTCCAGACCATCCTCCGCCATCATGCGTCCTTCTCTCAAATAATACTCGCAGCCCCAAGGAAATTCTGTAAAGTCAAAAGCAAAGTTTCCGTCTAACTCTGCCACCTTTTTTAAAACCTTCATTCCCTCCGCAATTACCTCGGGACCGATTCCATCCCCTGCTATCACTGCTATTTTATGTGTTTCCATGTGCTTCTCCCTCCGCTTTCGCCGGTGGTTTTCCCGAATTCTCTTGCCTTCCGCAATCTACTTCAAATATTCAAAATTTTTAGGTGTTTGCGAAACCAGGTGACTCCCCAGTTTCGCAAACGCCTATCACAATTTTTCTTGCAAACCCACACCGACATACTTTTTCTTTTACTATAGCAGTGTTTTAGTTATTTGTAAAATATATTTCGTTTATTGTATTATAGTTTATTTTTATAATTGACATAAAAAGACTGCCTGCAAACTTTTGCAGACAATCTTTTTATGTTTTACATCTTTCTTAATCCACATTTACTGTGCTGACAACAATTTCATTGTCATTAAAGCCTGTTTTTCTTTTTACAATATCCAGTATCTGGGCCAACTCCACATCATTTAACATTGCGGCATTTACTACCACGTCTACACCTGTATCGGAAATACTTACAATACAGTCCTCAAAACCTTTTGCCTCCAGTAAGATTTCTGCTCCGGTTTCCATCTCGGCGATGTTAGTCATAGAAATCATGTTTTGAATTGCTTCCTGTTTCTGAGCATCTGCAATATCAGTATTTTCTATAATTTCCAGCAAGGTTTCCTTGTTTCTGGCTCTGGTCTGCTCTTTTAACAGCTTTGCTTCTGATATGGTAGCTATTCCTGCAGAGGCAGTGAAAACCGTTTCTCCCGGAATCTCATTATCCTCGGGCTGCACTGCAACCATTTCCTCCTCTGTGTAGTCCTCAAGGACCACATCTACCGTAGAATCAAGACCTTCCAGTATAGCCATTTCTTCCAAATCCTCATCACTGATGTCTGCCAGACTGTTTGAATCGTAATCTGCCGTCAGATCTTCAATGCTCAAATTTTCTACAATCTGATTCTGATTTGCAACATCGGCACTGGCCTCCAAGGAGCCGTCCTCCGGCACTTCTCCGGCAAAATGAAGATACCCGGCGATGGCAATCATGATAGCCAGTGCAGTAATCATCACTTGATTTTTCTTTACCATGTCCTTCATATGCATATTATTCCTCCAATTTTTTCTTAGCTACTTTAATTCTATGAGCGTCTATGCCAAATAATACCTGAACTGCCTCAGATATATTTTTCTTTACCAGACTGTCTCCCGCGCCTTCTGCTACCACTAACACACCCTCCACCTGAGGCTGCAGGGTTTTGATCACATACGGATTACCTGCGCTGTCTTTTAGCACGCTTCTATCCGTATGCTCCATGTCCTCCACTCGGGAACCGCCTACACTGTCTGCCTCCTGCAGTCTGGTACTTTCACTGTCCTTTTCCTCATAAAGCACCATTTCACTGCTTCCGGAAAGAGTCACCCAGGTTTCCACAGCTCCCGCCCCTTCAATTTGAGACAGAATTTCCTTTAATTGACCGGACAAGTAGACCTCATACTGGTTCAGTCCGATGGCACTTGCATCTACCTTACCCGGCTCTGAATTTGCCTCCTTTTGTACAGAATTCCCTGGATTCGTATCTCCAAAGCTTGATAAAGCATTTTCCTTCTTACCTCCTCCGGGGAGAATAATCACTGCCAGTAAAAGACCCGACAAAAATAATAACATCCACTTTTCTTTTGCACTCATAGGCTTCCCATCGGTTTTCGTCTTCCATTTATCCCATAACCTTCCTACATATCCCGGTAATTTCATGATATCCCTCCACTGCAATGATTTTTTCTGCCGTTACCGTAACTTTTCTTATGCATTTTGCCTCAAGTACCTGCAAAACTTTGTGGCCTGTTTTACCCTCGCACCTGCTGACATATATTTTCTTATTTTCATGGTACATTTCCTGTTATATGCACTTCTTCTAGCACAACTTCCTCAATTACAATTTCCGGTACGGGACTAATATTTGTCTGAACCTGAATATTCCAATCTTCCTTTAAATTCTCTTCCATTTCATAACTTCCATAACCATTTTCCTCCACCAGCTCCTCTGCCTGCTTTTCAAATTTCCAAAGCCACTCGCCGGTCCACTGCATCTCCTCCATCGGCTTAAGCACCGACTCAAATCCGGAAAATGCTCCGAATATGCCTACAACCAGACTGTAAATTACCATAACTCCTACCAGCATTTTGATATACGACTCATACTGCTTTCCCGACTGCATCTGCAGTACCAGCTCCATCAAAAGTACCAATACAACGACTTTTCGGATTCCCTCTACTATAACCTGCACATCCATCTCCTCTCTCCAATACTCATCAGCTGCAAAAATCAGAGGCAGGGAACTGTTTTTCGACCTCCATCCCACACCGCTAAAACATCAGTCTTTGGTTCGTGGTATACACTGCCAATATAATCCACAACAAAAATAACAGCGTTCCTGCTCCCACGATTTTCCAAAGATACATTACAGCAGCTCCCAGCCGGTCTGTGCACCAGGTCATCTGCTTTTCTCCAAAAAGACCGTAAATCACTGCCGCCAGCTTCATCACCAGACACAAAAGCCCGATTTTTATCAATGGCACAGCAGACACCAGTAACAGCAATAACACACCTATGACTCCGATGCCATTTTTTAAAAGGACGGCAGAGCCGGTTACTAGCTCCAATGTAGTTCCTGCCAAACCACCCACTCCGGGTATGATATCCACTATTTTTTTTACAGCTCCAAGCTTTGTACTGTCCACATAAGGCAATATCATAGACTGCAAAATTCCCAGACTGGTAATTACTGCAAACATACCTTTAAAACCTAAAGACAGACCTTTTTCCATAAACTCTATTAGTTTTTCCACTCTTTCCTTCTGCCATAAGGCGCCGAGCAGACTTAATAGCATATACCCCTCCACCAGAGGTGCCATAATTAGCAGCAAAAACTGCTCTATTACATAAATAATAAATAAAAGAGTTGCAATATATCCCGCCCCGGTCACACTTCCCGACGCTAAAGTAAGTACTGCGGAAAATACCGGGATAAATATATTACCAAAGCGTATCAGTCCCCTCAGGCATTCTGTTGCAATGCCTTCTCCATTGTAATACAAACCTAAAAGCTGTCCGGCTAAAATCAGATAGACAATCCAAAAGCCAATCTTCTGCACCTGAGAATCCTTAAAAAATAAACCCAGTTGCTTGAGTAATGCTGCTCCTATTCCCAAAATCACCAGTGCAATCAGGTATTCCTTTAAATATGTAAAGGGTTGTCCCACGCTTCTGACCACCGCATTCCAGAAAATGGATACGGCCTCTCCGATATTTCCCGTACCCACCGCCTCAACAAGCCCGGTACCATCTATCTGAAATCCCTGAAACAACTCACCGGCTACCTGCCCCAAATTCATCTCTTCCATATTCATCTCTCTATACTTTCTAATATTCACAGCAGGTTACTGTCTTTTTAAAGTAACTCTTTTCCTTATATCACTTAACTCTGTCTTTTACAAAGGCTTTTCCCTTTTATACCTATTGTTCCTTCTTTTATACCAATCGTTCCTGCCTTTGTACCCATTGTTCTTTCCTTTATACCAATCGTTCTTTCCTCTGTACCTATTGTTCTCCTTAATTTCCCAGTCCCATCACAAACTCCAAAAGATTCATGAAAATAGGAAATCCTGCCAGTAGTACCCCCATTTTACCGGCAATGTTAACTTGTCCGGAAAGTGCCCCATAACCACATTCCTTACATATACTTGCAGCCAGGTCGGATACATAGGTAATCCCTACAATCCGAAGCAAAATATACAGAAAATTGCTGTTTCCGGCCACTCTGTTCCAAACCTCTTCTATAGTACTTACCACCTCCAGCATATTCATGATCACATAACCGCACACCAAAAAAGTCATAGCCAGTCCGATAATCAGGCTATATTCTCCTTTGCCGTTTTTCAAAAGCAGAGCTGTACAAACACCCAGCAGAGCCAGCCCGGCTATACGCATAACCTCCATATTACCCTCCATAACATCCGCAAACAATATAATCTTGTCTACGTTCAAAATACTATGTTCCACCCTCTATGCATCATACCTCTGTACTATTCTAAAACTCACATCGAAAACAGCGTCTGCATAGCCGAAAACAAATCATAAATGTATGGCAAAACCCAGCTCATCACCAATACCAGTGCTGCCAGGCTAAGCAAAAAAGCATGTTCCTCCCGTCCACTGTGCTTCAGTATCTGAGATAAGATGGTCACAAGAATGCCCACTGCTGCAATACGAAAAATCAATCCAATATCCATACGAATTCCTCTCTACCAAAGTACTAAGCAAATAAAGGCACCTATAAAAATCCCCATGGTAAGCACCAATTTTTGCTCTCCTTTGTACTTTTCTTCAAGGCCTGCCCTACAGGCAGCTATTTCCTCTGCCCTTAATATCACACTTTTGTTTAGCGCTTCCGGTTCCATCGGTATGTGAAAAAAACAATCCTGCCAGGACAGCCATGCTGATTCCTGCAAATTTTTCCATTCTATATGTAAATTGCTTTTTTCCTGCCACAAATCACTCAGATTCTCTGCCTTTTTTTCCTCTAAAGATGTATGTATAGCCTGAAAAAAGCCGGAAAGCACGCCCTTTCCTTCTTTGGCCACATGCCGGAAGGCTTCCTCTGCCGGCATTTTCCATTGATACATATAATATGCCAGCTTTTTCAGACTATGTTCCATTTCTTTTAATAGTTTAATACGTGCCTTTCGTTCTTTTACCACACTGAAGGACACGCCGATACCTGCACATAATAACCACACTGCTACCAACCATTTCACGCACTGCATCTCCTTTATGTTCCCACTACTACTTGATAAAACATTTTTAAATCCTTTACCGCCTTTAACATTTTATATCAGTATTTATGCATTCCCCGTCACAGTTTAAGATATTCTTGACAACATACTTGCCCTCCGTCTTGCCCAGAAGCACAAACCGTTCAAACAATTTATACTGCATAACCTCTTTTCCGAAGGGCTTTTCCAAAAACTCTTCAAAAGAATACGCATGATGGGTAGCCAAAATGGCACAACCGCAGCCCTTTAGGCGTTTTATTGCCTCCAAATCCTTTTCACTGTAAATTTCATCTACAGCAACCACTTCCGGACCAAGGGTTCTTAAACACATTTCCATGGCGGGAGCCTTTTCACAGCCACTAATCACATCCGTGCGCTTTCCTATATCTATTACAGGAATTCCCATGTAAGTATTGGCTATTTCCTCACGCTCATCAATCAGACTGATATTTTCTCCCTTTCCGCAGCGATTACCATCCGATACCGTACGCAATAAATCCCGCAGTAATGTTGTCTTGCCACAGCCCGGCGGCGACAAAATCAGTATACTTAAAACCTTTCCCTGCCGATACAGCTTGTCTAATAATGGCTCTGCCAGACCTGTTACATCATGACTTACACGAATCAGCAAGCTGCTGATATATTTTATCTGGGTCACATTTCCCGCATAATCACAAACCACCTGTCCGCCAATGCCAACTCTGTGACCTCCCTTAATGGCAATATATCCTTTGGCAATTTCCTCTTGATATGCATAAATCCCATAACCACACAGCCACTCCAAAATCTGCTCTATGTCCCGTCTGGTCACAAGTACTTCCTTTTTTTCCAGTTCCAGGCCATCGTAGGTCAACATCAAGGGCTGTCCTACCCGAAGCCTGATTTCCTGTAATTTATTTTTATTTAACTCGAACAGCTTCCACTCTTTTAAATATTTTTCCGGTAATAACTCATACATAGTGCGCCTCCCTGATATTTCATTATATTGAGTAGTCTAAAAAAATATGATTTGGACACAAAAAATCCGTGAAAGATTTATTATGAAAACTTTCACGGATTTATATTTAAATATTTACTTCATCATACTATCTATATGACAGTATATACAAGCTTGTCAGCCTGATTACAGATGTCTGCAATCTGCTGTTATTCTGTTGCAACATTAGGATCGATCTTTAACAGCTCTACATAATCGATAGATGCATGAGAACCTACGTTACCCTTGAATAAATAGAATCCCAAACGATTAATGGTACTTGCTGTATCGTAGCCTTCAAAATCAGCTACCGGAATGGTTACAGTTGCATAACCATCTTCTCCCTCTTCATAGGTAACAACTTTGGTTACATCACCTGCAGAAGTTCTTATAACCGCTGTTAATTCCTTTGGACCTGCCACATCAGTTTTCAGACAAATACGCACATGTGTAACCTCGGAAGCCGGTGCTCCGATCATCTTGGTTTCTGATGTCCATACTCTGATATTTTCGTCACCTGCAGTTACGTACAGATGTCCTTCAGACCATTGCATTGCATTTAAAGCACCACCGCGTACCCAGCCTTCGTTATCTGAATTGTAGTAGAAGCCGGCAATTAATTCCTCACCCTCTACATCTCTCTTCTTAATTAACTCAAGCTTTTTGTCCTTAGAAGTCCAGATAACATCATAGTTTGCATTCATAAACATAGGAGCAATCGGAACGTAAATATTATCCTCGATTACAGTAGCACCCTGTGCTATCTTCTTCTTTTCACCATTAATGACAATTTCTTTCTCATCATAGGTAAAGCCAAATACAGCCTTTTCATTCAGCATAATATCCACGCCGGAGCCGTCAAATCTTTCTGCCCATGTATTGTCTGCAATAAGATCCAATTCTTTTAATGGGTACAGCACCATGTTCTTAGTGAAAATAATAGGTGTAGCATTGTAAATCTTGGTTCCGCCCAAATAAACAGATGCATCACCGGTTCCCTTTCTGCACAAAAATTCTACAGAATCAATCTCAAAAGATCCTGCCACAACAATCGGATCAAGTCTTACCTGTGTGATAGTTCCTTTCCAGTTATCATTGGAACTGGTTTCAAAGATAACAGTGGTATAACCATCTTCCTCTGCATCTGCCAGCTTATAAGAAGACAGGAGACACTGTTTTTGTGCAAAGCCGGTATCATCATCCTTCATAAAGTAAAGCTCGGAATTAGTTACCGCAGCACTGGATTTCATTCGAACGCGAATCTGAATAATTTCCCCTGCTGTCAGCGAAAGTGCCGGTGACTCAATAGCCGGATCTGCATAAGTAGCATCGCCCAGATGAGTATTACCCATCATGGCGCCACTCTTCGCCTCGAGCTTTTCAACATCCAGATTTTCTCCCTTCCAAACACCAATCTTCCATCCTTCCAGATCACCTGCCGTATCATAATAGAAGCCCTGACGAATCTCTAAATCATCATCGCTTACTGTAGAAATTTCTACCTTCTCTACGACTCTGTCCTGTACGTACATGTGATTGATACGTGCACGCTGATTTTCTGTCGGAATCACATCCTCATGCTCTTTAGCGCCGCCAAATACCTCAGCCACTGCATCCAGATAGCCAAAGCCATACAGGCCTTCAGAAGGCATAATAAAGTGACCTTCACCGTATTCATTCCAGTTATCCAAAAGTACCATTTTAGAACCCAAAGTATCCTGATTTAAAGTCGGCATATAATCTTCTTTAATCCATCTGAGAAGCTCTGTGAAATCTTCGCTGGTACAGTAACCGCCGGATCCCATAGAACGCTCCCATGCCTCGTCACTACGTCCCATACTTGCTACAGGAATAATACCTGCCTTGCCTCCTGCTTCATCAGCCTTTACGGCAAATGACTCCATAGAGCTCTGCTGAATAGAAATATTTGATGAACTCATACCCCAGCTATATGCGTACTGTCCATCAAAGCCTGCAGCCTCTACATTAGCAATATCACTGCTTGCACTGTTAGACATGATAATGTAGCAGCCGTCAAAACCTGCATCCACACATGCCTGTCTTAAATAATCCAATTCTGCTTTCACGCCTTCTGCTGTATTTCCAAAGTAGCCCATCAACTTACTTACGGAGTACATACCAACAACCGGCTTATTGTCAATTACAAGGTATCTGTCATCCTTAAAATACTGTTCAATCCAGTAAGGAACTACATTTTCTCTAAAGTCTTCGGAACCGGAAACCGGACCGCCGTTACATTCCCAGGTAATGGCAAACTTCATCATATCACTGTACTTGGCATTAAAATAGCCCTCGTGCAGTGCGGTGCCGTTTCTGTTGGCCTTGATAGGAGCATCCTGTCCGCTCTGAGAACGATACCAGCAGAACAGTTCAAAATCAATACCATGCTCTACCTTGTACAGAAGCTCCCAGTCTGCAGTTTCTGCACTGGTTTCATCATACAATCCCAGGACAGGAGTTCTGTCCGGCCAGTTGGATATCCAATCCCAACCAAAGTGTGTACCTTCTACCCACAAGTTACAGCTCTGCAAACCTACTAAAGGTGCATTTTCTTCTTTTACGGCTGCCTGAGGTTCAGGTACGTAATCTTCCGGATAAGGAATCCAGTCTTTTAATAAAATATCGTCTAACCAAGCGCTGCCGCCCTGGCTCTTAAAGGTAATCTTTGTAAATTTCTTAATAGGAAGCTTAATGCCTTCTGCCTTTTCCTTGTGATTCAGATACAGTATTCCGCCTTCGTCTGTGTCCTTAACCATAACATGATACCACATATTATCCAGGCAATCATACAAAGCTACAAAGTTATCCCCATCATAATAACCAAACTGTCCGTCCTTAGCAGCTACAACAAAAGTCTTACCCTTTTCATCCTCTAATATCATAGAGAATTCGCTTGCAGCACCCTCTGTCGGAAGCAACAGCTGGTACTCCAGCCAGAAACCATCCTGCTCATAGGTCACTTCCTTGCTCATGCTTGCACCATCAGCCAGTACTGCATGATAGTAATCAGGCCCCTGTGTACCCTGCATCCACATAGTGGACACATCACCGGTTACAGTCCAATCTGCAGGTACATAGCTATCAGCATTTAAGAACTTTTCATTTACATAATAGCCGGTATAAATGCGGATTGTGCCCAGTGTTACCGCACCGGTTCCTGTTTCAGATGTCTTTACATAAATCTGATCCAAAGAAGTACAAGGATTTAAAAAGGCCACATTCTCTGCTGCCAGAACACCGTCTGCCATCACATTGTAAGTACCTTTTTCAGGACTGATCTCCAGCTTCAGGGTGATGAAACGTTCCTGATCCAATGCTCCCAATGCAATATTGCCATCCGCAGTAACCAATTCTAATGCACTGCCATTCTGATAGAAGCTGATCGCAGTCACTTCACCACTTCTCATGTCTATACTGCTTCCATCCAATGTGGCATCAGACTGTACCATAAATTCCCATACAAAATCTTCTGAAAGTGCATTGAACTCTCTGCGTGCTTCCGCTGTAACATACTCACTGTTATCAACATATGTAGCACCGTCTCTTTGTCTTGTTACAAGTGCAGTCGGACTATAATTGTCCCAGCTGCTGTAGCCTTTTTCGCTCCATGCATTCGGGCTGACCATAATAAAGTCATCAAAGACTACATAATAACCTGCCTCATCAGGTGCATTGGCATACTTGTTGTTCTTTATTACCACTATAGCAATAATGGCAATCACAGCAACTATAGCTACCACTGCAGCTGCTATCAGCGCATCTTTACTGCGCCCCATAGAAGTTTTTTTCTTCTCCATATGTAATTTCCTCCTTTTTTATAGCTTGTATATTATCCTGCAGGTACCCATGCCTACAGGCTCAGCTATCTTGATTAGCCTCCAAAAGCTCCACTGATCCTCAAAGTGAAAAGACTTTTCTCCATCCCTTTGGTTAGTTTTTGAAGCTATGGATTGGAGCCGGTATTCTGCCGCCTCGATTTACAAATGCATCACAGGAGAACCTGTTCACAGGCATGATCGGTGCATAACCAAGCAAACCGCCGAATTCCACAGTCTCTCCTACCCCCTTGCCTACTACCGGTATCAGACGTACCGCAGTGGTTTTCTGATTGATCATGCCAATAGCCATTTCATCTGCAATAATACCGGAAAGAGTTGTCGCCTTGGTATCTCCGGGCACTGCTATCATATCCAAACCTACGCTGCACACACAGGTCATGGCTTCTAACTTCTCTAAAGTCAACGCTCCTGCCACAACAGCGTCAATCATTCCCTGATCCTCGCTGACCGGGATAAATGCTCCACTCAGACCCCCTACATAAGAAGAGGCCATAACACCGCCCTTCTTTACCTGATCATTTAAAAGGGCAAGGGCCGCTGTAGTACCCGGCGCACCTGCGTATTCCAGACCGATTTCACACAAAATATCTGCCACAGAATCTCCCACTGCAGGAGTCGGTGCCAAAGACAAATCCACGATACCAAATGGTACGCCCAGCTTTTCACTTGCTTCCTTGGCAACTAACTGACCTACACGGGTTACCTTAAAAGCAGTCTTCTTAATGGTCTCACAAAGCACTTCGAAGCTTTCTCCACGTACCTTTTCCAAAGCCTTCTTTACAACACCCGGTCCGGAAACACCTACGTTAATAATACGATCTGCCTCTGTCACGCCATGGAAAGCTCCTGCCATAAATGGGTTATCATCCGGTGCATTACAAAATACTACCAGCTTAGCACAGCCAAGAGAATCGCTGTCCTTGGTATACTCTGCTGCTTCCTTAATCACTTCGCCCATAAGCTTCACCGCATCCATATTGATACCGGTCTTGGTAGAACCTACATTCACAGAGCTGCACACTCTTTCCGTACATGCAAGGGCCTGTGGTATGGAGCGGATGAGCAGCTCCTCTGCGGGAGTCATGCCTTTACTTACCAATGCAGAATATCCTCCGATAAAGTTTACACCAACTTCCTTGGCAACACGATCCAGAGTCTGTGCAATGCTCACAAAGTCTTCTAAACACTTGCAGGCAGCACCGCCGATCAATGCAATCGGCGTCACACTGATACGCTTATTTACGATAGGAATACCGTATTCACGGCTAATCTCTTCACCTACTGCAACTAAATTCTTGGCAGACTCGTAAATTTTGCGGTAAATCTTCTCATTTAAAAGCTTAATATCAGAATCAATACAATCCAAAAGACTGATACCCATGGTAATGGTACGCACGTCCAGCATCTCCTTTTGAATCATATCATTGGTTTCTGTTACTTCCCTTATATTAATCATGTCTGTGTACCTCTGCTCTTAAATTCTATGCATGCTGTCAAAAATTTCTTCCATCTGACATCTGATGGAAACTCCGATTTCCTGGCCTAACACATCCAAATCGGTAACTACCTGACCAAATGCCTTCTCTGTTCCGGAAATATCCACAATCATCATCATATTAAAATATCCCTGCACAATAGTCTGAGAAATATCCAAAATATTAATCTTCTCAGCTGCTAAATAAGTACACACCTTTGCAATAATATCATCTGTATCCTTACCCACTACTGTAATAATTGCTTTTTTCATATCAATACCTGTCCTTTCACTGCACTTTGCATTTACAATTTATAAAATATTCCGCTTTCACTATATAATATACTAAAGTTCTTCTCTTGTCAAAGGTTATCAGCTATATAGTACTTATAGACAAACAAATAGCCCTCTTACGCGGTAGGCAGTGAAATATTCTCCCCTGCCATAACGCATAAAAAGGCTATTTTATCAATCAAATTCTATTATGTTTTAATTGTATATTATTCATTAAAACTGAGCAACGTCCTTCATAGAGAAGCTGATTCTGCCCATCTTGTCCTTACCAAGACAAACAACAGTTACAGTATCGCCCAGGGTCAGAACATCTTCTACATGAGCAATTCTTTCCTTGCTGATCTTGGAGATATGAACCATACCTTCCTTGCCAGGAGCAAATTCGATAAATGCACCGAATTCCTTAATGCTTACTACTTTACCCTTGAAGATCTGACCTTCTTCGAATTCAGTAACGATAGTCTTGATCATATTTACAGCGCTTGCCATCATGTCTGCATCTGTACCGCAAACAGAAACCTGACCATCATCTGTGATGTCGATCTTAACACCTGTACGAGCGATGATCTCGTTGATAGTCTTACCACGCTGGCCAACTACTTCACCAATCTTATCTGGATCAATCTGGATAAGTCGG
>JAZRLF010000089.1:0-94091 GCA_045646695.1 Lachnospiraceae bacterium
CGAAAAACTTGATATTCAGCATCTGCTTTTTTTATTGCAGTGTCATGTGAAACTTTTCCTTTCCCCTCAAGTACACTTCTCCTATTATTCTTTAAAAATTGATTTGTTTGCTCTACCCAATCATGCATACTCATTAAAATTTCATCTTCAGCCATAAGTTCTGCATAGTCGATGAACATGGTAACTAACCTGTTTAAACGAGATAATTCTTTCTCATTCAAATAATTCTTAGCTACTACTACATCCCTTTTCAAAATTTTTCCCTCTGGCGCATCTTTCCATGTGGTAAGTCCCATTGTTGGTTTTTCTGCATCTGCACGCTCATATATTAATTCAGCCGCTGTTTTCCCAGTAATTGCAAAATGCAATTTATTCTGAACAAATGCGTAAAATGCTTTTGTGGTATCACTATTCTTATCATAATCATAACTACACTGTTCAAATACATCTGCAATCTTCTGATAAGCTCTACGTTCACTCGCTCTAATTTCACGAATCTTTTCTAACAGCTCATTAAAATAATCTTTTCCAAATTGCTTACCATTTTTTAGCATTTCGTCATTTAATACAAAGCCTTTTATTATGTACTCTTTTAATGTCTTTGTTGCCCATTGACGAAAACGCGTTGCTTTTTTGGAATTCACTCGGTATCCCACTGCAATTATTGCATCCAAGTTATAGCATTTTAAATTTCTGTTCACTTCACGAGTACCTTCTTTTTGAACAACCGAGAAATACTCGACAGTTGATTTTTCATCTAATTCTTCTTCAGAATATATATTTCTTAAATGGAGAGAAATATTATCTGTCGAACACCCAAACAATTCTGCCATTAATTTTTGACTTAACCAAAAGGTTTCATCCTTGAATATTACATTTACACATATATTCGTTTCATCTATTTGATATAAAATCACTTCGTGTTCTCTATTCATTTTTCTACTCCTCTCATATATTTTAATTTATTTTGTTAATTACACGAATTTAGGTCACAAATTCGATTCGTGTTGTTCTGTCCGTACCGTAATATTTCGTCTAAACTATACGGATTATCTGGCCTAAATGGACAATTTAACATGCTCCTAATAAGGTCTGAAATTGATTGCCCTCTTGAAACCCCTTTACAAGAGCTTCTATAGCCTGGGGCTGATCGCCGGTTGGGGCATATGGAGAATGCAATATGAATCTATCCATGATTTCCTCCTCTTTCACGCTGTTATTCTAATGATGTCAAGGACAAAAGATACCTGACGGATTGTTGCACACTTTACGCTCCCACAATCCTGCATTTTATATTTATTATCAACGGTTTTAGTACAGTATACCACATGAAGCATAAAAAGTACAGTATTTTTAGAACAAATGTTCTCCCGCCTTTATTTTTTCTTCCAAGAGCTCCCGTACCTTATCGCTGTCCAAATCGCTTCCATACTTCTCATATATTTCGTTCAGGTACCAGGATATCTCATTACTATTTCCCCTGTTTCCCAACTCAAACTGCTGAATCAGTATCTTAAGCTCCAGACTTTTGCCTTCCAACAATTCATCAAACTCTTTCAAGGCTGCGGCTGCTTTTTTCCTCAGTTCCTCATAGTATGACGGGATTTGCTGCATCCATCTTCTTCCGGTTTCCACCAATGCCTTTATGGTATCTTCCTTTTGATGATGACTCAGCTGAATCCAATAAATGTCCATATCATACATATAACTTTCTGCAATTTTTTCCGTTGCATAACTACTTCTTTCATTGGTCACATAGCCCAGGTACTCCCGATAATCCTCCAGTGCCTTATAAAGTTCCTCGAACCACTTTGTATCTTCCGTCTGGTCATAAAGCTCCGTAAAGGTTTCATACGGAAGTTCTTCCAATAATGCAGCATATAAACTGTCAATAGCTTTTTGTGTTCTTACTTTTTCAAGAAGACGTTTGTAATATTCTGCGCATGCCTCCAGTTCTGCCTTAGTAAGCAATTTCTTCTTTATCAAACAACGAGTCAGAATATTAACTGTGCCCCTCCGCCAGTTCGCCACTTCTTTTGGATCCCTGCCTTCACAAATATTTATAATTTTACCATTCCACTCTAACAGCTTTATGATTTCTTCTTTTTCATCGCCGCTGTAATATGCGTATGCCTGTCTTGCACCCTTGATATCCTCCAAATACAGATCAGAGCTTTTGTCTTTTTCGGAATAAGTTATACATCTTAATCTTAATGCATAATCTTTTTTCCAAAGAATCCGAAACTTGCAATTTTTCTCCATGATGTGGTTTTCCAATAGTTTCACTGCTCTTCTGCAGAACTGCTCACCCTGCTCTTTTGACTCTTCTGATGCCTGAATCAAAAGCTCCAAATATAAACAACGTGAGAGCATGCTCAGATTTTTTGTGTTGCTTACGCTATTGGCGATTTCCTCCATATATTGAACACATTGTTCTGACATTTTACCACCTGTATCAGTTTTCATCCTGCACAATTCGTACAAAACAGCAGTTTCCTTTTCCCTTTCTATTAACTCCAGCAGGTGACCGGCTTGTGCATAATTATCTTCCAGGCAATAAGTCAGCGCAGTTTTCAGTGTGTTTTGGCAAATCACCGGTTTCCAAAAAGACTCCTCAGGCCATTTCTGTATCTGCACATCCAGCCATTTCCGGAGTTCATCTTCCTCTTCGGTCCAGATTGGGTCACACTCTTTTCGATACAAGAAACACTCTGCAGTCAAACCAAGCTCTTCTTTTGTTAAATCCCGCTCTTCGGACAGGGATTTCATCCATTTAAGTAAGGTTTCTGCCGTTCGCTCCCTTCTGTTCATTTCCAATACATCTTTGTATTTTACAAAAATTTCCGCCAGCAGAAGACCTACGCTTTTTCGGTATTTCGGATTGCTTTCTCTGGTTGCAGCCAATATATTTAACAGCGAATGGGTAGCCTCAGAAATATCCTTTGATTTCTTTGTATCTTCATGTACGGCTATTAATGCTGTGGCTGCCATAAAATATTGCCAAATCTGATACTCATCCAGCAGCAGATCCATCTTCCACGGCATGTATTTTCCCTCTCTTCTGCATACCATTTCAAAGTATTCTCTGCTGCTTTCCAGATTTCCGGCCGCCTGTTCAATCTGCCCCATCAGCAAACGTCCCGGTCGCAGTTCATTTTCATCCAGCACTTGGGACACTCTCTCCAGATATGCCATTACCTTTGGTCTTGTCCCGGCAACGTCATGGGCTTCCTCCCAGAGCCTGCGAAGCTTCATGTACTCTATACGCTCACGCCACAAAACAACTCTGTTTGCACGGTCTTTTGATTTATTTTTTTCTGCTTCATTTGCAAATAATTCTTCTGCCCGGTTCAGATAAATGCTCCATTTTTCTTTTTCACCCATTCGATAATATAACGTAACCGCATTCATCACCAAACGGCATTCCAGATGCCACCAAGTTTTCCCATTTTGAATATACGGACATTTCACATAGGTCTCTGCCATGTGTAAATACCCTTCCGCCATGTCAAACATTTCCTGCATCATACAGCTGTCCATCATATCAAATGCATAATGAAACAAAATACTCACAAAATATTCATCCTTTGTACACTCGTACAGTTTCTTCGCATAAGCCCCAATCTGTTCCAGATCAGATAAAATCTCTCCCAGATGCAGATGTTCATATGACTCCATCAAAACGTCTTTGTGTTTGCGATAATCCCAAAGTACCCATTCCTCATATGTAGCTCCGGGCACTGCATCTACCAACTTTTTCGCTGTTTGAATTGCAGCCTGCCATACCTTCGGGTCTTTTTTGGCTTCGGCATAAATTTCTTGCACATAATGTGTATCAACGTATACTGTCGGACAGGAATACTGCATTTCCTGCCATTCGAGCACCTGCATAGCTTCCTTGTAATACTTTTCTTTGTATTCCGTCTTTACACATTTAAGCATCTGGGCACATCCATCCGCAAAGCCGCCGGCAGTATCAAAGGATCGCTTCAGCTGATATCTTTTCTTTGCCTGTTCATACCTGATTTTCACGTAAGGAAATGCCGACGGATAATCCTTTTTGCGCAGATAGATGTCTGCCAACACTCTGCTGTAACGGGTCATAGATTTTATATTTACCACATTAAATCCCGGATTGTCCTGTTCAAACAGATTCAAATTATCCTGCACCTTGCAAGCGCTGTATATCGAATCAAAAAAGCCCTTCAGGTCGGCAAGATTTTCTTCGCTGTTATCTTCATGATATTTCAGAAGCTTCCAGGCCCAGACCTGGTTTTCATTTAACAAAAGATAGTAGTGGGTATCCTTTACATTTTTTGCAAAATCAGCCCCCACTACTTCCAGTCTTTCCTGCCATTTTTTCGCAGTCTGTACATCATAAGCGCAAGCACCCACAAAACAGGTTTCTGCCATTTCCCAAATAATTTCTTTAGATAATGGTTCCATTTTGCGATAGACCTGATATTGCTTGTCCATATCCTCTGCTGCTCTCGAGTATTGCTCCTTCGCCCTGTTAATATTATTTCGTGCTTCCCATAGATAAAATTGGCTTTCCGGAGGAAGCGTCTCTTCCTCTAACCCCTCCATAAATGCAGCCGTTTCCTCTGATAGTCCGATTTCATATTTGGCAATCCCTTTTATCAAACATTGCCTGTAGCTTTCTAATTTGTTGTTTTCTGCCAATTTTATAAGGTATGCTTTATCCACATTCCACAGCTGTTCTTCTCCAAGTGCTCCATCTCGAAGCGCCTGTTCCAGTACTTCTCCGAACTCCGGCTTTTCTATCCTTTGGGCTAATGCAATTCTTTCACTCCATTTACATTCCTCCCACGACATACATTTTGCATATAACACTTCCTCAAAAGTGTGCAAGCTTTCCCAGGAAAACAGCCCCCTGACATACTGTTTCAGCAGGGGATGCTTATAAATCCAGCGTCCTTCCTTGGTTTCCTCAAACATATCATATAAGAAAAACATCAGTCGCTGAACCTGAAGCATGGTGATTTCTTCACACAGCTCTGTTAACATACGAATACTGAGTCCTTCCGGCGCACATGCCAGGTAGCCCAATACTTCTTTTGCTGCATATTCTTTTCCATTTAATGCAAAACTGTCTAATGCCTTATTCACAACCGAAGTGATCAGTTTTTGCGGCGTATCTCCCATCGTTTCCAGCAAATGCTGCATATATCGGCTGATTCCATCCATTCCGGGCGCAAGCTGCTCTGCTTGTACAAATTCTTCACCGTCCATCATAAACAATCGTTGTAAAACAAGTGATAAATGAAGCGGCAATTTCATGATTTCCTTGTCGCGCAGCTTCCTCATCACTTTTACGTCCAGCTTCTTTCCCCGACGGCCTGCGGTCTTATCCACCATGAGATTCAATTCTGCTTCCGTAAGCATTTCCATCCTGCGCGCCACAAATACTTCCTCAGTATCCTTGATATGATACTCCTCAAGCCGTTTTGCAGATGTAACAAAAAACTGAATATTTTTTATATTCGCTGCAAGCTGCATCAAAGTCCACGCCGTATCCTCTGACATCTGATCCACTGCGTCTACACAAACAAGGATATCTTCCTTCAAACATTTTGACAAATCCTGAATTCCTTTTAACACAAGGCGTCTGTCATATGCCAGATCTCTTAATTTCTTTCCGCAGGCCTTTTCCAGTTCATATTGGAGCCATCGTAAAAATCGGTCTATATTTTCACAGCCCGGATTTCCGCCATAATAAAGGAGTACATTTTTCCCTTTTTCTATACTCTGATTTGCTACAAAGGAAATAAAGGAGGTCTTGCCGCTTCCGGGTTCACCGGTAAACCACTGATGCTTTTTTCTGACAAAAACAATCGGAACCATTCCCTCCAGCTTGCCTCTGGTCACATAGTTCTGAATCTGTCGGTGCATTGTAAACCATGCCTTTTGTGTGATCTGCTCCTCTTCGCAAAGTATCTCTTCTGAAAGGCCATCTCTCATCAGGAGTGTCATTAATATTCCTTCTAATTTTTCCGCAAAGCTATCTAATCCGCAAACCTTATGATTCCGATCATCCCAATCTGCGTCATATTCCAAAATATTCGCACCCTCAAGACCGCGAATTCGCGCTTTTAATTTATCTAACTTGGCCTTGTGCACTTTACTTTCCGGCATATAGTCCTTACGAAATTCCTCCGGAATCTTTGATAGGAACTCTGAATTTCTGAAGCAGAAAATACAATGCTCCGGTTCCAATTCCCTGTCCAATGCTCCATAGCGAATTTCCATCTCAGTAATGCTGATATCTTTTCCTATTTTTTCCAAGCGTGTATCCTGCATATGCTCCAAAACATTGCTTCCCGGAATCCAGCCATATCGTTCACCTAACAGCACGATAAAATAAGGCACACAGCGATCAATCGCATCTATACAGACCCGAATCACCATGTGCCCACTTTCTTCTTCACTCAGATTTAGCGTGTCTACACCCCAACGCAAATCCACTTCTTCTGCTGCTTCTCCATATCTTTTCAGCTTGTTGCACACAGCAGGGAATACAATACGGTGTATCATATCCCTTTCTTCCTGCATATCTCTAAATGTACTTGATACAAAAAATGATTTCATATGCGTCCCTCTTTTCTTTACCGTAATATGGTGGTCAGCATCAAAGTCTTTAGCCTTTTTAATCTACCGATACGACACTACATGCACGCTCTACACTATTCAAATATTACCATTCCTGCCTTCTTTTTTCAATCACTAATTCACCCTACCGAGCCGGCAAATGAATTTCTACCTAACCAGCTTCCTGTCAAATCGTCAACACCTAAGATATCATTGACAAAACGCAATGAAACATATCGTGTTTTGTTAACGATTCACTTTATTTGCAAACAAATTCTCATCACAATTATGTTATATTAAATATACAATCATGCATGTGCAGCTTATAGAATCCGCTTGTACAATATCATTAGGAGGGCGCAAAATATGAAGCACTACACTGTTCAAAATTTAATCACATCAGTTCCGTTAGAAAATATTCAGATAGAAGGAAAAATCGGCACCCTGATGCAAACCTTTTTTACAGAACGGGTATTATCTGACTTTGCTCAAAATACAATTTACAAAGAAACAGAGGATGCATTCAGACGACAAGAAGATGAGCAGGGTGTCATAGGCATATGGCAGGGCAAATTTTGGGGAGTTTGACGGCATAAACCTGATTGATGAAAACTTCACTTGTCCACTGGAACCATGCAGTACAGACAGCGATGTTTTCCTTTGCTATACTGCACATTTTTTCAATGAAACACAAATATTCCATACAAAAGTGTGTGACTACGCATCCGCTGCCAATATGGAGCAAAATGACTCTGAATACTTTAGTATTTATTTCTAAGAATACCGATTTGTAAATTACGTTTTATAAAATACCTACGCTAAAAATATACGTTGCGTCATAAATTATCGAGCAATTGTACTTTTGCAACAAAATGTATAGACATTTTTACTAAAATATATTACAATATCAAATAATAAACATGAACATCTCAAACCGTTTGAGAATTTCAATGATTACGGAGGTATTTTATGAAAAGAAATGTAATAGTAGGCCAGTCAGGCGGCCCAACAAGTGCAATCAATTCCAGTCTTGCAGGAGTTTACCGCACCGCAATTGATCGTGGTGCCAATAAAGTATATGGCATGTTACATGGTGTACAAGGTTTATTGAACGAACAATATCTTGATTTGTCCAATTACATTCAGACCGACTTGGATGTTGAACTTTTAAAAAGAACACCGGCTGCTTTTCTGGGTTCCTGCCGTTATAAACTACCGGCAATCCATGAAGATAAAGCAGTTTACGAGAAGCTCTTTGCCATTCTTGACAAACTGGATATCGAAGCTTTTATTTACATTGGCGGCAATGATTCCATGGACACTATTAAAAAGCTTTCCGACTATGCCATCCTTACCGGACACACTACACGCTTTATCGGTTGTCCTAAGACTATTGGTAATGACCTGGCATTAACCGACCATACACCAGGATACGGCAGTGCTGCCAAGTATATCGGTACTTCCATGAAAGAAATTATACGCGACAGCTTGTGTCTGGAATATTCCAGAGGTCTTGTTACTATCGTAGAAATCATGGGACGTAATGCAGGCTGGCTTACCGGTGCCGCTGCCCTTTCTCAAGGAGAAGACTGCGATGGTCCTGATCTGATTTATTTACCTGAAGTTACTTTTGACTTAGAAATCTTTAAAGAAAAAGTACAGACTCTTTTAAAAGAAAAAACATCCGTAGTTGTGGCAGTTTCTGAAGGTATTCGCACTGCTGACGGACGTTATGTGTGTGAATTAGGTGACAGTGTTGATTTTGTAGACGCTTTCGGTCATAAACAGCTTTCCGGAACTGCTACTTTCTTAGCCCGTTATATCAGTGGAGAATTAGGGGCAAAGACCCGCCCAATTGAGCTTAGCACACTGCAGAGAGCAGGCTCTCACTTAGCTTCCCGAGTTGATATTCTGGAAGCTTACCAGGTAGGCGGTGCTGCTGTAAAGGCTGCTGACGAAGGAGATTCCGGCCAGATGGTTGTACTTCAGAGAATTTCTGATGACCCATATCAGTGCGGAACGGCCGTAAAAGACGTACATAAAATCGCCAACGACGAAAAATGTGTCCCAAGAAATTGGATTAATGAAACCGGCAATTACGTGACCGATGACTTCATTAATTATGTACGACCTCTGATTCAGGGTGACGTTTCCCCTGTTATGGTAGATGGTATTCCAAGACATTTGATGACTCCTAAAGAGTTATATCGGAAATAACAAAACAAACTCGTCCGCTTTGATTTTCTTCAATTTCTAAAAGACTTATTACACTTTAGGTTCATAAACGTGCGCCCGCCGGGTGCACCTAAGTAGAAAAGGCCCGCATATGCGGGCCTTTTCCGAAGAACTTTAAGGAAGTTATTTTCTCTGCTTTGCAGAGTGTCAAAAACCTTTGGGATAGAAGGTATTATGACCCAAAAACAATCATGTCCGGAATCCAAGAGACCGACATGTCATACATAGTATTATACTCCTGAGTATGCGGAGAAACCACCGTCAATCGGAATACATACACCAGTGATGAAGCCTGCTGCATCATCATTTAAAAGGAATAAGGTAGCACCCAATAACTCTTCTGTCTCACCAAAGCGTCCCATTGGAGTTGCTGCTAAAATCTTGCCTGTTCTGGCTGTCGGTGTACCGTCAGCATTGAACAGCAATGCCTGATTCTGCTGGGTTGCAAAGAAGCCCGGAGCAATGGCATTTACACGAATACCTGTCTTGGAGAAATGAACTGCCAACCACTGTGTAAAGTTAGTAATAGCAGCTTTTGCACCGGAGTAAGCAGGAATCTTGGTAAGAGGTGTGTAAGCATTCATAGATGCAATATTTAAAATATTAGCATGCTCTTTTTCTACCATATCCTTTGCAAATTCCTGGGTAGGAAGTAAAGTACCGATAAAGTTTAAGTTGAATACAAATTCAACACCCTTCTGCTCTAAATCAAAGAAAGATTTGGTGTCAGCATCAATATCGCCCACCTCAAAGTATTCCTTATCTGTAGTAGCCATCGGATTATTGCCGCCTGCACCATTGATAAGGATGTCACATGTACCCAGGTCATTTAAAATAGCTTCATGTGCTGCTGCTAAAGAGGCTTTGTCAAGTACATTTGCAGCATACCCCTTTGCAATATAACCCTTTTCAGCAATTGCTGCTGCTCTTGCCTGAGCTGCTTCTAAATTCAGGTCTAATAATGCAACCTTTGCACCACACATAGCAAGTGCTTCTGCCATAACACTGCACAATACACCGCCTGCACCGGTAACTACCGCAACCTTACCTGTTAAGTCCATCTGAATCGGTAATTTCATCTTCATACCCTCCGAAATATTTATATTATAATATCATAGTTTTAGTTTCAAGTGACTTCAAACTCTTTTTGCTGCGACTAAAATCTTATGAACGATCTGCCTTTACAATTGCTTCCCATAAACCGTTTAAGTAAGTAGCGCCTAAGGCTCTGTCATATAAACCATAGCCTGCTCTGCCTGTTTCCCCCCAAATCATACGACCATGATCCGGTCTTACATAGCCTGTAAAGCCATTGTCATAAAGGGCCTTCATAATAGCATACATATCTAAGCTGCCACAGCTGGATAAATGCGCTCTTTCCTCAAAACCATTGTCCAGAATCGCTACATTTCTCATGTGAACAAAATGAATACGTCCCATTGCCGCATACTTTGCTGCCATTTTCACTACGTCGTTTTTGTTAGAGCAGCCCAAAGAGCCTGCACACAGGGTAATGCCATTGTGCTTGTCATCTACTAACTTAAGGAACTTGTCCAGATTCTCCTCACATGTAATAATACGAGGCAGACCGAAAATAGACCAGCATGGATCATCCTCATGAATAGCCATATATACGTCACACTCTGCTGCCACAGGAATAATTCTCTCCAGGAAGTACTTTAAGTTGTCCCATAAAGTCTCCTCTGTCATAGCATTATACTCTGCCACTACAGCCTTCAAGCCATCACGTGTATAGCTTGCATCCCAACCCGGAAGAGTCAGATCGCTGTCACTGTTTAACGGATTCACTACATCAACCTGCTCTTGATAATATACTAAAGAAGTAGAACCATCTTCTAATACATGGTCTAACTGAGTACGTGTCCAGTCAAATACCGGCATAAAATTGTAACAAATACACTTTACACCTGCCTCTGCAACGCGGCGAATATTCTCACAGTAATTTTCGATATATTTATCACGGCTCAGCTTACCCAATTTAATATCTTCATGAACCGGAATAGACTCAATCACTTCAAAGTGGAGTCCGGCATCTTCTGTCTGTTTCTTAAGCTTTGCAATAGATTCTCTGCTCCACACTTCACCTACAGGTACATCATATACTGCAGTAACTACAGAGTGCATACCGGGAATCTGTCTAATGTTCTGAAGAGTAACCTTGTCATCTTCGCCATACCATCTAAAAGATAATTTCATAGTTCGTCCTTTCTGTTTATAGGCATAAACATTCATTATATTGATATTATTAACATACTACACTTGTATACAAGTGTCAACACTTTTTTATATATTTTTAACTTCACAAACAAAACATAGCTTTTCGCACTTGTATACAACATTTTTATTGAATACAAATAAATATATTGATATTTTAGGCAAAATGTTTTAAGATATACACAAACCTATAAATGAGGGAAACAGTATGAATTCCAAAACTACCGACAAGAAAAAAGGGACATCTGACATTGTGTACAAGTCCCTCAAAAATGATATCTTACACCTGAATTTGCTTCCGGGCAGTGGGATAAGCGAAATTGAAACCTCCAACAAATACAATGTATCTCGCACTCCTGTGCGGGATGCCTTTAAAGCGCTGGCCTCTGAAGGCCTGCTGGAAGTTGTGCCTCATGTAGGTACGTTTGTATCTTATATAGATATACGGGAGATTTCTGATATTCTTTTTCTCCGTGAAGTAGTAGAGCAAGCAGTTTTGCGCATCCTTGCCACCACCTATACGCAAGCCCAGATTTTAAAGATTCGTCTTGCATTAAATGAACAGCAAAAACTGATCGAAGAAATATCTCGTTTGGAAGAACCACAACAAAAAGATGCCGGCACTCGCTTTCTGATTTTAGACAATCAGTATCACGAACTACTTTTCTCTTTAGCGGGCAAAAAGAAAATCTGGGATATGTTGATGAGCTCAAATCTGCAATACGAACGTTTCCGAGCGCTCTTAAATGTAGGAAATCCAGAAGCAATGACTTCCCTTTATGAAGCTCATAAAGAAATTGCTGAGCACATTATCCAAAAAGACCTTGACAAATTGCAGCAGGCTATTACCAGCCATCTTTACAGTGGCTTTTCCTCCAATACTGATATAGTATTGAAAAATGCCAATTATTTTACTCAGGAAATCGAAGAACTATAAATACTTAAAGGAGGACGAACAGTCCTCCTTTGGTATTACACTCATTTACTTATCCAATAAACGTATATTCTGCTGAATTAACCTTTAGTATTCTGCAAGCTTCCTCTAATGATACCTTTAATTCATCCATTATATTCCTAATAGCTTCTGCCTTTGTAGCCTTTGTTACCCTAGCGCTAACTTCCTCGGTTACACGCTCTGTTACTTCTTCAGTTACACGCTCTGTCACTTCTTCAGTTACTCGCTCTGTTACTTCTTCAGTTACTCGCTCTGTTACTTCTTCAGTTACTCGCTCTGTTACTTCTTCAGTTACTCGCTCTGTTACTTCTTCAGTTATACGCTCTGTTACTTCTTCAGTTATACGCTCTGTTACTTCCTGGGTAACCTCTTCGGTGATGCGTTCAATAATTCCTTCACTCCAATTACACATGCTGTTCACTCCTTTCTCCAGCTTTCTCGTAGTAGCTATATGGTACTCATGCTCCAACACATGTAGTTTTTCCTCAGGAGCCAACCTGTGAGAAGCCAGAACAGTCAGCAATCTTAGTAGCTTTTGATGGGCAATACTCGAATCCACAAAATCTTTTGGAGTGCCCAGACAAATCATAATGACACTCATAAGATCATATCTGGCGCTTCCTTTGTAATCTCCATATAGTTTATCCTGATGTATCTTGTACTCTGTAATGGTATTTTGCGCATACAGTGGTGCATCCAAGCATATCCAAATAGAATATACTTTCTTGATATCATCGTAATTGGAACCGGAAAACTCACGGTTTTTCTGTGAAGAAATCAGACGTGCTCCATAGTATATTCCCCTGGTAACCAGGTTGTATCCAGTATGAAACTTCTTTTGTGCCTCTATGTTCACGATAATCTTAAGTCTTCTTTTGTGTCGCAGAATTACATGAAATCGTATATCAAAACGTACGCAGCCTTCGTGTTGTTTCTCATCCTCTGTATTGTCACCCGTGATTGCTTCATTTGTTCTTCCCGGTTCTATAGGGACTTTAGATATCTCCGGCTCATCTTCTATGCAATCCTTAATTTCTTGGATAGACATGCTTTGGAATTCCTTTGCGGTGCACAATAAAATCCAAGCCAGAATATATTTATCACTAAGTATCTCTTTCACAGCATTATCAAACTGTGCCCCATCCTTTGCAGCCCTAACGGCTTCTGCGATATAAGTGTCGGTCACAATTCTGTGCCTCCTTTCCCATTCGCTCTCCAAGCTCATAGTACTAAGAGTTTTTGAGTATTCTCTTAATCGCATTATTAGTATATCGCATATGGAGACAATTTGCAACGACAACATTCTTGAAAATTCTTAAAAATCCATAAACTTTCTGATGCCTTTATCCATAATAGGTCTGCCCGATTTACACTTTAGAAATTATTTATGCTCCTAGAAATGTCTTTATCCACTCTCTTGCTAACAGCTCGTGGCCGGCTGCGGTAGGATGTACGCCATCTGATAACCAATAAGTAGCAGGAGCCTTCTTGCAAACTTCATCCAGCTTTTCCTGCAATGGAATAAATTCCAGCCCGTTAGTCTCAGCCACTCTCTTAGCTGCTGCTGCATGCTCCAATACATCTGCCCGGAATGCGTCCCATTTTAATTCCGTGGCAGGTCCCTTTAATACAAACGGCTCCATAATCATGATTCTAAGCTCCGGCAAAGCACTCTTTAACTCAGCAATCAACAAATTGTACATCTTCTCGTACAAGTCGGTTCTGACACCATTTTTGTTATCTAATTCATGCCATACATCATTTACACCAATCAAAATGCTCATTGCATCAGGCTTCAGATTAATGATATCTACTTTCATTCTGGCGATCAGGTCTGTGATACGATTTCCACTGATACCACGATTAATAAATTCATATTGTTCCGGATATTCATAGCCTAACCTTGCTGCTACCAAAGTAGCATATCCATGCCCTCTCCAGGCATCACTCTCCCTATTTCTTCCTACATCTGTAATAGAATCCCCTTGAAATAAAATCTTCATAATTTTAATTACCTCTTTTCTTTATTTATATCATGACGCCATATGCCTAACCCTGTAGAACAAAGGGTCAATATTTCATTACAAATGCCTGCAATAGAAGCCACCTGAATATCATACGTCATCATACACAATGATATCGGAATAGTTAGCAAGCGTGATGTCCGTGGACTCTGCTGCCAGAAACTAACTACTGAAATCAAGGAAGCTGTAGCAGGCAAAATGCTAAACCAACCCTTCCAGGTCAGGAATGCAGAAACGCAGGCACATCCTAAAAACAAAATAAGAAATGGCTTTCGGTCCATTTTACGGCCTTCAATAGCAAGGAAGGTTCCCTCTCTGGCAATACCGATTGCTCCAACTGCAGCCCCGGAAAGATTCCCTGCCATACCATAATGAAGCGTCCATGTAATATTAGAAAATAATTTGCAAATTAAAAGCTTCTTGCGCTCCTTTTGCTGATAAATCACTACGTTCAAAAAAATACCTAAAAAGCCCAAAATTTCTGATAACATTTATAAATATAGCCTCCCGTATTTTGTTCAGGGGTTGATTATATCATCAACTTCTCCTATAATAAATGTACCAAACAAACCAATTTCTTTCTAAAACAAACTTAGAGGTATTTATGAACGTTTATTTACGATATGCGGCCAAAACTGATTATTTGCCAAATCCATTTTATACAAAAGCCTATGATGCACATATTCTGTATATCTTGTTCGGAAAAGGTGAGATACGCTTGGGAGATGAAGTGAAACCTTTAACCCCCGGCACTCTATGCTACTATCCACCCGGACAGGCCTATTGGCCCATTTCTTCCTCTGAGGAACCTCTTTATTTTGTCACGTTAAATTTTGACTTGACCCAGGACTATACCCACAAGTCTCAGCTTTTATCTCCGGTGGCAGCAGATATTTACGACCCTGCTCTTGCTCAGTCCACCCAGATCAAATTACCCTATGGCCTTTTTAAAACATACTTTGTATACTCTGATTTACATCACTTACGCGATGATATCACTGCCGTTGCTGATATCTTTCAAAGTGTGTCCGATTATCGCCGACAAAAAGCGGCTGCTTTATTGCAGTACATACTCTATCAACTACTAGATATACCGGTATCAAAGTCTCAAAACGTTTTTGCCCAGGCACTGTCTTATATTGAGACCAATTATGCCATTATTCGCTCCAACGATCAGATCAGCGATGCCCTGCATTATCACTCTTACTATATAAATCGACTGTTCCTACTTTATACCGGGTATACTTTACATCGGTATATCATGGATTTCAAACTAAAAAAGGCGGCAGAACTCCTTGTACAGACCAATCTGTCCATTTCCCAGGTTGCGGATGCTGTGGGATTTGAAAATGCTGACCATTTTTCCCATCGATTTGCTGCAAAGTACGGCTTGCCCCCTACAAAATTTCGCAGTGCCCCTCAACTTGTTTAAGTATCCTCCTGTAACCCTGCAAAATCAATGGAATTTTTTACACTTTTACTGTCCTTTATATACAATTGCTGCATACTATTACTGAGACTATCTATCTCTTCTTTCAGTCCTTGGGCTGACAAACGGGTAGCTCCCTTGCCCCAGATGATCATCTGAACCAGAGCATCGGAAGTGGCAACAGTCACCTGATACTGTCCTTCCAGCTTTGATACAATTCTGGCAATATAGTTATCTGCAGTTTCTGCCTCCTTGGTGTATACTATGTGAATGTTATGATACGGCATTACCGTTTCTGCATGGTTCTTTACCCGGTACGCATCAAACACCAAAATAACATGGCACTTTTTATATCCTTGATAATTACACAATATATCTGCAAGCCGATCCCTGGCTGCATCGATATTCACCTCTGCCAGTTCCTTTAAATCCTGCCATGCAAAAATAATATTGTAACCGTCAACCAACAAATAGGATTCAGCTGATACTTTTGGAGACGGTTTATAGTTGACAGTCTGCCCCACATAAGGCTCCGGAGTCTTTTTCCTGCGACCTTCCCAGCCCTTCTTCATCCGCTGGTTACCGCCATAGGTCCTACGGAAAATTTCATCAATTTCATCCCGATCAATTACCTCTTGATTGTAATCGTAGGACTTGTATTTCGGCTGAAAGGTCTGCTGTAGGTCATTGCAACCCTCTCGATTAAGTTCACCGGTAGAATCCTTGACCTGTCCGTATATCTCTGCAACATTGGTATCCAAATGCATGTAATCATACACCTGCTCCCATGGCACTACAAATCCTGCTCCATGTGCGCAAAATACACTGTCTGCCGTATGTTCCACATCTGCTTCCGGCTCATAGCCTCTTGCATCAATTACTTCCTGTGCATTGTGACATAGCTCATAGCCCTGTAATGTACAAAATAACCTGCCCATCCCCTTGGTATAAGCTGCCACTTCCATTTGATATCCCTGCATGGTCGCCACCGGTGCAACACCGGTAAGCACTGTCATCTCACCAAAGGTATCCGGTGTATCAAAACGGCCATACATACGTTGTATATCATTCATGGCTCGTCCCAGATTTTCCGCCGGAAGCTCCAGACGAAAGCTGTATACCGGCTCCAAAAGCTGACTGTCAGCATACATAAGTCCATGTCGCACTGCACGATAGGTGGCCTGCCTGAAATCCCCGCCCTCTGTATGCTTAATATGTGCGCGACCGGCAATCAATGTAATCTTGGTATCCGTCAGTTCTGAACCTGTCAGCACACCCTTATGTACCCGCTCCTCTAAATGAGTCAAAATAAGACGCTGCCAATTACGATTCAGCATATCCTCACTACATCTTGTATGAAAGGTCAGTCCGCTGCCGGGTTCTCCGGGCTCCATCCACAAATGGACCTCCGCATAATGTCGTAACGGTTCAAAATGACCTACTCCTTCTGCAGCAGATGCAATTCTTTCTTTGTAAACGATACTTCCGGGTCCAAATCCCACGTCCAGCCCGAATCGTTCCCAAATCATCCTGCGTAATACTTCTATCTGGACCTCACCCATAAGCTGCATATGAATCTCACCGCCGGTCTCCTGCCATACAATATGCAGTGCCGGATCCTCTTCTTCCAATTCCCGCAGTTTCAAAAAACTTTGATACACATCACACTCCGGGGGCAAAATAACCTGATACGTTAAAACCGGCTCTAAGGACGGCTGTTCTGCGGCCCGCTCTATACCAAGCCCCTGCCCGGAATAAGTATGGGTAAGTCCTGCTACCGCACAAATCTGTCCTGCCACCGCTTCATTCACGGTCTGATACCCAGTCCCGGAATATATACGGACTTGATTTGCCTTTTCGTGCCAACTGTCCTTGCCCTCTTCTTGCCCCTTACAATGGGTTGTTCCGCTCAATAAATCCTTTACCTTCAGTCTTCCACCGGTAATCTTCATGTATGTCAGCCGATTCCCCTGGTCATCTCTGGAGATTTTAAATACCTTGGCACCAAAGGCTGAAGAATACGTCGGCTGACACATCAGCACGGATAAACATGTCATAAACTCCTCTACACCAAATCCCTTTAACGCTGAGCCAAAGAAACATGGAAATACTTTTCTCCGAGAGATCAGCTCCCTAATATGTTCCTCTTTTAAGCAACCATTCTCCATGTAATATTCCAAAACCGCCTCATCACAGACGGCAATATTTTCTGCAAACTCTTCCTTTGCGATACCCTCCAAGCTTCCATGGAAATTGACAAATTCCTCTCCCAGCCGGGCTTTTAATTCCGCCAAAAGCTCCGCCTCTCTGCCTGCCGCCAAGTCCATTTTATTTATAAATAAAAACGTAGGAACACTATGCCTTTTTAAAAGCTTCCACAAGGTATGTACATGGCCTTGTACACCATCTGTGCCGCTGATGACCAATATTGCATAATCCATAACTTGCAGAGCACGCTCCATCTCCGACGAAAAATCCACGTGCCCCGGAGTATCCAAAAGTGTAATGTCTATATCTCCCAAAGACAGCTGCGCCTGCTTGGAAAAAATCGTAATCCCCCGAGCCCGCTCCTGAGCGTCTGTGTCCAGAAAAGTGTCGCCGTGGTCTACTCTTCCCAGCTTTCTGATACTGCCGCCTAAGTATAATAATCGTTCTGCCAGGGTTGTCTTTCCCGCATCTACATGGGCCAATATGCCCACGCAAATATGCTTTTTTTGAAATTCGTTTGCCTCTATGGACATATTGCACACCTCCATTTTATAAGAAATCTCCTCAATAAATTTAAAAATAAATCTGCCCCTGATACTCTGTAGGAATGCCCGCAGCAAAAATATGGGAATCATTGGACCATTGGAGCACCTTCGGTATTACCAAATCCTCTTTCCCAAATTCCACCACCGTCATACCACTATGTCCGATATCAAAGTGTGTACTCAACTGGGTATATGGTATATCAAGCAGGCAACTTAAAAATGCCAATCCAAATCCCTGATGAGCAAATAATGCAATTCTGTCATCATTAGGCCGCACCGGAACATAACCATTCCTTTCATGATCATGTCGATAACCCAGCTGCAGTAAAAACTTATCCGTCTCCTCCTGGATACGCTTCATGCCCTTCTCATATTTTTCTAAGCCGGGATATCGATACCACTCCATCCCCAGTTTTCTAACTTCCGGTGTAAGGAAAAGTTCCTTCGTTTCTTTATGATAAAATGCCCAGGTTTTTTTATTCTCTGCATACTCTACAGTCAACTCCTCCCAGGCATGGGACTCATTGCACCAATCCAGTATCTCGATGTCCTTAGCCAAAATCTCAGCTGTGGGCTCCGCAGTCATAATAGCACGGGTAGAACTGGAAGCAAATATTTTGTCCGGCTTACTTTCTTTCATTCTCTTTGCAAGTGCTTCCGCCTGACGATGACCCAATTCTGTCAAACTGTCCGGATCATATATCAGCTGCCCATGACGCACATAAAAAAACAACATATTCCTTCCTCCTAAAACTTTTTTATTATAATAATATAATTTCTCACAAGTTGCAAGCAAACTTGTGAGAAAAGGCGCACCTATGCGCCGCAAATAAAGGTGTGAATGCTGCAAATCACAGGCATTCACACCTTATCCTCTTTTACCTATCTCTCTTTTCCTTAAACTCCCTTGCTTTCACATACCAAAGCACCGCAGAAGCTATGAACAGTGCACTAAAGAATACCACCAGCCCTCTGCACAGCCAAATAGGCCATGGTGTCAAAACCCTCACCGTTGTCTCCGCCCCAACGCCGTTCATACCATTAGAATTTACCACCGCATATAAATTACGGTGTGCAGCTTCTTTCATGGCTGATACAATAACGGTGTCATTTTCGTACTGTTTTATCATATTTAACTGAGTAGGCAGCATTGCATCCATAATACTGCCCCCAGCCATCACAAAGTCTGCAGGGTTCACATATTGATGAAGGGCATTGTCTGTAATGATTTTGCCTTCGCATCCCCACTCTTCCCTGAGAATACCGGTAATCAAACCATAATGACCGCCGGACCAAGTGGCTCCAAATCTGGTATAAGCTACCATAACACCATTGGCATCTGCTTCCTCCACCGGTGCCTGGAAAGCTTTCAGATAAATTTCACGGGCGCTCTGTTCATTCAGCCATACTCCCAGGCCGATACGCTCTGCCTCACTGTCATTTAAAGCAAAGTGTTTCATCAACACTTCTACGCCCAATTCTTTCATACCTGCTACTTCAGCTGCACATATTGCTCCGGACAAAAAACCATCCTCAGAGTAATATTCAAAATTTCGCCCGCCATAAGGAGTTCTGTGAATGTTATTACCGGTTCCATACAAGAAAGAGACACCTGCATGTAAACAGTCATTACCAATGCATTTACCCACTTGGTATATCAGCTCTCGATTAAAGGTAGCTGCCATAACATCCTCGGATGAAAAAGCAGTAGCCTCCAGTTCTGTCTTTAACAAGGAAGTGGTCAGACCCTGAGGCCCATTTTCATCCCGGGTACCCGGTGCCTCTACAGACTTAGCCGGCATATTCCAATGAAATCCGTCTGCAATCATACTGCACATTTCCTCAAAGGTCAACTGATCCAGCAAAGAAGACCAAGCCGGATCTTCATAAGACAGCCCTCTCATTTCAATCAGTTTATGACCATTATCTGCCTCCAATACCGGCATATCCACGGTTTCATAATCATTGGGATCATACTGTATATTTTGCAAATCCCTGGTCAAATGCTCTGTCAAAGATAGTTCTACAACCTCCTCTGGCATAGTTCCTTCCCAGTCATTTCTGGATAAATAAGTGATTTCCGTAGGACTTCCCACATACATATTTAAATCTGCATTGTCCAGCTGATTGGTAATAACTGCTCCGGTGTCAGATATACTGTAAGTGGTAGCATCAAATTCGTCTTCTGTCCATGCAAATACCAACTCTGAATTACCGGCTCCGTCCATGCGTCCCTGAGTGGTTTCCGGAGTATAACCCTTATGAGCCAAAATATGATTTACTGCTTCATGAGCATTAGCTGCCGCAGTAAAATAATACACACCTTCATCCAGGATATAGGTTCTTTCTCCGTAGGAATCATAAGAAGCCAGTTCGAACCGATCCACATATATGGTCAGGGTTTCTGATGCCCCCGGTGCCAGCATGCCGGTCTTTTCAAAGCCGCAAAGCTTTACAGATACCTTTTCTACCCCTTGCATAATGTCATAGGAGGTGTAAGGAGACTGCAGGTATATTTGAACTGTTTCCTTTCCAGCATACTGACTGCCTATATTGGTAACCGTTACACTGATTGCAAAACGATCCTGTTCCGGCTCATAAACCACCTCAAAATCACTGTATGCAAATTCCGTATAACTAAGTCCATGACCAAAAGGATATGCAACGATATTGCCATAATCATATTCTCCTGCATTTCCGGTACCCATCACATAATCTTCGTAACGTGTCTCGTAATATCGGTAACCCACATAAATACCTTCCTGATAAATCATATAATAGCTGGCCTTTTCCGGTATTACCTCGGTGGTGGCGCCTTCATACCTGGTTGCCACAAAATTTTTCATAGCCGGAGCAGAATAATTGTCATACACATAGGTATCCACCAGACTGCCAGAAGGATTTACCTCACCGGTCAAAATCTTACCAACCGCCTCAAGTCCCATAAGTCCCACATCGCCAATCCAAAGCACTGCATCAATCTCAAAACTCTCATCCTGCATAAAATCCATCTGTAGGGCATTAGCAGAATTCAATAGCACCACAATTTTCTTAATTTCCCCGGACTGCTTCAGCTTAGTGAGTTCAGAAAGCATGTCTCTCTCATTTTTGTCCAATTCCAAATAATTAGTAGTGGTAAAATCCAAATCCACACCTTCTCCGCCTACTCTGGACAACATCACAATGGCCGCATCACCATAGCCCTTAAAGGTTTCCTTTATCTGATCTGAGTACATTTCCCAAGGCACCTCGCTGACCACCTGACTGCTATGTGCGATCATACCGCTTTGCTGTCTTTCAAAATGACTGCCTTCCCCGGACTCATAAAATTCCCACAAAGCCCCATTCACTTTAAAGCCCCGATCTTCCATTACATCTTTAAAGCTCTCCGCCTCACTGGCATCGATATTACCGGAGCCGGTCCCTCCGTAAATAGGATTCACGGAAGAATTGGAAAACAAACTGACCTTTGCCCCCGCCTGTAACGGAAGGGTATTGTCCTTATTGTACAAAAGGGCTGCACCCTCTGCCTCTACCTGCTCTGCAATCCTTCTTCCGTAGGCTTCATTATCCTCCCAATCTGCAAAATCCGGTGTAAAATACCTGGCATTACCGTCAGCATTTTCCAACTCCCAAAAAGTACCGCCCAAAAAAATGGCTACTGAATTGTCAAATACAGTAGCCACTACCATTGCAATCACGCTTATAATGGCAAGTGGCAGACTGATGATGGTCAATGCCCTCCAAGGTCTGACCGCCTTTCGCCTCGCCTTACGAAGCTTTTTCTTTTCCTGCATAATATCCTCTTTCTTTTCCATACACACCTCCCGGATGTTAGTAGTATGGCAAATTAGGGAAATTTTATAAGCGTTTTATGAAATTATTCTTGGGACGGAATAGTTAAATAGGATATTCCCAGCAGCAACTTGTCTCTAGTCATAGCCCCTATTCCATAGGCCACACCATAGCCTTCTGCATCTATAAAAAAAGTAGTAGGCAAAGAAGTTACCCCGTAGGCAACGGCTGCTTCATAATCCAAGTCAAAATATACCGGAAATGTATATTGACTTTTCTCCAAAAACTGTCCGGCACTTTCCACCGTCTCCTGATAACCATCAGTCATATTAATCATCAGAAAATGAATATCCTCTCCGTATTCCTGATAGAGTTCTTCAAAATCCGGCATTTCACTCTTACAAGGGCCACACCAGCTGGCCCAAAAATTTAAGATTATGGGTTTGCCCCGGAAATCAGATAGCTGCACCTCATTTCCTTCTCTGTCATATACTGTAAAATCCGGTACCTTTTCTATATCCGGCACTGAATCTTCTGTAGTGCTTGTGGCAGAATTTTCTTCCTTATTTGTCCGGTCATTTTCAGTTCCTGTAATACCTTCAGTATTGCCCTCCGGATTTGTTCCGTAAACATTCCCGGACCCACTTTCGCTTTGGAAAGAATTGCCCTCTGCAGATGTTCCCTCTCCCGTAATGTTCAGCTGAGGCATTTGCAATTGGCTTCCCAGCTTCCCATATAATACGCCGGCACCGGCAATCAAAAGTATCAATGCCGTCAGCACAATCAATAGTGTCCTTTTATTCTTCATACATGCTCCTAACTAAGTATTGCCAACAGTCTGCCTAAAGTACCGGTAGCCATCATAATCCCAATTACCACCAACAGCATACCGCAGATCACATTAATAACTTTGTAACTACGTTTGATAAAATCAAAGGCGCTTTTTAAGCTGTCAATCAGCACAGCACTTAACACAAAAGGTACTCCCAGTCCCAGAGAATAACACAAAAGCATAAGCATTCCTGTAAGGGCCTGCCCCTGCTGGGAAGCCATAACCAGTGCAGACCCCAAAAATGCTCCTACACAAGGGGTCCATCCCACTGAAAAAATCATCCCAAATAATACTGCGGAAAAAAATCCCAGATTATCCACATTCATTTGTTTTCTGCTTCCACGAAACAGATTTATTTTAAAAACACCCAAATAACTCAGTCCAAAAAATATAATCACTAAACCGGATATCATATTTACAGCCCCCTGATATCTGATCAAAAAACTGCCCAATGTACCGGCCAATGCTCCCATTGCCACAAAGACCAACGTAAATCCCGCCACAAAACCAAGCGCTGCTGTCACCGTTTTTTTTACACTTCTCTCTCCGCCCCCTGCAAAATAAGACACATAAATAGGCAACATGGGCAACAGACAAGGCGATATAAATGTAATTATTCCTTCCAAAAAAGAAATGATATATTGCATGTAAAACCTCTCTTTACTCATACGTTTTGGTGCATTTGCGAAACTTAGTGTTTTACTGTCTGTTAAAATAATCTATCCCTGCGCTGGGATTAAAATACGTGCGGATATAACCGTCCGGTGAAAGAATCACAAATTCATTGCTTTCCTCCACATAATACACATAATCTCCATCCTCTTCCTCTGTCTTAGTCAGTACGTCCGGATGGTAAATCACAGCACAGGCTGCCTCTTCGTAGGCCTCCATGGATTCAAATCCCATCTCTACACCATGCTTTTCGTAGTGCTGCTCTAACAGATTATCATTCCGAAAATAATATGCGACGTAGTCCTCAGGAAGGCTTTCTGAGCTCGCTTCCTGCTCGGAGCCTTCCGCTACTCCGAAGCTGTCAATTACTGTTTCCTTCTCAGATTCGGCACTTTCTCCAGCATTCTCTTGATCATTCTCAGCTGTATACTGTCCTTCTGTGCTCTGGTCATCACCGGCATTACCTGTCTGCTGACGATCCAGATAGAATCCCACCAAGATCAAAGCTATGGCTGCAACGATATAAATGATTCTTTTCTTTTTATTCATAGTATGTACCTCACATTTTCTTTCAAAGTGAATTTTCCTAAAAATATTTCTTACTCATATGCATTTTATTCACATGATAATATCATGATGCCAGGGCCAAAAGCCATAAACCGCGATATCCAAATATTAAGCAGGATTGTGGGAATGCGAAGCACGTAACAATCCGTAAGGCATCTTTTTCCCCAACATCATATCATTAGCATAGCAGAAAAAGCGAGAGGTGTCAAACCTCCCGCTCTATTGGCAAAATTTACTTTACGTTGCTTTTATTCATAATCTTTTCTTACTTTGATAATAAAATCCTATCATTATCTAAAGCATATCCGGTGCCTTCTTTAAACCGATTTAACAGATCCTCTACGGATAAGCCGGCTCTCTCTTCTCCTTTCACATCCAGCACAATATTGCCCTGTCCCATCAGCAAAGTACGATTACCAAGAGACAGCGCCTGCTGCATATTGTGGGTAATCATCATACAGGTAATGTGATGTTCCTCCACAATAGTCTTGGTCAATTCCAGTACCTTTTCTGCTGTAGCCGGATCCAGGGCCGCGGTATGTTCATCCAAAAGCAAAAGCTTCGGTGTGACCATAGTGGCCATCAAAAGGGTAAGTGCCTGTCTCTGACCGCCGCTGAGCAAGCCTACAGGCTGCTTCAAACGGTCTTCCAACCCCATATTCAGTAAGGAAAGCTTTTCTCTGAAAAAATCCTTATCCTTTTTACTGATACGACTGAAAGGAGAGGTTCCGTGAGCCGTACGCAAATAGGCCAAGGCCATGTTTTCCTCAATGGTCATACCCGGTGCCGTACCCTTAATAGGATCCTGAAACAATCGTCCTATGTATTTACTGCGTCTGTATTCCGGCGTAAAGGTCATGTCCTCCCCGCCCAGAGCCATACTTCCCTCATCCACATAAAAAACTCCGGCAATGGCATTAAACAAGGTGGATTTACCGGCACCGTTAGAACCGATAATGGTTACAAAATCCCCTTCCTCCAAATGCAAAGACAAACCGTTTAGCGCTGTCTTGGCATTTACTGTGCCCGGATAAAAGGTCTTGGATATATTGTCAATCTTTAGCATGTGCATGGCCTCCTTTTTTCTTTAATGCAGCCTTGCGCTTTTCAAAAGCCACCCACTCCTTTATGCATGGGAAGGCAATGGCCAGTGCCACAACAATGGCCGTAATCAGCTTCAGTCCCTGCACCGGAACAATCTCGGTGCGAAGCACAAATGCATAAATCAAACGATATATAATAGAACCTACCACTGCAGCCACAGCCCCTTTCACAATACTGCGGCGGCCCAACACCGTCTCGCCAATAATCAGACAAGCCAGACCAATAACCACAATACCGGTACCTCCATTAATATCTGCGGCATTTTGATACTGACCAACCATAGCACCTGACAGTGCTGTCAGTGCATTAGAAATGCACAGACCGATCATAATTGTGTGGGTCGGATTGATAGAAGAAGCTCTCACCATATCCATATTATTACCGGTAGCCCGAATGGATAAGCCTACACGAGTTCCCAAAAACCATACCAGCAGTCCACCAACAACCACTACAATCAATCCTGCCAGCACCATCTCATAATACGTACCGCCTATACCGGTTTTCTTAAACATACTGAATATAGTCTCCGTCTTTAACAGGCTCACATTGGCTCTCCAACCCATTACCATTAAATTCACGGTGTACAGACCTGTATTGGTGATAATACCTGCCAAAATAGGTGGAACTTTCAAACAAGTCTGCAAAAAAGCGGTTACAAAACCGGCCATCATACCGGCCAACATAGCTGCCGGAAAGGCCAGAATCGGGTGACCCGCCGCTGCAAAAGTTACGGATACCGCTGCGCCTAATACAAAGCAGCCGTCCGTGGTTAAATCCGCAATATCCAACACCCGATAACTTAAAAACAATGCCATGGCAACCAAAGCGTATAAAAATCCCAGCTCCAGCGCCGTCTGAATAATGTAAAGCAAAGCGCTTCCTCCATTTTCTTATATTTTTCTTCTGACTTTATTCCGCAGTGGTTGTAACCTCTACTACAGTCCCCATACCTTCAAAAACACTATAATCTGCCTTCAGTGTAGCTGCTGTCTCTGTATTTACAGTAATAATGCCCCCATCCATCAGATAGAAGTCTTCCAAACCAGCCATACCCTCCTGCATAGCCTTAACAGCTAACTCAGCGGTCTTAGTGCCCAGATCCGTATAGTTTACACCGCAGGTTGCAAATGCGCCATTTCTGACAAAGGAATCTGCACCGGTGTAGTGGCGAACCCCTGCTGCTGCCAAGTCCTCATAAATGGCCAGCTCTGCTGCCATAATTACATTATCGGTAGGTGTGAAAATCGCATCTACACCATCAGCGATCAATACACTTGCTGCTGCAATAACCTCATCATTGGTAGCTGCAGTCTGCTCATTATAAGCAATATGTTTCGCATCCAGATAAGACTTTGCCTCTGCAATCGGTGTAGTGCTGTTTGCTTCAGATAAAGAATACAATAAACCTACCTTCTCCACATCCGGACTTTCTGCCAACATCATATCCAAGATAAATTCAGTATTTAAAGCGTCACTGGTTCCGGTTACATATTCAATACCTGTAAGCCCTGCGGTGGCAGGGTCTGAAATAGCCGCAAATATCACCGGTGTCTGACTATCTGCTGCGCAGGAGGCCATAACCTGAGCTGCCAGTGTTGCGATCGGAACAATCGCATCTACACCGTCCGCAACCACCTGATCACCAATCTGCTTTAAGGTAGTCTGGTCACCCTGACCGGAATAAACTTCATATGCAATGGTAATATTTTGGTCTGCTGCAATCTCATCCAAACGTGCTGCAATAGCTGCTGCGATTTCATCCAAAGATGCATGGTCCATCTGCTTTACAATCGCCACCTCATAGTCGACATCCTTTTCACCCCCAAGTACATTGCCGCTTGCAGGTGCACTGCATGCTGCTACAGACACCGCCATCATCAGGGAACATCCAATTGCTGTTAACTTTTTTACGAATTTTGCTTTCATAATATAATCTCCTTTATATCCGGGTGATAGATGTATGCCAAATAATAATCACTTGATGTGCAGCTTTGAAGCAGCTTTCCTTAGCACATTCTGCACATCTTGTGAAACTTTTTAATTACATAAGAAATAGTACTTTCCTGTATAATTAAAAAGACACTTTCATCCCATACATGGGACAAAAGTGTCGAAACTTCTGCGATACCACCCAAATTGACTTCCTCATCATAAAGAAAGTCCACTCGCTTACGCATACCATCATATGCGTCCCGATGGATAACGGGTGGGAACCCGTCAGCCCCTACTAAACCATTTGTTCAAGGCTGCCCTCCGAAGTCCATTCACTCACCGCTTCACACTCCCTTCACACCACCGGGAATTCTCTGTAGATCCACATCTGTCAGCTACTACTCTTCTTCATAGGTTTGTCGTATATTAATTAATGTCATTATATGCACTTGGTTGTTTTTTGTCAACCACTTTTGCACAAACATTTCACTTTGCTCAAGAATTTTGTAAAGTGGCCAGTTCCTCAGCCAGACTATCAAGTTGCGCCAAGCTTTCTTCATTTAAGGCAGACATGATCTTTACAGTAGTTTCTGTAAAGGTAATATCCTTGGAATCCTGAAGCATGCTGCGGATTACTCTGCTTGCAAGGGGCGCCCAGGAGCCATTTTCTATCATGCCTACCGTCCTCTTCCGGAACATACGCTCTGTCAGGTGGTTAATAAACTCCTTCATAAACGGAAAGATATCTGCATTGTATGTGGTAGTAGCCAATACCAGCTTGGAATACCGAAAAGCATCAGCCGTAGCAGCCGCCATATCGCACCTTGCCAAATCATAAACCGCTGTCTCGCATCCCTTCTCACGCAACTTATCAGCCAACAATAGGGCAGCCTTTTTGGTGTTGCCGTAAATAGAAGTGTAAGCAATGACCACACCTTCCTGCTCCGCCTCATAGGAAGACCAGGTTTGATATAATCCAACATAATACCCAATATTGTCTGTAAGCACCGGTCCATGCAACGGGCAAATAGTCTGAATATCAAAGGCACTCACCTTTTTCAAAAGAGCCTGTACCTGAGCTCCGTATCTGCCTACAATCCCAATATAATACCTGCGTGCCTCCGTTGCCCAGTCCTCTTCTATTATCGGCTTACCCTTTACTTCTTTTACATCTTCTACTGCCCGGTTTTCCTCTGCTGCTTTCTCTGCTTCCACTGCCAAATTACTATCTTTACCACACACATCCGTTTCATCCAACGCACCGAACTTGCCAAAAGCATCTGCAGAAAAAAGTACCTTATCTGTTTCATCATAAGTAACGATCACTTCCGGCCAATGTACCATAATTGCTGTGGTAAATCTCAGCATATGTCTTCCTAGGCACAAGGAATCTCCATCCCCCACAACCAGTCTGCGCTCTGCATAATCCTTGCTAAAGAAATTCTTCATCATGGCAAAGGCTTTGGAAGACGCCACTACCGTTACCTCCGGATAACGCTCCAAGAAAACAGCCGTGCTGGCGGAATGGTCCGGTTCCATATGATGTACGATCAAATAATCCGGCTGACGTCCCGCTAAGACATTTTCTAACTTTTCCAGCCATTCTTTTGTAAAATCTGCATCCACAGTATCCATGACTGCGATTTTGTCATCTAAAATCACATAAGAGTTGTATGCGATACCCTGAGGCACCGCATACTGCCCCTCGAACATGTCCTTTTGACAATCATTTACACCAATATATCTGATATCCTCTGAAATAAACATCTACGCTCTCCTTTTCCAGAGCCAAGCGAACAAGTCCGCTTCAAACTCTCTGAATCTTTTTATCATTGCAAAACCGATTCCTTTTTAGTATACACGATAAAAGATATTTTACCAAGTACAATACCATACTTTTCACAAAATTTCCAAATTCAATGATACAGGAGAGCCTCCTTGGGCTACAATTAGTTTTTGTAGGTTACACTGCCCCAATCGCTAAAATCAATTACAGCCGTAGCAGTTTCTATTACACCGCTGCCCCATTTAGAGTATACACACGGACTGTCATAGGTCTCATACGGAAAAACCACCTTTTCACCGTCGATAAATCTTTCTCTGCGGTTCATCTTCAGATTGCCATAGGACAGGGTCATAGTTTCCGGGTTAAATTGCGGATTTCCTGCTTTTACCATCTCCTTAAAGGCTTCATAGCCTCCGCATTCGGCCTTAGTGGCCACGGTACAGACTACCCCATGCTTACGACCATAGCTTCTGACTTCTATATCCTTATATTCTTCACAGCCCTGGCTGATTCCCTGAGAAAACCAAAGCACGGCATACGCATCTGCCTTGGACTTCATCCACAGGTAATTACCTTCCTGCTCCGTTTCCACCCTAGTAAGAGGCGCTGCAGCATGTATAAAATCCATTTCCTTTTCAGGAATATCATAAGTTGCCATGGCAATATTTCGGTCACTGAAAAATTGTCCGCAGCAACAGAATAAGTCTCCGGTCCAATATCCATGCTCCTTGCCTTCCGGTCCGCAGCTGCCCGGGTGATGGCTGAAAATTCTAAGATCCGGCTCAGAAAGCAGTGTCAATTCCCATTCATGCTGCTGATGGTGTGCATACCAGGCTGCAGGACTCCCCTCCGGATAATCATCCTGCCAGGTTACACCGCCAATCATATAGTCAGGCGTCACATACGTGCGCTTATTGATATTGCCCGGCACCTGAGGTACCAGCTGATGTGGTGTTTCATATGTGATACTATGGAGATGCTTACATTCTCTGTTCTCCCAGCAAGCAGGTCTGGTCTTTAACACATTATACACATAATCTGCGGGACGGAATTTGGTAACTGCCAGTTCCAGATTGGCCGCCGCATAGCAATCCGTACCAAAATACATCTGGTAAATAATATCCATTCCGCCGCTTCTGAAATGCAAAGCTGAATTTTCATAAATTCTGCCGTGTGCACCGCCATAATAACCTTCCTTAGAGCAGTCCATAATCATATCTAACAGCATCACATTTGCTGACATTTCCGCATACTTACTAAGCTTTTCTTCTGCAAAATCAATCAGATTTAACAAAACGCAGAAAACAACCCTGCCATAACCATGGGAGTCAAATTCCGCCCAGCCCCTCTGAGCACGGAAACGAATATATTCCTGTAAATACTTACCTTCCTCCTCTACCATCTGAGCAGCAGTCATCTCATACTGTGGGAAATAAGTATCCGGATATTTCAAGGCATACAGATACCTTGCTGTATGAAACGCAAACAAATGGTTTTCGGACTTATATTTGCTTTCAAAATCCCACCGGGTGAAAAATTTGCGTATCAGAGCCTTTGTGTCCTCCGGGAGCTTATCTTCCACCAGATGACACGCCAAGGACAACTTTAGTCCTGTAAAACTGGATTCTCCGCGGACATCTCTTCCCGGTCTTGTCTGGTGAGGCAGCTCAAACCACCTGGCCACACGATTCAATCTGTCAATTTCCGCTTCACCGGCAGTGGGTTCGTACAATAATCTTGCAATACAAGTGTCACCGTAGGTATCCATCTCCAAATCATTTTCCAAAATCCCCTTTTTGATTTCGTCATACATTTTCAGATTCATGACTTTCCCTCCGTTTTTTTAATTTATTTAATTTTTTAATAAGTACGTAATACATAATACCGGACGCCAGTTGAAAAGCTCCACAGGCCACTAGAATCAGAACAGACGGTACAAAATCAATAAGCAATGACACTCCTGCACCCACCACGGCCTGTCCTGCTGTCACCGTGATCAATCTCACACAGGTATACATTCCGATTTCTTCATAATCCACAATTTCCGTTGCCAAAATAGCCGCTGCAGTATTGGCAATATTGTATCCAACACCGGCCACAAAATAAAATATGCAAAAAACCACCCAAGATCTGCCCAACAACATCAACGGTAAAAACAGAAACATATCTATACCGCAAAGTAAATACAACAATGGCGTATTCACCTTCTTGCGTATGGCATTATAAAGTACACAGCCCACGATACCTGCTACATTAAGCACTGTTACCAATCCGCTGATAACCGTGGTGCTTCTGGTGATTTCCTTCATGCACACAATGGCAATGACACCCATCACACCCCAGGTGCCTCCTCGCAGGAAATTAGGAATATAAAACCAGGCAAATTCCGGTTTTACCAACCCCTTTATGTCAAATTTCGTTTTATTGACAGGTTCCTCATATCCTCTTCTTACCTTCATGCTGGCCACTAACAAAGAAGATACTATACAAAATACAATACTGATCCAAAATCCCACTGTCATTACAGCACGGAAATCATATCGGGTTGACAGCCAGGTAATAATCGCTCCCACACCCATGGTTATAGCACCACAGATCAATCCGTTTACATTTTCCATTCTGGCAAATTCTGACTTATCTGCAATCATGTACATAAAACGATAAATCAATATACTGTAAAATCCCCAAAACAGATTAGAGACAAAACACAAAATCAGGGCAATCATGTACATTTGGTCTGTGTCCACTGCTCCCATGGCGCAAAAAGGCAGCATACCTATGGCAAAAACAGCAGGCCCCATGCCAAATACTGCCATGGTAACCTTTACATTACGTATACCGTCTGCAAGGAAAATATTTAATATCATAACCGCGATTTGGGCCACATTTATGACCGTAGTATGCAAACCGATTTGACTTTCACTAAACCCCATGTATGCAAAAAAAGTCTGCAAAATACCACCTGACGTAAATGCCAGTACAATTCCCATCAAGGCGCCTCTGGTATAATATTTTGTGTAGTTCATATTTGCCACTCCTTATTTTTGCCTTTTTGTGACTGATTTTCTGTCTGCTTATGAATTGCTTCTACTACTTCTTCTATTGCTGCTTTTTCTGCTGCTTTTATTACTACTTCTACTGTTGCTTTTTCTGTCTATCTATGTTACATTATGTTAAATCCATATACAAAAGTCAATTAATATCTAAGACTATTTCAGAAAGCAAAATGTCCTTTTTTTGAATATTCGGAGAATAAACAATGAATGAATCAAGTCAATTTTGTCTGCATCTTGAAGATGCGGAAATAAAACTTTTTTGGGGTAATGTACAGAATAAGAATGAAATCGTTTGCCCTTTACATTTCCATCAATATACCGAGTGTCATCTAATCACCAAAGGAGACTGCTGCATCCATACAGAAAAGGAACACTTTTCCCTGCAAGCCGGTGAGATCTGCATTGTGCCAAACCTGGTATACCATGGTGTAAAATCCTTTTCTCCCGATATCGAAAAATGCACTTTTTTATTAAGCCTTCGCCACACAAAAGACAAAGAGCCCGGTTTGTACAAAATCTTACGAACTCTTTGTACTTCTGACCATATTCATATTATAAAAGATGAAGCATTATATGCGCTATTTATCCAAATTGCAACATCAAATGCTTTATCCGACTTCGCCAAAGATGTCAAGCTAAAATCCCTGTTTACGCTGATCCTTTATTCTTTTGCGGAATATATGGTATCAACTGAGCACACCCTTTTTCCAAACAGACACATAGAAAATCAAGATACCCCTGACCGCATACATGAAATAGAGCGGTATATCGACAACTATTACATGGAAGATATCACGCTTAAGACATTGTCCGACTATCTGCATTTGAGTGAGCGCCAGATTAACCGTATCCTCAAACAACAGTCCGGTCTGGGTTTTAAGGACCTGCTCATTCGCCAAAGAATGCTTATGGCCAAAGAACTTTTACAGGACAGTTCTCTTTCCCTTACAGAAATCGCCAAAAAAGTAGGGTTCCATTCCTATTCCGGCTTTTATTACTGCGTACGGAAATTTTGGGGCATCCATCCGGATAAACTGAGAAAAGCCAAAACCTTTCTGGTGGAGCTTCACTAAAGGCAGGCCTTTTCAAGGCCCTTCTATCAGAATATATATCACGTTGTCCGGCAGCCGTTAAGATTCGCAAATGCTTTATAGTCAAATACAGGAAAGAGGTACTGTTTCTGCAGCACCTCTTTATGTATCATACCTTATAAAATTATTCAGCGTCTTCGACGTCAGCCTCTACAACATTCTTCATAACGCTTTCAATGCCGTTCTTGCAGCTTGCCTTTGTCTTGTAGCCTTCGCTTACAGCGATAACCTGACCGTTAGAAGCTTTTAAGCGGAAACGGAACTCGCCAGCCTTATCCTCATACATCTCGAACTTAGGATTCTTCACCTTTTCGAAATCTTCTACAGTCTGGTCTTCTACACCTGCAACTGCACCGTGCTTGATCACACTGTCAACACCATTCAGACAGTTAGTCTTGGTATTGTACACTTCAGATGTAGCGATCACTTCGCCGTTACCAGCCTTTAAATCAAACTTAAAACCGGTGTTTACTTTTTTAATTACAAATTTGCCCATGGGTATTGCCTCCTTTGTATATGAAATACGTATTTTGTTAGGTTCATTATACTATAGTCGGTCTTATTTCGCAAGAAAAATTATTTGGTATTCTTGCAGAATCCTACCGGTATTTTATAATTGAGCTTCGAATCTACCACCTGTTTTTTTGTTTTTGTAAATGCCAATTGTAAGGGATACCAAATTAAAGATCTCTCCCACAATCCCACCAAGGGCTCCCAGCCCGATATGACAGTTATACACAAGCCATGACAGAGAATCCCCGTATTTCCACATACGTATTTTATTTATATCCACATTAACTACCGCTATGGTGCCAAATAATGCACCTAATATAGGCAATACATCCCACCAAACGCTGCCGGTGCTGCTCCACGCATTGTAAAGAATAAACGCCAGAACATAGGCTGCACAAAGCACGCCACAGGCCATATATCTTCTTGCTGCCGGTGCTTTCTCAAGTCTTAAAAACCACACATTCCTTATCAGATAAATGGCATTTAATACAACCCCAATATCCCCACCGGAAAATATGTAAGAAATCAGATAAAATGCTGTGCCGGCTGTCTGCAGTAATAGTAAATGCTTTTTGGTTCCGGCCTGGAAGGATACCACAGTGACCAACATGCCCAACATACTAAACATCGTTCCAAGATTTTCGTTTGTCATATAAATCTCCCATCAGGATGCAGTTTTATCCCTGCCTCGCTCTTCAAATTGCCTTCATTGTATATCCTAAAGCCACTCATCCCTCATTGCATGCATTCTAAAATCCAAATCCTTTGGCGGTTGTCCTGCTTCCTCAGGTGACTTTCCTTGTTGCTCCTGAATCAAGAACCAAAGTTCTGTTACCGTTAACTCCCCTTCTCTGATATCCGGAACCACCAGATAGGTATTGCCATCCTTTCCACACAAAATCTCCTCAGCCTCTTTAGTCCTTCCTGCTCTGGCCAGTGCATACGCATAATACAGCAGACATCGTTTATTTTCTCTGACCGCCTGGTTTTCCTGCTCAAACAAGTTAATAGTAAGCTCTGCCTCGTTGTTTTCATACAGACTGCGGAACACCTCTTTTGCAAGGGAAATATCTCCTTTGCGCAGCTGATAAGCTCTTAGCATATATTGATTTTCCAATGCCTGATTGCCGGTTTTTTTGTAAAAAACGGCCAGGCCATAGTTACCCCAGGCAGTATCCTTACGTGCCAGTGATTCTTCCAAAAGCTGTTTAGCCTCCTCGTAGCGTTCCTCTGCAATGTAAGCAGTTCCCAACAGATAATAAGCATACCAGTTGTCCTTGTCCTTTCCGCAAAGAGCTTCCTGTAAAAGTACCATCCACTCTTTCTGACGCATATAGGACAGGGGAACTTCATTATCATCCTGCACTCCCACAGTACCCTGCTCCAATAGGGAAATCCATACTTGCTGCGCTGTGCCCACGGTTCCAAAATCCAGATGCTCGTTTTTGAGATTACGGCCTGTTTTTTCTCTTCGATATAGTTCCAGTGCTGCCCATCCATCCTCCATGGATAACAGCACTTTAGCAGGTGCCAAAGCCATTTTGCGGGTATATGCCAAAAGCTGTTCCAAATCTGACTCAGATATTTTATCCGCCAGAACACTCTCCACTTCTTTTCTTGCATTGCCCCATTCACCGTGAATCTTCTCCGGCCGGGCCTTCATAGCTCCGTAGCCTTCTATCCATTCCCAAACGGTATTAGGCGGCATCGGTAAACATTCATATTGTGTATGTGCCAGACCGCATTGGATTTCATCATAAGCACCGCTCTTATCATCAGCAGTCAAGAAATTCATCCACTTGCTGCCTCCCTGAGAATCGCCCCACACAAAAAGCTTTCTTCCAACCAATCGTTTGGTGGATGTCTGACACAGGCCATACCCATTTTTGTCCAACTGAGCTATGTAATGTCTGGTATCATGCTCGGTAGTCCAAAAATAATCAATAGCAGTAATATTGCGTAGCGGATAGGTGACATCAATTCCGTTATATTCCGGAATATCAATCTTCACGACCTCACTCTCAGAGTTTACCGTGTAAGATTTCCATGCCGGCACAATGACCCTGTCCCCTTCCTTTTGTACTACTGCTACATTGGACCACCAGTACATCGGAACCACTTCATCATTAGGGTTTGTGATTCTCACACGGCTATACAAAAGCTCTGATTCCTCCGGTAGGAAAAAGTCCATCTGCACTACCACGCACCGAATTCTTTCAAAATAATAAAAGCGCAATACCGGTGTGCCATCCTCCAGCTTTGTCTCTGCTGTATTAATTAAAGAACAGGTGTAAGGACCATGGCCTTTAAAACCGCAGTTCCACTCAATGCCACCGGAAGTCCAGGCATTGCGGACTGCCAGATTACATGGACGAACTACATCATTTTGAAATAAAAGCTCCTTGTCTCTTACCTTGTCTACCAAGGACCAAAGCTTTCCACCCAATTCAGGCAAAAATACTGCTTTCAGGTATGGGTTCTCCAACACAATACTCTCATATTCCGTAGGCTGAAGCTCTCTGTCATACATATCCTGATAGCGATATGGATATGCGCTTTCCTGATTTCCATAATTAATATACAATCCGTCATCCTCATCCAGATGAGACCGATTGCTGATGTCTCCCAAGCTAAGCTTGACTGCTATCGGTGGCAGGGAACTTTCGCTGTGGAAACCTGCAGACAATATATTCATTTTTTCTTTTCTTAATACGGACATTTACTTACACCTCTCTTTTTTTGTTTCACAAATGCCTATTTTGTTTCTGAAAACTTCTCACAAACACTACATTTACATTTTAATACAATTGATTTATAATGCTAGTCAGAAACTTCTTTGCACTGGCCAAATATTGCGATTTTGAGGATATTTATATCTAAGGCACGAAAATGATTTTGGGGATAGGATTGCGGAGGTTTCAGACTATGATACTTTTCCAAAGGAGAGACATTTTATGTTATATGAAATTGAAAGCAACTGGGCCGGTCTTACTGCAAACCCTATAAACAATCTGGGCTTAAGACCTGTTCCTAATGTGCATTCTCATCTGGAATTGATTTATTTAACAGAAGGTGCTACGATAGTATCTTTGAACGGTAAGGATTTTTTACTTGAAAGAGGAGACTTTTTTCTCGCTTTTCCAAACCAGATACACCTTTATCATGACACCAATCCGGTGCAAGGATTTATTGCAATATTCTCTCCGGATTTGTTTACAGATATGGCAAATTTATTTTCCAAGAAAATTCCTGCAATGCCGGTAATAAAAAAAACACAGTATTCCTTTGATCCATTTCCTATTTTAGAAGGCATATGTAAAAACAACACCTACTTTGAACAAATTTCCGCAAAGGGCTATTTGCTAACCCTTTTGGGTAAATTATTGCCGTTAATGGAATTGGTGACAGACAAAAGCACCCCGGACACTACAATGCGTATATTACAGTTTTGCATGGAACATTATACCGAGCCACTTACTTTAGAGCTAACTGCTGATAAACTGCAACTTAGCAAATATCATATTTCTCACATCTTCAAACAGCGCATTCACATGAGTTTTCCTACTTTTATTAATTATATGCGCATCGAATATGCTTGTACCCTATTGGAGAGGGGAAATACAATCACTGACACAGCATTTGCTTCCGGTTTTTCTTCCATTCGTTCTTTTAACCGAGCATTTTTGCAAAATATGAATATGACTCCCAGTGAATATGTGAAAACATTGGACTAAATATGTAACAGACGGGCCCTGAAGCCAAGAAAAAGGGCAGACTATTATCTTTTACAAACTTTTTCTTTCTAGCCCTTTACAAGTGTTCTTGTTTGCTTTACAATGTAGTAATGAATACTACATTGTATTTTTTATGTTTTATTAATTCATCAGTTTCAAAGGGGCCACCATATGGAAAATTTTATACTCAGCTGCTGCTCTACTGCAGATTTAACCAAAGAACATTTTATTCGCAAAGACATACAGTATATTTGCTTTCATTTTGAATTGGACGGGAAGCAATATCCGGATGATTTCGGTGAAAGCATCTCCTTTGAGGACCTCTATGGAGCCATGAAGCAGGGGGCTGATACCAAAACCAGTCAGTTAAATGCTCATGAATTTGAAGCATATTTCGAGCCATTTTTACAACAGGGCAAGGATATTTTGCATGTCTGCGTTTCTTCCGGCATCTCCGGTACCTTTAACTCTGCCAATATTGCGAAACGTAATCTGGAAGAGCGTTATCCGGAGCGCAGAATCCTTATTGCAGACTCCCTTGGGGGTTCTTCCGGCCTGGGACTGATGATGGACCAGCTTGCGGATTTACGAGATGCCGGACTTACTATGGATGAAATGTATGCCTGGATTGAGGAACGACGTCTGCATATGCATCACTGGTTTTTCTCTTCCGATCTGACCTTTTTTGTAAAGGGAGGCCGCATCAGTAAAGCCTCCGGCTTTGTAGGCAATCTCTTAAATATTTGTCCACTTATTGATGTGAGTGCAGAAGGAAAGCTGGTACCACGCTTTAAAATCCGTACCAAACGTAAAGTCATGGAGGCTATTGTCCATCAGATGGAGCTTCATGCAGAGGGTGGTCTTGACTACGACGGCAAATGTTATATGAGCCATTCTTTGTGTTATGAGGATGCCAGGACTGTGGCTGATATGATTGAAGCACGTTTTCCGAAATTGTGCGGCAAAGTCGAAATTAATAATATCGGGACTACGATTGGATGTCATTCCGGTCCGGGTACCGTGGCTATCTTCTTCTGGGGAAGTCAGCGCCACTAAATTACTTTGAATAAGCCCAAACAAAAAGCCGGTGTGAGAAAATATCTTTTCTTCCTAAAAGTTTCACCAAATCAGCCCCTACAAATGCAAAGGCGTTACTTTGCATTTGCTTAACGGAGCAGTTGGCGCAAACTTTTATCCAGAAAAATATTTTCTCACACCGGCTTTTGTTTGGGACTTATTCTGCAGCAAAAGTTAAAATACCAAAATGTTTTGGAAGGTGATAATCTACTATAGGAATAGGATTCCAGCTAGCATAGTGTGTTAAAACAGATTCATCTCCACATTTATAAAAATTACCTCGCATAGTAGGTGTTATTTGATCAAAGTATTTCCGTAAAAAAGAAAAAGGAATTTGATAAGTTAATTACCATTCCTTTTGGGTAATTACACTTTTTATGGCGAAGATCTTTTCGTCATCATACAAAAGGCGAGCTTCCATCCTTTCTATGCTTATGAAGTTTTCTCTTCTTCTTGAAGGATAAATAAAGCAACTATTACTGCACTGATTCCGCCAATTAATTTGCTTATAATCATAGGAATAATTTCTCTATTAATTTCTTATATACCTGCTCCACCATCCAAGACTCTGTAGATACTTGCAGTGCCTCGTCAAAGCTCCACCATTTTACGGCCCGGTTTTCTTCTTCCTTTACAACCAGGCGCTCTGTCTCATCAGCCTCAGCCATATATGTCACATTCATATGTAGATGGCTTGGCACATATACTCCCTTTTTCATATGTCCGTCGACGGTCAAAATTTCCAAGCTGAATATATCCTTGTCTATCAGTCTCGCACAACTGACGCCCGTCTCCTCTTGCAGTTCGCGCATAGCAACTGCACATAGGTCTTCGATTCCGTCAGCATGTCCTCCAATCCAGGACCAGGAATTGTAAATATTGTGATATACCATTAAAGTTTTGGTACGTTCTCGATTTACGGTCCACATGGAGGCTGTAAAATGGGCAATCTGATTGTCCCGCAGTAAATAGTCTGTATGATTTTGGATATACTCCAACATCAGAGCGCGATCCCGCTCCTCCTGTTCATTTATAGGTTTGTATCCTTCAATATCCTGATATAAGCTCATTTTGTCACGTCTCCCATCTGACACGCGTGTCATTTATTGGCATTCTGATTCCTTAATACCTAATAAGCGCATCCACATCAACTACTTGTGAAATACTTCTGTAAACCTTGTACTGAAGCATAATCTTTATTCCTTGTCAGTTACAATGCTTGTAATCTGCAGTCCTGCTATTTTCTTACGATAATGATACATCAAATAAACCGCTGCCCCTATCCAGGCAGTAACTTCCGCTCCGAATATACCCATTTCAAAACCGATAAAGCCTACCGTAACAGAAATGATGGCCCTAAGCACAAATTCAACAATACCTGAAATCATAGTCTTCACTGTATCACCCAACCCTTGTAAAGCGGACAAATACACATATAAGAGATACAACACCGGTAAAAATGCAGCCATAACACACAGGTATGTATAAGCAATATTTCCTGCTTCCACTACCAGCTCCGGCACATCTGAAGAAATAAATAACATGGTAATGCTTCGTCCGAAGGCTATCATACAGCCTGCAATCACTAAAGATGTGCTCACTGCCAGAGTCACGGCTGCCCTCATTCCTTCTTTAACACGGCGAATTTTGCCTGCTCCGTAGTTTTGGCCTACGTAGGTAGTAATGGCATAACCATAGGATATAGCGGCAATTTCCAGCAATCCATATAGTTTATTAGATGCCGTAAAACCGGCAATAAAGCTCATGCCAAAGCCATTTACGATTGCAGACACGATCATACCGCCCAGGGAAATAATCACATTCTTTGCCGCAGCCGGGGAACCGATTGCAATTAAATTCTTCAGAATGCCCTGGTCCTTTGTTAATTCTGCTCTGCCGAAATTCAGTTCTTTAGTCTTGTATATCTTTCTACAGCAAATAGCGCCTGCCAGACACTGTGCAAATACAGTGGCCGCCGCTGCTCCGGCAATCCCCCAGTGCAACACAAAAACTGCTGTCAAATCCAGTAAAATATTGGTTATGGAAGCAACTATCATGGCTTTTAGAGGAGTCTTACTGTCCCCCACTGCCCGTAAGACTGCGGAACAATAATTGTAAAACATCACAGCCGGTATGCCGGCAAATAGAATTCTGGAATACAGCTCTGCCATTGGCTTTAAGTCAGCAGGCACTCTAAGCAGGAACAAAAATAAATCCATCCCCAATTGTCCCGCTGCAAGACAAGCTAATGCAATTACCGCTGCCAAAATTGCAGACTGTGCCACATATTTTTTGAGTTCGCTCAGGTTGCCCTCACCAAATTTCTGGGCTATCCGGACAGAAAATCCCTGTGCAAAGCCCTGAGCAATGCCTAACATCATCCAGTTCAACCAATCTACACTGCCCAGTGCCGCCAAAGCATCCATGCCTACGCCTCTGCCCACAATTGCAGTATCTGTAACTGTATATAATTGCTGAAATACATTACCGAACATCAGCGGCAGCGCAAAAGAAAAGAGTAATCTCATTGGCTTGCCCTGAGTCATGTTAATATTAGTTTCCTTACTTTTCATCTCACCAATCGACATATTGCGTTCTCGCACCTCCGCTGATTGCTTTACATGTGTTACACATCCATGTATATGCGCAACCTGCTTATTTGTCATATTTTTTATTCTACTATGCTTTAAGTATGTAAGCAATTCTTTTTTCGCCTGAACGGCATACTTTTGTTCGGTTATATTGAAATAAATAATTTTCAATCCATCTCCATACCCCAATTCTAGTAATTCCTCGGAAGTGTTTAACGATGGAATATAAAACTATCCTAAAACTACTTGTCCATAACTTTTTTCTTAAATAAAATTTTCTGAGCATTTTTTATTTGCAATTTCTCAGGTTTTTAGTATACTGATTATAGTGATTTTGAAATATGACAAAATAAGGATGAATATTATGTGGATTGCAGATAATTGGAAAGATTATGAAGTTATTGATACCTCCGGCGGTGAGAAGTTAGAACGTTGGGGTGATTATATTTTGGTGCGTCCGGACCCTCAGGTGATTTGGAATACACCAAAGAAACAATATGGCTGGAAGCATAAGAATGGGCACTATCACCGTTCTGCCAAGGGTGGCGGTGAATGGGAGTTTTTTGATCTGCCTAATGAATGGAGCATTCAGTATCGAGATTTGACCTTTAACCTGAAGCCTTTTAGTTTTAAGCACACCGGTCTTTTCCCGGAGCAGGCTACGAACTGGGACTGGTTCTCTGAACTGATCCGTGGTGCCGGCAGGCCGGTGAAAGTTTTGAATCTATTTGCCTATACCGGCGGAGCCACCCTGTCTGCTGCTAAGGCGGGCGCACAGGTAACCCATGTAGATGCCTCCAAAGGCATGGTAGGCTGGGCTAAGGAAAATGCAGCCTCCAGTGGTTTAGCTGACGCACCGATTCGTTGGTTGGTAGATGACTGTGTGAAATTCGTAGAACGTGAAATTCGCCGTGGCAACAAATACGACGGCATTATTATGGACCCACCGAGCTACGGCAGAGGTCCCAAGGGTGAAATCTGGAAGATTGAGGAAAACATTTTCCCTTTCATTGAACTAACCAGTCAGATTCTTTCCGATGACCCGTTATTTTTCTTGATCAATTCTTATACTACCGGCTTACAGCCTGCAGTGCTTTCTTACATGATCAACACCGCTATCGTGTCCAAATTCGGCGGTCATGTGGAAGCCGGCGAAATTGGTCTGCCGGTTACCTCAAACGGTCTGGTTCTTCCTTGCGGTGCCAGCGGCCGCTGGGCAAAATAAAACAGCCTGGAGGGCGGTCCAATAAAATAGTCTAATCATTTTTGGGGAGGCGGCATGATTTAGGTCATGCCGCCTTCCGTCAACACAAGCTCTGCTGTTTTTGCTTTAGCTGTTCATTGAGTCTTTCTGTTTTCTTTTTGATTATAGAATAAATGATCGCCCAGATTGCCAAATAGCCAAAAACAAAAATACCGGAAAAAACTAAAATCGGAAGAACACCCCATTCCAGCCAATCGTTGATCAGATAAGTGCCCAAATAGCTGATATATAAAACGCAGCCATGAATCAAAATCGCTACCATCAGGGGCAGCCGTTCTATTTGATAGATGACATTCATGCCACCGGCAATAAAGGCAAGTGCAGATAAAGAAAATATCCCCATACAGACCTGACTTACAGTTAAGGTCTCCAGCTTAGCTTGATGCTGCAAAATCAGGTATAATATTGCCAAAACAATGGGCCCCAAACCACAAGCTACAACTCCCCGGCGAAAAAATTCCAAAACAATCTTTTTCATATTCCTTCATACCTCCTTCTGATTTCAGCAAAACAACGTCTGGAAACATATTCCCGATATCCACACTGAAACACAGCATCTACTCCACCGCTGAAGGCTGCATCAAATCGCAGAATACGATGTTCATTGGCCAAAGTAGATTTGTTAATGCGGATAAAATAAGAGGGTAAAACATCCTCCAGATCACGAAGCCTGTCTTGGATACGATAGTGATTGCCCTCCGCATCAATAGCAATCACCTTTCTGTCAAGAATGGTAATACATTCGATTTCCTGAATCGGCAATTTTCTCATCTCTTCCTCCCGATATCCCATAATGTAATCCGCACCGGAAAAGCTGCAGACAAGATTCTCTATCTGCTGCGTCAAAGAGGAAGGTGCATGAACGATTGCTATTATTTCTTCTTCTACATTTTTGTCGATAATGAGTTTATATTTCATCCTCTCAAATCCTTACTGTTTTTTCATTTGCCTGAGGAAACAGAACACAGCCGCTGCTGTTGCAATAACACTGTACAAAAGAATGGGCAGAATGTGTGCTGCTGCAACCTCAAAGTTCCCGTTAAATAGCGCTTTTTCCAATTCTGCCGCGTGAACAAAGGGAAGCATATTTGCAATTTTTTCAAAAAATCCTCCCACAAGATTCAAATCAAACCATACTCCTGACAGCCATGCAGAAAGATTGGTAAGCAATGCACCGCAAATACCTCCAACCTGCTTAACCCCCAACACGCTGCCACACAAAAGTCCTAATGCAATATTGAAAATAGCCATAGGGATGATCCCTACTATAGCATAAATAATATTTACACTAAAAGTCAACCCCAAAGGAATCGCAAACAGATAACAAATAATGGTCTGTCCGATAGCGATAGGCAAAAGCGGGAACATATACCCTATGATAAAGTCAAATCCTGTAAGAGGTGTGGTGTACAATCTCTGTAAAAAAGCACTTTCCCTGTCCTTGGCAATCAGCGTTGCGGAAAATAGTGTCATGAAAGACAGTCCAAATACAGTAATGCCCGGGGTCAATGTGTCGATTTCAAACAGGCTTACCGGAATGTTTGCCTGCAAGCTACTCAGAAGCAACAGTAAGACCAAAGGAAACCCCAGCCCGAAACCAAGATTGATGGGATCACGCAAAATCTCTTTTGTACATCTTTTGGCAAAAGTCATGGTTCTCATACCGCACCCTCCTTCACAATTGAAACGAAGGCCGTTTCAAAGTCATTGGTATGAGCCTTCCTGTTCAATTCTTCTACCGTTCCTGCCGCAAGAAGATGCCCGCTTTTCATAATACCGATGCGGTCAGAAAGGGCCTCTGCTTCTTCCATGTAATGTGTAGTCAGGACAATCGTTATCTTGCCTTTCAGAGAACGAATCACTTCCCAGAGGTCGTGCCTTGCAATAACATCCAAGCCAAGAGTAGGTTCGTCCAGGAATAGAATGCTGGGTTCACTGATCAGTGCCATGGCAATGCTGACACGGCGCTGAAAGCCACCGGATAACTTGCCGGCTTTTCTCTGCATAACAGCCTCTAAAGTAAATTGCCGGTCAAGTTCTCTAATCTTTGCTTGTGTTTTTTCTTTAGAAAATCCGTGAATGCCACAGATCAGTTCCAGGTTCTCTTTCACAGAAAGGTTGGTCGCAACAGCGGTCTCCTGTGGAGATACACCGATCAGCCTCTTTACCTGTTCCGGTTCCTTTGTAATGCTGTAGCCACCTACAATGGCATCCCCGCCGGATGGTTTTGTCAGGCAGGAAAGCATTCTGATAGCTGTAGTCTTTCCTGCACCATTGACACCCAACAGGGAGAATAATTCACCCTGCTGAATTTCCAAATTAAGTTTGTCCACGGCAGTCAGATTTTTGTACTGCTTGACAAGCTCCATTGTTTTTATTGCTTGCATATGTTTTATCCTCCTTTTTATTTTCATTCCCGCCGGCAATAAGTCAAGTGGACATGTTTGTATGTCCATTTGGCGAATGCCTCCAGGATCAACACCCCTGCAGCCTGCAGTTGGGGTGTTGGCTTGCAAGTACCATCATAACAAATAAAAATGGAGAAATGTTGCTTTTTGCCTGTTCGGTCATTTCTGACGCTTCATCGGTTAAAGACCAAAAAGGCGACACCCGGTTGTAAAAACCAAGTATCGCCAATTCTTATTGCACCATAGCCTTCTGTCTTTCAATTACAAAATGAATAAAAGCAATTAATACAATAACTGCAACAAAGGAAATGCATGACAGCAGCTGCTGTCCGTATACCTGCATTCCGAGGAAGGTGTTGCCATTTTCCTGTATGTACGATAAAATCCATCCACCAACCAAAGATGCCAGGAAACCGCAAATACCTCCAATACTGTTCTTGATCGCCATAGCCTGTACCAGGTATCTATTATCCACATAACTGTATACAATATTAAAGGAATTCTGGTTGATACCTGCAATACCTACACTATACAAAACAGTAAATAATATAACCACCCACCAGGTATTCGGTGTGGTAAAGATATTGAGCAGGAATGCTGTGGCAATGATAATCAGTGCCATTTTCATGCCTCTTGCATAGGAATATCGATCTGAAAATCTTCCTATAGGCTTGGATACCAAAGCACGGCACATATTAGCCCCAATATTGATCAGCTGTATAACGCCTACTCCCAATCCTAATTCCTTAATCTTATAAACACCCATATAACCTATGGTCATATAAACTACCACATTCCACAGTACGGTCATGATCACAAGATTTCGAAAGGCTTTATTTTCCATTAAGTACTTTCGGGCCTGAGAAACCGTTGCTGTCTTTTCCATCTTTACTTCCGGTCCCCAGTCCTTTATTCTGGACAGACAGCTGAAATTACATAAACTCAGCCCATACAGAATGGCAGCCATCACCATAAAACCAATTCGTAATATGCCTCGCACCTCAAAAAAGTCGATCAAAAAACCGCCAAACAAGGTAAAACCCATACCGCCCAATAAAGAAATAATCTCTTTTGTTGCTGAATACTCTCCACGCTCTTCCGGTGACACATAATAATTGGCCCACTTAAATAATACCGGTGCCACAAAATAATTGGAAGAATACGCAATAATAATGCAAGCCATTACTATCAAAGTTTTAGCACTGTCTCCCAGGGGCAGAAATGGTATCAAGTATATAGACGAGAACAACAAGCTGCTCACCATACAAAAGAGCATAACTGTTCTGCGCACTCTCTTAATCTTGGATGCCAGCAAAAAGGATACCAACTGGAACAAAAAAGCAAATGCCACAAAGGATGAAATAATACCTGTCATAGTGTCGCTTACACCGATTTCCGTCAGTACCTTTGCCAAAAAACTATCTGTAACTGCTATAGTGATAAAATACTCTACCGCACTCTGAGCTGTATATGCATTGCGTGATCTTACATAATCTTTTGAATCATATATATTTTGATATGTCATCTTCCTAATCTCCTCCGTAAATCCATACCTACGATATATTACTGCTACAGACTCAAAATGTCAATAGCATTTCGATAAATTTTATTCCATTTCCATTTGCTTTCGTTTAACTTTCGTGTCATTGTATTTCAACATTAAACTTCTATTAAACCAAAAAGATCTTTTCCATGTTACTGTTTTCTTGCAATTGTTTCCTTCCAAGCTTCTTTGCCAATCGAAAGGAACTTTCATTTTCTGCATGCACTCTGATCACTACATGTTCAGCATAACCACATTCTTTACAATATGTAAGAATTGCCTGACAGGCTTCCAGAGCATATCCCTTTCCCCGAAATTCAGGCAGCAACGCATATCCCAAGCTAAGGGTTAATTCCTTTCCTTCTTGGTGAGTAGATACTGCTTCCAGGCCCTGGTCTTCCTCTTTCTGAACCCCTTCTGTATGCTCTGCTAATTCCAGCCCCATGCGCCCTATCACCACACCACTCATTTTTTCTGTCACTGTCCACATTCCATATTCGTAAAAGCCATATTGATTGGCACAGTAATCTGTAAGATATGTCCTATATTCCGAGATAACCTCTGCTTTGTCTAAGATAACACTAACCGGCTCCCCTTGGTCCTTGGCAATTAAATCACTACCGGACTCCAACCGGTTAGCATAGATTCTATTAATAGGAAGTGGTGTTAAATACTTTTTGCATTCCACATCCTGATACAACTTATAAAAAGCTTCTGCATCTCCCTCTGTGCTTTCCCGGATAATTAATCTCTCCGTCTCTGCAATCAGAACCGGTATTCCTCTTGTCTTACACCATATCCTGCGCAAATATCCTTGGGGCAGTTGTGATGCACAAATACATACATTTGCATACTGCTGTACTGCTTCTTCCATACATAACGCATGGGCAATTTCTTCCTCTGACAGTCCTTGCAAGTGGATTAGTTCCGCCAACACACAATGTCCCTGTTTTTGCAAATCCAGTAATTCCGGACATGGTTCTCCGTATATAACAACTCCTGCCTCATCTGTATCAATATTCTTATATTTTTTTATCCATTCTTCCAATTTACACAATACAATTTCCTGCATAATTCACCTTTTTCTTTACATTTTACACAAACTCATATAAAATAGATTTATGTAATTATTTTTAAGGAGGACTTATTATGGCTCAAAATCCAATTGTAACCATCACCATGGCTAACGGTGATGTCATGAAAGCAGAGCTTTATCCTGAAATCGCTCCTACCAGCGTAAATAACTTTATTTCTTTAATTAATCAGGGATTTTATAATGGTATTATTTTCCACCGTGTTATCAGAGGCTTTATGATTCAGGGCGGATGCCCGAACGGCAATGGCATGGGTGGCCCTGGCTATACCATTCATGGAGAATTTGCTTCCAACAGCTTTAAAAACGACTTAAAGCACACCAAGGGAGTACTTTCCATGGCCCGCACTATGGCGCCGAACTCCGCAGGCAGTCAGTTCTTTATCATGCATGAGACATCTCCGCATTTAGATGGTTCTTATGCTGCCTTTGGTCAGGTTATCGAAGGTTTAGATGTTGTTGACAAAATCGCCTGCGTTCGTACCGATTACAGCGACCGTCCTTTAGAAGACCAGGTGATTGCTTCCATGACCGTTGAAACCTTCGGCGTTGAGTATCCGGAACCTGAGAAGATGAATAAAAGCAGCTTTTTCTAATCCCTCTTGATTATTTCTATGATCATTTTAGAGCAGATTCCCACAAATTGCAAGGGAGTCTGCTCTTTACATTTTGTTCATAATTTATTTATAAAATGTTCAACCGGCTAACATGATTTTTTCAAATTTTTCTTATATGATGTAATTGTAGATAAGTAATAAGTTTATATTTTCTTTTTCATAACAAGCTGAGCAGCTAAAGTACCTTGCTCAGCTTCCTCCTTTTTTCATATATTCTTCTTGTTTATAGATAGAAAAACGTTTGCTGTATCCTACAATTCCCAACTTTTACAAACACCTATTTATAAATAATACGAGAAGCTAATAGCACCGTTCCAATTCCGAACGGTGCTATTAGCTTTTATATTGTCATATATGAAATTTAAGCTTTGTTTACAGAACCGAAAAGTTCCATTTTGGCCTTAACAGTCTCCTTGATAGCTGCTGTACCAGGAGCTAAAAGCTTACGTGGGTCAAAGCCCTTGCCTGCTAAATCCTTACCTGCTTCTATGTATTCGCGGGTAGCTGCAGCAAATGCAAGCTGACACTCTGTATTTACATTGATCTTAGCAACGCCTAAGCTGATGGCCTTCTTGATCATATCTTCCGGAATACCTGTGCCACCGTGAAGCACTAATGGAAGATCACCTGTAAGCTGCTGAATTGCATCCAAAGTTTCAAAGCTTAAGCCTGCCCAGTTTTCAGGATATTTGCCATGGATATTGCCAATACCTGCTGCCAGGAAATCAACACCCAAATCTGCAATCTGCTTACATTCTGCCGGGTCTGCACACTCACCGGCACCAACAACACCGTCTTCCTCACCGCCGATAGATCCTACTTCTGCTTCGATAGATAAACCTGCTTCATGAGCTAATCTTACCAATTCTGTAGTCTTTGCAACATTCTCTTCGATGTCATAGTGAGAACCATCAAACATGATAGATGTAAAGCCTGCCTCAATACACTTTAAGCATCCGTCATAGCTGCCATGGTCCAGATGAATAGCAACCGGAACTGTAATGTTCAGGCCCTTAATCATACCCTTTACCATACCCACAACAACGTCATAGCCACCCATATATTTGCCTGCACCTTCACTTACACCCAAAATAACAGGGGAATTACATTCCTGTGCGGTTGTTAAGATAGCCTTGGTCCACTCTAAATTGTTGATGTTAAACTGACCTACTGCATAATGGCCGGCCTTTGCATCCTGTAACATTTTTGTAGCTGTAACTAACATGTTCTACCTCCTTTATATATAAGTGTTTTACACTTAATTTGCTTCTGATCTTAAATACTGTGCAATATGGCACACTGCTTTTTCTGCATCTGTTCCTTCCGCTACTACTTCGATTTCATCACAAGTAACAGTGCTTAAAGTCATCATACCCATAATGCTCTTGGCATTAAATTTATGTTTTGCATCCTGCAAATAAATCTTGCTGTCATACTGGTTGGCAATCTGTACAAGCATGGCAACCATATCCAGCCCTGAATCCAATTGAATTTTTACTGTTTCTTTAATCATAATACTCCTCCATCATTTCCCCGTCTTACTCATTCGGCTTGGCAGGCTCCTTTTCTCGGAGCTTCTCTGCATACTCACTTATCTTACGCAATCTATGGTTCACCCCGGACTTGCCCACAGGTGGAACCAGCAGTTCTCCCAATTCCTTTAAAGTAGCCTCCGGATACTCCAGTCGTACACGAGCCATCTCATAAAGTGTATCCGGCAAACTTGCCAACCCTTTATGCTCCTCTATGTACCTGATATCCTCTGCCTGCTTTGCCGCAGCACTGACCGTCTTATTGATATTGGCAGTCTCACAATTCACCCTACGGTTCACAGAATTACGCATCTCTTTGATAATACGAAGATTCTCCAGCTCCATCAAAGCCACATGGGCTTCCATCACATTGAGTAAATCTACAATGGCCGAACCTTCCTTCATATATACCACAAAATGCTGCTTGCGCTCTAAAATCCTGGCCTCTATATCAAAGGTCTGAAAAAGCTTCTGCAACAATGCAGCCTGCTCTTCCTCTTCACACACAAACTCCACATGGTACCCCTTCTCAGGGTCACTGATAGAACCCACTGCCAGAAACACCCCTCTGATAAACGCACGCTTACAGCAAACGCGATTGGTGATGCTGTCCAGACTTTCCTGTTCAATGGCTTCCATTCTATTCAAAAAGTCGAACAACTGTTGCTCTGATAAATTTTTACCGAAGTCTATATTAAAGGTTTTTCTCAATAATGTAAAGCCTTTTTTTGAAACTTCTGCATTCTCTGTATGAAATCCCACCGTATAGCAGTCACTTTCTACTCTGCCGATCTGTCCTCCATACTGAAACATGCCTGCCAACTCTGCTTTGCGGCAGTGCTTGTGATTACCAAGTATTCCCGCCAGTTCTGCTTTTACTTTTGCTGAGAAGGACATAACACACTCCTTACTTTCCTATAGGCATTTGCGAAACTCTGTGGCAGACGGCCGGAATGATATATATACCGTCTCACTACCACGGGATTTCGCATACATTTATTATTTTCCTGTGAGAACATCCCGGTGCTGTATGGTCACACCGCAAATGTCTAATTCCTTTAACTTCCGGTAAATGGCATTGGCCAAGGTCACACTGCGGTGCTTGCCGCCCGTACATCCTATGCCTAAGACCAGACTATATTTACCTTCTTTAATATAATTGGGCACTAAAAATTCCATCATATCTGTAATCTTTTCCAGGAACTGCCCTGATTCCGGAAAACTCATCACATAATCCTGCACCGGTTTATCATTGCCTGTCTGAGGCTTTAACTCATCAATATAAAATGGATTTGGCAAGAATCGGACATCAAATACCAGGTCCGCATCTGCCGGAATACCATTTTTAAAGCCGAAGGATAATACCGTCACAATGAGTTTGTGTCCCCCTTCATTCTGTACAAAAATATGGTCTAACTCTTCTTTTAATTCACGAGTAAGCAGGGAAGAGGTGTCAATCACATAATCTGCCTGCTTATAAATCTCTGCAAGCATCTCTCGTTCTCTGGCAATGCCTTCCTCGATCCTCTCATTAGGGGCCATAGGATGAACTCGTCTGGTCTCCTTGTAGCGTTTTAACAACACATGATCGGCGGCATCCATAAACAGTATCTCACATCCATGCCCTTCTCGCTTCAGGTCACTCAAAACACCTGCAGCATTGCGAATATCCTGACCGGCCCTGACATCAATGCCCAGTGCCACCTTGGTTACCTCACTGGTAGGCATCACCATCAATTCCACAAATTTGCTCAAAAGAGATATAGGCAGATTGTCAACACAATAATACCCGGCATCCTCTAACATCTTCATAGCTGTGGTCTTACCGCCGCCACTCATTCCTGTTACTACTACAAACCTCATAAGTCCCTCATCTAAGCCTGACTATCATAATCCCAGATTACATATTCAGGCTCCATCTCTACGCCAAATTTTTCTGAAACAGTGGTCTTAATATAACCAATCAATGATCTGACATCCTGACCGGTGGCACCACCTTTATTGATAATAAATCCGGCATGTTTTTCACTAACCTGTGCGCCCCCCACAGTATAGCCTTTGAGTCCTGACTGATCAATCAACTGTCCGGCAAAATACCCCTCAGGCCGCTTAAATGCACTGCCAGCACTAGGATATTCCAATGGCTGCTTTCCTCTGCGTTGTGCATTCAAATCCGCCATCAACGCCTGTATAGCCTCTTTATCACCGTATCGGCATTCCATGTAAACCTTCGTAACAATAAAGCCATGGGTCTTCAAAGTGCTCTTGCGATAACCAAAACACAAGGCATCTCCCTCTAATACATGGAAATTACCTTCTGCATCATAAGCTTCTACCTTGGTAACCACCTGACTCAATTCTCCGCCATAGGCGCCTGCATTCATAATCACACCGCCGCCGATGGTTCCCGGAATGCCATGTGAAAACTCTAATCCGGTTAGACCTGCCTCTGCCGCTTCTCTGGCCACCAGTGCCATGCGGGCACCTGCCTCTGCTACAATCTGCGTACCATTTATGGTAATCTCCTGCATCCTGCGGCCTATATATAATACAATACCCTGTATACCTCTGTCATCTACCAGCAAATTAGAACCATTGCCCAGAATATGTATCTGAACCTGATGTGTATGACAAAACTGCAATACCATCTGAACCTCTTTACTGCTTCTGGCAGAAATCAGGCACTCTGCAAGCCCTCCTATATGAAAGGTGGTATATTTTGCAAGAGGAACATTCCATTCCAAACGCAGCTTATCTGCATATTCCTTTTGTAAGATTTCCTTCCAAGCCATACAATGTCCTTCCTATTTCTCTTACTATTTATTGCCTATTATCAACCCTGCTGCTCCGTAGATACCTGCATCATTGCCAAGCTTTGCTAACCTAAACTGTACATTGCGTGTGCCCGGGTAGGAATACTGATCAAAATATGGTTTCAGATAATCGATAAGGATCTCTCCTGCCTTGCTGACACCGCCACCGATAACAAAAACTTCCGGATTTACCACTGCAGCAACATATGACAGTCCTCTGGCTAAGTAATAACCGAAACGCTCTGCAATCTCTATCGCTACAGCATCTCCTGCCTTCACTGCATCCCAAATACTCTTAGCAGACAGCTCTGCACCACGCAAAACACTTGGCGTATCATCTTTAGCCAACCGTCTCTTTGCCAGTCTCACTACACCGGTTGCAGAAGCATACTGCTCCATACATCCCTTCAGACCACAGCCGCAGCTTTCCTCTTCCATCGGTTCTACATTCAAATGCCCGATCTCACCGGCAGAACCCATAGAACCTGCCAAAAGCTTGCCACCTACAATCACACCACCGCCTACACCGGTACCCAGTGTTACGGCAACTACATTGGAAAAGCCCTGGGCACCGCCCTGGCACATCTCACCCAGCGCTGCCACATTGGCATCATTACCGGCTTTAACAGGAACATCCAGCATCCCACCTAAAATTTCGGAAATATTCATTTCTCCCCAGCCAAGATTATCTGCAAACTGAATGACACCATTCTCCATAACCGGTCCCGGCACGCCGACACCCACACCCGCGATGTCTTCCTTGGCATATCCTGCTTCTTCACATTTGGCTTTTATGCTGTCTGCTACATCAGGCAGAATATATTTACCGCCGTCTTCTCTCCTGGTGGGTATTTCCCACTTATCCGTCAAAATACCTTCCATAGTAAATAATCCAAGTTTAACAGATGTACCACCAACATCTACACCCAGTACTATTTTGCTCATATTTTTCTCCTATTCTTCCTCGCCATCTTCAAATCGATTAGCCATTTTTTGTTGAATACGGTTGCGTAATTCCTCTGCTGCATTGTAACCCATCTTCTTTTGACGGAAGTTTACTGCCGCACTCTCTACAACAATAGCCAGGTTTCTACCCGGTCTTACCGGGAGATTGTGGCATACCACCTTATTGCCTAAGTATTCTGTATAATTATACTCAAGACCCACTCGGTCGTATTCCTTGTCTTTGTCCCAATCTTCCAATCTGATGACCAGATCAATAGACTGAGTTTCCTTAACACAGGATACACCGAACATACTCTTAATATCTACGATTCCAATACCTCTAAGTTCAATAAAATGCTTGGTAATATCCGGAGCACTTCCTACCAGGGTAGTGTCACTTACCCTACGGATCACCACTACATCATCGCTAACCAGACGATGTCCTCGCTTCACCAACTCCAGAGCAGTTTCTGACTTACCGATACCACTTTCACCGGTAATCAAAACACCTTCTCCGTACACGTCTACCAAAACACCGTGAACGGAAATATATGGTGCCAATTCTACATTCAACCATCGTATACTCTCAGCCATGAAATTGGAAGTAGTCTTCTTAGTACCTAAAAGCGGCACTCCATGCTCTACCGCATGTCTGCGAAGAATCGGTCCCGGTTCTAATCCCTGACAAAAGATTAAGGCCGGAATCGGATATGACAAAAGCTCATTATAACGTTCCTCCTTCAGTTCTGCACTCATGCGGTTCATGAAGGACTCCTCCAGATTACCTACACACTGAAGACGTTCATATTCAAAATGCTCAAAATAACCGGTCAACTGCAATGCCGGTCGATTCACCTCAGGCTGTATGATCTTACGCTTGGAAATGTCGATTTCAGGTGTAAAATTCTTTAAGTCTAACCTTTTAATCACGTCCGTTACATATACAAATTCTTCCATTGTCCACCTCCTGTAAATCTTTATGCACATTTTAACACAAATGAGCAATAATCTCAATACACTAATTACGAAATGACACACAGCAGTAACTCAAACAATCCGTACAAAACAGAAAGCCGCCACAATCACAACTGCGACCGTAACGACTTTCCAAATATACCTTAGTGGGTTTATCGGTATAACTAATTAAGTTTCGGCAGGCTTGCTGCAGCTACAGACTGGCCTACACGACGGGATTTTTCATCCGGAATGTGTAATTTGATCTTCTGTGTCAATTCAGGGAATTCCTTGTCCAGAACTTCCTGTGCACGATTTAAGAGAATCACACCACCTTCACCGGAGGTAACACGACCCATGATAAGTACATGCTTAATATCGTAGAATTCAGCATAGTATGCAATAGCATATCCAAAATATGCTCCGATAGTATCATAAATATCAGCTGCTCTCTGATCATTTTCCTTCATAAGGCCCTGAACTACTTTGAGCTTCTCTGCAGGAGAAAGGTTCTCATCCAGTTCAATACCTGCATATGGTGCAAGCTTGATTACGCCATCCTGTGAGAAATACTTAACGCCACAGCCGTAATCGCCTGACCACTCGTCAACCATTGCTTCTTCACAGTAGTCAACCGGAACAAATGCAAGCTCATTCAGCCAACCGGTAATATTGCCCTGAGAATCTACATAACCACCTGCTTCTGATGTACCCATAGCGATACCCAGTACGGAGTCATCATTCAGATCCATAGCACCTGCAAGAGCAGTAACATCACCGTCATTTGCCACTTCAATCGGGATGTTCTCGCCAAGTTCCTTAGCAACATCCAGATACATGTTCTTAACTTTTTTATCAAAATCTTCATCGCTTACCTTTAAGAAAAGAGAAGCAACCATAATACGATTGTCAATATAAACGCCGGCACTGGAAACACCGATCGCATCTACGCGCGGCATATGTGCTGCTGCAGACTTCATAGCGCTCAAGATACCTTCATAATGATAATCCGGATCGGAGTTGGTCTTAGGGAACCATACTACTTCCTCAGAATATACGCTTTCACCATCGATTACGGCACTTACCTTACGGTCACTTCCGCCGGCATCAAAACCGATGCGGCATCCGTCTAAGTGGCGGCCGATAGGAGCTGCTGCAGACTTGTCCTTAGGAGCATCCTCTAACTTGCAGATCTTTACCTCAAACGGGCACTCATAAACACGTTCCATAAAATGTACGTCGAAATCACGAAGACCGCCGTCTGTATAAGCTTCTTTGATCTTATTACCAACTACTTCGCTGCCTGCGATGATCACCTTGTAACCGCCTGCAACCCACAGAAGGGTCTTGGTCAGACGCTCTACAAAGCGGAAGTTCTCCTCATCATGGCCGGTACCGTCACAGAAAATACGGGTCTTGTATGTAGTGGTATAACCTTTGTTTCTCTCAATTGCGATAATAAGGTCCTGGCCATTTTCCTTGGTTGCTTCGCGCATATCACGGCAAACAACGGAAAGCGGACTGAATTTCGGGTCTAATTTAGCATTTACTTTAAGATTCATATCTGATTTCTCCTCCGATAATGGTTTTTTGAACATTGAATTCACAGTCTGTAATAATAATATCTGCATCCTTACCTACTTCGATAGAGCCCTTGCGGTCTGCAATACCCAGAGCAGTGGCAGGATTTAAGGAAGCACCGTTTACACACTCATTGAGCGGAATATTGGAATTGCTGTATACATTCCATACACCCTGATTCAAATGAAGTACACTGCCGGCTACCGTTCCATCCTCTAAGCGGCATACAATGTCACGGTAGATGATCTTTGCGCCACCCAGAGTATACTCTCCGTAAGGAAGCCCCCCTGCAGGCAAACAATCGGTAATAAAGCAGAGTTTTCTGCCTTTGATCTTCCACAATAAATCATAGAAGCACTTGTCCACATGGAAAGTATCTACGATCAGTTCACAGCTCACTTCCGCATTAAATGCAGCTGTCACAACACCCGGTGCACGATGTGCCAGCGGAGTCATGGCATTAAACAAATGGGTCACATGCTTCACACCTGCTTCTGTACTGCGCATTGCAGTATCATAATCCGCAGAAGTGTGTCCCATGGACACTACTACATCTGTGTCGCGGCAAATTTCGCGAATTGCTGCAAAATCCTCGGTATCTGTTTCCGGAGCCAGTGTGATGACACTGATAATGTCTGCAAATTCCTTTACAAAAGCAGCATCCGGCTTCAGAATATATTGAGGGTCCTGAGCCCCTTTCTTACTCTCACTAATAAAAGGACCTTCTGCATGACAGCCCAAAATGGTACTGCCTGTCCAGCTCTTGCTCTCCTCCTTAAGAGAACGACAAACCTCCAAAGCTTTGCGAATCACCTTCATGTCAACAGTCATAGTAGTCGGAAGAAATCCGGTAACACCATTTGCCAAAAGTCCGCCGGCAATGGTGCGAATAGACTCTTCCTCACCGTCACAGACATCTTTACCAAGATATCCATGAATATGCATATCAATGAGACCAGGAGAAACATAGCCCCCGGCTGCGTCAATCAACTCAGCATCCTGAGGAATGGCACTGGCGGAAACAATCCCTTCGATCACATCTGAAAACAACAGGGCATAACCCTCCAAAACACGATCTTTCAAAATGATTTTACCATTCGTTATAGCTTTCATTTTGATTCCTCCATTTCAAAAATCATTCCACGATAATTATAGCAGAAAAATAACACACATGCAACCACATTTTGTAATTTTTGCTACTATCTTTTACAATACTCGCAATCAAAATTAACATTTCACCCCATTGAGGTATCACTTATCACGAAAATACTGATAAATTCCTTCCGCAATATGTCTAGGAATCTCCGGAATTTGGCACAACTCCTCTACAGAAGCCTCTTTGATGTCCATGATGGATTCAAAATGGCGCATCAGCGCCTTTCGTCTGGCCGGCCCTACCCCCGGAATATTGTCCAGGCTGCTTTTAATCTGGCCCTTATTATGCAAGCTCCTGTGATATTCTATGGCAAATCTGTGGGCCTCGTCCTGAATCCGGGTAATCAATTTAAACCCTTCGGAACGGGTATCAATAGGCAGCTCTTCATTTTTAAAATATAAGCCTCTGGTACGATGAAAATCGTCCTTCACCATGCCGCACACCGGTATATGAATGTCCAACTCTTCAAGAACCTCCAGGGCAATATTTACCTGACCTCTGCCACCATCCATCAGTAATAGGTCAGGAAACTTGGTAAAACTTCCGAACTCCTGGTCAAGCTGCTTTTGCTCCAGCTCACTTGCTTCTTCTAAACCATGAGTAAAACGTCTGGTGAGCACTTCCCTCATACAAGCATAATCATCGGGCCCGGTAACTGTCTTGATACGGAACTTACGGTAATCGCTTTTTTTGGGTCTGCCCTTTTCGTATACCACCATAGAGCCTACATTTTCAAAGCCGTTTATGTTGGAAATATCAAAGGCTTCCATACGTTCAATATGTTCCAGCCCCAGTAATGCTGCAATCTCCTTTACTGCACCGATGGTGCGCCCCTCTTCACGTTTTAACTTTTCTCTGTCCTGGGCCAAAACCAATCTGGCATTATTAGCTGCCAGCTCTACTAATTTCTCCTTCATACCCTTCTTTGGAACACGGATATAAACCCTGCTTCCTCTTAAGCCCGTCAGCCATTCTTCCAAAAGCACCTGCTCCTCCATATCCCACTGCACAAAAAGCTCTCGCGGGATAAAGGGTGTGCCACCATAAAACTGCTTGATAAACTCCTGTAGAATCTCACCCTTTTGCAAATCTGACACATTTGTCATATAGTAATGCTCGCGACCGATCATCTTGCCTCCTCGGACAAAAAAGACCTGGATAACACAGTCTCTGTCATCCCGTGCCATTGCGATCACGTCTTTATCCTCCTGATCGCTGTCGGTAATCTTTTGTTTTTCGCTGACCTTACGAACACTTTCCAATAAATCCCGGTATTTGGCAGCCTCTTCAAATTCCAGTTCTTCGCTGGCTGCTTTCATCTTCTCCATCAAGTCCTTCATAACAGGCTGATAGTTGCCGTTTAAGAAATCAATAGCCTGCTTTACCCGCTCTTTATAATCCTCTTCGCTGATATAACCCTGACAAGGTGCCAGGCATTGCTTAATGTGATGATTTAAGCATGGTCTTTCCACACCGATATCCTTAGGAAGATTACGGTTGCAAGTACGCAGCAGAAATAATTTGTTGATCAGTTCAATGGTATCTTTCACAGCACTTGCACTGGAAAATGGTCCAAAATACTTGGACTTATCTTTTTGCATCTGCCTGGAGAACAATATTCTTGGATAAGCTTCCCCTACTGTAACCTTAATATAAGGATATGTCTTTCCATCCTTTAATAAGGTATTGTATTTGGGATTGTATTCTTTAATATAATTATTTTCTAACACAAGGGCTTCCAGCTCAGAATCCGTTACGATATATTCAAACCCGGCTATCTGGCTTACCATCTTGTCAATCCAAGGTCCTCGGCCCACCTTTTCTCTGAAATAACTGCGGACTCTGCTGTGCAGGTTGACAGCCTTGCCTACATATATAATAGTATCAGCCTGGTCGTGCATTAAATACACGCCAGGCTTTTTTGGTAATTTCTTGAGTTCCTCTTCTACATGAAACATATACGAACCTAATCCTTTAAATCTGCATTGGAGAAGCGACCTTTTGCGGCTGATTCCTCCGCATCTTTTACATCTCTGAGGGTCTGCTGTTCCAAAACTGTTTTGAAATTTTCCTCTGCCTTTTGGGCTGCTGATTCCGTTGCATCCTCTCCAGCTGTTTCAAAAGACTCCTGTTCTTGCTGCTTGGAATCCGGTGTGCTTCCTGAATCGTTCCGGTCCAAAACTTCTTCATGATGCATAGCTCGCTCTGTCTCCATCATAAGCTTGCTGGCTGCATCGACAGGCTCTTCCGGCTCCGGAATGCCTTTGATTTCCCGGAAAATCTTCATAAATTCCTTGCCGGTAATGGTTTCCTTCTCAATCAAGAACTCTGCCAGCTTATCCATAACCTGACGATTCTCACGCAGCAGGCGAAGGGCCTCTTCATAGCTTTCCTTCAGAATACGCATCACCTCTTCATCCACTGCAGCAGCTGTAGCATCGGCACAGTTCATCACGGTCTGTCCACTGAGATACTGACTCTCTACACTTTCCAGTCCCATAAGGCCGAACTTATCGCTCATGCCATACTGGGTCACCATACTTCTGGCAATCTTGGTTGCCTTCTCGATATCATTGGAAGCACCGGTGGTCACGCTGTTAAATACAATCTCCTCGGCTGCGCGGCCGCCAAATAAACCAACTAACATAACCTGCAGCTCTGCCTTGGTATTGAGATACTTTTCCTCTTCAGGCACATGCATAACATAGCCTAAGGCACCCATGGTACGAGGCACAATGGTAATCTTCTGCACCGGCTCACTGTCCTTCTGCAGGGCACTGATCAAGGCATGACCCACTTCATGATAGGACACAATTCTACGCTCCTGCTGACTCATCACACGGTCCTTTTTCTCCTTGCCTACCAATACCTGCTCTACAGCACCGAATAAATCCTTCTGACTCACACATTCACGACCTTCCTTGACTGCATTGATGGCAGCCTCGTTGATCATATTGGCCAGGTCTGAGCCTACTGCACCACTGGTAGCAAGAGCAATTTCCTGCAAATCTACAGTCTCATCCAAGCGAACGTTCTTGGCATGTACCTTCAAAATCTCCACGCGACCCTTCAAATCCGGTCTGTCTACAATAATACGTCTGTCAAAGCGGCCCGGACGAAGAAGCGCCTTGTCCAGAATCTCCGGTCTGTTGGTAGCACCCAAGATCAAAATACCCTTACTGGAATCAAAACCATCCATCTCGCTGAGAAGCTGGTTTAAAGTCTGCTCACGTTCTTCATTGCCACCACCGTACTTGGAATCACGGCTACGTCCGATAGCGTCAATTTCATCAATAAAAATAATACAAGGAGCATTTTTATTGGCTTCCTCAAAAAGACTTCTTACACGGGAAGCACCCATACCTACATATAACTCCACAAAATCAGAGCCTGTCAGAGAGAAAAACGGCACCCCTGCCTCACCGGCTACTGCTTTGGCCAATAAGGTCTTACCGGTACCCGGAGGTCCCACCAGCAAAGCACCTTTTGGCAATCTGGCGCCTATACCGGCATATTTGCCCGGGTTGTGAAGGAAATCCACCACCTCTACCAAAGATTCCTTGGCCTCATCCTCGCCGGCCACATCCTTAAATGTGATACCGGTCTCCTTCTGTACGTATACCTTGGCTGTGCTCTTGCCCATGCCGAACATGCCGCCTTTACCGCCCATACGCTTCATCATCATTACAAAAAAGCCGATCATTAACGCAAGAGGCAGTACACTGGTCAGCAGAACATACATAATATTACCGGTCTGACTTGGCATATTGCGGCCAAACTCCACTCCTGCTGCAAGTACACGGGCCGTTAATGTACTGTAATCCTCGGCCATAGCAGTATAATAAACCGGTTCCTTGCTCTGGCCATAATAAGTCTGGAACATATCCATAATCGTAGCAGGCTTTTCTTCTGCCTTCTTTGGATAAATGTAGATGATCTCTTCCTCAACACGAACCTCTTCTACCTGTCCCTTCTCCAGCATCTCCACAAACTGAGAATAGCTGACCTCTTCCTGGGCAGTATCCGTCAGCATGCCCAAACTGGACCACAGCACAAAGAGAAACACGCCCAAAGAAATCAGCACCAAAATAATGCTGCCTCGATTTGGACCGCCCTTGCCCTGATTGCCTCTTTCCGGATTTTGATGATTGTTAGTTCCGTTCATATTATTATCCATATTTTTTCCTTATTAAAATTCCTTTATAATTCTTTTGCTCATTTAAATTATAAATTGGCATCCAACATAAATCAATATTTCTTTTCTGAAAAATCACATTAAAATTGTGAAAGATTTATAAACTTGCATGCAGACAGCATAAAATTTACGGTTATATCCGAATACTTCCCTTGAAATTTGCCGTGCAAAGCCCATTACACCTGTTGTGCAAAAAGTTCCTCTGCAAAATAAACAGACTGCATTGCATCCTTGCCGTAAAAATCTGCGCCGATTCTGTCAGCATACTCCTGAGTCAGCACCGCACCGCCTACCATCACCTTGCACCATGGAGCCTGTGTGCGAAGAGCATGTATCGTCTCCTCCATTCCCACAACAGTAGTTGTCATCAAGGCACTGAGTCCTACAAGTGGTGCATGAGCGTCCTTTACCGCTTCTACGATTCTTTCAGGAGACACATCCTTGCCCAGATCGATCACATCATACGCATAATTTTCCAAAAGCACTTTTACGATATTTTTGCCAATATCATGAATATCGCCTTTTACGGTAGCCAGTACGATAGTTCCCTTTTTAGTCTGGCTCTGGCCGGATTTATCCATAAATTGCTTAATCACCTCAAATCCTGCCTTGGCAGCTTCTGCACTCATTAACAGCTGAGGCAAAAACATAGTACCTTTTTCAAAGCCTTGTCCCACCACATCCAAGGCCGGTACAAGTTCTTCATTTATAATATCCAATGGGGCCTTTGTCTCCAGCATAGCCATAGTTGCTCTGGTGCTTTGTTCCCTGAGACCTTTTATGATACTGGTTCTTAAGTCCATACCGGTACAAGTTCCGGAGCCTGCCTTTTCACCACTCTGCCCATTGACTACCGAATGGTTCCCTTGACTGCTCCTGTCACCGGTTGTGCTTCCTGCAGCTATCTCTCTTGCCATATCACTTTTTGCTGCATCCATGGTCTTCGCCACTGCATATTTCTCCACATATCTGCTGCACTGGCTGTCAAATCCCCCCAATACCAGATACGTGTCATAGGCTTCCATCATTCTTGCCGCATTTGGATTTATGATGCCTGCAGAAAGACCCGCCTGCAATGCCATAGTAAAAAATGCAGTATTGATCAATTCACGCTGTGGCAATCCAAAAGAAATATTGGACACACCAAGCACCGTGCGGCAGTCCTGTTCTTTCAAGGTACGCACTGCATCCAAAGTAATGCCTGCAGAAGCATCATCGGTACTCATGGTCATGGTAAGAGCATCAATCACAATATCCTTCTTCGGAATACCGTACTGTGCCGCAGTTTCGTATATTTTATTTGCAATAGCAAGGCGTCCCTGGGTCGTTTCCGGAATACCACTTTCATCCAAAGTAAGTCCTACAACCACACCGCCATATTTCTGCACCAGCGGAAAAACGCTGTGCATACTTTCTGTCTTACCATTGACGGAATTTATCATTGGTTTACCATTGTAAATTCGCATAGCCTGTTCCATGGCAGCAAGATTTCCGGTATCAATCTGCAGCGGCGTATCCAAAATGCTTTGCAGCTCATACACCACTTCTTGCATCATGCCTGCTTCATCAATGTCCGGAAGCCCTACATTTACATCCAAAATATGGGCTCCAGCATCCACCTGACGAACACCTTCTTCCAGAATATATTCTATATTATGTTCACGCAGCGCCTGTTTAAACCGTGACTTACCGGTAGGATTAATACGTTCACCGATAATAACAGGCTTTTCTCCGATAACTACTGCATGAGAATAACTTGACACCATTGTTATATCTCGCTCTATGCGTACACATGGAGTCGTGTCTTTGCACTTATCCACAAGGGCTTGAATATGAGCAGGCGTTGTGCCACAGCATCCACCGGCAAGCCATGCTCCCATACCAATCAGCTCTTCCATATCTGCAGCAAATTCTTCCGGCTCTACGTCAAATACAGTACGGCCCTCCTCTGTACGCGGCAATCCTGCATTTGGACTGATCATCAATGGCACACCGGATACTGCAGCTATTCTGGCAAAAACATTTTTCATCTGTTTCGGGCCCAGTCCGCAATTGATACCAATCGCATCAACCCGCAAGCCTTCCAACAGCGCCACCACTGCTTCCGGCGTAGCCCCCGTTAGCATTTTCTCATTTTCACCAAAAATAACAGACGCCATAATTGGCAGGGTACAGGCTTCCTTTGCTGCCAAAACTGCCGCCTTCAATTCATACGTGTCGCTCATGGTTTCGATCATGATCAAGTCCGCACCGGCTTTTGCACCTACAGCAATCACTTCCTTATATAAGGTAACTGCATCCTCAAAATCCAGCGTCCCCATAGGCTTTAACAACTTTCCGGTAGGCCCCAAATCCAGAGCTACATAGGCTTCCTTACCGCATTCTGCTACTGCTTGTCTGGCATTGGCTACACCTGCTGATACAATTTCCTCTAACTGATCCGGAAATTTCAGACTGTTTGCGCCGAAAGTATTGGTTAAAATAATATCTGCTCCTGCCTCCAGGTAGGCCTTGTGTATGGCAATCAACTCCTCCGGTCTGATAAGATTCCAGCTTTCCGGAAGTTCACCCGGCTTCAATCCCCGGGCCTGCAGCAACGTCCCCATGCCGCCATCTAAAAATAAAATTCTTTTGCCTAATTGTTCACGAATATTCATATACACCAACACTCCGTTTTATTCTTTTATGTTTTGTGTCTGTTTACACAGCCTCTTACTTTGGCAAGCTGCTTATTTCATGCTTTGCATCACACACGTCTGTATGCGCAATTTACATTACCGCACATTTCACAGCCTTCCCTATGGCACCTCGTACGCACAGGGCTTAAACCTATGATAGCCGTCACGCTTTTCTCCGGCAGCATTATGTCTCCCTCTGTCAACACAATTCCCACTGTTTTGTGAGCCTGCAGTACTTGTAAGAAATCTTCCTGCACTGACAAATCCAAGTCTCCATATCCGGGACTGTAGCGTGGCCTTACAAATAACCCCTGCTTTGCACAGGATGCTTCCAACTCTTTCTGGAACTGATTGCAGTACCCCTCCATGGCCGCTGCTGCCACTGCCTGCACTACTACCGCCTTGCTGACCTGCAGCTTTAAATATTTCTGTAACAGCCGATCCACACCAATGCCCAAAGTCGCTGCAAAAAACACTACTTCTGTACAATCCTTTACATTTGTTGCCAATCCGGTACTGCGCAAGGTAAGCCCTGCCGCCTCCACAGAATCATCCGTCACCTGCACCGGAAATCTACGGCAAACACATTTAGGCTCTGCTGCCGCCTCCACTTCTGCCACACAAACCTCTATCAAATCCAGAATATCCTGCCGGGGCTTCTGGCCTTTATATCCCAGATATCGAAAGACCTCTGTTCTATCTATCATACTAATCTCCATGTAAGTACTGCTGCCTATTCCCTGCATTGCCTGCTAAGAAGGCACTTTTCCAAATTCAATCAGTGGTTACGTCACTTCGGTTACTCCACTCACATCTGCCACTTCGGTTGATTCAGTCCCATCGACTACTTCAGCATTTCTGACAAATTGGCCTGGATACCCGCTGCCACCTCCGGTTTATTCATAGAGTACACATGAATATGACGCACCCCATTGGCCAATAAATCTATAATCTGCTCCGTTGCATAAGCGATACCTGCCTGCTGCATAGCCATAGAATTTTCCCCAAAATGATCCACCATATTGCGAAAACGCTCCGGCATATTGGTACCGGCCAGCTGACAGGCTGTCTTTACCTGAGTTGCTCTGGTAATCGGCATAATACCGGCTACCACCGGCACCGTAATCCCTGCTTCTCTGATTCGATATAAGAAATTATAATAAATATTATTGTCAAAAAACATCTGGGTGGTCAGGTACTCGCAGCCCGCATCCACTTTCTTTTTCAGATTTAAAATGTCTATCTTTTTATTACATGCATCCACATGACCTTCCGGATAACATGCACCGCCCACACAAAAATCACCGAAAGCTTTTATCTCCTCTACCAGCTCACTGGCATAATGGTAGTCTACAAAAGGTTCCCCTTCAAAATCACGAGGCTTATCTCCTCTTAGAGCCAGAATATTCTCAATCCCTGCTTCCTTTAATTGTTCCAATGTATGTAAAATATCTGCTCTTTTGGCACCCACGCAAGTCAGATGGGCAATAGCCTCAATCCCCACCTTTTCCTGAATGTCCCTAGCGATAGTTACCGTATTGCCCCTGGTACTGCCGCCGGCTCCGTAAGTAACACTCATATAGCTTGGTTTTAACTCTGCCACCGCCATAGCAGCATGATATACCGACTCAAAATTAGCTGCTGTCTTTGGTGGAAACACCTCAAAAGACAATGTTATTTTATTTTCCTGAAACATTTCACGTATCTTCACAATCAAAATCCTCCCAAATTAAATCTTCATCTGAAAGTAGGACAAACCGCAGGGCATACTTCCCCCATCTTCTATATACAAAAACCGCGCCGCAACCCTTTGCAGCACGGCCATTATTTATTCATATTGTGCATTGAATGCTTCTACAAATTCCTTTTATTCGTATTGTGCATCTAACGCTTCTACAAATTCCTTTTATTCATATTGTGCATTTAACGCTTCTACAAATTCCTTTATAAGCGCTTGCTCATATTCGCCGGCATAGGTACCATTGTAAAAACGCTCCAAGCCCTCCAGCTCCAGACGGCTCCAAGATGCTTCTTCTTTAAAAATAATGATAGGATAAAAATGAATACCGCAGATTCTTGCAGCTTCCAGATCCTCCATGGAATCCCCTATCATGATCGCCTTATCCGGGTCATAGCCCTTTTTTAACAGTTCAGAGATGCAAAAATCCTTGGAACCGATATTTTGGCTAAACATCTGGCTCACAAAATAAGCCAAGCCGTGCAGCTCCCACTCCTCAAATATGGCATCCGGGTTGGCCGCTGACACTACTACGATATCGCTTTCATCACGCGCAGACAAAAGGACCTCCGCCACACCTTCAAAAGGACGACGTTCTTCCACCGGCAATAATGCAATATGCAGACTAACCTTCTGTGCCCAACGGAGCACTTTCTGTAAAAACGAACTGGCATCATCTTCCAAGTACCTAAGCATGGCCGCATTGGACAGCTCCCTGGTGCACTCCACCCAACGTGCCAATTCCTCCAGCCCCTCAATAGGTGTCAGGTTTTTGTTCACATAATCCAATACCATCAATAACCCTACAAAACGGTTCACTCCACGATTAATAGAATATAAATTAATGGCATTCCAAATGCGCAGCACCTGCTCCTCATAAGCCTGCAAGCCCCACTCTTCAACCACACACGGACCAAAGCATTGACGGTGCTTCACCTCCATGGTGTCCATAGCACTGCCGTCAGAATCCACACATATTAAATAATCATTTTTCTTTTCGTATTCCCTAAATTCTCTTTTCATTACTTCCGCCTCAAAAGTAATTATCGTAAGATAGTTTTAAAAAATATTATATCATTTTTATCGTTTTTTTCAACCTTTTAATTTGTTTTTGCACTATTTCACACACAACTTGCATGTTTGAGGAGTTCTTTTATGCAAAATGACTTGCCGCTGTATGTGTTATAAGCTATTTGGCCAAAACATTTTTGTCATATCTTTTATTATAGCATCATATACAAACTATATCTGCATCAAACAATCTATTACTTGTGCTTTTGTTGCTTCATCCAGATGTTCATAACCCATTTATGGGGCAGAAACTTTACACCCAACACCTGCATTTTTATCCGGAAACCGTGGATAGAGACATCTTTCTTGGTATGATACAAGTCATGGAGGGCAGTTTTTATAACGTCCTCTGCCCGGTACATAACATTATAGTAGGTAACAGCATCGTTACTGGTAGTAGTGGCGCGGTCAAAAAAGTCGGTCTTTACCCAGCCCGGATTGACAGACATGACGCGGATGCCGGCTGTTTTTAATTCCCGGTTCAATGCCCTACTATAACTGAGTACGAAAGCTTTGCTTGCTCCATATACATTTAAATATGGCACAGGCTGAAATGCGGATAGAGAATCCAATTGTAAAATGCGGGCGCCCCGCTGCATGTATGGAATGGTCATCTGTGTGATGGCCACCAAGGCCTTGCAGTTTAAGTCAATCATGCCCAGACATGCCTCCAGCGGAATCTGGTCATAGCGGCCAAACTTACCAAAGCCGGCGCAATTGGCCAAAAAGGCTACATTGGGCTTTGTCTGTTGTAAAAGATCATGATATTCCTGATAGCTCTCCTGCTTGGCCAGGTCTAACGGGATGGAACGAACCTTGCAAGGAATCTGGGCCTGCAGACTTTCCAATGCTTCCTTCCGTCTGGCTATGACCCATATCTCGTCAAACTGTTCTTTTGTGGATATTTGCAGTGCCAATTCCCGTCCCATGCCGGAGCTGGCACCTGTTATGATTGCGATTTTCATAAGAAGACTCCTTTACTTATCTTGATTTATTTAATTTTTGCGTATTTGGCTTGTTCTGCTGCCAATGCCAAAATCATGTTATGACAGCCACCATGACCGAACACGACGTTATTCATGGCCCAGCTTCACGCTATATGACTGAATATTTTCTTATTCGATGTTATTCCTACTGTCTAAAGAGTTCATCCAATAGACCACAGCACCCCACCAGTACATCTCGGTATGTGGCATCAAAATCTCCCGTGTACCAAGGATCCGCCACATCCCTATCTGAGCCCACAAAGGTTAATAATTTGTAAATTTTTCCCTCCGGGTCCCCGCCTGCAATCCGATTCATATTACGGATATTGGCAGAGTCCATACCGATCAGGTAATCATATTCTGCATAGTCCTGCTTCGTCATCTGTGTGGCACGATGAGGGATGACCGGAACGCCCTCCCTTCGCAACTTATTGACCGTACCATAGTGGGGCGAGTTGCCGATTTCTTCGCGGCTGGTAGCCGCAGAATTAATATATAAGCATTCGGAAAGTCCACGCTCTTTGGCCAGATGGGTTAGGACGGACTGGGCCATGGTGGAGCGGCAGATGTTGCCGTGGCACACGAATAAAACTTTAATCATACTCTTATATAATCCTCCGTAAGCCTTCAAAACCCTTGATTTTACTGGGTTTTTCGGGTGTTGTCATTTTTCTTTGCTCGTCATAAGTCTCCGTAAATCTTTGTAAATACACCACTTACTACACCACTTAATGGTGTAGTAAATGCCTGCAAAGCCCATATTTCCTGACTTTTTCGTACTCACCTATTTCACGATTTTGATAAAAGATTGGGTATTTTCCCCTTCATTTACCGCTTTTTTCAACTTTGACTTTTGACGAAATTCTGTAATTTCAGCCATCTGGCTGGCGGCATAACTGTAGTTGGAATGTGCATACACATTCAGTGTAACACCGGCATCAGAGTGACCCATCAAATACTGTAGGTTCTTGATATCCATACCGGCATTGGCATAATTACTACAAAAGGTATGCCGAAATACATGGGGTGTGATGTGAGGCAAGGGATTGTCCGGGTAAAGAGTTTTATACTTCTTCATGGCCCAGCGCATCTCATTTTCGATGTGCAGCGCCACCTTGGGCTTCCCGTTCTTGTCCAGCATGATAAACCTGCTGTACCCATCCACCACCATTTCTGTTTTTACTTTGGGACGATTCTCCAGCATATTCTGCAAAGATTGATATACATTGTCCGTCATGGGCAGGAACCGACAGCCGCCACTGGTCTTGGTCTCCTCCACATAATACTTGCCACCACGTTCCCGGATCAACTGATGATTTACCGTGATCTTTCGATTCTGAAAGTCCAGATCATCCATGGTCAGACCGCAAAATTCACTGACACGCATACCGGTCTCCAACAAGACTACAAATTCATCATAATACTTGGAAAAGGTTTCGTCCGACTGAATAAAGCCCATCCAGGTAGTCACCTGATCTTCCGTCAACGCCACACGCTTTTGTGTGTCATTCACTACCACATCCGACAGCTTAAATAAAAATGGATTCTTCCTAACCGCATCTTCATCATAGGCCATCTGGAATGCCGGTTTCACTACCCCTCTGACGGTGGTAATGGTACTGTACCCCTTGCCTTCCTTCTGCATCTTCATAAACCACTGCTTGGCATCGGATACTTTGATGGTGTTGATCTTACGATAACCAAACTCTTCTTTTTTGACTAGATTCAGTACGAATTGATACCCCACCTTGGTGTTGTAGCGTACACCATTCTTTAAACTAATGTACCGTTCAATCAACTGAATCACCGTAATCTGACCGGCTTCATAGTCCAGACCATCATCAATCTGTTTCTGAATAGCCTTTTCCTTCTCACGAAGTTCCTGCAAATCTCTGGAATAAATGGTATGCCTTTTCCCGCGAAAATCCGTATATCGAAACTGATATAACAAATCCTTTCGCTGGCATTCTCCTGTTCTTAGGACACGTCCCTTATGGTCCTTTCTCTTTGTACTCATTTTTAAGCTCCTTTCTGAAATAAAAAGAGCTCAATGTGATATTCTTATCATACCACAATTGTGCTCTAGTTTCTATGGTTATTCTACAAATGTTATTTTGGTGCAGTAAAATCAAATGGAATACGCCTGCTCGATATACTTGTCAAACAAACGCCTTTTGATCAGTCGCTTATTCCCTACCCACAGCACAAAATCACACTTTTTATCATTGGTGATATCTCTTAGCTTGTTGATCCCGATGCCGGAATAAGCGGCCGCTTCTTCTAATGTCAAATTTGCTTTTTCCCAAATGGGTACTTCTTTTATCATCGTTTTCCTCATTTCTCCTGTCAACGCTCCATCTGTTTTTGTCTTACTTTTTTCTCGGAATCTCCGTCCTTTTTCAAAAGTGCTTTATTACGCTGCAACTTTTCCAACAAAGATTCCCGTGCTTTCTCCTTTACCGCAGCCTTTGCTCTGTTTCTTATGTCCGGTGTTTTCAATGCTGCCATGACTTTCTGTAAAAGTGTTCCCGCGGATTTCTTCATCCTGCCCTGCACCGCATCCAAAGATTTACTGATCAGCAGCTTTTTCTCCGCCGGCAGAGCTCGTTCCTCTGCGTTAATCCACTTTTGGTATTTTTCCACCACTGCCAGATCTTGCTCTTGAGTTTCTGCAAAAACCGTCTCTGCCACAGTCTCACAAGCCTTCTCATAAGCGGTGTCCGCAATTTCTTCCACCAAGCTTTCCGCATCTTCCAGCTTCATGGTGATCTCCGCCATATCTTTCTCTTTTTCTGCAATGACCGTCTTTTGTTTCTCAATGATATAATCATTTTTCTCCAGATGGGCTCTGCCTCCATACTCCGGTTCCCGATCCAAATAAAGTCCATGTTTTTCACAAATATCAAATAGCATAGATCTGCAAAGTGCATCAAACGTCTGCTTGCGATTATTGAACTTGCTCTTTGGTTTATCCGGATCAGGAAGTTCAATTCCCAGCGTCTCCAGCGCTTTCTCCTGCTGGGGACATAGCTCCCCGTATTGATTTTCACAGTCAAACACATGTCTTTCTTGAATGTGCGGTGTCTTCTCATCCAAATGCAGTGCCCAGTCCAGAATATGAACATGCTTCCCAAATTTCTCCCGCATTTCTGTCAAAAATTCCGTGGTGATCTGCAGCAGAACTTCCGGTGCAACTGCATCTGCCATATTTCCTATCTGATAAATCGTTTCTTCCGGACAGGTCTTTTTATTTTTCAACAAATCCTCCACCGAGCGATTCCTGTCCGGGTGCCTGTTCTTTATGTTGCGCTCATTCTGCGCATTAATAAATGCAGTGTAATGGGAAGTATAATACAAAAGCTCCACATCCTCGAACGAAATATCTCCTTCTGCATTTACAGCTCTATCCCCGGCAGTGGTAAAGCCGTTAATACAGTCCCAATAAATATTTTGTTTCGCTCGCTCCGTGTCGATATGTTCACTATTCTCCAGAGCAAACCTGCGATCATTGTGCTTCGGATTATAAGTGCCATTCTTCCCGGCACGACCGTTGTGTCGTGTTAATTTCATTTAGTTTCCTCCATTTCCTTTTAACATTTTTCAAAATCAAGGCAGCTTGCTGCCATCCTGCCTCATTTATGCGCCAGGTAATACCCAATACTAAGTGGCGAAACGCCACTGAATTGGGCAAGACTGCCGCCCTTGACCCGCACAGGGGATTGCATTCCCTGTACCCTTGCACAAAGAGCTGCGCCCTCTGTACTCCTGCCGGTGAAACTGTTTCAGACCGCTGGCCAGCCGATCCTCCCAGTCTCCCCGTTTTTCCAAAACTCTCCCCCGAAGACTTTTGAAAAAGACAGCCGATGAACCTTCCGTCGTCACGGAGCTTCACCGCTTTTTCGGGTATGCGCAGCACACATTCCCGAAATTTATAAATTGCCATGCCAATTCATTTTCTTTCTTTTGCAAATGAGCAAAACAAAAGCGACCAACGTTTTTCGCTGATCGCCTTTGGCTTGGTCACTCTATTCCATTTTTTCTGCAAAAGAAAACAACCGAGGGGCTGAGGGCCTGCTCGATTGCTTAGTATAATAATAACATATTCTAAAATTGAACGCAATGGATGGAGCGTAGATAATTTGTAGATGAAACGTAGATAATTTGTAGATGGAATGTAGATTTGGCTTCTAAATACAGTCATACTTAGCTCTTTTGTTTTAACCGTTTCCTTATTTTGCTCATATGCCTTCTAACATCATGACGTATCTTTTCTTCTTTTCCAAACTCTTTTTCTGCATTATTAATGTATGTAAAAAAATTCCCTCTCTTTCCAGTGGCACCTCTTTCAGAATATCTTTTGTAAAGATTATCAGCACCCACCATATCTTTATTACCAGCTATGGCTTTTGCTTTTCTATTCATACGATAATAATATTTGCCAACTGTTTTAGCTCGAACTGATATATATTTGCCGTCATAAGAAAATCCCAAAAAGTTAATTTTCTTTTTGGAATCATCTGCATCAGCAGCAAATTCCCTACTTACGTTTATTACTGACGGTAAATCCACACGGAAGAACTGTGTCTTTTTATTCTCCAAATGAAGATTCGGTATACCTTTAATTATTTCAATTATCTCCCTAAAAATTTCATATCCTTCCTGCTCAGGCAACACTACCATAAAATCATCACTGTATCGCATATAAAATCCATTATGTTCCAATACCTTTTCATTAATAAGTTTATCAGCATCGAGCATATAAACATTAGCTAATGTTGCACTTATTGGCGATCCTTGCGGAATACCATATGACAATTTATTTTTTTCAATATGGCTCCTATTTCTTTTATATTCTTCTTTAGTGAGTACCACCTTCTTCTTGTTTAATGATATCCTTCCGCTATCTGAATTCGGCAATCCATTTAGCTCCAATAAATCTTCCAATTCCCATTTACTATAACGAGTTATATGCTTAAACACAGCATAATGATCTTTCGGTAATTGCTCCACTTTTAGCAAACTACACCATTGTTGTTTCAAATACCGATGGTCCAAATTGTCAAAGAAATTTGTAAAATCACCAATCATCACATAGCATCTTGGATGCTTCTTAATGAAATCATACGCTTTTTTGGCAGATTGAATATTACTATCCTTCAAGTCAGACCTATACGCAACTGGTACTTTTTCTATTCCGTCTTGCTTTATCCTTTGATTATAGTGTTCATTCAACACAAATGAATAGTACTGATATATGCATCTGTCCATATGTGCTGCATAACATATTTCTCTTTTTTTGGTTACTTTCCCCGTATTCTTATTATATTTATCCATTTCCATCGTATAATGAATAAACGGATAAAATCCATATGCTATAATATTCTCTGAGTTTTGAATAAATGAAGCTGCTTTATTAATATCTATTCTGTGATCAAAATGAGCATATGTCTTTTGGCTCTTCTGAATTGTTTTAGGATTCTGAATCCATTCTTGTACGTTCATAATATTTCCTCTAAATGCAATACCCACCGACATGGAGGATAGCATTCCTTAGCCGGTGGGTATACCTTTTTACTTAGTAATCATATGAAAGACTTATGCCTTTATTTGTGATTGCTAGCCATCCTGTTAATCGCAATACTTAATTGTGGTATAATAACAACTAAGAAGGAGGTTAGTGTCATGTTCCATACTATCATCTTATGGTTGCTGACCTGTATGGTCATCAATTCAGACGGACAGTTTCAGACTTTCTCATACGAGTTTGTCATAGAACTGTTGACAACAATTCCCATCCCTTACAACAAACTTGTAAGGCACTTTAATTGTAGTGCAAACACCAGTTCTTGTCAACCATTTTATCATAATTGCAAAGTACAATTTGTAGACTGATTGCAGCTCTCAATTATTTACATCATTTTTCTAAATAAAATCCCTTACGATCCTGTTTCCTGTTACACAACGCAGCTCTTTAACTACTTGATATTCTGGATTCTTTTTGCATACTCATAAATTCTACGAAGCATATTGTCATCTGTATCCTCTGTCACTTTTCCTGCCGCTTGCGAAAAACCTTCATATGTACTGAATCCTAACAAATAAATTGCCATAGCCATGGCGAGTTCTTCATCATTATTCCCGATCCGACTTGCTACACGCTTTAATTCCTCTAAGACTGTATCATGAGGAACATTCACATCTTCTCCTCCTTCAAGTACCACCTTTTCAATCACCTTCGGCAATACCATACACATCTGATACAGAGCCTCATTCTGTCCCGTTACAAGTGCATAAAACTGATCAAGGCTTACTCTTCTTATTTTTTTATGTGATACACTCTTACCGTCAACAGTGGTTGACCATTTTATATTCTGTGATTTTTTAGCAATGGCTTCAACCAGAAAACATGCACAGTCATCATCATCTAATAACTGACTCTGCATCTTAATGTATGTCTTTCCTGCGGCAGACGAATTCATAGTATTGTGTTTGTTTTTCATTTCCACATAAATAGTATGAACTACATCCCCGTCAGGAAGTTGAATCCCCTCATCTTTCTGGAAAATTACATCCCAGCCGCCCTCTTTACCATTGTCAGGCACATGACAATTAGGAATATATTGAAAGATTCTCTGATGAAAATATCCTATATCATTATTATTGGATTTATCTCTCTGCCGAAAAATTTCATTACTTACAATTTCTTCCCAACTTGATTGGTAGACAGTTTTATCAAATATCATTTTTATCGGATCAATAATATTCTTATTAAATCGAACAATATCAAATGATTCCAACTTTTCTCCATATTTATCTATTGTTGCTTTCACATGATTAGTAAAATCTTCCTCGGAAATAAATGTCAAATTCCAACCCATTATTCATCCTCCATATCTAGTGCCTCTTTGATACATCTTGCTACTTCATAAGCAAGATTTACCGGCACAGCATTACCTACTTGTTTGTACTGCGACATGACATTCCCGCAAAACATCCATTCATCAGGGAAACTTTGACATCTAGCATTTTCCCTTACTGTAAAAGGTCGCGCTTCAATCGGGTGACAGCGTTCAGTTTGTTTCTGTGAAGGAGATGTTAAAACTGTAAGCGAAGGTTCGTCCAAACTAAGTCTTCTAAGTATACCGGTTCTTCCACCTTCCATTTCCCAACAACTCTTCATATATGTCTTTGCAAGTTCAGGATCAATATCTCTCCAGTATCCGCCTGGTGGTACCAATTCAAACAATTTTTTCTTATTCTCTCCATAAGGAACTCCAATACTTTCAGGCACATTATTAAGAATATCTCTTAATACAGGCTTATAATCGTGCTTTTCCGGAAAAACAAACTTAATTTTACCCTGCAAGTCTTTTCGGATTCCAACGGTTATCAAACGTTCTCTTTTTTGAGCAACTCCATAATCCCAAGCATTAAGTACCTGTTTTTGTATCTTATATCCCGCGTTCTCGAAAATATTAAGCATTGTCTGATAAGTTTTTCCTGAATCAAGAGTAAGTAACCCTCTGACATTCTCAAACAAGAACATTTTAGGCTGTAATTTTTCCAAAAAAACAGCATAGTGATAAAATAAAGTTCCTCTTGCATCTTCTAATCCCAACCTTTTTCCGGCATAAGAAAAAGCTTGGCAAGGAGCCCCTCCAGAAAGCAAATCAAGCTGTCCTCGCTTAATATTAAAATACTCTTCCAAATCAAGCTTAGAAATATTTGCAATATCATCACATATCACTCGCCATTCAGGTCTGTTTTTTTCAAGCGTATCACATGCATCTCTATCAAATTCTATCAGACCAATCGTATCAAAACCTGCTCGCTCAACTCCAAGAGCTAATCCTCCAGCTCCCGCAAAAAGCTCAATAGTTGTGTACATAATTAACCTCTCTTCATTTTAGTATAATGCCATTATCTCAAATTAATAGTCCCATTTTACGGACTCTTCTCGGATCTTCCGGCTTTTTTGCATCTTCTGGTATAAGCCAAGTATTTGCTTTAAGAACAGCACCTTCGATTCGATCTTCAGTACAAAGCTTAGTTACTCTTCTCCTAGATATATTCCATTTTTCAGCAAATTCTGTTGTAGTCATATATTCCATCTTAATTTTCCCTAATCAAACGAAGCAATTTCATTTATTATATTCCTTATGAGGAACATTTTCAAGCATTTTAAACCTTATTTTTTATGTAAAACTTTTATAATATGCCATCATCCTACTCTCAAAATTTCTGTTATCATCTCTATCCATACTCACAAACCACTCGTCGATATTAGATGACGTAATCGAGTTTCTCCTTAAAACTCCTGCTATATCTGTCGCAGATACAATCAATATCGGATGCCCATCTTCCATTACTTCTCGATAAGCCTGATCATGTACATAACTTGTTGTTATCAACACTCCAAACTGCCTATATCTTATCCTCGATATTAATCGAGACATCTCTCGAACTCCAACTGAATGATTTTCTGAGTAGCACTTAGCTTCCATTGCACAATCAATTCGTAATGGATAATTAGCTTTGCTCCCACCGCCTATAACGTAATATCCCAGCGCATCCCTTCCTCCGTCTCGCCATGGCCGAGTGAGCGAAAAATCTTGAAATCTTTCATCCATTTTTTCTAAAATATTTTTTGCACAGTTTTCAAAGCCATACGGATTATCCTGATAATGCTCTCTAATTTTTGTTAGGCACTGCGTTCCCTCAATATCGCTTTGTAATTGATCATACTTTGAAGGAATCTTCGGCAATTTCTTTGCAATTAACGGCATGATACCATTACGTCCCTGTAAAATAAAACTTTTCCAAACATCTGGAGCATATTGCAAGCTATTCTCATGATCATATACCAGTGCATTCAACCATTTTCTGCTAATAGGCGCAATGGTATCCAGAACTGTAAAATAAGCCTCATAATTCTGGAAACGTTTATCATCCATAGTTCTCCAAAAAGCCACCAAATCCTTGTCTGGCGAAATCTTGGGATTGCCCGGCGCTGCCAACCCAAGAAATTGCACATCCCATCCCTGCGCACCTTTCTTGAATATCAAAAACGGAGGTATATTATTTATAGAACCATCTCTACTATTAAGGCAGTCAAATACAAACTCCAACAACAAGTTACCTTTACGCGGAGTATCCAATATAGTTTTTCCCGGAGTACGATTATCCCCATAATATCTAAAAATTCCGGTTTCCTCATCCAGATAATCAGGCCAAGCAAGTTCCTGCATAGAGGTATATAGCACAACATACGCTGGCAATCCACTCCCATCTTTTCTCATAACTTTACGGAAACCACCAGAGTTACTACAATTGGGAAGTAATTTAGAAAGCACTTCGGACGCTTTTCCACTGGCAGTACCGCCCTTATATACAGTATCTACAACTAAGTCTGCATTTTGTAATTCTCCAAATGATACTATCACTATATTATCCTCCGTGTCAATTTACGTTACAAACCCTTGAATCCACACATCTTGCCTTTCCTCCTGACAAAATCATATATAGGTCTTATAATGGGCTTGATAACTATGATTATAAAATATCTTTTATACGTTCAAACACCTTCTTTTCGTATGCATCAAATGTCTTAATAATTCCTGCATCCTCCGTTTCGTAATATCTGACAATCGAATACGGAACACCATAGTCACTAACCTTCTTTGCTTTTTCTATTACTGATCCATACTCTAATAACTGCACAAGAATATTTATTCCTAATACTTGATCAATATCAACACCTAACTCTGTTGCAATAGAATAACGATATAACAAATCAAAAACGCCAAGATATTTTGTCAACTGATATCTAAAAGTGTTAAACACCATTTTAGATGCATTTCTAATCGCAGAATCAACGGATTTTTTATAGTATGACTTCTCATTTTCAATTACACCAAGAAACCCATCTTTTAAGTAATAAAACACTTTGGCTGATAACAAAATGTGACCTTTGCTTGTGTTTTGTGTCATTAATAACTTAAGTTCTTCTTCTTTTACAAACTCGGATACAATATTACATATTGTGTCAAAACCGTACCACTTAAAACCTCCTGTAATAAGTCCCTTGCAAAACTGGGCAATTTCTTGCTTTTCTTCGCTAGTCATAGCAAGAATCCTTTTATACAAAGCTATTTTATCGATCTTGCTGACTGCCTTAAAAGCATTAATAATTTCATCTGGTAATCCACTTTCAGAGACTAGTTGTGCAATATCTGCTTTTCTTTTTTTATCTTCGATACTTAAATAATCACCGTGACTAATTTCCAAATCAACATCCGATTTATGACTAGTTATGTCATATCCTTTATGTGTTAAACATTCACCATCTTCCATCAACATAGCCATAAAATTATTGTCAATAGCAATTACCCTACCAGAATAATGAGAATTGAATCTTCCTGCACGTCCGGCAATATTTTGAGCATCAAAATGTTTTAGAACTTTGGATCCTTTCATGTCCGACATAACTACAACATTTTTTGCTGTTGTGTTGATTCCTTCGGTTATCGTCGTTGTTGATAATAATACTGAAATGTCTCCACCATTAAACAAAGAAATTATCTCTCTTTGTATGTATTTAGGAACTAAACCGTGGTGTATACCGATTCCATGTTGCAATGCTTGTACAACAATCCAATCCTTGCCGAACACAGTAGATAAATGGGCAACAAAATCTGCCATCACTTGCGAGCGTAAGGATGTATTTTTTAAATTTTTCACTAAATACTTCGCAAGTGTCTCCGTCTCCACTTTTCGATAACAATATACTATGGTTCCTTCCTCAAAATTTGCATTTGCTGCCTCAACACTTTTTAGAACTGTTAACAACTTTTTCCTTTTTTCCTTGCTTTTAATTATAAAAACCAAATCATCAATAGAATATTCTTTTTTCTCTTGAACAGACAAAAAAGATTTATTTACGATCTCAATGCTGTTGTAATTTAATACTGTGAAATGATTGTCAGACAAAAAGTACTCTAATGACCGATTTCGCTTTTCATCAGGGAAAGTGATATACGGTCCAGCCAACAATATATCTCTTGCACGCAAACATGTATCAAAAAGAGCTATTCTAAACGAAACATCTCTTTCATTTTCTCCCACTGTTTCAACGTCTATAATATATTGATTATCTATCTTGTATATTTCGTCGATAAATATAAAATCAAATTTTTGATCTCGGTGTTTATCAATAAAGGACATAAACCGTTCCGGAGTGTATATCCATAGGTTCTTTTGGTCGGATGTTTCTTCATCAGACAGCGTATGTATGCTATACTGGATCCAAAAATCACTTTTCCTTCTCAAATCCAATAGCTTCAGGTAGTTTTCGCCTAATAATGCAATTGTTGGAAAAATAAGTACAACATTATCATATGACATTTTTTTAATAATTTCATAAATAATATAAGTTTTACCAAAAGAAGTAGGCGCAGACAAAAAAAACCTATTTTGACTCCCAACCACAAATCTATCAAACACCTCTTTTTGATAGCGATGCAAAAAGACATCATCAGAAACACACAAAGTGGCATCCTGTGTTATCGCTAACACATCGGACAAACTAAGTTCATTTTCTTCTATTTTCTTTTTTTCACATAGCAAATCATAGTATTGCGGAATACCTATATCAGAAGAAACATTACGCAAAAATTTATAATCTTGCTGAGATAAATTTTCTTTTGCAGCACTATCAAACAACTGGCATACTTCAGAAATCAAATTATGGATATTCTGAGTTTCTTTTTTGTATGCAGTTAACCCTTTAATTACCGCAACGGCTCGTTTTTTGAAATCCATTCAATGACTCCTTCTTTAACAATTTTTGCACTTTCAACCGGAATAAATATGAAAAACAATTCTATATCCATTTCAATATCAATTGTTCTTTTATTTAATTCGGCATTGATTATACTCACGCTGTTTTTAATATCATCATCAAAAGAAGCTTTTGTTGCATCATACAAAACAAGCATCGGATAATACAATTTTATTTCATTTTTTATCACTTCGTCGTACAAATTGATGTCAGGATCGTCCTCCCACTTTTCAATAATACTTGCAATCTCTTTTGGCACAGAAGTAAAGTTACCTTTTTCATTGATAAGAGCATACATATTTTTATCGAAGTATCGCTTACTTACCGCTTTAGCTAAATTATCCAAAATTTTCTTTATTGCTGTAGCAAAAGAAATATAAAATTTCACCTCTCCTAATAATAGTGACAATCGTCCCTCTGCATAATAAAATTGGTACGCATCGTATCCCTTGGTTTCAGAGTTCTCAAGAGGATTGTAAAAATAGCCTTTTGCCAACAATACACTAGATGAGAAAGCGTGCTGAAGTATTAAATCTAATACCACTTCACCATAAAATCCATACTTTATTTTAGTTTCTTGTGAGTCATCGTCCTCGAAACGCAATCTAGTTTTTATCGCTTTACGTTGACATAATTGCAGATTAGTAATATCTACATGCTTTTCTCCCAACGCATACTCAACAATACCATTATAAATAAGTTCAGATAAAGACTCATTAGATACTACTGAAAAGCACTCGTCATCCTCTGTGGAGAGCGCTGTTCTTTCAAGGCACTCATTTGGAAGGCTATACCTATATACTATTGTTTGTTGTAATAATTCTTTAATTGCTTCTCTCATGAATCCCTCTTAGCTGATACTTTTTATCTTCAGTACTCGATCCTAAAATACTCCAAATACACCTTATACCTATCCTGCGCCGTCAAACATGTATCTCTCAAAAATCCCTTCTCATTCTTCCATTCCTTCAATCCCCGGTAATAGAACATCTTCAGATTATCCTCGATAATAAACGGCACAATATTATATTTTAGGCACTCCTTGAACATAATCAATCTGCCCACACGTCCATTACCATCTTGGAACGGGTGTATTTTCTCAAACTGTACATGAAACTCCAGGATATCGTCCAGCGTTTTTTCTTCTTTAGAATTGTACCCTGTCAGTAATGCTTGCATCCTGCCAGCAACATCTTCAGGCAATGTGGTCACCATGCCTCCCACTTCATTGGGCATCTTTTTATAATCTCCCACTGCGAACCATTCTTTTCTGGAATCGCTGGTACCATTTTTCAATATCAAATGCAACTCTTTGATGTATTTCTCCGTCAGCGCAGCCTTCGCACTATCTATAATCATATCAATGCACCGGAAATGATTGGCGGTCTCTATTACATCATCCACATTGAGCACTTCATTTTCTACACCGATAGTATTAGTCTCAAAAATATACCGAGTTTGATCATGTGTCAGGCGGCTGCCCTCCATATGATTGGAATTGTAGGTCAGATCAATCTGTGTTTTATGATAAATTCCACCGGCATACTTTGTACGTTTTTCTTCCTGCAAAATATTCAGCAAGGTCTTTGGCTGTTCCTTCTTCTTATTGGTACGCTCCGGCTTTTCTGCATTTTCCGGTATATTCCAGGTCTTTCCTGTAAGAAATGCCCCCAGCACTCTTTCCTGAGCACAGTAATTTCTCACACTGCGCTCAGACACATTCCATTTTTTTGCTATTTCTGCTACTGAAAGATACCGCATTTACTTTCCTCCGATGTTCTGCACTACGAACTTGATAATGGTACTAATTTAATATAGTATACCATATTATCGGCAAAAATACAATTTATTATTATCCTTTATTTTTTGTTATTGCCGTTCACGGTAAGAATAGCACATTGTCTTCAACCCCGCTTTTTGCACCTCTTTCTATATAAAAGAGCAAATTTTGCACTTTTTATATAGAAAGAGGTGCAATAATAGTAGTTATAAAAAAAGTGCCAAGCTCACAACACCAAAGTATCATTTTGAACCTTTGGAGCCATGAACCTGGCTCTTTTAAATCATCTTTCCCATCACATTGAGCTCTCTGGTGTACCGAAGGTGTACCAACACCTTCCTGATCCCCTCAAACCCTTGATTTTACTGGATTTTTCGCTTTCGAAGGATATCATGCCGTGGCAACCAAACAGTCCCTTAATCCGCACCTTCCTCTCCCTTCCAAACATCCACGGCACCAAAACCTAATTTTCACTTAGTTTGTTATGATATCACGCATCAATCGACAGCATCATCATTCATTCCCACTCCAATATATCTTTTGTTCAAAACCACCGCGGGCTTCTCGTTTCTCGTTACGCACGCTCATCAGCTCTTCTACAGAATGTCCGCGGGCCTCGCAGATTGCCAGCAGCACTTCCAACACATCTGCCAGTTCTTCGAGAGATTTGTCCGCCTGATATTCTGCAATCTCTTCGTTCAGTTTCTTGTCGAGTTCTTCCAGATATTCTGTGTGATTCAGAATTCTGGTGATTGGTTTCTTCCCCGTAGCGGTGATGATCTGTGGGATTTTATCACGTACTAATTTGCCGCCTTCCATATATCAGTCCTCAAAATTCATCGTACTTTTTTGCGCTATTTTTTGCTTTGTCTATCGGATATTTCTCATTATTTCGCTTGACTTTTTCTCGAATAATCTCATCCATATCCAATCCGCAGGCGTCAGCCATAAGAATACAATAATTCAGTACATCTGCCAGTTCTTCTCTAATCTTATCTGTTTTTGATTCGCATACAGTATCAGAACCACTCCACTGAAATATTTCCAACAATTCTGCAGCCTCAAGGCTGATTGAAATCGCCAAATCTTTTGGATTATGAAACTGTTTCCAATCTCTGTCATCTCTGAATTTTAAAACTTGTTTTATTGTTTCCTGATTCATTTAGTTTTCCCCCATTTCTTTATGCATTCTTGCAGACACTCTGCCAATTTCTGTTCTACGCAATGCACATAGCATCCCTTCATACCCCGTGTCATAAGGGTTCTGTATGTATTTTTGATAATTTCATCGCCACAGATAATGCTTTGTACTAATCTCCCGGTCCCATACCTTTTCATAATATTCTTCCCAGGTCATTTCACATAATCCTTATTTTGCCACCATAGCTTTAATGGCTTCCCATGCAAAAACCGCAGTTCCTTCTCCACCCACTTTGTCGATGTTGGTAGTAAAATCCCCGCCGCCTGCATACATAGCTCCAAGTCCTAAAAGTATCTCGTCTGTGCAGGTATAATAATTTGCCGTAATATGATCTTGCAGCTTCTTCGCCAGCATAACCGCTTTCTCGCACTCAGGCGACTGTTCTTTGATCTTTCCAAACTCCGCAAAAATGCTCATCATCTCCAGATTCAACTTCTGCTGCGTTTCTTTCGTTCTGCCTGCTGACTTTTTCTCATACTCCTTGTAGGCATCAGTGGTTCCCCAGGATGCTTTTGCCTGTGCTGCATATTCGTCAATTTTCTTTGTATCAAATGCTTCAAAACTCATGTGTTTCACTCCTATTGCTTTTATTCCCCAGGCCAGGTCTATCAAATTTTGTAGATGTTCCTTTCGAAGCTCCAGCAAATGAATCTGCTGCTCCAATGCTTTGCTTTTGTCAAAATCAGGACTGTCAAGGATTGCCTTAATGTTCTTTAGTGAAAATTCCAATTCCTTAAAAAGCAAAATGTGCTGCAATCGTTCCAGAGCTGCTTCATCGTACAATCGATAACCTGCTTTGGTTACTTCTGTGGCCGGCAAAAGCCCAATGCTGTCATAATGATGAAGGGCACGTATACTTACCCCAGATATTTTACTAACTTCATGTACTGTCATCATTTCTACAAAATCACCTCTTTCCCTGTGGTAATTCTATTCTAAACTATGACATAGTGTTAGAGTCAATAGGCATGTGAATTATTTTTGATTATTTTTGATTCTTTTTTGTAATTCTTTATTAAATTCATATCGGTAATGGGTGCCCTTACGGTTCCACCATCTTCTCTGCCCACTCCGCTTCTTTAAAGCCGGTCAGCACATAATCCTCTCCTATGACTAAAGGCCGCTTCACCAGCATGCCATTGGTAGCCAGCAGTCTTAGCTGTTCTTCTTCTGACATATGTGTCAGTTTGTCTTTTAAACCAAGGTTCTTGTATAAGAGACCGCTGGTATTGAAAAACCTTTTGAGCGGCAGACCGCTTTTCTGATACCATTCCTTTAATTCTTCGTAGCTTGGATGCTCCTCTACGATGGGACGTTCCGTAAAATCCACCTTGTGTTCCTCTAACCATTTCAGTGCCTTCTGACAGGTGCTGCATTTGCGGTATACTAATACTAACATATTCTCTCTCCTGTTTTTTTAAATTGGACTGCCTATACAGATTCTTTTTTCTCATCTCATTATAGTATAAACCAGTTCGCATTGTCACTACTCCGGAAGTATATTTCTTAATTCGTAACATTATCGCCATCCGCTACATAGTATTCCAATGAACCAAGCTGATCATCGGTGAAGTATACACTCCAAAGTCAGTAGACGGTTGCCGCGAAGCAGACTATCTCTACGGGTATATCCATCCGTGCTGTTCCTTCCCGCTCAGCGATCTTACTATTGAGGTTCCGCATACGGCTAAATAAGCCGGGGCCATATCCTCAGCCGTAATCTTGAGATTAGAGCTGATTTTCTGTCCGTTGCCGGTAGTCACTGTAATCTCAATCACACTGCCTTCCATAACAGCTCCTTGGCCCAGCGCCTTTAAAAAGGCCGGAAACTTCGGATGTCTGCCGGTAAATTCATTCCATAAGCCTTTGATTTTTAATAATTGCATGGGATTGATTGCCATATACTTTTGTCCTTCCTGTTTTGCATTCTTCCTATTTTAAATTATTTGTATTGTGCGTTCTTTCTATTGCACATTCTTTCTATTGTGTATTCTTTCATATATGCCTTACCCGGGTATATTTACCAAGTATGGCCTTTTACTTCAAATATTCCTGTAAGAGTACAAAGGTATTTTTTACACCGTCTACATGGCTTCTCTCATAGCCATGGGATGCATATACGCCTGCACCGATCAAACCGTGGCGCACATCATAACCTGCAGACAATGCCGCATCTGCATCGGAGCTGTAATATGGATAAACGTCTACTACAAAATCCACACCTGCCTTTTGGGCTGCATCGATCAAAGCTCCTACCACTTCATAAGAATATGGCCCTCCACTGTCTTTTGCACAAATAGAAACCTGGCGCTCGCTGCAGGTAAGTCCATCCCCCACGCAGCCCATATCCACGCAAAGAATCTCTGTCACATCTGCAGGCACTGTACCACAAGCACCGTGTCCAACCTCTTCGTATACGGTCAGCTGATGGTAAATCTTACGGGATGGTGTAATATTTTCTTCCTTCAACCATTTTGCAAAACCCAAAAGAATACCCACGCTGAGCTTGTCATCCAAAAAGCGGCTCTTAATATAACCACTCTCGGTAATGCGGGTTCTTGGCTCAAAGGCTACCACATCCCCCGGCATAATGCCAAGGGCCAGTACATCGTCTCTGTCCTTTACGTCTTCATCCAGTACCACTTCCATATCCTTGTAAGTACGCTTTGCGGCACTGTAATCATTATTTACATGTACAGAAGCATTGGCAAGCTGGAAGGTACCTTCGTATTTATTTCCGTTTCGAGTAATCACATGACAATTTTCGGCTTCCGCATTATTGGGATTCAAACCACCTAAAGGAGAAAGCTTCAGTCTGCCGTCAGATTTGATTTCTGCCACCATTGCACCCAAGGTATCCAGGTGTGCCTCCACCAGAATCGCCCCCTTGTCAGCTGCCGGAATTTGATCCTCTCCAGCAGCACACTGTCCATTCCCCGGGCATAATTCTACCAGCACCCCGCCCTTTACCGTAATCCGAGGCTCATACCCCAACTCCCGATAAACCTGACACACATAAGCCACTGCGTCCTTGGTATAACCGCTGGGACTGTCAATAGCCAATACCGCCTTTGTCTGTTCCAAAATATAATCCACGTATTTTTGATTTTTCATAGCAATTTTTCCTTTCATTATCCTTTAGAATCAGACGGTTTGTAAACTTGCCGACTGCCTAGCAGAACATATATTGCTCCGATAGGCCGCCGGCAAGTTACAACCGTTTAATCCTTATAGCCTGTTTTGTTTTTATTTTTCAACACTCTACATTTTCTCCTCATTATACACTGCCCGGCTGCCGCCAATGAATTTTGCCCTGGTACGCGCACAAACTACATGCGCCTCACCAATTCTCTTTTGTGCAATTCTTACAGGCACTGCCACATCTTTTAAGTGCATACCGATTAAGGTGTCTCCGATATCCATGCCTGCGTGAGCCTTAATGTGCTCCACCGCCACCGGCTCAGAGAATGTATGGTATGCTGCTGTTGCAAAAGAGCCGCCAGCCTTGGGCTGCGGCACCACGTTTACTTCCTCATAACCATACTTCTGTGCTCCTTCCGCCTCCAGAATCAATGCTCGGTTTAAATGTTCACAACACTGTGCTGCCAAATAAACGCCTCTTTCGAGAGTCGCTCGATAAATTCCTTTAAACACTGCCAAAGCAGAATCCGGACTTGAACCGGTACCGATTTTACTACCAAGCACCTCGCTGGTAGAGCATCCAACTACAAATAATTGTCCTTCTTGCACCTTTGCCGCATCCAGGATCTCACAAGCTGCTATATAGCTTTCCTGTTCAAGCTTATTTAACATTTCATGATACCTCCTTATAGTTCATTAATAATCCCATCTATGTCATTTACATGGCAAACATTAAAAGCATATTTTATATTTTTCTTACTGTTTTCGTTTGCCTTATCATATCATAAAACAGACAGAAAGGAAAGAGTCCTTTCCTGTGTAAAAAAAGCAGCCCCATCTGTAAACCCAAACTGATATCCCCCTCCTTACCGGTTTGTCCAGCAAAGCGGATACATATCAATTACAGATGAGGCTGCTTTATAAATCCCATGATTATTTATTATTTGCCGGCTTGTGCCGCCTCTCTCTGGCGGCAAGTCTCTGCCCAGCTTGGAATCTTTTCCATGGCCTTATTGAAATCCTTTAACACTTGAGGAATATTTATATTCTGCGGGCACACCTTCATACACTTGCCGCAGCCCACACAAGCCGACGGGTGTTTGCCCTCCGGCAATGCTTCTATGCGCATAATGGAATTGGTTACTGCCGCAACGCGAATCTCATTGTAGGTCGCAATTAACATAGGAATATCCAGTCCCTTTGGACAGCCATCACAGCAATAACGGCAGGCTGTACAAGGAATAGAATCCTTTAATCCCTCTGCAATATCCAAAAGAAGCTGAACCTCGCTTTCAGAAAGGGCTTTATGCTCAGCAAAAGTATGTACATTATCCACCATTTGCTCCATGTTGGACATGCCGCTTAAAACCATTTTCACATTCGGCAGCTTCTGCAAGAATCTAAAGCCCCAGGATGCCACACTTTCTTCTGGACGAAGCTCTTTTAACTTAGTCTCGTACCCCTCGTGCAGCTTGGCAAGCTTACCACCGCGAACAGGCTCCATAACCCACACCGGAATGCCACGCTCGGTCAAAAGCTCATACTTTTCCTTGGCTTCCTGCAAAGTCCAGTCCAGGTAATTTAACTGAATCTGACAAAACTCCATATCATCGCCACAAATATCCAGAAACTCTCGTAAATTATCCAGACGGCCATGGCTGGAAAATCCCAGATGCTTAATCCTGCCCAGTCTCTTCTGCTCTTTAAAGTAATCCAAAATCCCCCACTTCGGATCCAGATATACTCCCATAGATTTCTCATATACATTGTGCAAAAGATAAAAATCAAAATACTCTACGCCGCACTTTTCCAGCTGCTTCTCAAAAATCGCGGCCGGGTCGTAACTCTTACTGATCTGGTGTCCCGGATATTTGTCTGCCAGATAGACACTTTCTCTTGGATACTTCTTTAGCATACGGCCGATAACAATTTCTGAATTACCGCTATGATAAGGCCATGCTGTATCAAAATAATTGACACCATGGGCTACGGCGTAATCCACCATTTCCTCAACCTGTGCTTCGTCTATGCTTCCGTCCTCGTTTAATGGAAAACGCATGGTACCAAAGCCTAACAAAGAAAGCTTTTTGTCCTGAAAATCATTAAAAATCATAACCGCCTGCTCCTTTTCTTTTATGCGAATTTTTGATGCTTGCGAAACTTTGTTTTCCGGAACCCGAAAAAATATGTTTTATTCCGGATACCGGCTTTCGGCGTTTCGTAATCTCTTAATATTATAATATAAATGGCTTGCTTTTGTCACTACCTAATTCGGTATATTCCTCACACATTCAATAACACCAGTGCTATCAAAATCACAGCCATACCCAGCCACTGTTTCCGTCCCAGCTTCTCCTTAAATATACAACAGCCTGCCAAAGTCACTACAATAATCGTAGCCACGCTATAGGTTGGATAAGCAATAACAGCAGGTAGATTTTCTACCGCCTTTAGCAAAAATCTGGCAGAAAAATAATTAGGAATACCGATCAAAAGTCCGAATATCACTTCCATCATGCCAAGTCGTTCTTTTTTATATAATGCTAAAGCAAAACATAGTATCACTGCTGCTGTAAAAGTATAAAAAAGAAACTGTTCTGACAAATCTGCATTTCCATAAGTATCGTAAATCTTGGCCATGGCATCCGTAGTTCCCCCCACCAATAGCAAGATTAACAGACCTGCTTTAAACTCTACCACGGTATTTTCTTTTTCATAATTAATTATAATAATGGCAATCAGTGCCAGCCCAAAGCCAATCCACTGGCAAAGCTCAGGCATTTCTCCGAGCCAAAATACAGATAACAGTATAGGTACCAAAAGCCCCAGTTTCATAAATGTGGTGGACATAACCACACCATTTTTGCGTATATTAAACTGTAAAAGTAAGAAACCACTGAGATATAAAATCCCATTGAATACACCCAAAAGCACTGTCATTCCAATGCCTTCCACATTCGGAAATATGCTGCCAAATCCGCCTGAAATTCCCGCAGCCAATATCCCTGCATCGCCGGAAAATGTGCTGCCGCTACCCATAAAAAGCCCTGCCAGAATCAGACACATCAGATAATTTACTGCCAGCATACTTACCTTGCCACGCACCTTTGTTTCGCTGACACGCATAATAATAGATAAGATGGAGCTGCAGGCAATTGCCAATAATAAATAAATCATGCTTCTTCCTCCGACAAATTTTAACAATATCCAATCATTAATCCCACCAATAGCAACGCACCTGTCAAGAGCAAATTCAATAATTGGAACTTACCGCTCCACTTCGCCCAGGTGCCGTAATTCACATCTGCCAGCCCCAGACTGATCAAAAGCACCGGGTTGGTAGGATAAAAGGCATTAGAAAATCCATCTCCGTAGGCATATGCCACCACACAAAGCTGAGCAGATATCCCAAATATCTGTGCTACCGGCACGATTAACGGTATCAGTAAAAAAGCCTTCGCAGAACCTGACGGAATAAAGAAATTCATGACAAGTACAATAAAATATATGAACAGTATAACAGCCCACTTAGGAAGCTCCCCTGCAGTTGCTACCGCGGTGTGCAAAATAGTGTCCAAAATATGAGCTTCTGTCAGGGTATACTTGATAGAATTGGCCATTAAAATCATAAGCACTGCAGGAAGCACGCTTACAACACCCTCCAGGAAAGTAGCTCCCAGAACCCTCCCCGTAGTACCGGAGATAAGTACCGCCAGCACTCCGGCCACCAAAAACATCACCGCTACAATAATCATGGTATAATCCTGCAATGCAGTGATAAAAACAGAACTTAGTACCAGCAGAATGCCCACACTCACAATCCCCACAAAGCACAGCACTCCCTTGTCCATCTGTTGATTGGGTTCAAAGGATATTGACCCTGAATAATCCTTATCGGTCTTCTCTATCCTCTTAGCATACCGATACAAAAAAGAAAAAAGCAATCCGTAAATCAATATAAAGCCAAGGCCCCGAAACCACATACCCGAAAACATGGAAAGCCCTGCCAGTTCCTGTGCCACTCCTACCGTAAAGGGATTACATATTCCTGCCGCAAAGCCACATCCCGCAGCCAAAAGACTCATACCTATACCCACTAAGGCATCCCAGCCAAGACTTACCGCCAGGGCCACTACAATCGGCACCAACGGTACACACTCCTCAAAAGACCCTATAAAAGAACCCATAGCCATAAAAAATAACGTCACACAGGCCATAAGCTTATATTTATTCCGGCCGAACCGATAGGTAATCTTGTGAAGCATATAACGCATTAGTCCGCACTTATCCAAACTATTAAACACACCACCCAGCACCAACAGAAAAATAATGACGGCAATCAGAGAACCATTTCCCTCTGCTCCCAATACTAAAATCGGTGACAACAGCCACTTCCAGAAAGGAATGCCTCCCTCTATATATGTAAAGCCACCGGCTGTATCAAGCACCATATGACCACTTGCATCCGCTATTCTGGCATACTCTCCGCCGGGAATCAAAAAAGTAAGCCCATATGTCACAATCATAAGCACAAAAATGATCACCGTTGCCGTGATAAAGGATTTGGCGCTGATATTTAAACCTTTTTGCTCTTTCACTTCAAACATCCCCCTTTTATTTTCCACAAACATTTGCTTCTGACACCAATTCCTCTATGGTCTTACGCTTCTTTGGACGCAGGGTGTCCCCTTCCTTGGCGTATCCCACCGTAATCACCAATCGTACCGGATGCTCCAGTCCACAGATTGCTCGGATTTTACTGTCATCCAGCCAGCCCAAAATACAAGTATCCAATCCCTGGGTCGTTGCCTCAGCCGTCAAATAGGCCACCGCAATTCCAATGTCAATACTGCGATAATCATTACCCTTTACTTTGGCACCCAAAGCAGCCGACTTGCAGTACGGCTCTTCTGATACTACTATGATGACCGGTGCCTGACTTGCAAATTTATTTAACCCCATGCCTGTAGTAGCCTTCGCAACCTCTTTAGCCGCCTCACCTCTGCATATCGTAAAATGATAGGGCTGTCCGTTACAGGCAGATGGTGCAAGACGGGCTGCCTCCATAATCATATCAAGCTTTTCCTGCTCCACTGTCTTTGCCTCATCATAACTGCGACAAGACTGGCGATTTCCGGCAATTTCTATAAAATTCATAATCTGCTCCTTTTGCTGTACTCTTTCTAATATACCTTCCAATATTTTCAGTTTAGCATAGAATGTGAAAATAAGCTAGGGTCTAGATTTATTTGCCGAATATTTCATGGTTTGTAATTTGTAAAATTTGCACATCCCTAATTACATAACCTAATAGAAAAACAAGCCCATTCTCTATTATAATTAAGAATGAGCTTGCACATCTTTATCACACTTTATAAAACAAATCTCTCCTTTTCTCCCATCCACCGTACACCTAGTATTCTCCCATCTCGGCCTCAGCCTTGGTGTGATGTATGGTTCCTCTGGCGTGTTGGGGCGGTTTCCGGTCCATATCGCCGTACGAAAATTCGAATTGTCCATTGCCATAGATGCAACATTAGTCACATAGGGATTGGGGCCAAAATCCATTTGCCTGCCGCAACAATCATATCTCATAAAAACATCCCCTTTTACTATTTATAAAATAATATATGGGAATTTGGCCAATTATGACTTTATTTTCTTAAAATAACGAATAATATACAACACCAAAAATATTCCTATGATAGGAAAAACGGCGCTGACAAGCATACCTGCCTTCATCCCGATTTGCTCTACGGTCAGATTGGTAGTGGCGCTTATCCTAGCTGCAAAGCTGCTTACTGACACCTGGTCTACCACAATTCCCATTAACTGGGGAGCTACAGAAGCTCCCAGGTCGCCGCCCGCTGCCATCAAAGCATAAGCGGCAACTCCAAGGCCCGGAATATTTTCCTCCATCATGATCAATGTTCCCGGCCATAACATAGAAGTAAAAACACCGGTAAGGATACACGCAATAAAAGCAATCACCGTATTGGATGAAAAGCTTACAATTAAATAACAAACAGCCGCTCCCATCATACCGCCAAGCAATATGCTGAAAATATTTTTACCATACTTTGCATAAGAAATTCTGGAAATTCCCAGAAGAATGGCAAACATAGCCATTCCAAGTATATCTCCAACTGCCTTGTCTATGTGCAGAGCAGTTTCCATATAACCGGAAATCCAATTGGACATGGTATTTTCCGCGCAGCTTCCAAAGAAAATACACGCCACACAAAGTGCCAGTCCAACAGTCCTGTGCTTTGTGCCCTGCAAGTTGTGCTTTTCCTCTGATGCAGCACCCATATCAGGCATAGGGGAGCACATAAATAAAACAGCTGCCAAAATCGGCCAAAGTGCCAGGAAAATCGTAAGGTACATCCAATTCTCTGTACCGAAGATCTGTAAAAACACGGTACTCACCACTACCACCGTAAATACGCCAAAGGCATACAACGAATGCAGCATACTCATATCCTTTTGTGGTGTATCGGACGGAATGGCTGCAATAACGGGACTCAAAAGCACCTCAGAAAGTCCCGCGGATACAGAAAATACGATGGTACCAAGTAATAATCCGGAATATGCATACTCCGGGAAAAACATAGGTGTCAGCGCATATATCAAAAGACCGGCGGAAGTGATCAAAGGCATGATTTTTACAATCTTATGTACAGGAAAGTACTTTGAGAACATAGTAAAAATCAAGTCCACTGTCAGCTGTGTACAAAAATTGGTCAGTACCAGCGTGCCAAGCAAGGTATATGAAATACCATACATATCCCGCAGCGTCACAAATAAAAGGGGCGGCAGGCTGAAAATCGTAGACATAGTAAAATATGCCGAATAGCAAGCAAATTTCGTTAATTTGTAATTTGGCAATAACATCTATGCTCCTCCGAATACAAGTTGTTAAACGCTTTTATTTTTTCTTGGTTTTGGGAATATTGCCAAAATGCTCTTTTGTCAGCTTAGCCACAGTACCGGACAAAGCAAACAATGCGATAAAGTTTGGAATAGCCATCAAACCATTAAAAGTGTCCGCCACATCCCATACCACATCCAGAGAAATAGTAGCACCAACTACGATCATAATAACAAAAAGTATCTGATAAACCTTGGTGGCCTTCAGTCCAAATAAATATTCTATACATCTGGTTCCATACAAAGACCAACCAAGGATAGTAGAATATGCAAAAAACATCAAGGCAATTGCCACAAAAAGAGCCGCAAACTTATCACCGAAAACGGTAGCAAAGGCACCTGTAATGATTTCAGATCCCGGTTTTACGCCAAAAGCAATGTCTATACCACTGACAATAACGGTCAGACCTGTCAAAGTACAAATAACCAACGTGTCTGCAAAAACCTCAAAGATACCGTAAAGTCCCTGCTGAACAGGTCCCTCTGTCTCAGCTGCTGCATGTGCTATAGCTGCGGAACCAAGACCTGCTTCGTTGGAAAAGGCACTACGTCTAAGACCCCAAACAAGAGCCTCCTTCAAAGCAATACCACTTGCTGCACCCAGTACTGCCCGTGGTGTGAAAGCTGCTGTAAAAATCAGCCTGAAAGCCTCCAGAATATTGGCATAATTATAACCGATAACAATCAATGTAAAAAGTATGTAGAATGCACTCATAATCGGAACCAAAAACTCCGTAACCTTACCGATACGCTTAATTCCGCCAAATAAAGCTACTGCTGTTAACACTGCAATACCGATTCCCACCAGCAGGCTGACTGTGTCCCGGTTGGATTCCATGGAAGGTACAAAAGCTATCAAGGCCTGATTGATAGAACCTGTGATACTGTTTGCCTGAGAAAGGTTACCGATACCAAAAGAAGCAAGGGTTGCAAATACGGCAAATAAAATGGCCAGCCATTTCCAGTTCTTGCCCATGCCCTTTACAATATAATACATAGGTCCGCCCACCCAGTCGCCTTTTTCGTTACGCTCTCTGAAATGCACGGAAAGGGTTACTTCGGAATATTTGATAATCATTCCTAAAAGTGCTGCTACCCAAAGCCAAAAAATAGCTCCGTATCCACCCATGGCAATAGCCTGCGTGGTACCGATGATATTACCTGTTCCAACGGTTGCTGCCAATGCAGTAGTCAACGCCTGGAATGGGGTAATGGCGCCCTCCTTGGCCTCGGTCTTTGTAAATGCTTTACCGATGGTGTTTTTCAGTGCATAGCCCAGTTTACCAAACTGTATGCCTCGATTACGAATAGTAAAATAAATACCACCAATTGCTACACACGGTAATAAAATATACATCCATGCCACTGTATTCAGTGTGCCTGTAAAAAAGTTAAGAATCGCTTCCATGGGAAATCTCCTTGTAAATAATTTTGAATGTATTTATTATACAGCTTCCTGGAAATTTATACAAGTTTTTATTTGATCCGAAAAACGAAGGGGCTGTCGCACTAACTGATGATTAATTCAGTTGGAGCGGCAGCTCCATTTTTATGCCAAAAAATAAATCCCAGACTTCGAAAAGTAAGGGATTTATGGTAAAATGAATGTATGACCAAACACATTCTTTTACAAAAA
>JAZRLF010000090.1:0-6638 GCA_045646695.1 Lachnospiraceae bacterium
CAGAGACGCCATCTCGCAAATCCGCTTCGCTGATTCGCTCGCCGTCGGTGCTGTCGCACAATAAAAGGAGCGCCACCCATGCTTATGAAAGTAAACTTTCATCGCATGCTTGTCACTCCCGCAGGCTCCCGTCCATTCGTAGCCCCCCCGCTACGCGCTCCGCTACTCATGTCCGTACACTTGTAAAATGACCACTTACGCTACTTCGCAGAGACGCCATCTCGCAAATCCGCTTCGCTGATTCGCTCGCCGTCGGTGCTGTCGCACAATAAAAGGAGCGCCACCCATGCTTATGAAAGTAAACTTTCATCGCATGCTTGTCACTCCTTTTGCTCTGCTCGTAGCTATTCCTCCAGCTTATAACCCATCCCCCAAATGGTCTTAATACACTCACCCTTGACTCCCATCTTACTGCGAAGCTTCTTCACATGGGTATCAATGGTACGGGCATCACCAAAATAATCATAATTCCAAACACTATTTAAAATCTTCTCTCTGGAAAGGGCAATGCCTTTATTCTCCATGAAATAAGCCAGCAGTTCAAATTCCTTGTAACTCAATTCCACATCCTCGCCGTCGATGGTAACTGTATGGGCAGATTTATTGAGCAGGATACCGGCTACCTCTAGCATCTCTGCCCCGGTCTGCTCTTTATTTCTACGTAAAAGAGCCTGCACCCTAGCAACCAGAATCTTAGGGCTGAAAGGCTTGGAAATATATTCATCCACTCCAAGCTCAAATCCTTTTAATTCATCTCTCTCTTCGCCTCTGGCGGTCAGCATCACCACCGGAACCTTGGAATAGGCACGAATCTCCTTTAATACCTCATAGCCATTCATCTTCGGCATCATAACATCTAAAATCACCAGTGCAATATCCTTTTCTGAAAAAAAGATATCTGCTGCCTCGGCACCATCGCCTGCCTCAATAATCTGATATCCTGCCTTCGCTAAAAAATCATGCACCAACTTACGCATTCTGCTTTCATCATCTACTACTAATATCTTCAAAGTTTCCATATCATTTAGCTCCTTCGTATGCTGTCAAACCCTATGCTACATAGCACTTTCATCTTTATACAATATAACATACAAATATGTCTAAAATGTGAAAACAGCTGTGGGCAGCAATTACTTTTCTGCCCGGTGACTCACTCTGTTTTTCAACAAAGCTGCTAACTTCTTTAAAGCTGTCAGAGCCAATTCAAAATATCGCACAATTCCAATCACAGATCCTAATATAAATATTGGCGTAAAGCAAATTAAATATCTTGCTCTGGCTTCAAACAGCATCAAATACAGCATAATACCCAATACGGACAATAGGATCAGATTCAAGCTGCGGTTGTGCTTTTTATACAAGCAAAGCCCCGGTAAAGCAAAAAGAACCGCAAGCCAAACAGTCTGACAGAAGGTACCAAAGGCTTCACTGTACTGATGTTCCGGCCAAAAAACTTTTTTTAGTGCGTACACATAAGATCCTTGGGATAACACCGGATATTTTTCTAAATAATAAACCCCTTCCCGTCCCCAGTTAAAGGTTCCGTCATTAAAAGTCATAACTGTTTTCGTCAGCAAAAACTTCAAATAACCTGCAAAGCCCATATCTTTGATACGGGTGCCCACCATTCCCATCTGTACTTTAATTCGCTCCTCACGATTCGGATATTGTCCGATCAGGGATGCATCTTCCGGGCTATAGGAACCGGTAGTCTCCTGATTTAAGCCCATTACCATATAATGGTGGAAGGTAGCAGAAATTTCTTTATTTTGTTCATATCCGGTTTCTTCATAAATATAATTCAAAGCACCTTTATAAAGGAATACTGTCAACACAATCAATCCAAGCTTTATAAGGGCCTGCTTCCACTCTTGCTTCATATGGAAGATCAAATGACTGAATTCCAGAAGCACAATGGCAACCGCCACAATCAACACGGTAGGCTTTACCAAAGAGCCCAATACCCCTGTCAAAAAGGCCAGTCCAAAATAAACCATACGCACAATATTATTCTTTGCATGATAATAATACACATACAGGCACAGGCTTAAAATCGGAAAAGCAGCGCATACATATCTGTATACGGTACAGTCTTCCAAGGTGAGATACCGATACATGCCACATACAGCACAAATCCTGCCAGAACCGCACCTATATGATTGGTCAACTTTTTGATCGTCAGGCACATTGCCATGCCTGCAATAGAAATCATACCACATATTACCTGTATCCAGAGAAATTCAGGCTTTAACGAATATACTCCTGAATTTGCCGCAAAGGAATATATGCGATATAGTATAAATGCCATAGGAACATTATTGGGATATATAGAATAATAAGTATCATTACTTATCAAGTTCCCGGCATTTAAATTGTAGGCTGTTCCTGTAACCTGGCTCACATCCCATCCTTGCGGGAACCAGATGCACTTACATATCTCTTCATTAATAAAATAAAGCATAATAAAGGCCACACTTAAACATCCTACTGTAATAATGGATGTTTTGGAGCTCTGCACTACCTTCTTAAGAAGCATCAGTACAAGAATAATGACAAATATAATGAAAAAACTAAAAATTGCCAGTCTCTTATTGCCATAGGTGGTCAACAGCTTATTCACTGTATTGTATTCCATAGTATTGCCAAACATAAAAATGCAGAACAATACCGGAATAAAAGCCACCATAAATATAGACGAAAGTCCTATGTAAATAGTTTTACTTATATCAAATCCGGATTTCATATGTACTTCCTCCCTAAAATAGAACAGAGCCACAAATCCGAATGCCTTCGGACGGCCCTGCCAAGTAGTAAAACTTCTCTTCCTATGTAATTAATGCCTAAGCATCCAAAATGGACTAGAGGGGAGTCGAACCCCTGTCCAAAAGCCTATTCCCTGTCCTTCTACTATCATAGTGGGTTTTTCCGGTTGCCCATTTCCCTCACATGTCGGCAAACCGACAAGCCAACATGCTTGGTAGCTTCATAATACGCCCTAATATGCAAAGCTTAATATCAGTCGTTTCCTACAAGGATCATGCCCGGGTCCTGATGTGTAGGTGCACCAGGTCGGACAACTGCCGCTTAGGCAGCGTATGCTAACTTATTATCAGCGTTTATATTTAAGTTTGTGATTTGACGCATCACCTGCGGATAGCTTCTCCAGCTGCAAGACCCCTGTCGAAACCTTTACTAGCCCGAGTAAATGTGCAGTAATTCTTCAGCCCCAAGTTCAAAATCTGAAATATTACAAATTGGAAATCTTGAATTCACGCTCGTTGGCACGACGTTCATCCTTTTTAGCAATATCCTGACGCTTGTCATAGAGCTTCTTACCTCTTGCAAGGCCGATCTCGATTTTTGCCTTTCCGTCTTTAAAGTATACTTGAAGCGGCACCAAAGTGCAACCCTTTTCTGCTACTTTTCCCGTTAATTTATTAATCTCCTGCCTGTGCAGCAAAAGCTTTTTTACGCGCAGCGGATCCTTATTGAAAATATTACCTTTTTCATAAGGACTGATGTGCATGCCATACACATACACCTCGCCATTCTCTATGCGAATAAAGGATTCCTTCACGCTGCACTTGCCCATACGGAGGCTCTTCACCTCCGTACCATGCAGCACCAGCCCTGCCTCATATTTTTCATCTATAAAATAATCATGGTATGCCTTTTTATTATTAGCCACCAGCTTCATAGTTTCTTTACTCATTTTCCTTACTCCTCTCGAGCTCCCATAACCTGCAACAATGAAGCTCATCTCGATCAGATACCCGAAACAACTTGATTCGGCAATTATCTTTGCTTAGAGCCACTCTTTCCAGTTTACCTCACCTTTACCGTCCGGTATGGCGAAATCTACAGTACGGGAAATCTTATCCACATCTACTACTACCACGGTCACCTTCTGACCTAAGGCAAAGCTTCTTCCTGTGCGGTCACCTACCAGCTGGTAGCTCTGCTCATCAAAATAATACCTGTCACCCGGAATGCGGGAATAGTGTACCAATCCCTCTACGGTATTGGGCAGTTCCACATAAATGCCCCAACCGGTAACACCACTTACCACACCTTCAAAGCTTTGGCCGATTTTGTCTTCCATAAATTCGGCTTTCTTCATCTTGACAGTTTCACGCTCTGCTTCCTCTGCTCTGCGTTCTGTAGTAGAGGACTGATTGGCTACCTGGTCCAAAATACTGCGGTAATGGACTACTTTGGCTTCATTCAGTCGGCCTCTGTATTCTTCCTTAATGATACGGTGTATCTGCAAATCCGGATATCGGCGAATTGGCGACGTAAAATGACAATAATACTTGCATGCCAAACCAAAATGTCCGGTACTCTCCGTACTATACTTGGCCTGCTTCATGCTGCGCAGAGTCAGTCTGGAAATCATAGCCTCTGCATCAGTGCCTGAGATACTGTCCAAAAGCTTTTGAATCTCCTTTGGATGAATGTCCTCCTTGTGACCGGCCTTTAACTGAAAACCAAAATTACGAATAAAGGTTACAAGTTTTTGAATCTTTTCCGTATCCGGTGTCTCGTGAGTTCTGTATACAAAAGGAGTTTCCTGCCAGAAGAAATGCTCTGCCACAGTTTCATTGGCAATCAACATAAATTCCTCGATCAGATTGGTAGCTTTATTGCGCTCATATGGCTTAATATCAACGGGATGTCCCTCTTTATCCAAAATCACCTTGGTTTCCGGGAAATCAAAATCTATAGCTCCCCGTTTACGCCGCTTACGGCGTAAAATGTCCGCCAATTCTCCCATCTGCTCAATCATCGGTACCAACTCTTTATACTTGGTAATCTCAGCCTCATCCTGCTCCACCAGAATCTTCTGCACGCTGGTATAGGTCATACGCCTGTCGGAATGAATTACACTCTCACAAAGTCTGTGGTCCACTATTTCGCCCTTGTCATTGATGGTCATCAAACAGCTTAGTGCCAAACGGTCCACATCCTCATTTAAAGAACAGATTCCATTGGAGAGGGCATGTGGCAACATAGGAATCACACGGTCCACCAGATACACACTGGTGCCTCGCTTTAAGGCCTCTCTGTCAAGAGCAGAACCCTCCTGTACATAATTGGTCACGTCTGCAATATGAACTCCCAGATGATACAGACCATTCTCCACGGTCAGACTGACTGCGTCATCCAAATCCTTGGCATCTTCTCCATCAATGGTCACCATCTGCACCTTTCTTAAATCAACGCGTCCTTCCATATCCGCAGGGGATACCTCCTGAGCCACCCGCTCCGCCTGATTTAATACCTTATCCGGGAAAAGTACCGGCAGATCAAAGGCCTTCACAATGGACATAATATCCACCCCAGGGTCATTGATATGCCCCAGAATTTCTATTATTTTACCCTCAGGATTACGTCCCGGTCTGCCGTACTCTGTAATCTCCACTACCACCTTGTGACCATCTACTGCCCCCTTAGAACGCTCCTTCGGTACGAAAATGTCCTGGCCAAACTTCTGATTGTCCGGTATCACAAAGCCAAATGCCTTATTCTTCTGGAAGGTACCGACCACTTCCTTAATACCTCTCTCAATAACCTTGACTACCTTGGCCTCTTTGCGCTTACCTCCCGGCTGCTTTAACACTACAATCTCAACAATGTCCTGATGAAAAGCATCCGCGGTATGCTCTGCAGGAATAAAATAATCCTCTTCCTGCCCTTCCACCTCTACAAACCCAAAGCCCTTCTGATGACTGATAAAGGTACCGATAATAGGCTTAACCTCCTGCACGGAGTACTTGCCTCTCTTGGAAATGGTAATACTGCCATCTTCCAAAAGACTGTTTAATACTGACTTTAACTCTGCTCTGTCCTCCGGCTCTACCTGCAAAATAATGGCAAGCTCTTTCTCCTTCATCGGAACATAAAGCTGGTCACGCATCAGTTCTAATATTAATTGTCTATGTTCCTCAAAAGTCTTTTTCATCTGGTACCTCCTTAAAGTCAAAACCCCCTCTTTATACAAGAGGGGGCATCTTAATTAGAATAAGTTGATGTTTAATACTACTGCTAAAACTAAAAACGCAATTGCAAGATACTTGGTAATCTTTACCATCTTTCCTTCCATGGAACGACTCTTGTTCTTGCCCCAGTAAGTTTCAGCTGCACCACTTACAGCGCCTAAGCCTGCTGATTTGCCTTCCTGTAATAAAACGATTGCTGCTAATGCAACACTAACTAGTATGAAAATAATAGTTAATATAATTCTAAGCATGATAATATCTTCCTTTCAAAGGTCTTATCTATATCTGTACTACGTCAATCTCAATTACTATAGCACATTGCCAACCTTTTTTCAATATCTTTCCTAGAATTTTTTTTGTTTTTTAGCTCAGCCATGACCTGCACAGCGCACGAATCATGCTTGCATGAATGAGTGCGCCGTGCAGGTCATGTGCAGAGCGCCCGTTTATGAGCAAAGTTAGCTGCGAAGCAGCGGGAAAGCACCGTAGGTGCCTTTGCGAATGGCGCGCGCTGAGCTGCCTTTATGAGCAAAGTTAGCTGCGAAGCAGCGGGAAAGCACCGTAGGTGCCTTTGCGAATGGCGCGCGCTGAGCTGCCTTTATGAGCAAAGTTAGCTGCGAAGCAGCGGGAAAGCACCGT